>CAVVXK010000003.1:0-815074 GCA_963752185.1 uncultured Planctomycetaceae bacterium | reverse complement strand
GTGGTTTTCGACGCACGCGAATCCCGAACCGGTTTCGTGGCGGCTGTTGGATCTTTACTACAAGCCCACCGTGTGGAACCTGGGCCGCCTCCTCGGCGCAGCCGTTCGGTATGGGAGGTAGGTGCTCGGAGGGCAAGCTGCCAGCTTGCCTTAAATCCGATATCGCACACCAGCGTGCCATCGAGCGCACTCGTTCGGCATCGCGCGTTGCGAGACAAGCTCGCAGCTGGCCATACGTTTCGGACGGTTCGTGCGCATGTTGCCCGGTTACGACGTTGGCTGCTGAGGCGGCGGTAGCGTTTTGTAGATTTCGTGCAGCGCTTCAAGCACGCGCGGATGCAGCGGGCGATTGGCGGCGACGACGCCACGATTGGCCAAGAGTTCGTGGCCGTGATTGAATTCGAGAGATTTTCCCGTCACGTCGCAGACGGAGCCCCCCGCCTCTTCGACGATCAGCACGCCGCCGGCATGATCCCAGATTTTTTCTTTGTAGCCGAACTTCGCCGGCAGCCGCAGATAGATTTCGGCGTCGCCGCGGGCGACCACTGCGTATTTCGCCTGGCTATCGAGCCGCAACGGCTCCCGCACGATGCCCAGCATCGCGGCGACTTTTGCCGCCAAGCCTTGCGCCGTGTGGGCCGCTTCGACCGACTCGCAAAATCGGGCCTGCTTTGGATCGGAGACGGTGCTCGCGCGGACCGCTCGCGGATCGCTCTCGCCGTTCAAGGGGAGAGACCAACTTCCCTTTCCGCGAATCGCGTACAGCAGCGTGCCGATTTTTCCGCCTGACGCGTCACACGCCAAATTGGGACAGCCCAGCAAGGCGACCTGAATTTGTCCGTCGATCACGAGCGCAAGTGAGATTGCGTATTGTTCCTTGCGGACAAAGCCTTTGGTTCCGTCGATCGGATCGAGCGTCCAGAAACGGGGCACATACGCTTTTTGCGAGGCTCGATCGATCCAGGCGCAAGCCTCTTTGCCGCAAGTCTCGATCCCAACCGGCGCAGTTCGGCCAGAATCCGATCGAGAAACGGGCTGTTTTCTTCCTGCCGGAGCTTGGAGGATTCCTCTTCGCCGATGATCGGATCGCTCGGAAAAGCGGCGCCGAGCGCCCGGCAAATGACGGCCTGGCTGGCAAAATCGGCGACCGTGACGGGGCTGCGATCGTCTTTTTGCATCACGTCCGGCGTGATTTTTTCCTGCACGCTGCGGCAGACGCGGGAAGCCGCCCGCACGGCCTCGATGGCCACCCGCAGCTCATTCTCAAAAGTCTCTGGCATCACACTCCGCTTTCGGCCCCGATGGAAGTTATCTGACGTGCGCGTATTCCGGTAGCGGCAGCGACACGGCTGCGCCCGTTCGGGCACTGCGGGCGACCGCTTCGGTGAATTCCATGTATTTCATCCCCGTCGCGAAGTCGGTGAAGCGGACTTTTTCGTTCCCGCGAATCGCACCGATGAATTCGGCCTCGACGCGCCAGCCGCCGCGCTTTTCCTTGGGAATCTCGAATTCGAGCAATTGGTTGTCGCCGGTGCGCGCCGTGAGCAGCCGCTCGATCGGAGAGATTTCGTACTTGATCGTCCCCTCGCTGCCGTAGAGATGAATCTGATGTCCCGGACCGAAATGGCACACGCCGCTCAGGTGATAGAGGCCGCGGCCTCCGTTTTCCAATTCGGTAGCGACCTGCACACTGTCGGGAACAGTGACCGGCGCTGTTCCCTTGTCGTCCGGCGACGGCCGAGTGGCACCGAACGTGGCCTTTTGTGCCCAAACTCGCGTCGGAGGCGGCGCCCAGCGCAGCACGGTCTCATGCAGAATGCCCATCGAAAGAACGTTGTCGCCGCTGATCTCGGCATCTTGCCGCCAGTGCAGCGGCGCGTTGGCCTTGGCGAACGCGTCCGTGGCTCCGATCACGACGACTTCACGGATCTCGCCCAGAAGGCCTTCCGCAATCAAGTCCTTCACATATTGGTCTTGGACGAGACCGAAGGGACTGGGGACGATCTGTTTCACCAGGTCGGGGTGCCGATGAGCGACGTCGCACATGCGATGGGCCTCTTCGGCGTTGCGAGCCATGCGGGCCTCAGTGAGCACGTGCTTGTCGGCTTCCAACGCGGCGCAGGTCACTTCGCAGTGCAGATTGGGCCAGGTGCCGATCATCACGGCATCGATTTCCGGATCGTCGATCAGCGCGCGCCAATCGGAATAGACTCGGGGAATTTCCAGTTCCTTCGCGGCTCGGGCCGTCGATTCCGGAGTGCGGTTGACGACGCCCAGAATGTCGACGCCGGGAACGTGCCGAAATCCCGGAACGTGGCGAAGCCGGGTGTTGTTACCCGCTCCGACAATGCCGATCCGCACGCGCTGCGTGAGCATGTTCGATCCTCATGACCCGTCGATTGGCCCATCAGTCGACGGCTGGCCGATTGTAGCCGTCGCGGGGGCCAGGGTCATGCGGCTCGGGCGAAACTTTGAGCGGGACTCGATGGGCCCAACTCGCTGAGGATGCGGTCGGCCGTGCGGCCAGTCGCCCCGACCTTCATGACTTCGTCGCGGAGGTTGCGCAAATCGCGGGCTGCCCGCGCGAGCGAGAGCGGATTGCCGAGCCATTCTTCGATCACGGCCGACATTGCCTGAACGTCGCGCTCGGGATGAAGCACGACCAGCCACTCAGGCAGCAGCCTTTGCTTCGCAATCAGATTGGGCAGCGTCATCGACGTGATGTTTACCAGCGGGAGGTACAGCAGGTACGTCAGCGGATTGATTCGATAAATGACAACGGCCGGCTTTGCCCGGGCCAGCATTTCGAGGCTGACCGACCCCGAGACCATCACGCAGCACGACGCGACTTCGACAATCTCGGGGGTGCGGCCGACGTGCAATTCGACCGGCAGCGGTCGGCCGTGCGCCTTGAGCAATTCACGACAACGCTTGAGCTGCCGCTCCTTGTGGCAGGCGACGAGGAATTGTACGTCGGGAAACTTGGCCACGATCCGCTCCATCATTTTGATCTGGAGCGGGAAGTTGTACTCGATTTCGTGATGCCGCGACCCGGGGAGGATGGCTACGATCGGCCGGTCACCTCCCAGCCACTTCTGGCAGAACTCGTCATTCAGTTTGTGCTCGGCCGCCTCGTCGAAGAACGGATGTCCGACGTATTCCGCGGTAAGGCCGTGCTTGGCATACCAATCCGGCTCGAACGGTAGCCCGCAGAGAATGTGGTCGACGAACTTCCGCATCCGCCGCACGCGCCACGGGGCCCACGCCCACAATTGCGGCGGCAGGTAATAAAAGACGGGAATTCCGGCGGCCTTCGCCTTGCGGGCGATCCACCAGTTGAAACCGGGAAAGTCGATGAGCACGACGGCATCGGGCTTCGATTCGCGGAAGATCCGCTCGGCCTGTTTGACGAGTTTGTAAAACGTCCACAACAGAGGCAGCACCTGAAACACGCCCATCACGGCGAGGTTGGTCAACTCGCAAGCGAGCCGACATCCGGCCTCGCGCATATTCGGGCCGCCGTAGCCGCTGAGCTCCAGATCGGGGCGACGGCGAGTGAGCGCGCGGATCAAGTGGGCCGCGTGCTGGTCGCCGCTCGGTTCGCCGACCGAAAAGAAAATGTGCATCGCGCAGCCCCCGCCGCAGGATTTTGAATCGCTCAATCAGGCCGCTTTGGCGCGGTAACCGGTGGAACTCCTGGCCGCCCATTGGCAGCACGATCCCGCCGTCACTCGCGCGGCTGCCTCGGCCGCCTTACGCCATTCTTCTTCGCTCAGCACCTGCGGCGGCAATCGCAGCAAGGCAATCACATATCCGGAGCCGGTCTGTACGCTCGAACGCTGTCGCAGCGTGCGACCGATGATGTGACCGTCCGGCAATTCGTGGAAATCGGCACTTCCCGGCAAGAAGCCGAAATGCCGGGCGTAACAGGCGAGCTGATGGCCGGCAGACGCGATCGCTGCGCTGTCGGTCCGCGTCAAAAAGGCCAGGCAGCCGCCCGGACGGACGCGTGACAGAAGCTGCAGGCTGCTCGAAACGGCCGCCGGTGATAACAGCGAGGTCTGAAACGGCGACGCCTCGCGGACGAGGATCAGATCAAAGCCGCCTCGCGGCCCGTTAACCGGGTTGTTGATCGAAGCGCAGGTGAAATCACAGGCCGGCGCAACGCGGCGTGCCTGGACCACATTCGCGGGGGACTCGTCGATCCCGGTGCAAAGGATTCCAAGAGAGCTGAAATAGGCGGCCAATTCGCCTTGTCCGCATCCCACATCCAGCACGCGGAATCCGACGCCGACTTTTGTCGAATCGAACAGTCGGGAGAGAACTTTTCGCGGTATTCCGGTGCGCTCGATCAAAGCGCTCGAGTCGGCGATCGGTCCGTGTGAGAAATCCACGAGTTGCCTCCCTTCCCTGGATTGCGGCCCTGGATCTCAGCCGGGCGCGTCCGTGGGGAGCGAAGGATATCGCGGCGTTTAAATCGCGGCAATGCGGATTCCGCTCGTGCCGCGAGCACTGAGATGACCCGTAAAAGTGCGGTATTTCCGCAGCGTTTGCGCCGCCGGATCGCCCGGAATCGGGTTAAGTTCGCTTTAAGCGGCGGCCCGAGTTTGCGGCTGCGAATTGACGTTTGGCGAGGGTGCCACAGTCGGGCGGCCGGTCAATGCGGCCTCGTCGACGATGGCTTGGAGGCGATCCATTTCCCGCTCGAGCCGCTCGACGTACTGGTCCAGTTCGCCGCGGTCGAGATTTGGGGGAACGACAAAGGGGGGACCACCGGTGGCATAAATTGTGGTGAACGGCCAGGGCATCAGCATGTCGGTCCAATTTCCCTGAATCCGCCAGCCGCGACGGCACGCGTAAACCGACGGAATGATGCCCCGACCCGAGTGTGAAGCGAGGAACACAATGCCCGTCTTCAATTTGCGGCGCGGGCCGCGTGGACCGTCGGGCGTGATCGCCACATGGTATTTGCGGACCCGCTGCAAGAGCTCGCCCATCGCACGGCTGCCACCCCGCTTGGATGATCCGCGAACCGAGGTGATCCCCACGAGTTTCATCGCATCGGCCAGGAAGGAGCCATCCTGATGTCCGCTGACGAGGCCGGCCATGTTCTTCGGCCGGCCGCTGAAAACGGTCAACACGATCTGGTCGTGCCAGACACAGTACAGGTAGCGGTTCTCGCCCGTCGTCTCGTAGGGATTGACGCCCGGGACTTCCGGCTCGGCTCGCAACCGACAGGTCTTGAACAGCGCGCGGACGAGCGCCACTCCGACGAAAGCGATGACCTTGGTAAGCAGGCGGCTCCGGATTTTCACGCGGGAGATTGTAGCGATCTGGCGATTTGCGCAAATGTCAAACTTAAGCCCACGGACGGCTGTTCGTGGGCCAGGCGTCAGTCCCCGAGGGTCGATTTTCGTCTCAAAATGTGATGGTAGTGCTGTGCGAAGCGATGCGCTTCGTCGCGGACATACTGTAAGAGTCGCAGCGCATACGAGTGCTTGGACAGCTTTCGCGATTCGGATTCCCCGGGCAGAAAAATCTCTTCCTCCTGCTTCGCGAGCGAAAGCACGAGCGGCGGCTTGGACCCGATCGCGTCGAGAGCCGCGACCGCCGCGCTCAGTTGCCCCTTGCCGCCGTCGATGAGCAGGAGATCGGGCAGCGATTCCCCCTCTTTGGCCAGTCGCAGGAACCGGCGACTGACCACTTCGCGGATCGAGGCGAAGTCGTCGACGCCCTGAACCGTGCGAATCTTGTAGCGCTTGTACCCGTGTTTGAACGGCAGCCCGTCGATGAACTGCACGAGGCTGGCGACCGTCTCGCCTCCTTGCAGATGGGCGATGTCGACCCCCTCGATCCGTCGCGGCATCGTCGGCAAATCGAAAATCTTCTTGAGCCCGGCCATCCCCTTTTTCGGATCGATGTAAAACACCTCAGGTTGCGCGTTCTCGGCGAGCTTGCCGCACAGATCGAGGTTTTCGAGCGACTTGATCTCGTCGCGAATGCGGGCCGCCTTCTCGAATTTCAATTCGGCCGACGCCTGCGCCATTTCCCGCTTCATTTCCCTCAGCAGCTTCACTTTCTTGCCGTCGAGGAACAGGATGAGACGGCGGATATTGCGGCGATAGTCTTCGCGGCTGATTCGCAGATTGCAGGGGGCCGTGCATTGGTTGATGCTGTGCAACAGGCACGGCCGGAACCAGCGCCAGCGGTCGTCCCCCTCGGCAATGTCGAGTGAGCAAGTGCGGAAGCGGAAAATCTTTTGCAACACACTGATCGCGCCCCGCAGCTTCTTCGCGTTTGTGAAGGGGCCGTAAAGCTTGGTCCCCCGCGGCCGCGGTTTCCTGGTGAATTCGACGCGGGGAAAGTCCTCGCGAATGCGAATTTCGAGATACGGAAAGGTTTTGTCGTCCTTCAGTTCCTGATTGAACCGGGGCTGCACGTCCTTGATCAGGCGGGCCTCGAGCAAAAGCGCATCGACCTCGCTTTGGGTCTCGATGAAATCGACGCCGCGGATTTCGGGGACGAGGTTGGCGGTCCGAATATCCTCGGCGGCGGCGGCGTTGAAGTAGCTGCCGACGCGGCTCCGCAAATTGACCGCCTTGCCGACGTAGATCACCCGCCCCAAGGCGTCCTTCATCAGATACACGCCGGACGTCGTCGGTAACCGCCGAATGGACTCCCGCAGGTCCACGGCGCCCGCATCGGCGCCAGGTCCCGCTAAAGGCGTGTTTTCTTGGCTTGTTTCGTGATCTTCCAAGGACGGATTCCGTGAGCAGTCCTTTGCGTTCGCCAGATCGAATTCTATGCAACACACGGCCGCCTGCCAGTGGGACGAGCTTTGAGTACTTGGCTCAGATGAAGCAAATTTTGCGCGGATTCTCGTGTTTCGATGTCCGCGTTCGTATAAACTCGGCGGCTGCGGCGAAATCGGCAGTCAGGCCGTCGGACCATCTCAGCGAAATGCAGCCGGATTCGGGGAATTGCGATGGAAGGGCCCAATTCGGCGTCTTCTGACCCCGGTACAAACCGCCTCGACCCGGCGCTTGCGCAGTTGATCGCACGGGCCCGCGAGGCCATTGCCGCGGGCCTTCCGACGGAGGAGATCGAGCGGGAGATCGCCAAACGCTTTGCCGAACAGTCGGCCGCTCTGATCACACTGCTGAAGGCGATGCAGGCGACCGGACCGGACGCCAAACCAACGCTGCCGCCGGCCTCAAGCACTCCGCGACCTTTGGGCGAAACCTGGACCATGTCGGGGCCGGTGACTTGGACCAGCCCGGTCATTGAAGGGACCAAATCGCAAGTCGGCCGGTTTGAACTGCTGGGAAGACTCGGCGCCGGGGGATCGGGAGTTGTTTTCAAAGCTCGCGATCCCCAGCTGGGCCGCCTGGTGGCGCTCAAAGTCGCCCGGGCCGAAACTCTGTGTTCCCACGAAGCGAAGCTGCGATTTACCCGCGAGGCCCGCGTTCTGGCGGCCCTGCGGCACCCCAACATCATCCCGGTCTACGAGGCGGGCGAAGCGAACGGATTGCCGTACATCGTGCAGGAATTGTGCGAAGGCCCGACCCTGGCGGCCTGGATGCGACAACAGGTCGACGCCAAACGCCCCGTTCCGATTCTCATCGCCGCGCGGTGGGCACTGTTGACGGCGAAGGGCGTCGCGCAGGCGCACGCGGTCGGCGTCGTTCATCGCGACTTGAAGCCGGGCAATGTGCTCCTGGGAATCACGGGAACCGATGTTTCGAAGCGAGACGATGGCAACAAAGACGTTGACGACCTGCCGCCCGAGCACTACGAGCCACGGATCACCGATTTCGGCATCGCGAAGCTCTTCGGCTCCGAGGAAGCCGTCACGGTCACCGCCACCATTCTGGGGACGGCCGGGTACATGGCCCCCGAGCAGGCCGAAGGAAAAACGCGCGAAGTCGGCGCGCCGGCGGACGTCTATTCGCTGGGAGTGATCCTTTACGAACTGCTGACCGGCCGCCGTCCGATCGAAGGCACGACCGATATCGACACGCTGCGGCGTCTGGCGACCGAAGAACCGGTTCCGCCGACTCAACTGCGTCGTGACGTGCCGCGCGATGTCGAGGCGATTTGCCTGAAGTGTCTCGAAAAGGATCCGGCCACCCGCTATCCCTCCGCTGGCCATTTGGCGAACGATCTCGACCGGTTTATCGCCGGACTGCCGGTCCTCGCGCGGCCGATCGGTTGGATTCGGCGGATCGCCAAGGCGTATCGCCGGCAGCGCCGGGCCGTCCGGATCGTCTCGACGACTCTGGTGTTCACCGTGCTTGTGGTGCTCTTGGTGCTGCAACGTTGGCCAAAACGCGAGGTGATCGAAGTCGACACGGCGGCTTCCTACTCGCGAGACATTTCAAGCGCATTTAATCTGTGGCACGAGAATGCCGAGCGGCTACGCGATAACCCGCAAGCTGGCGACGAAATGGCGGCTTTGCTCGAGCGCCACGTGCCCGCACCGGGGCAAGTCGACCGGCGCGGATTCGATTGGCAATACCTCTGGCGGCTGTGCCATCCCGCACAGGCAGTCGGCCTCCTGCCAAAAGTCGGCTTACTCAAGGGGCACGCGAACGACGTCTATTACGTCACATTTTCGCGCGACGGTTCGCGAATTGCCTCGGCTGGTCGCGATCGCACGGCCCGCGTTTGGGATGCCGTCACGCGCCGAAACATCTGCGTCTGCACGGGGCACACGGAAGACGTGAACTGGGTCGAGTTTTCGCCCGACCAGACTCTGCTGGCAACGGCGAGCGAAGATCATTCCGTGAAGATCTGGGACGCGGCCACGGGCAAAGAGCGCTTCACCTTAAACGGACACAAGAGCGAAGTCGTGTGCGTGCTTTTCGAGGCAAGCGGAACGCGGCTGGTTTCGGGTGACAATAGTGGCGTTCTCAAACTCTGGGACCTCGCGACCAAAGGCGAAATCAAATCGGCGCAAGCACACACCGGACGGATCCAGAGTATCGCCTGGGCCGACGAAGGGCATATTTTGGCCTCCGCAGGTGATGACGAGAGGGTTCAATTTTGGAGTATGCCGAATTTGGATCGGCATGGCACCCGCCACGCCGAAGGGGCCCATTCGACGTCGTTCAACCGCGACGCGACAATGATCGCTTCGGGCGGAGGCGGAACGATTCGCGTCTTTGACGTCGCTTCGCGAGGTTTGCGCGCCTCCTTTTCGCAGCAACGCAGCCATATCGAATCGGTGCGATTCTCGCCCGACGGACGTCAGATCGCCTCCTGCGGCGGCGACGGAGTGCTCTTCTTGTGGGATCTGGCCAGCCAGCAGGGCTGGACGGCCGCGCCGCGGCGGGTGTACGACGCTACGGCGGAGAAGCCCGTCACCGTTGGACTCTGGTGCGTCGCTTATTCGCCCGACGGGCGCTGGCTCGCGACTTCGGCGCGCGACGGAGCGATCGAGATCTTCGACGCCTCGATTACGCCTCAGCGGACTCTCGTTCCCAACATCGGAAAGCATGGCGCCGTCTCGGGCGTTGCTTTCTCGCGCGACGGCGGACGCATGGCCGTCTCGAGACGCGCCGACAAACGCAGCCCCGGAAGTTTTCAGATCTGGGATGTTTCGGGACGGCGTCCCGTGCTGTTGACGGATGTTCGCGCGACCGACGCTCACTCCGTCGCCTTTTCCGCCGATCAGTTGCAACTGGCTGTCGGTGATGCTGGAAAAATCGAAATCGTCGACGCGGACAGTGGACGCCGCCAGTTGCAAATCGAGCTGCCGCAAGGCTGGGCCGCCTGCAAAGTCCACTTTGCCGCCGATGGCACGCTCTACGTTGCCCGCGGTTCGATGAACAGTGATCAGATGGCTCTCTCGGCCTACGACGTGAAAACGGGTCGGAAAATCCAATTGGCCGCCGAACCGTTTTATCACTTGCAGCATCTGGGGGCCGCGTTTAGCCGCCGCGACGATCTGGTGGCCACCTTGCATCCCGAGAGGTCGAGCGCAATTTGCCTTTACGAGTTGCCGACCGGCCGGCTGCGCGCGGGCTCGATTGGGCACCGCGATTTCAACAACAACGTGGCGTTTTCACCGGTCGATCCGCTCTTGGCCGTTTCGGCGGCTGGGGGCGTCGAACTCTGGAACACCATCACGTGTCAAGAGATCGGCTACCTCGCCGGCCTGCCACTCGAAAATGGTCCGGTGGCATTCTCCGCCGACGGGCGACTCGTGCTGGTCATCTCGCCCGAGCAACGGGCCGTGCACGTTTGGGACGTTCGCGAGCACAAGAGACTGCTCACGTTGCCCCTCCCCAGCGAACTTCCCTTTGCGCGAAAGACTGGCGTCTCGAGGTTGCCCCCGCGGGCCAAAAGGTGGCCCTGTCGCTCACCGATGCGGTCGGTAATTCCTATCTCTATCTCTTCGGTGGGCTGCCCGCGGCACAATCGAGCCCGGAGCCGAACGCAGAAGCCGTCGGACAGCAAGCGCTCAACACGGGAAAATAGGCGACTCGCGCCGGCGAATCAGCCCCGCGACCACGTCCAGCCGCTCGACCCGCGGAGATTGACGACGCACTCGGCCGGCCAGCCCCCTTTGTACAGGGCAACCAGATTGTCCGCACACATCTTGAACGTATCGTGCTTCGACTCGTTATCGATTCCTGCTGTGTGGCCGGCAAAGAGCACGTTGTCGAATTGCAAGAGCGGACTGGAGAGCGGCAGCGGCTCGACCTCGAACACGTCGAGGGCCGCCCCGCGGAGATGACCGGTTCGCAGTGCGTCGCAAAGCGCGTTTTCGTCGACAAGCCCGCCGCGTGCCGTATTGATCAGGACCGAGCCTCGCTTCATGCGGGCCAGCGATTTGGCATTGATCAGGTGCTGTGACTCGGGCGAGAGCGGGAGATGCAGCGAGACGTAATCAGACTTCGCGAACAAATCGTCGAGCGACGTCAGCACCACGTCCGGCCAGTCTTTGAGAAACGCTTGCGCGGGGAACGGTTCGTACGCCAGCACCTTCATGCCGACGCCGATTGCCCGGGTGGCCACGGCCTGGCCGATGCGGCCCAGCCCCACGATGCCGATGGTCGAACCCATCACGCGGGGGCCGTTGGTCCGTTTCCACTTGCCGTCGCGCACGCGGCGGTCGGCCATCGGGAAGTCGCGGGCCACGCCAAAGAGCAGGGCCAAAGTGTGCTCCGCGACCGAATGATGGTTGACGCCGGGAGTCGTCATTACGACGATGCCCGCCGCATCACAGGCGGCCAGGTTAATCGCGTCGTAGCCAACGCCAGAGCGGGCGATGGCTCGCAGCCTGGGCAGAGCCTCGATGACGTTGCGGGGGTAGGGCTCGGCCCCGGCGATGACGGCGTCGGCCGCCGTCAAAGCCAAGATGAGCTGATCGTTGTTCCGCAGATTCACGCTCCGCGACACTTCGCGGAACTCAAACCCGGCCGACTTCAGAATGTCGAGATGAGGACCGGAGCCGATGTCGATCGAAGTTCCGATAACGGTAGGCACAAGAGCAGACATGAAGTCAAATCCGGTGAAAAGGATCGAAAAATGGCAGGGCGGAGCTACGCTCGCTCCGCCAATGTCCGCGGCACGCCGGACATTAAACGAACACTGGCGGCCGTGCCGCCAGTGTTACCTACTATTTTTCGAGCCGACCGACGACTACGGCTGGATCTGTTGAGCCGTCTCGATCGTCCCCGTTGCCGTGAAAACCACAGGGTCTTTACGTCCGGCGATGCTCACGATGAATTTTTCCTGGACCGTGCCCGATTCTTTCGGGGCCGTGAAGGTCAAAGCGATCACATGCACCGGCTTCGAGTCTTGCGTCAACTTGGGCATTTTGAACATGCCGTGGCCTGAATCACATTCCACCTTCTCGATGACGAACGGTTTGCTGCCGCGCAGGATGACGGTTTGAAGCTTCTCCTTGCCGGGCAAGACCGAACCGAGTTGCACGACCGACGGTGTGACGGTCACGTCCGACTCGACCCGCGCTTCAACCAGCACCGGAATCTGCCCGGCCTGATCGTTGGTCGTGAGCATGATCTGTTGGCGCAGATAACCGGCTGGCGCCTTTGGCGAGAGGCCCACAATCAGGTCGTAACCGACTTGGCCGTTTTGCCGCATCGTCTCTTTGACTTGGGCCTTGAGGTTGTCGTTGTTGGTGACGACCTTCGTGATCGCCCAGTTGGGGTCGCCGGCGTACGACAACTCGATCTTACGTTCTTGGCCTGCGCCCATGTCGACCGCGCCAAAATTGATCGACCCCGGCGACAAAACGACGTCGGTGCGGATGTAGACTTTGACCGGAATCGTGACGACCGCGTACTGTGGCTGGGCGAAGGTGACGGTGACGGTCGAGCTCTTGTCGTGCTGGAACTTGTGGGTGTCCATCGTGACGTCGATGTAGGTCGATTCGCCCGTCTTGATCGGCGTGTTGTTGAATTGCGGCGAGGTGCAACCGCACGAGGCGGTCACATTCTGAATCTGTACGTCTTCCTTGTAGAGGTTCTTGACCCGGAAGCGGTGCGAGACGCTGGCTTCACGGGCCACGGCACCGAAGTCGTGGCTGGTGGAGTCGAACATCTTCTCGGCCCACTCGTAGGGATTCTGCGCGAAGACCGGCGAGTTCAAAATCAGAATCAGCGGCACGGCCAACAGCGAGCGTCGACGACTAAAATTTGGCATGGGTCTTTTCTCAGCGCGGGCTGACTTGGGACGCGCGACCGAGATTCGGGGAGGCCCCGGTCAGGCGTCGGACAAGATGTTTGTAATCCTTGACGACGTCACAGTCGAAGCGGCCACCCTGCCGATCCCAAGGATCTGACCGGCGACGCGTTCAGCACAGAACGCCACCGGTCGAGAATCCACCTGCCAGATCGGCCGCTGGCGGCGAGGAAGTTAATCCGGCATCGGCGAATTGTCAATGTCTTGCGGCGCCTGCGGTTTGGCCAGCGTCCGACATGCAAAATCGCTCCAATTTTACGCGACTAACTCCGCCCCGGCGATGGGCTTAACGCTCGGGCGAGGTTGTCTTTGAGGATTGTCCCGGCTGGCGCGTGGAAATGCGCCTCCACCGGGACAGTGAAATCTCTCCGACGCTCAAATGGCAATCGCACGGGCGACCCGCCGGCTTCGTGGGCCGGCCCCAATGGCCGCTGCCGCCAGTGGCAGCAAAAAGACGCCCCGGGCGTTTTAGGACAGAACCAAGCCTCGTTCGGTCACTTCGTAGGGAACGATCGCGTCGTCGCACGCGCTGCCGCGGTGTTTTGCGACGTGCAAGGCACGGCCCATGCGGCTTCCTTCGCGGACTTTTCCCATGTGAATGATCGTATTGGCGTTGCTGAGCACGTCGCCGCTGTCGATCGGGCGAGTGAGCAGGTCATCCAGCATCACCTCATGTGAGGTGCACATGAGAACGCACGCAATGTCGCGCTGGTCGTACGTGTGCCGGGCGACCTGCTCTTCATTCGCCCGGAATTGAGCGCGAAACAGGTCGCGGGCCACCCAGTCGGCGTCCTTGCGGAGAATTTGATGGTAAATGTAATCGAACACGTGAAATTGGAATGAATCGCTGGCCCGTTCGACCGGCTCGGCCCCGTCGATCACGCAGCGGCGGACGCCGTGGATGAAATTTCCGTAAAAAAAGGCGATGGACCGCTCGAGCTTTTGGGTTAGCTCAATTTTCCATCTTCTCCAATCGTCCTGTTCCAAATCACCGATCGATACCCGCCGACCGGTCCGCTCGAAGACGTGCAGATAATCGGCCCGTGCCTTCGATTTGTCCCAAACCGAGGCAGGGTCCACCGCGAGGTCGGCGGAACGCTCCCGCAAATCCCAGTTGCAGAGCCGCCGCGCATACTCGCGATGGTTCTGGGAATCGCCCCGCGACGTGAGGTCGAAGAGAATTCCCGGCTCGCCCTCCTGGGCCGTCCCCTCGTGCGCAAACTGCAGCCCGAGTTGCGTTTTTCCGATGCCTGTCGCACCCAGAACCACAGTCAAAGTGCCGGGAAGCAGCCCGCCCCCCAAGAGCGAGTCGAGGCGCTCGATTCCCGTTTTCATACGGACAGGCGCGCTTGTCGAACGGAAGGAGTCATTCATGGGGATGGCCCGCGCGATCAAATGGTCAGCCGGCGATCGCGGGCAGTAACATCCCAACGGTCGATCAGTTTTCCGTCCGAGATCACGTGCGCATCTTTGTGCAGTGCGACGGTCGGACAGATATGCCGCGGCACGCCAAACAATTCGTCGCCCGGTTTGAAGTCGGCGGCCCGCGAGGTTTGTAGCACCAAGTGCTCTTCGTTGTGTGCCACATGAACGGCGTCGGGAATTGCCGGAAAGACGACGCGAACTCCCACGGGCGAATCGGTTGCCACGGATTTGGTGCCGAGATCGACCGTCACGCGGTCGGCCGTCGGGCGACTGACAACGCGCGTGAACAGCACGGCCGCGGGCTGAAATTTCAAATCGCGATACGCGTTGGTGTAACCGGCATCGTTGAGCACGCACGTTCCCGGACTGAGCTCAACCGACGGATCGTCGATCCGCGCGTAGAGTGAAAACGACGGCGTGCCGCCGGCAACGATTCGGGGAACCGTCAGCCCCTCTCGCACGAGTGAGTCACGGAACGCCCGCAAAGCGGGCCAGATACCGGTGACCGATTCATTGCGCTCGTCGAGCGACGGCTGATGCACGTGGCCGTCGTAAGCGTGAAAGCCTTCGGCACGCAGACCGCGCGTCGTGGCAATTTGCTGATAGAGCCGCGCGGCCGGTTCTCCGATCGCGATACCCGTGCGATGCTGGCCGACGTCGAGATCGAGCAGCACGCCGACCGTGCGTCCTGCCGCTTCCATCGCCTTCCCCAGCTCGGCCACTTGATTCGGATCGTCGGCCGTGACGATGAACACGACACCTGGGAATTTTGAAACGAATTCGATCGCACGCCGTACATTGGGTCCGACTGGGTTGTACGCCAGGCACACATCCTTCGCGCCGGCCTCGGCGAGCATCTCCGCTTCGGCGAACGTGGCCGCCTTATGTTTCACGATCCCTTTGGCGAGCTCGATCTTCGTGATGGCAGCCATCTTGTGCGTCTTGCTGTGCGGTCGCAGGCGAGACGGATGACCGGCAATGCGGATCATTTCATCCAGATTCTCATCCAGAATCTCGCGAAAGAGCACGAGGGCCGGACTGAATATCAGACTGGAGTCGGCGATCCGATAGTGCGAATCATCGAGCATGGCTGGGCCGTTGGAATTCATGCACTCACCTTGGCCGGGCTGCCGACCGGTCCGGATGGAGTTGTTTCATTGTCGGGGGCGTTGAAATATTTCGCCAGCAACGCATTGTCGCAGGGCCGAGTGATCAAGCTCACGCCAACGCCAACGATCGCCGAGACCGCCAGGCTCCAGATGAGCGGGTCGATGCCCAGCAGGAAATACGGGCGAAAGGAGGTCGCGGCGCCGATGAGACTGTTCCCGTAGCCGAGCACGCCGCCGAGCACGTACGCGGCAAGCATCGTGCCGGCGCCCGTGATCATGCTCGCGAACATTCCCGGGACGGTCGCCCGCCGCCAGAAGACAAGCATCAGCAAGGGGACGCAAAACGTCGCGCCGCAGCCCGTGCCGCTGAATACGACCAGCGACTGCAAGTAATCAACGGGCCGAATGTTGGCGAGCACGGCGATCGCGCCGACCAGAATCATCACGAAATAGGACAATCGGGCCAATTCCACCTGCGAGGCCGCCGGACGCAAGAACCGCTGATACACGTCACGCACAAGTCCTGAGGCGATCACGACGAGATAACAGCTCACCGTGGCCATCACGGCTCCAAAGGGGGCGGCAAGAATCAAACCGCTGATGAATTGCCCGAGGGAAATGCCGCTTGTCACCTTCATCGCCATCATGGGAATGATGTCGTCCGTTTTGCCCACCGGTAAATCGGGAATCAGCGCGCGGCCGCAGATGCAGATCATCGCCAGCGGCATGTAAATGAACGCGTTGTAGCCGCCGAGCAGATAAATCGAGCGGCGAATATTGGTCGTGCTGCTGCAGGCCATCACGCGAACCACGCCGGCGGGAGAGCCCAGGCCGGCAAAGATCCAAATGCAGAAAAACGAAAACGCCAAACCCAAGGGGAGAAACTCACGACCTTCGTGGCGTCCGTCGTAGCCCGGACAGAATGCGAATTCGGGCGACGTCTTTTCGACGGCTCGTCGGCTGGCGAATTCGAACGAATTCATCTGCGCAACGGTCGGCCGGTTTTTCTCGACTGCCTCTTGCTGTTTGAGCGCGTCGACCTGCGCAGCGAGAGAAACAGCAGGATCACGACGCCGAACCACATCATCACGCTTTGGAAGAGATCAGTCCAAACGGCGGCCAAAAAGCCGCCAATCAGCGTGTAGCCCACGACGCTGACCGTGAAAATCGTCAGCCCGACAATGTAGGGCCAGTCGGTCAGTTCCGATGCCGCTGCAAGCTGCTTCACCACTTGACGCGTGTCGTCGGCGTTGACTTTCGCCGCTTTGAGCGCGCTCTGTACCGTTTCCGACAGCTGTCGTTCATCAGCGAAGGTCTGGCCCGCAAACGGCTTCAAGGCCGCCGCCGTTTGCGGCGATTGGTTCGCGTTCAGCCCGGAAAGAGTCGCGTCGGTAATTTGATAGCGGCCGACTTTTTGGTCCTCGGACCAATTTCCCGTGCCAGCCCAGGAAATCTTCATGATCAGGGCGCCGGCTTTGAACTGCGCCACCATCATGAACGACATGTAGAACAAGATGAACAGCGAGGCGACCAGTCCCAGCGACGCGCTGCCGAATCGCTCGCGGAAGAGATCGGGCATGGTAATCGCCCCGCAGCGGCGCGAGATCTCGGCAAGCCGTTTGCCGAGAATCCCGAAGCCGGTGATCGGCACGACCATGTAGCTGGCGATCCAGAGCGCGACCGACCAGCCGTGCGAGTAGACCAGCGACGGATAACCCATGAAGGTCCCGCCGCTTTGCACGGTGGCCGTCAAAGCCAGCGCCCACGAGCCGAGCCCGCGATTGCCCAGGAAAAAGCCCTTGAGAAACGAGCCTTCGCGCATCGCTCGATTCGCCAAGACGCCGATCCACATCGACGCGAGGATGAAGATCGCAAGTCGCCGTGAGCGTGCCCCAAGCCGGTTGAGTCGCAATGAGCACGCTCAACCCCCCTGCCCGAATTCGCCGATCGCCTCGGTTCCGGGAGGGTCCTCTCCCAGGTCCTCATCCCGCATCCAGATCGAGGCGAAGAGCCACGAGAAGGCGATACAGGCTCCCCACGGCACGATGATTCCATAGAAGACCCAGTCGGGGAATCCCCAAATGTATTTCAGGTCGTCGATGGATCGCCCATAGGCGTACTTGGCGCAATATCCAACGCAGTACACGGTCGCGATGATCCAGGTGGTAAAGACAATGATCGCTTCGCGGCGGGCACTCGTCAGGACGGGGTCTTCGACAGGTTTTGGCATCAAAGAGTCCAGGCGGCGGGAAATCTCGAATCGCCGATCTTACAGGCTGGAGAGTGAAGGATGAAGGATGAAGGCGGAGGGATGAGTCGGACTCGCGGCCGTCGGCCGCCTTGGTTTGGCTCATCCTTCATCCTTGACTTGGGGAGAGGGCCGGTCAACCAGGTATTCCGGTGTCAAACAAAGCGGACTTGGCGCGGCGCACCTGAGTCCTATCATCCGTGAAGTTCGTCGCCTGTTCTATTCTCAGAAAGAGCGTCTGTCATGTATCGCGTGTTGATTACCGACAACCTTTCGGCGGCCGGACTCGACGTCCTCAAGCAATCGCCGGAAATCGAAGTCGACGTTCGTTCGGGCCTCTCGCCCGAGGAGGTGCGGCAGGCGCTTCACGAGGCCGACGGCATCATCATCCGCAGTGCCACGAAGCTCACCCCGGCCATTCTGAAAGGCCAGCCGCGGCTCAAGGCGATCGTGCGGGCCGGCGTCGGCGTCGACAACATCGATCTTCCTGCGGCGACGCGCGAGGGCATCGTCGTCATGAACACGCCGGCCGGCAATACGACGAGCACGGCCGAGCATACGATCGCCATGATGATGGCCCTTTCGCGCAATATCGGACGGGCCGCCGCCAGCATGCGCGAAGGAAAATGGGAGCGGAGCAAGTTCACGGGCACGCAGCTCGCGGGCAAGACGCTGGCGATCCTCGGTCTGGGACGGATCGGCCTGGCCGTGGCCCAACGGGCGCGCGGCCTCGAGATGCGCGTGCTGGGGTACGACCCCTTCCTTTCGGCGGAACGAGCCGGGGACCACGGGATCGAGCTCTTTCGCGAGATCGACGCCATGATCGTCGAATGCGATTACCTCACCGTGCACACGCCGCTCACCAATGAGACACGGGGCGTCATCAACGCCGAGCGTTTAGGGCGAATGAAGAAGGGGGTTCGCATCATCAATTGCGCCCGCGGCGGCATCATCGACGAGAATGATCTGGCAGAAGCTCTCAAGTCGGGACACGTCGGCGGGGCCGCTCTCGACGTGTTCGTCGAGGAGCCTCCCAAAGCCAGTCCGCTGCCGGGGCTGCCGAACGTGCTCTGCACGCCGCATCTGGGCGCCTCGACCGACGAGGCCCAGGAACTGGTGGCGATCGAAGCCGCCGAGATCCTCTCAGGTTTCTTTCTGCGAAACGAAGTGCGGCACGCCGTCAACATGGCGCCCATCTCCGCCAAAGAGATGCAAGACGTCGAGCGGCACCTGGACCTCGCGCGTCGATTGGGATTGCTGCTGGCCCAACAAAATCACTCGGCAGGATTGCGGTCCGCCCGCATTCATTACCGCGGCGAGGCGGCCGCCAAAAAGACGAAACTGATGACGGCCAGTTTCGCCGCCGGTCTCTTGGAAGCGGCCCTCGAGGATCAGGCGAACATCGTGAATGCCGAAATGCTCGCCCGCGAGCGGGGGATCGAAATCATCGAATCGTCATCGAGTGAGGCGGGGAATTTCTCGACGCTGATCACGGCTTCGATCATGACTGAGAAAGGCGAGCTGACCGCGTCGGGGACCACGTTCGGCCACGAGTTTTTGCGGCTCGTCCGGTTGGGCAATTTTCATCTCGATGCCTACCTCGACGGGCTGATGCTCATCTATCGCCATCGCGACGTGCCGGGTCTGATCGGCTTCATCGGCACCATTTTGGGCAAACACAAGGTGAACATCGCCCACATGGCCCTCGGCCGCGAGAGCAACGAGCCCGGGGGCGATTCGATCGCCGTCCTGAATTTGGATAATCCTCCCTCGGCCGAAGCCTTGAACGAATTAGCCAAACACGCCGACGTGCAGGGAGTGGAACTCGTGCGCCTGCCGCCCGCCGGTGCGCCTCTGCCCTGGCTGGTTCGTACCTGAGGCTGCGGCACTCACAGCCTGCCAAAAAGCCGGCCGCCTGCGGCCGTTGCGAACTGCCGTTCCGCGAATTAGAATTGCCGTGCCCGCCCGGACTTAGGGCGAGGGTCGCGGACACAGCCAATCTTCCTCAACCGGGATTGGAACGGTCGTTGTCGAGAAAACCCGCGGTCGAATCGAGAATCCGAAACACCGATGCGGCTTTCCGGTGTTTAATGTCAGGCCGTTTTTTGCGGCTTCAGGCTTGGTGCCTGCCAGCCAAGTCCAGTGGGGTGGACCGTGTGACGCGTCGGAAATGAGCTTCAGGCCCGTTTTGCCGGGTTTCGCAAGGGGAGATGCTATGAAGTTGGATTGCGGAGGAAGCGGCGTCGGTTTGGCCATCGACCCGGTTGCCGAACGAAAGCGCGCCGGCCAGTTCGCGCCTCGCGTCCGGCACGGGTTTACGCTTATCGAGCTGTTGGTCGTCATCGCCATCATTGCGGTGCTGGCTGCCATCTTGCTTCCCGCCGTGCAACGAGCCCGCGAGGCGGCTCGCCGCACGCAGTGCCTCAACAACCTGAAACAACTGACGCTGGCCTGTCAGAATTACCACGACACTCAAAAGTGCTTCCCCTCGGGCGACATCGATCTGGGGTTTCCTACCACTCCGTACGCCGACCCCTATGATGTTTCCCAATACGTCACCTATACGCAGCCGGCTCAGCTCGGCATCCAGCAGCGGTACGACATCAACGGAAACCTGCTTCTGCCTCCTGCGGCCCTGACGATCTACTCGTGGCAAATCGCCCCGCCTTGGGGTTGGCAAGCGTTCATCCTGTCGCAAATTGAGCAGTCGACGGTGGGCGTCCGGTTCGATCTGTATAAGAACGACGTGATCAACCTGAACGCCATGCAGATCCCCATCCCGATCTACATTTGTCCGAGTGCGATTACGCCCAATCCCCGTCCCTCGGCCACTAGCACCGGCAACGGCGTCACCTCTCCCACCGTCCCGTTGGGCGAAAGCACGGCCTCCGTCGTCGGCGGCGGCTACGCCTACACCACGTACCGCGGCGTCATGGGCGCCCAGCCATTCACCGATCCGGCGATCAACGCGAGCTGTCTCAACTGGTTGCAAAACGGCGTGCTCTTTCCGAATAGTGCCGTCAAGATTTCGGACATCACGGATGGCACATCGAATACCATCATGATCGGCGATTCGCGGTATGGTTTCTGGGGCGACGGTTCGAGTTGCTGCGCCCGGTTCCGCAACGACCGTTGGACTCCGACCGATTTCGACAACTTCTGGTTCTGGACCCCGCCGCCGTCGGTCCTCGCGCCGACGATCCAGTATTTCAGCTTCGGCAGCCTGCACGACGAGGTCGTCCAATTCGCGCTGTGCGACGGTTCAAGCCGGCCGATCTCGAAGACAATCGATAAGACCCTCATCCGCAAACTGGCAACCCGCGCGGAAGGCACTCCGATCGACAGCGATTTCTAAGAGGCGTCTGGCGTGTCTTGAGTCGGGCATCCGGCTTCCGAGACTGAGACACGAAAAACAGGGCACTGGCAGTATGGCTGCCAGTGCCTTTCTTTTCGCGCTCAGGCCCGATCGATCGGAAACGGCATCACCTCGGCGACCGACTGAGCGCCGATCGCCGCCATCAGCAGGCGGTCGAAGCCGAGGGCGACGCCCGCGCACTCCGGCAGACCGGCATCCAATGCCTCGAGCAGCCGGCTCTCCGCGGGCAGCGGACGATTGCCGTCGCGGCGGCGGAGTGCCGACTGCACGCCGATCCGGCGTCGCAATTCGCCGGCATCGGTCAGCTCCTGGTAGCCGTTGCAGATCTCGATGCCCGAAAGATACAGCTCGAAGCGCTCCGCAACCGACACCGCATCCGAGCGAATTCGCGCCAGAGCGGCTTGCCCGGGCGGATAATCGTACATGAACACGGCCGGCGACTCGGCGAGCGTTGGTTCGACATGCAGCGCCAGCAACAAATTGAGCCAGCCGTCCACATCGTCCGCCGCGAGTCCCGACGGAGGGCGGACGCCGGCCAATTTCGCGAGATCCGCCAATTCCGCGGCACTCGAGCCAATCACGGACGTGCCCAACGCCAGCTCGAAAGCCCGGTCGTAAGCTATCCGCGGAAAGGGCCGCGACGGCCGTGCCGGTCGGGTCGCCGGCAGTTCGGTCGCGTATTCCTCGTGAACGGCCTGCACCCGATCGAAGAATCCTGCAACGAGGTCTTCGACAAGGTCCATCTGTTCGTGGTAGGTCGACTGCGTGCGGTACCATTCGACGATCGTGAATTCCGGATTGTGGCGCTCGCCGATTTCGCCCCGCCGGAAGGCGTGCGTCACCTGAAAGATGGCGGAGGCCCCCGCGGCTACCAGCCGCTTCATGGCGAATTCGGGAGACGTCTGCAGGAAGAGTTCGTCCTTCGCGTCCGCCTTGCGACAGTCCGTCCCCGAATCGCTGCGGGTGACGAATGGCTCGAGGTAGGCGTCGACGACCACATCGCGGGACAGGATCGGCGTCTCGACTTCCCAATATCCCCGCGAGCGAAAAAAGGCCCGTGTGAAGTCGAGCAGATCCGCACGCAACCGCAGCATGCCGAGCGTTGCCGAGGGGCCGAACGTCGGCGAGTGCGTCCCGCGGAGGCTGTCTTGGGAAGTCATAGTCGGAAGGGCCGTCGCCCGTCAGGCGGCATCGCGATTAATGGAGTGATTCGGCGCCGCCTCCTGCAGCATCAAGTCGGCGTCCATCTCCGACTCCCGTTGGACGCGATGAGAATAAACGATTCGCAGGAATTCGGGAAACGCATCCCACGCTTTGGGCGACTGATTCCACGCCCGGGCGATCTCCGCGAAAAACGCGAACTCGTATTTCGTCAGCACGAGGTCCTGCAGCCCCTGAATCGGATCGACTTCGTGCACCTCCCACTCCCGCGGGCAAAGATCATACACCGGGTGTGCATTGTCGCGCGGTTTGGGCGGCGCACCGCACAGCACGACCAGGTCGCCCGTCGTGTTCATCTTGGTCGGAAACACGCGGCACGCCGCCGGCCGGCCGTGGTAGATGCCGCAGCGGGCCTCTCCGAGCGGATGCTCCTGGTCGGGCGGGCATTCCACCAGAAAGCGGCACTTCACCGTTCCGGGCAGAAACACGCTTTGCGTTTGCATCAGGCAGATCACGAACGGCGTGTCGGGCACATCGGGAAAGAAGAAGTGGGGCACCCGGCCGCGGGCGATCTTTCCTTCGGGATCAGCCCAACGGCAGGCGAAATCCCAAAACGAGAGCCCGAACCGCCGTTCGATCGTCATCATGTCCGCCCCGGTGATCGGCACGGCAAACGATCGGCAGCAGCCCGCATGGCATGACTGGCAAGGCGCCATCAAACTCTCCCTGGGCATCCCGGTGTGAATAATCGCGCTCTTCACTATTATCGTGAAGGTCACACGTCGAATTGCACACCAATCGGCCGCGCAACTCGGATTCGCTGATGGTCCGCGCACGAAGAGTTCATCCACCGCTTGCGGCCTTCGCCCAAACTACCGGCCCCTCCGGACCCAGTGGCGAGTGTACGTGCCTGCGGGGATCCTGTAGGCTCGCAAGGCGGAATCAAGACGCCACCGGTGACGCCCTGCTCGTTGAGGCCCAACAGATGAATCCAACCGAAGCGCTTCGCGCGGGGATGACCGGCAGCGAGACTACGATCGTCACCCGCGAGCTCACCGTGGCCCACTTTCATCCCACGATGCCGGAAGTCTACGGCACGCCCTTCATGATCTATCTGCTCGAGGTCGCGGCGAGCAACGCCATCCGAGGGCACCTTCCCGACGGTTGGGTCTCCGTGGGCTACGAGGTTCATGTCAAGCACCTGGCCGCGACGCCTGTCGGCCGCACCGTCACGGCGACGGCTCGACTCTACTCCATCGACGGCCGTTTCGTGAAATTTGCGGTCGAAGCCCACGACGGAGTCGCCAAGATCGGCCAGGGAACGCACGTCCGCGCTCTCGTCGAGCTTGCGCGATTCAACAAGAATCTTCGCGCGACGCCTGGATAAAACTCGATCGCTGCGCATTCCGCAATCCGGAATGGTAATTGCCCTTACCCACAACACTCACACTTCACCGGGGCGGAGGGAGTGGGATCATGGGTCATTCTTGGCTACTTGGCGGCCTGACGGGCTTCGCAGTCCTTGGAGCGGCGACGGCAATTCCATTGCTGCATCGAGGAGCCAACTCGAGCGGTTCCGCGGCAGCCGCGACGACCGACAATCCGGTCGCGCCGCACTATCGAGTTCCAGTGGGCTCCCCCATTCCGAACCCGGCGAAAATGCCGGGTCACCTACGGCCATATCAGCAAAGCAACAACCCCACGTCCGCAGGCGCGGGGTACAGCGGCTTGCACAGGCGGTGAACGGCTGCGTACGAGAACCTCGAAGCAGACACTCATCGCGGAAAGGGCTCCAGCCTGTCCGTCGTGAGGCGCTGAGACGAGATTTACTAAGATTCGCATCAACGGCCTTGGACGAAGTTTCCTTCGGCGTTTTTCTCCGGATCGGGACCGCTCGGCAATGCGGTCCAGCCTTTTGCCGGCGCCCTGGCGCCGTACCAATAACCGTCCGGACCGGCGCTCGAGAGTTCGGCCCCTTGGTTGGCGACACTCTGCGCGCCCGAGAGATCGCCTCGCCGTTCGACGGGCAGCCCTTCTGGAACCAGCGCGAGCAGATGCACCCTCGCGCCGCCATCCATCGAGCCCCACTCGCCGTAGGTGGCCACAAGTAACGCGTGATTGTCGTTGCGAATCGCACAGCCCAGATAGGCGCGAGCACTCCGCAGATTGATCGGGCCGGGCGGATGTCCAAAGAATTGGAGTTGCTTGGCCATAAAGAGCTGAATCGCTTCCGGCGCTTGCGTGCGGCGCACGATCGCGTCTTTCGGCAGAACGACTTTGGAGACGCCTTTCATGTCAACCCGCGCTCGCTCGTAGACGGTCCCGTTCTCCACCAGTCCGCGCGGCTCGGCGGGGACTTTGACCTGCGGTTTCTCCCCCTCGCAACCGGCAAGAGAAATCGCCGCGCAGACCATCAATCCGAGAGGTAATCGACTCGCCAATCTCATCACGTCCGCGCTCATGTTACCGGCCCGCTGCCGGACAAACTCACCGAGAACTGAGCCTCTTCGAGTCAAATCAGTTGGGCGATTGGTCGACCCGAGAGCAGGATGGGGACGGGGCGTCCCGAGAAGTCCGCAAAGGTCCGCGCCGGATCGATGCCAAGATGGCGGTAGACGGTCGCCATCAAGTCCTGGGGCGTCAGCGGATTGTGCAGCGGAAATTCCGCTTTCGAATTCGTCTCGCCGACCACTTGGCCCATGCGCAGTCCGCCCCCCGCGATCAGCGCGCTGAACGCCTGCGGCCAATGGTCGCGGCCCAGGCCGATCTGGCCGGAGAAATTTACCGACTCGTGCGTGACTCGAGGCGTGCGCCCGAATTCGCCGCAGGCCAGCACCAAGACCCGTTTGTTCAACGAGCGGGAGTCGAGGTCGTCGAGCAACGCCGAGAGCGCCTGGTCCATCTGAGGCAGGCGTTCACGCTGCGCGTAGTCGAGGTGGAAGGCTCCTGCGTGGTCGTCCCAACTGAAATTCTTGCTCGTGTCGCAGGTTGCGGTGGCGTCGATATTGATCACGGCGGCCCCCGCCTCGGCCAGTCGGCGGGCCAGCAGGCAACTTTGTCCCCAGCGGTGCCGGCCGTACCGCTCGCGGATTGCCGGCGTCTCGCCGCTCAGGTCGAACGCCCTGGCGACATGGCGGCTGGTGAGCAACTGAAACGCGTCGGCCCGAAAATGATCAACGCCCTCCATTGACCCGCTGGCATCGGCCGCCTGGCGGAAGCGGTCGAACTGACCGATGAGCGATCGCCGATCGTCGAGCCGGCGGTTGTCGACGCCCGTCACCAGCGTCAAGTTGGGGGGCGAGAAGCCCGGCCGCGACGGATCGCCCGTGTCGAAGGCCCGGTGCGCCACGCCCAGGTAGGCCGGATTGGTCATGAAGGGCGCCCGTTGCACGCCGACATACTGCGGCAAGCCATCCGCACGCGGACCGCGCAGCCGAGCGGTCACCATGCCGAAATCAGGATGTTCGCTGTGCGCCTGCGAAGTCGGATCGGGAGCCCGCGGCGTCTTGCCGGTCAGCACTTCGATGCTGCCGTCATTGTGAGCCGACATCTCATGATGCAGCGACCGGATGAGCGAGAAACGATCGGCCCGTTGAGCCAGCCGAGGCAGATACTCGCAAATCTCGATGCCGGGCACGTTGGTGCGAACCGGCCGCAGCGGCCCGCGATACTCGCTCGGCGCCGCCGGCTTCATATCGAAGGTTTCCAGCTGGCTCGGCCCGCCCCACATCCAGAACAGAATCACCGACGTGTCGCAGCCTGGTTGTCCGCCGGCCGCCCGAGCCGCCAGCACCTCGGGCAGCGCAAGTCCTCCTAGCGCCAGCGTGCCGACGCGCAAGAACTCGCGCCGCGGCATCGGCCCGGGACAAAACGGCGAACTCATCGACTCTCCTGGTCGCAAACGATCGGACCGGCATGACGCGGCGGCAACGGCGCACCGAACGCATCAACCCCGATTGATTCAAGGATTATGCGTTGGCGTACCCGAGGTGGCAATCCGAAATGGCTTTCTGCGACAAGCGACCCGTCGGAACTTGGAGCGCGGTGCGATCAGCTCGCGACCTCCGACAATTCATCGATCCCTCGATTAGAATCGCCGCATGCCCGATTCGAGTGCTGCCGCTCCTCCCATTTCGGTTGCCCGTGTCGTGGCGGCGAGCTTCATCGGCACCACGATCGAATGGTACGACTTCTTTCTCTACGGCACGGCCGCGGCCCTCGTTTTTAATCGGCTCTTCTTTCCCACGCTCGATCCCGTCGTGGGAACGATGGCCTCGTTCGGCACGTATGCCGTCGGGTTCTTTGCCCGCCCGGTCGGGGGGATCGTGTTCGGCCATTTCGGCGACCGCATGGGTCGCAAGTCGATGCTGGTCACCACGCTCTTGTTGATGGGCATGGCGACCTTCCTCATGGGTTTGCTTCCGACTTATGACCAGATCGGCGTGGCCGCGCCCGTCCTGTTGATTGTGCTCCGATTTATTCAGGGCTTCGGCGTGGGGGGAGAATGGGGCGGCGCCGTGTTGATGGTGGTCGAGCACGGACACAGCGCTCGCCGCGGCCTCAACGCGAGCTGGGTTCAAGCGGGCGTGCCGGCCGGGTCCCTTCTGGCCAACGCCGTCTTTACGCTGTTCTCGACCGTGATGCCCAACGACGCCTTTCTGCGCTGGGGCTGGCGAATTCCGTTTTTGTTCGGCATCGGCTTGCTCGGCGTTGGCTTGTTCATCCGTTTGCAGATTTACGAGAGCCCGCTCTTCGAAAAACTCCGCGATCGAAAGCGGCAGGCGGCGATCCCCTTCTTCGAGGTCCTCAAGCGCTATCCGCGAAACGTGTTGCTGGCAATCGGCTCACGCATGGCCGAGAACGGCGGGTTTTACGTGTTCAGCGTGTTCGTGCTCACCTACGCGACAGTCGATCTCGCATTACCCCGCACGATGGTCTTGAATTGCCTGTTGATCGCGACCGTGCTGCAATTCGTGGCGATCCCCGTCTTCGGCCTGCTCTCGGACGCCGTCGGCCGGCGCCCCGTTTATCTCGGCGGGGCGCTCGCCCTGGCCGCCTTCGCCTTCCCCTTCTTCTGGCTCGTAGAGACGAAGTCGGCCCTCTGGATCGGCGCGGGCATCTCGATCGCACTGGGTTCCCAGTCGGCCATGTACGCCCCGCAGGCGGCCTTTTTTTCGGAACTCTTCGGCACCGACGTCCGCTACACGGGAGCTTCGATCGGTTACCAACTCGCCTCGCCGCTGGCCGGCGGACTGGCCCCACTGATTTGCGTCTGGCTCCTCAAATGGGCCGACGGCAACACCTGGGGCGTGGCGCTGTATCTCATCCTGCTTTCAGCGATCACGTTCCTCTCGGTCTGGCTCGCAGCCGAGACGCACCACGCCCAACTTGCCGATCTCGATGAGCCCGGCGGCTGAACGAACGCCAAGCTCATTCCGTCTCCCGCGCCTACGCTGTTAGACAACCGCCCAGTCCTCAAGCGAGATCTCTGGCCGGCTGACTCTGCGCTGCTGCCGATTCCATTCGAGAAAACGGTCCAATCCTTCTGGATCATCGGACCAGTGCCGGCCGCGCGACGCAACGATTCCCGCGCGTCTGCGTTCGGAATGGTTGTTGTTGCCGGGAGCGTTTCGAGAGTTACGGCCACCAGCTGACCGCCAGGGAGGCCCGCATCCTGTTCCAGCTCGATGAGCTTGCCGTGGATGACGCCTCTCAGTCTGGCCTTCATGAAACCCCCGTTTTTCACATTAGGTTCAGACGCCCCCGCATCGGCTAACTTTTCGGTTTTTCGACAAGTTGAATAACGATCTGCTTTCCCAAAGCGTCCGCGATTCGGGCGAGTGTCGTAATGGTCGGGTTGGCTTCAGGATCGTTTTCCAGCCGCGAGAGGGCCGAGCGGCCAATTCCGGTCCGATCCGGCAACTCGGCCAGACTGATTCCCCGCGACTGCCTTTCGGATCGCAACAGAGCAAACGCTTCCTGCAACTGGGCCACGGCTGATTGACGGGCCTTCTTCAATCCCGTCGTGCGCGAGACGATTTCTGCTCTCTCGCTCTCGATTTGCTTGCGGACGACGCGAATCCCCTCTCGCTCGGCCTGGGTAAGTGTGCGCGTGCTTTTTTTTGGTCGTCTTTTAATCATGGCGTCTCCTCGGCTTCGTAGGCCTTGATCGCATTCACGAAATCAGCCGTTCGCCATTTTGTGGAGGAGTTCCCGTATCGGCATCCGGTTGACCTCCACCCTGAAAGACTCGGCAATACATTCAAAGACCGAATCATGAAACCAGAGGATAAAGTGCTTGCGATCGCGCCACATTGACGCGCGGTATTGCCGGTGCACTCGATTTATTTCCTCAAGCTCGGCAAGCCACCGCGAATTGACGACGCGTTGAGCCGAGTAAGGTGCCAAACCTTTGCCGTACAAGGGGTGCCCATTGAGGATTTCATCATTCGGCCCACCGAGCTTCGCGGCATAGCAGGATTCGAAGTCAACGAGAGCCAATGGCTCGATGTCATTTCCGTCCTCACTATTATCACCTTCACTCGTACGGAACGCTAAGAGAGCCCGAAGTTCGTTTACGAGCAGAAGCGGCAACGGCGCACCCACGCTCCATTGGACCGGAAAATCGATCGAATCCGCATACTCCTCGCCTTTGGCGGCCGCCCGCTGCCGCTCGACCTGAAGTCGATCGTTCATTTGATCACAATCTCGCGACTCCTCGAGTCGGTGTAGCCAACCCAGTGATAATCAAATCGGTGAATCTTCGAGAGAGGATCGATGGAGACGCGAAGGTCATATCGTCCGTTCGACAGCTCAGACGGCTGATTAGACCGGTCGAGGTACGATCCTGATTTCGTAACCGTGACGACCAGCGGTTTTTCCGGCGAGACGGTCAAGATTTCAGGTGTGCCGCTGGCGAAGGTGAGATCCTTGCCGATGAGCCGTCGCGGCCCGTCCACCGCGTCCAAACGAATCGCGAGTTGCGATTGTGAAATGGCAATGGGCGTCTTGCCAACCGCCCTCAACTCGAACGTGATTCGCAGTATTTTGCGATTGCCTTCGGACGCGGCCGCGGCGGACGTGATGCGCAGTGAAGGCGTGCTCTCGGTCTCTTTGTACGTTGGCACAGGATATGGATTGAGCACGACGCTCACCGTACAAAGGGGGTCTCGCTGGTCCAGCGCAGCGTGACCATCGTTCACATCATTCACTTCCGACTCGACGACCACCCACACACCCTTGAATTCCCCTGCTCGGATGTCTGAACCCGGCGCTTGGTTCACCGTCGGATGGAGTTCCGCCCGATCAAAGCCAAGTGCTGACGCAATGGACGCCAGCCTGACGTGGCGGGCCTCGAACGTTGCGGTGTCGTTCTTGGTGTCTTTGAATCCGTTTGCCAGCAACATCTCGCGGGTAATCCTCGCCCCCGCCTTCGGGGGATCTGCCACGACGATGCGCTCGTCGCTACAGCCGAGCGACAGCAAGGCAAGTCCGGGAATTGCGAACACCAGAAGTCGCATCGCTCAAACCTAGAGCTTGCATAGCAGCCAATTCGAAAATGCCGACATCATGATATCCCAAATCCGAATTCTTGGCGTCCTGGCGGTAAATCGCATCTGTTCAGACATCGCAAAGCCATTATTTACCACCAAGACACGGAGGCACAAAGAAACACAAAGACAAGGAATGGAATCCCAATTCGTCTACGGGATGATCGACTTGAGATCAAACTTCACGCCGCGGTGATAGCCGACGCCTTTGAGGGCCGTAAGACGCCCGGTGATGTCTTCCGTGCGGGTGACGTGGTCGGTGATTTCGATCAGGCCAATGCTCCCGTCGCGCGTCTCGAACAGAAAGGCGGCGTCTGCGTCCGGGACCTGGCGGCCTGATTCGGCGTCGTGGTGCATCAGGAACTCGCCCGCTTCGCGGCCCGTGCGGAGTTTTTCTGCAACTTCGCGAGCCGTGTCGGGCTTGTCGGCGATTGCGTCGCCTGTGTCGTCCTGGTCCGCGACTTTGCGACCCACCTCGCGCTTTAATGCGCGGCCGATCCGCTGCCGGGCGGCGGCCACCGAACGGTCCAAGTTGCGGACTTCGCGCGGCGTGAGTTCCCAAACTGCGCATGTTGAAGGCCTTGAGGACGTAGGTCTCGGTGCCGTCCGGTCGCGGTGAGTGACGCACATCAGGTCCACGCCGTTCTCGAGGGCCCATTTGGCGAGTTGCTTTTGATCCAGTCGCGATTCTTCTTGCGGGATGCCGGACGGCCATTTCGGTTGGTAGCCCGTGTCGAGATCGAGGAAATAAGTCGCGTACTTGCCCTGCTCGCTTGCCGGTGACAGGACTTCGCCGCTGATGCCGTCGCCCAGGTGGGACGTGCGGCCGAGTGATTTCGGGAACGGGAGAGTTTCGTCTGCGGCGACCAGGTGTGCCTTTTGGTAGGCGGCGTCGTGCGTGAAATTGGTCCCGTTCGCCTCCCACCACGTTTGCCAGCGGCGTGCCTGGCGAAGATAGAGCCGGCGCTGCAGGGAGCGGCGGCGGGGATCTTCGCTGAGATGCAGCGAGTAGATTTCGGAATCGTCGAAATCCTGGCCGGTGAGCTTGTGCAGGGCGCCGAACAGTTCGCGGACGGGCCGACCGTAGCTGAGATACCGGCCTTTCGTGCCCGGCAACTCGTGCTGGCGCACGAAGGCGGCCAGCTTCGGGTCCTGGACGCTGAGACCAAAGTCGCTGCTGGCGGGAAGGAGTGTCTTGGGAATGGCGTGGATCAGGCTCGGCACCGCCCGCGGGTCGCCGATGGCCCGCAGCGCAAAACTGAGGCGCCGCAGCACGCGATCCTGATTGGTCCGGTCCAGCTCTTCGCAGATTTGCGGGACGGCGGTCGGACCGATCGTCACCAGCTCTTGCATGAGGCTGCACCAGAGTTCGGTGTTTTCGCCGATGCTTTTTTGCCCGTCCAATTCGGCCAGGATGCGGGCGGTGCGTTCGGCGGGCGGCTTGGGGAGTGAGTCGACGAGGGCGCGTGCCGCCTTGAGCTGGTCGCGCCGCGGAATTTGCGGCGTGATGAGCATGTTGTACGCGGTCGTCTGGCCTTCCTTGACGATCACCGGCGGCTGTTGTTGCGTGTCCCACGCCATGCGGTCGCCTTGCTGGTTCACCAGGTACGGGAAGTTCTCGCCGGGGGCCGTGCGCAGGTTGAATCGGCCTGCGGCATCGACGCTTGTCAGGCGTGCGGGACTGGTCATCCCCGGCGTGGGCGGATGCGATGGGCCGTACAGGCCGAGGATGACGGGATTTCCCCGTGAACTGGCGACGGGCTGATGCGTGGACAGATTGATCACCTGACCGGAAATCAGACCGCCAGCGATGAGTTTGATCGGCGGCAATTCCAGCGGTTGACCTGCCAGGCATTCGCGGTCGGTGAGCGCGACCGAGACACGCTCGGGGCCTTCGGCAAGAAAGTGGTAGCGGCCTTCCGGCAGGACCATGCGAAAGTGTCCTGTGGCATCGGTCGAGGCGAACGTCTCTTGCCAACCTTTGTGCTTGAGCCGTTGGCTTGTGACGAGAGCATTGGCGGCCGGTTCGCCGGTCACGGCATCGGCGACGCGCCCCGTGACCACGCAGCCGTCTGGCAACGTGACGGTGACGTCGGCCGGGAGTTCGGCGGCGCGGCCCGGAGTTGCCGGGTAGTTGCGATGGAAGACCTGGAAGGATGTCTCTAACTGCGAGCCGTCGCGAAGCCGGATCACCGGCAACTTGTCGATCGGAAAGCGACCGTCCGCGCCGGTCGTCGCGGAAAGAATGCCCAGGATTTCGCGACCATCGATCGAAGAGCTCGCGACGATCGCCCCCGCCACCGGTTGGCCCCGCGAATTGAGGACTTTGCCGGTCAGCGATCCCTGTTCGCGGATGAGCCAAGTCTGCATCACCGGTCCGAACGGCGGGACGAAAAATCCCGTTCCGATCGACCAGTTCGGATCGACGATGAGGACCTTGTATTCCAGGCGGTCGAGTCCATCGGTGTCTCGCGGCGGGACGAGGTTGGAAAACTCATAGTCGCCCTTCGCGTCGGTGGTGGTCTCGGCGCTTTGCAGCATTGGTCCTGTCCGGCCCGCGATCTCGAAGAGCAGCGCTCGCACGTTCGCGACGGACGAATTGTCGGCCCGATCGACGCAGTGCCCGCGGATTTTCTACGCGGCGGTCGCGGGTTGCTCTGCGGTCGGTTTTTCAGGTTTCGCCGGCGCGGACGGTTGCTCTTTCCCTGCGATCGGCGGTTCTTGCGCGGCCGAAAGTGGCGCAGTCGGGCGGACGATTGCGATCGCCGAAATCAAAAGAGCGGTCGATACGGCTCTCATGCCGTTGATTCCTAGACCATGCGATGCGTTCTGAAGTCAAACCAAGCTTTGTCGGTTCCCCCCTCAGGATAATCGATTCAAGACTGTCGCAGTCGTCGAGCAGTCGGCATCGCTCGGTTGGCTTCGTCGCAATCTCACTCGGTGAGTTCGTTCGCAGTCCCCGAGATGTCCCAAAGCTTGACTTCGTCTCCGCCGCTGGCGAGGCGCCTGCCGTCCGGACTGAAGGCAACGGTGTAAACATAGCCCGTATGTCCGCGCATGTCGCGAAGCTCCCGGCCTGACGACGCGTCCCACAATTTGGCGCTTCGGTCCCAGCTTGCGCTGGCGACCAATTTGCTGTCGGGACTGAAGGCCACGCCATACACGAAGCTCGTATGCCCTTTCAACGTCATCAGCTCCTTGCCGGATGAAGCGTCCCAGATCTTCACGGTGTTGTCATGGCTTCCGCTGGCGATTCGATTGCCATCCGCGCTGACGGCGACGCATTCGACTGAGTCCGCATGCCCCTTCAGCGTGCGGATGACCCGGCCGGTCGATCCGTCCCACACCTTGACCGACTTATCCCAGCTCGCACTCACGATCTGATTTCCACCAGGACTAAAGGCAACGCCGCTGACAATGCTCTCGTGTCCCTTGAGCGTGCGGATTTCCTGACCGGAGAGAGCGTCCCAGATCTTGATTTGGTTATCTCCGCCGCCGGTCGCAATCTGCTTCCCGTCCCGACTGAAAGCGACCGTGTTGATGAAATAAGCGTGCCCTTTGAGCGTGTGTAATTTCTCGCCGGTTGCGGCGTCGAAGACACAGGCCGCATAGTCGTGGCCTGCACTGTCGATGACGAGCTGTTTTCCATTCGGGCTGAACGCCAGGCTCGTGACAACGCCGTCAAGGGGCTTGATCGCGAGCACCTCTTGCCCGGAGGCGGCGTTCAAGATCGCGACGGTATTAAATTCGCGTTCACGTCCGGGTCTCTGGCAAGCGATCCGCGTACCGTCAGGGCTGAACGCGACACGTCCTCCGTGTTCCTTGAAGGTCAGCGCTCTCTGTCGCGACGAGGCCTCCCAGATCTTGACGGTCGCGTCGACGCTGCCACTGGCGATCCGCTTGCCGTCGGGACTGAATGCGGCGCTTTCGATCGAGCCCGCATGCCCCCGCAGGGTGAGAAGTTCCTGGCCAACCGACGGCTCCCAAACTTTGACCGTTTTGTCATTACTTGCGCTGACGATCCGTTCGCCGTCGGGGCTGAATGCAACGCCGTTGACCCAACCCGAGTGTCCTTTCAGCGTGCACATCGCACAACCCGAGGCGACGTCCCAAATCTCGATCGTGTTCTCTAAATTCGTGGTCGCGAGACGTTTTCCGTCGGGACTGAACGCCATTCTCAAAGCACCCGACGCGGCCCCGTCCATCGTGCGGACCACGTGACCCGACGACGCGTCCCAGATTCTGATCCGATCCTTGAAGAGCGATTTCGAGAAGACTCCGGCGATCCATCTTCCGTCCGGACTGAAGGCGGTCATGCCGCCGGCTCCGGCATCCGGCTCGAGTATTCGCACCAACTTCCCCGAAGGCACCTCCCGAACCTCGATGTTGCCGCCCCGCAACGCGGAAGAACTGCCGCCGTTGCCGACGGCGAGGCGTTTGCCATCAGGACTAAAGGACAGCGAGCGCGCAAGGTGCTCGTCGTCTCGGATCGTACCCGCGAGCTGGCCGGTTGCCGCATCCCAAACCTTGATACTTTGCCCCCTGAAATCGAATCCGACGCGGGCGGCGAGCCATCTCCCATCGGGACTGTAGACAAGGCATCCCAGGAAATCGTTCGCAGCGCGGAGAGTCTGAATCTTCCGTCCAGAAAAGGCGTCCAATACGTTGATCATTTGCTCCTGCGGCCGGAGCAGGGACGTGCAGGCGATCCGCTTGCCGTCCGGACTAAACGCCACCTCGGCACCTTGCCCTTCAAGAGTGATCGGCACAGGTTTGGCGGATGCGTCCCAGATCCTCAGAGTCCGGTCCTCGCTTCCGCTGGCGATCCGCTTCCCATCCGGACTGAAGCTCACACTCGTGACGCGATTGGAATGCCCCTTGAGGAGACCGAGTTGCTGGCCGGTTACCGCATCCCAAACGAGAATCCTTTGATCCCCGCCGCCGCTGACGATTCGCTTGGCCGACGGCGTCGAACGCCACGCCGCATACGGCATCCGTGTGTCCTTTGAGCACTAGAAGCTCACGGCCGAGCGACGCATCCCAGATCCTCACCGTTTTGTCGTCGCTTCCGCTGACAATCCGCTTGCCGTCACTGCTGAAACACACGCTGTTGACAAGCCCCTCATGCCCTTTGAGCGTGAAGACTTTGCGACGGCTGGGCGTATCCCACACCGTAATCGTCTTGTCCCCACCGGCTGCCGCGATTCGCTTCCCGTCCGGGCTGAAGACGACACCGCCAGATGAGTCGCGTGTGTTGGTCAGCAAGGAGATCAGGGGAATGCTATTGAGCGCGAATTCCTGACGACCGGAAGATGCGTTCCAGATTCTGATCGCGGTGTCGCTGCCGGTGCTCGCCACTTGCTTCCCATCAGGGCTGAACGCCACGCTCCAAATGTGACCTGCATACGCGACGCCCTCGAGAGTGAGGATGCTCTCGCCCGACACGGCGTTCCAGATGTGAAGGGTTTGCCAACCGGTGCCCGCCACGATTCGCTTGCCGTCCGGGCTGAACGCGACGCTGGTGATGTAGCTTGTCGTCTGGACTTTGGGCTCCATGCGGAGCACGGCAACACCGGTGGTGACGTCATAAATCGTTACCGCGTTTCCGTTCGCGGCGGCGATCCGCCTGCCGTCCGGGCTGTAGGCCACACTCGCAAGATGACCTTCCGTTTTCAGGATGCGTTGATTCTTGGTAAACAGCGTAAAGAGATAATCGTGCTCCCAGCCGCGCAAATCGCCGCGGCACGAGTTCAATTGTCTCCAAGCCTCAGCCACATCGCCCCGCTCCCAGGCGTGCTGAGCCTCGGCGATCTGACGGCTGTAAAGCAGCCATTCATAGCGGAACTGCAAGTCGTCGGCACGCGGCTTGTTATCAGCCGCGCGGGGAGACATTGTGTCAGTCTGGCTTCGAGCGGACAGGCCGTTCCAAGTCAGAAAAAAACCGAGCGAGACCATGCCAAGGGATACGCTTGCTACTCTACGGCGACGGCACACAAAGAGCCCTCGTTGTCTTAGGGGTAAGAAGTTGGTAGGCGGCGTCGCAAGTACTCACGGACGAATGTGGGATGCAAAATTCCCGCCTCTGTCACCTTTGTACGTCTTCGTCGGCCGGGGGGAGGCGGACCTTCGCGTAGCCCGGGTCCTGGGTGAATTTTTTCCAATTCGCTTCCCACCATGTTTGCCAGACGCGGGCCTGGCGGAAATAGGCGCGTTGCTCGAGATCCTGGCCGCGGCGACCTCGGGTGAAAACGATGCGTTCGACGTCTTCGTCATTGAAGTCCTGGCGGGTGAGCGCGTGCAGGGCGGCGAACAGTTCGCGGACCGGTTGCTCGCAACCGAGAGTTTGACCGTCTTTCAAGCTGTGCCGGCGCAGGAATTCCGCCAGCTTGGGATCCTCGACGGGAACGACGATTTTGCTGCCGCGGGGACGGAGGTTCTTGGGGATCGCACGAATCAGCGTCGGAACGGCCCGCGGATCGCCGATTGCACGCAGCGCGAAACACAGCCGCTGCAGAACGACCTGTTCATTGGTCCGATCCAGCTCTTCGCAGATTTGCGGCACGGCGGCCGGCCCGATCGCCACCAGCTCCTGCATGAGCGTGCACCAGCGTTCGGCGTCTTCCTCCGGGCTCTGTTGCTTGTCGAATTCCGCCAGGAGACGTGCCGTTCGCGCGGCGTGCGCCTGGGGGAGAGCGACGACGAGCGCGGCGTGCCGATTTGACTTTGTCCGCCGGCCGTGTGATGAGCATGTCGTATTCGGTCGTCTGGCCCTCCTTCACGATGACCGGCGGTTGTTGTCGCGTGTTCCCGGTCTCGTTCACGAGGTAAGGGAAGTTCTCCCCGGGGACCGCCCGCAGGGTGAATCGGCCTTCGGCGTCGACGCTGGTCAGCCGCGCGGGAACCATGTTAAGCGGGTCCCTCGGATGCGAGGGTCCGATCAGGCCGAGGAGGATCGGAGTGCCATTTGTGGATCTTGCGACGGGTTCGTGCGTGGACGCAATGAGCACGCGTCCCGAAATCAAGCCGCCGGCGACGAGTTTGAACGGCGGCATCTCCACCGTTTCCCCGCCGAGCCGCTCGCGGTTGGTCAGTGCCACGCCCACGCGGTCGGGACCTTCGACCAGAAAGTTGTAGTGGTCCTCCGCCAGGACCATGCGAAATCTTCCGGCGGCATCGGACAAGGCAAACGTGCCGTGCCGGTCGATCGGCCACCGCACGCGCCGGCCTTGGTACCACAGCCTTTCGCCCGTGACGAGCGCATTTGGAGTCGGTTTGCCGGTGACGGCGTCGACCACACTGCCCGTCACGGTGCAGCCATCGGGCAGTTCAGCTTTGACGTCAGCCGGCAGTTCGGCGACGTGGCCGGGCGTTTCGGGGTAGTCGCGATGGAGGACTTGGAAGGTGATGGGCGATTGCTCGCCGTTCCGCGCCCTGATCACCGGCAATTTGTCGATCGCAAAGCGACCGTCCCGGCCGGTTGTTGTGGAGAGGATGCCAGGAAGCACGCGGCCGTCGATCGAGAAAGTTGCGACGATGGCGCCTGCCACTGGTTGGCCTTGCGAGTTGACGACTTTGCCGGAAAGCGTTCCCTCTTCGCGGCTGAGTCGAATTGTCGCCCACGGATTTTTGCGCCGGAATCCGAAAGACGCCGTACCGATCGCCCAATTCGGATCAACGGCGAAGACCTGATATTCGAGGCGATCGAGACCATCGACGTCGCGCGGCGGGATGAGATTGGGGAACTCGAATTCGCCCTTCGCGTCGGTCGTGGTCTCGCCGACTTGGACGATGGGGAGCGTGCGTCCGGCGGCTTCAAACAACAGCACGCGCGCGCCGGCGACAGGCGAGTGGTCGGACTGGTCGATGCAGTGGCCGTGGATTTTGTAGTTACGCAGCGTGTCGGGGGCGGGTTGGGCAGGGCCGGTTTTGGCGGCGGTGGGTTTTTCGTTCGCTTTTTCGGTTTTCGCTGGCGCGGACGGTTGCTCTTTCCCGGCGATCGGCGGTTTGTCCCCGGCAGAAAGTGGCGCAGTCGGGCCGATGGCTACGATCGCCGAAATGAAGGCAGCGGTCGGTATGGCTCTCATGCCGTTAGTTCCTTGACCAGTCGATGTGTGAAGGCATGATTTACCACCAAGACACAAGTGGACGAGGCACAGGGCACAAGGGCACAAGGGCATCATGAAGGTCGCTGTTCATCCGCCGCATCAATGCAGAGTTAGTTCCCTGGGCATCCCGGTCGCATTCGTGCCTTTAATGAACACGGTCCAGTTCGAGGCGCTGTTTCGCAACCCCAGTGGTTTGTCGGTCAATGGATCGAGGGGAATGGCTGGAATGTACGCGGGCACGAGTGCCTCAAGACGAACCGGATATTCTCCATACTTCGCCCGGAACCGCGCGGCCGCGAGCACGAGCCGAGCCAAATCCGTGTAAGTGTCCGCCACAAGTAATTCGACCAGACCATCTGTGATCGCCGGTTGCCAGACCAGGGGCGGCAGCAGCCCGGTCCGTCGTGCAGCCATCTCGTCATCGAATTTGGCAACCGCCTCACGAAAGTGCTGATAACCGCCGACTCCCTCGGAGAGATGTATGCTCGCGGCCCGCAAATTTCCAAAACCGTTCCTAAGCAGGAGCCCTTCGTGCGGCAGCAGGAAAACGCGATAGAGCGGAAGCAACGGCCTCAGTTGTGGTGCCAACGGATACGGCCTCTCCAGCACTTCGCTAAAACCGCCGTCTGCTCTTGACGCCCGAGCCGCGTTCGACGCGAAGACTTCGTTGACTTCGCCGGGCAGCGGGTCGGCCAGCATCTCAACCCAACTGCCCATCGTCATGGCTTCCTCGAAAAGCAACGACCGGCGGGCCAGACGGGTGAACGTGAGATCGGAGGGGACGGCAAACGCCGAAAGTTGTTCTTCCGTCAGTTTCTTCGTGCTCAGAACGTCGGCCAGCGTCTGCGTGGCCAGGTAGTGCATGTACGCAGCAATGATTCCTGCGATGAAGAACGGTTCCTCGGCCGCGTGTCGCGAACAGCCGAACATCGCCGAAACGTCTTTGGCGCCGGTTGCCAGATCACCGTCCGCGGCACGCACGCGGGCGTGCATCGACAAAATCACCGCGGCGAACCGCATGTCCTGGCTCTCCGGCAGCCGAATATCGGGTCGCGGTCTTCCGTATTCGTGTTCGAAGTAGCACCGCGGCCGGCCCGCCGCCTCCCGAAGTAACTGAATGTCCGACTCGTGCCGATCCAGAAACGCGCGGAGAACAGGATCCTTGACATTGAGCTTCCCCGGATCGGTCGCCGGCCCCAGCCACGATTCGAGCTTCGTCGCCTGGTCCTGCCTCAGGTTGTGAATTGCGCGGAAATAAAGCGGCGCCGCATTTTCCGCTTCGACCGGCCGTTGTGGTGCAACGGAGAGCGCCATCGCCGCCGCTTCCGTTTTCCAGCGGCTGATTCGTTCCCGGGCGGCCAAATCCATGATCGCCAGTGTCGTGGACTGAAAAACAACGGCCACCGCCGCGGCGGCCGCCAGTTTGCCAAGCGGCCAATTGGCTGCCGACGAGCGAAAGGACTCGGCGTCGTGACGAAGCCCTTTCCACCCGACAAACACAATTCCGGCCAGGTAAACGGCCGCCAGGGTGGCCACGTAATCAAACGGAAAATGCTCGACCCCAATCGTGAACCGCCAGTGTCGCACAAAGGCCGTCAGTACGCCGAAACCGAGAATCCCGGGAACGCACAAGAACACATAAAGCAGCATCCGGAATTCCGGCACCACAAATCGCGCAATACAGACCGTCAGCGTGGTATGAAGCAAGAGCACGGCCGCCGCGATCTCGAACCACAGAAGCATTTTTTCCATAACTCAACCCGCGACTTTGAAGGCATCGTTCCGAGAAAGAAGAGAGTGTCGGCAGCCCGAAATTTGTCAGCCGATTGGACCGCGTGCCGGAAAATCGACGTTGCGCGGCGGGGTAAACTTGCGCGATGGGAGGATGCCACGGTACCGCGTTGCGTGTCCCTGAGGCGAAACACGCAGGACAAAAAACGCAGGACAACACACGGATCAGGGGGTGTCGAGGCGTTATTTACGCGGCGCTCTAGCTCCATTTTATCTAGGTCGGATTCGATCCCGAAGGTGAATCGCGACAATTTTGGCAAGTCTGGAAAAGATTTCCGCGTCGATTGGCGTGCGACGGGCGTCGTCAGGGTTTCTGCTGCTCCATGAGGGCGGACTTTTTTCCGGTCCACCCCAAAAAAGGCGCTCGAGAGGGGGGAATTCGTAAAGGTGGAAACGCAAAGCATTTCCGATTCGACTCGGGCCCTTAGGCTCTCGGCTTGGCCCCTTTTTTTGGGGTGGACCCCAAAAAAGTCCCTTTTTATGCCCCAAAAAAGCCAAAAAAGTGTACAGATTCTGGTCAGCCGCCAAAAAAGTGGGCGACGGGTCGGCGCGAGGTGGCAGAGTTCTGGCTGAAACTCGCGTGTGTAGAAAGATGGCTGCCGCCCAATTATGCTAATTGCATGGGTCTGTTGTGCGCAATCGGCCTCCCGCCCGTCCACCTCCACCAGGACACTCGCGATGTCGCAATCTGTTACGAAATTCCACCGACGCGGTTTTTTGAAGGGTGCTCTCTCCGCCGGCGCGGCGGTGATGGCTCCCACGATCATTCCCAGTTCGGCCCTGGGGCTGGGCGGGTCGGTCGCCCCCAGTGAGCGAATCGTGCTGGGCGGCATCGGCATCGGCAACCGCGGCACGTACGACCTGGGCTGCTTCCTGGAGCAGAAGGACGTGCAGTTCGTGGCCGCCTGCGACGTCAAGGAGACGCGACGCGTCGCTGCGAAGAAAAAAATCGACAAGCACCACGACAATCAGAACTGCAAGATGTATCGCGATTTTCGCGAGGTGCTCGACCGGCCGGATATCGATGCCGTGCTGATCGCCACGGGTCCAAATTGGCACTGCACGGCGGCCCTGAACGCGGCCCGGGCCGGCAAGGACATGTATTGCGAGAAGCCCTGCACGAAAAATATCGCGCAGAGCCTGTTGTTGGCTGAGACGATGCGGCGGACGGGCCGCGTCTTCCAGGCGGGCACGCAACGTCGCAATTTGCCGCATGTGGCCTTCGCCTGCTGGCTGGCTCGGACGGGAAAACTCGGCAAGCTCAAGCGAGTCTATGCCCATCCGGCCGGAATGACCCCCACGGTCAGCGGCTGGCTGCCGGCGGAAAAAGAGCCGCCGCGGGAAGTCGTCGACTGGAATATGTATCTCGGCCCGGCCGCCTGGCGGCCGTACAACGAAAAATTGCTCGACGGGTTCAATTTTGAGAAGGGGGGCGGACTGGTCGGCGGCGGCGTGCTCGAATGGGGTTCGCACTGCGTTGATTTGTGCCAGTGGGCGGTCGGCAACGACGGCTGGGCCCCCACCGAATACAACCCGCCCAAAGACGGGCAGATCGTGGCCCGGTATCCGAACGGCGTTGAACTCGTCTTCCGTGAGAAGGATTGGATTCCCCTGGGCTCTTGTCCGGTGCGATTCGAGGGAGAGACCGGCTGGGTGGAGACCGGCGACAGCGGAAAAATGGTGCTCAGCTCGCCCGAATTGCTGGCGGGTCGCGACATTCCCGTGGTGGAGGGTTATCCGGCCACGTTCCACGTCCGCGACTTTTTGGACAGTGTCAAAGCCCGCAGCCAACCCAAGGGCAATGCCGACACGGCGTGCTATGCGCACATCGCGTGCCATGCCACGAATATCGCCCTGGCGCTCGGACGCCAAATTAAATATGACCTCAAGAAGCACGAATTCATCGGCGACGACGAGGCCAATCGATACCGATCGGAAGCTTTGCGCGAGCCCTGGCGACTCTAAGAGCTTCTCTCGGCGTTTTTCACACAAACAAGCACAAGCGCAATTGAGACAGGCTCTGCTTGAGCCGTCTTTTCGATAGGAATCAATCGTGAAACACCTGCGGCAATCGATTTGGTGCGTCGTTCTGTCGGTACTCGTGAGCGGTTTCGCCTCGGCCGGCCCGTGGCAAATCGAGGGTGGGCGTGCTCCCTCTCCAAAAAAGGAAGCGGATCTGATCGCCGTTCTCAATTCCAAGGAGCCAAAGGCGAAAAAAGCCGACGCCTGCAAGGATTTGGCGATCTACGGGTCGGGCAAGGCCGCTGCGGCCCTGGCACCGCTTTTGGCCGATGAACAGCTTGGCTCTTGGGCGCGGATTGCACTCGAATCCATTCCCGGCCCCGAAGCGGATAAAGCGCTCCGCGAATCTTTGGGGACCGTGCATGGCAATTTGCTGGTGGGTGTGATCGATTCCATCGGCGTCCGTCGCGTCGCATCGGCAGTGGCACCATTAACGGGCCATTTGAGCGACAAGGATCTTCCGGTCGCCGCTGCGGCAGCGGCTGCACTGGGACGGATCGGGAATGAGCCGGCAACCAAGGCGCTCGAAGAGTCGCTCGCCTCGGCACCGCCGAAGGTGCGGTCAGCGATTGCCGAGGGGCTCGTCCTCTGCGGCGAAAAGGCCCTCTCCGAAGGGCACGACGCGCAAGCAGTCGCGATTTACGACAAAGTGCGGAATTCAGACGTTCCCAAGCAGCGGATCCTGGAGGCCACTCGGGGAGCGATCCTTGCCCGAAGGCAGGATGGAATCGCTCTGCTGCTGGAACAGCTCCGCTCCTCGGACAAAATCATGTTTCAAATGGGCCTGGGGCTTGCCCGCGAGTTTCCCGGAAGCCAGGTCGATCAGACGCTGGCGGCCGAACTTGACGGCACAGCGCCCGAGCGGGCCGCGCTGCTGCTCGGGGCGATGGCCGATCGTAAGGACACGGTTGTCCTTAGCGCGGTCCTGAAAGCGGCAACGCAGGGACCCCGGGACGTCCGCATTGCCGCGGTGAATGCAATCGGACGCGTCGGGAATGCGACATGCCTCTCTCCGCTCTTGGAAATGGCTCTGGACGCGAACGAGGATCTTGCGAAAGCAGCGAAGTCAGCGCTGGCCGACCTCCCGAGCCAGGATGTGAACAAAGAATTTGTGGCCCGGCTCAGTGGCGCAAAGGGCAAGATTTATCCGCTTTTAATCGAATTGGTCGGCGAGCGGCGGATTCAGGCCGTGCCGGATCTGGTTGCCGCGTTGGACAATTCCGACGACGCCGTTCGCTCGGCCGCACTAACCGCACTCGGGACAACGGTTCCGGCCGACAAGCTCTCCGTGCTGATTTCAGAGGTCGTCTCGCCGAAAATTGCGAAGGATCAGCCGATTGCCGAGAAGGCACTCAAGGCGGCCAGCGTGCGCATGGGTGACCGCGAAAAATGTGCGGCGGAACTGGCAACTGCCCTGCAAAACGCCCCAACTCCGACAAAGATCGCACTCGTGCGAATTCTGGCGGATGTCGGCGGTACCAAGGCGCTGGCCGCCGTTGGCGAAGCGGCCAAGAGCAGCGACGCCGAACTGCAGGACGCCAGCAGCAAATTGCTTGGCTCATGGATGACAATCGATGCGGCTCCGGTCCTGCTCGATCTGTCCAAGACCAGCCCCGGCGAAAAATATCGAGTGCGGGCCCTGCGGGGTTACATCCGCATCGCACGGCAATTCACGATGGGGGAGCCACAGCGGCTCGAAATGATTCAAAATGCATTAGCAGCTGCAACACAACCCGCCGAACAGAAATTGGTTCTCGACGTGCTCAAGCGTTATCGCAATCTCGAAACGCTGCGGCTCGCCTGCAAGCTGACCAAGGATTTGCCGAAACTCAACAACGAGGCCACACAATCCGCACTCACTATTGCCCGCGAACTGGGAGACGAAAAACACAGCGCGACGGCTGACGAAGCGAAGCACATCCTTTCCCAGGCCAAGTTGCACAAGGTCAAGCTTGAAATCGTAAAGGCCGACTACGGCACCCTCGCCAAGCAAAAGGATGTGACCAAGCTGCTACAAAAGCAGGTGACCGACGTGCAGATTGTCATGTTGCCGTTGCCCAGCTACACCGCAAGCTTCGGCGGCGATCCGGTTCCAGGCAGTCCCAAGAAACTCCGCATCGAATACAAGATCGACGGCAAAACCGGCAACGAGTCGTTTGCAGAGAACTCGCTCGTCATCCTACCAATGCCTAAGAAATAGCCCGTTTGCCGCGAAAATCGGCTCGGACTAGCTGCCCTTTGAAGTATTCGGTCCGATGGGAGGGCGAGGCTCCCGCCGAGCCGTTTCCTACGCGAAAACCGACGAAGGCGGCTCTCCCGGCGCCCGGGATCGTCCTCCCATACTTCAACGAGCCGCTAGTGTAGGGTCAATTTTGGTTTTTGGGGTTCACGGATTCGCGAGATTTCTCTCCAATGGCGGAAGTCATTCCGACCCAAGGAGGGGAGTCATGAACAAGCGGTATGTCGTCAAGCTCGACAAGGATGAACGCAAAGAGCTCGCGCAATTGGTGAAGAAAGAGAGAATCGCAGCGAAGAAACGCACGCACGCCCAGGTGCTCTTGTTGGCGGATGCTGGCAAGCACGGGCCGCGTTGGAAGGACGAGGCCATTGCCAATGCCTGCCAAGTGACGGTGCAAACCGTCGAAAACATCCGCAAGCGCCTGGTGTTGGAAGGCTTGGAAGCGGCCTTGAACCGCAAGAGGCAAGTGCGACCATCGCGTGCCAAGATCCTCGATGGCGAAAAAGAAGCCAAGGTCATCGCGCTGTGCTGCGGTGCCGCACCGTCGGGCCACGCGCGTTGGACTCTGCGACTATTAGCCCAACGCGCCGTCGAACTGCACATCGTCGAGGCGGTTTCGCACGAGACCGTGCGACGTTGCCTAAAAAAAATGAGCTGAAGCCCTGGCAGAAGAGGATGTGGTGCATTCCCCCGAAGCACAACGCGGAGTTTGTTTACCACATGGAAAACGTGCTGGAGGCCTACCAACGCCCGTACGATCCGCGCTACCCGCTGATCTGCATGGATGAGCTGAGCAAGCAACTGACCATCGAAACGCAGACTCCGCTTCGCGCCGCGCCCGGCCGACGTCAGTGTTTCGACTATGAGTACCAACGCAATGGAACGGCCAACGTGTTCGCGTTCACAGAGCCGCTGATCGGCTGGCGGCATCTCGTGGTGACCGATCAGCGCACCAGGATCGACTGGGCCGAAGCGGTTCGCCAGTTGGTCGATATCCATCGACCGAAGGCGAAGCGAATCACGCTGGTGATGGACAACCTCAACACCCACAGCCTGGGTTCGCTGTACGAGGCCTTTTCGCCCGAGGAGGCGCGTCGGCTGATTCAGCGCCTGGAGGTCGTCCACACGCCCAAGCATGGCAGCTGGCTCAACATGGCCGAAATCGAATTGAACGTCCTGACACGGCAATGTCTTGCCCGGAGAATTCCCGACAAACAAACGCTTATCACTGAAACCACTGCCTGGAAGAACGAACGAAACCGCAGTCAAGCAGCGATCGATTGGCAGTTCACCAGCAAAGATGCTCGAACAAAACTGAAGCATCTATACCCAAAAAATTAAAGTTGACCCTACACTAGGGCAGCTCGCGGATGCGAAGATTTTTAAAGTCGATGGGCGATCCCTCGGATTCCAAACAGAGATAGCCCGCGGCGGGATGACAATCCGAACCGCCTGAGACTTCCTCTCCGTTCACCCAAAGCCGGACCTCGCCATTGATGCCGCGAACGTAGTAGTGATTCCATTCGCCAACCCCTTTGCTGAGGTTTTTGCGCGGAAAACTACGGCGTCCATCGGGCGAATTCGGAGGAAACGGCTTCATGCTCGAGGTGCCGACGGAAAAAACGTCGCCATTGGTCGTAAACCAGTCGGCTTTCTTGCCGGTTTCTCGTTCGTAATTGGTCAGATAACCGTGGTCGAGCACTTGCACTTCGATGCCGCTCGGCAAACGCGCGTGCTCATTCAGCTTCGCGAGCGATTCCGGGGTAACCCACACGAAGACGCCCGAGTTGCCCGCTGATTTGAGGTGCCTCCATTCGAGCACGAGCTCGAAATTCTTGACCAGTTTGTGAAGTCGGGCCACGCCGATGGGCGTTCCCTTGCAATGGATCATCCCATTCTTGCCTGACCACGTGTCGGCATCGCAATTGACGTTGACGAAGTCGTCGATGGTCAGCGTCCGCCAACCGGGACCACCTCCGTCGACGAATGCCTTCCGCAATTCAGAGGACTCGTCTCCCGCCAGCGAGCGCTGCGAGACAAGCAAGATCGCCAGGGCCGCCAAACCAAGCAGGTAATTTGCGGAGGACTTTCTCATCCTTGCCAAACTACTTCGGTCGAAAAATCACGGCAAGGTCCAGGCCGCCACATTGCGTCCTCGATGCAAAATCGAGCCGACGGCGCGAATTCGGCCTTCCATCGGAGCGCAACACGTTTCGATCCGTTTCGACCGCCGATTCGCAGCGAGACCGAAAGACGATTAACCGTTTGTCGGTGCGCGGCGGCCCTCTGATGCGTTTTCGTTGGAAAGCGCGGAAACGAGCATCGCCTCGAGCTGCGGGGCACTGGGAACGGGGACGGCGAGCATCTGAAAGGCTTGGTAGGCCTTGATGGTCGCCGACTTCAACGAGTTATGGCAGGCAGCTTTTTTGTCCGTGCCGTAATTCGAGAGGAGGTTATTGAGCGCGTACCGCCGCATCGCATGCGGGGCATCCGTCAGATCGGCCAGTGCCTCGGCGATCGTCAAGGCACGATGAAAACCGACATCGACCCCCGACCGCTCGATATCATTGGCCGGCACTAAATGATGCAACACGGGCAGGATCAACGAATCGGGCATGCCCCAACGTTGCATCACGGCGGCCGAGACTTCGCCGTGCGTGCACCCTAGTTCCGCCTGTTCGGCGGCGGCCAGTTTCAGGTGCCCGACCGTCCGCCATCTCTTGAGAATTCCGCGATATTCTTTCGGGTACGTGCACAGGAGTGTCAGAATGCCGACATCCTGCAGGATGCCGAGCAGAAAGGCGGTCTCCTCGGAGCGGTCCTCGAGGTTCTTGGCGACCATGGCGGCCGTACTGGCGATCAACATTCCGCGTCGGGCGTGCCAGCTCTGAAATTCATTCGACAAACCCTTGGCAAGACCGCCCATCCCCGAGGTCACGGCCGCGTTGAGCACGCTGCCGATCGTCGGCCGCACCCCCAGCACGCGGATGGCGTCCTGCACGCTGGCGACCTCGCGGGAAATACCGTTGCTCGAGGCGTTTGCCGCCTTCAAAACGACGCCGGTCGCTCGCGGATCAATCGAAATATCCTGGCAGAGTTCGTCGACAACAACGCTCTGAGTCTCCATTTCCTGGTAGCGCAAGAGCTTGATCGTCAACTGCGAAAGGACCGGAAGGTCGCCGACACGGTCGACGATCGATTTTGCCTCGAAGGGAATCAGTTCTTCCTCGCGAGCCTGCCGGGCGAGCAACCGTTGAGCGGCTTTGACAATTTCGTCGTCCGTCGCCGTGCAGTCGAGCACGGTGACGCCTCCGGAAGCTTTGGCATCGGAGGCGAGCCGCTGCTTGTCTTCGTCGAGGACGATGGCCGGAAGCCAATTGAGGCCGGTCCGCAGTTTGCGGATCACCTCCATCCCCGTAAAAAAACCGCCGATCTGATTGTCGACGATCAAGAGCTTGATTCGTTTGGCCTCAACCAATTCGCGAAGGGCATCCGCTCCGGCGATTCCGCAGGCGTCGATACCCGCGCGAAAATGCGGCAACCAATGACGACGAACGCGCAGAATCGCGCCGGAAAACGGCTGCCTGTTGGGCGACTGCGCCGCCATCGTGACCGACTCCGTCGTTTTCTCCGGCCGCGCCGGAAACTGCAGTGCCCGTCGGATTGGACCGACGTTGCTCGATCGCCGTGGAACCCATTCCTAACCTCCCGGAATGCAACCGCGCGTCCGTAACGCGGCGGACGGATGCAGTCGTCCATCTCAGTAGAAGCACGAAACGCTAGGCCAAGTCGGGTGACCGTCAAGGAATTTGTGCGCGCGATCGGGTCATCAAATGACCGTCAGGGTCGGCACGACCGGCAATTCCGGTTGTGACGAGGACCGATTCTCGAACCCTCCTTCCGTGCGCCCCCGGGATTGCGTTCCTAAGTCAAAGCCGCCAAACGGATTCGCACCTGGTTCCATCGCGAAAAGGTCCTCCCGAACGGATCGAGCCATCCCCAATTGCGGCGCAGATCAGAAAAGGCGTGGCAATCCGATCGTCGCTCCACGCCGGGCCAAATGACTCGCGAGGAAACTGCGTGCCGGAAAATCCGCGCAGATTTCGCCCTCGGATGCCTTCACGCCCACTGCGCAATCGCCCGCTTTTGCAATGTCAAAGCGACTTCGTACTGCCTGTCTGACGCGACGGCATTCCCCATTTTGCGAGAAGTGATAGACTTTCAGTGCGGAGTTGTGTCGCTGTGGCGGCTCGACAGGCCTAACGACGTCAGGAGCCATTTGTTCATGGGAGATCAAGATTCGGTGGTTGTCGACTTGCCCGACCGTCGGACGCGGACGGTGCGCATCGGATCCGTAGAGATTGGAGCGGGCCGCCCGATTGCCGTTCAGAGTATGACGGCAACCAAGACGGCCGATATCGCCGCCACGACGCGACAAATCAACGATCTGGTCGAGGCCGGGGCCGACGTGGTGCGTGTGGCCGTTGATAGTCGCAAAGAGGCCGAGGCGTTGGCGGAAATCAGCAAGCAAACCAAAGCCAACCTCTCGGTCGATCTGCAGGAGAACTACCGTCTCGCCGAGCAGGTTGCCCCGTTTGTCGCCAAGCTTCGCTACAACCCGGGGCATCTCTACCACCACGAACGGTCCAAGCCGTGGCAGGAGAAGGTGCGTTACATTGCCGGCGTCGCCGCCGAGAATGACTGTGCCTTGCGTGTCGGCGTCAATTGCGGTTCGGTCGATCCCGACAAGAAAGAGGCGTTCGACCCGGCCGACTCAATTTCTCCCATGCTCGCTAGCGCGCTGGATCACTGCGAATTCCTCGATTCGATCGGTTTCACTCGATATTGCGTTTCCCTGAAGGATTCGGATCCTGCAAAAGTGATCGACGTGAATCGGCGCTTCGCGGAGGCTCGGCCCGATGTGCCCCTGCACCTGGGCGTCACCGAAGCGGGCATGCCGCCGGATGGGATCATTAAAACTCGGATCGCCTTTGAGCAGTTGATTAGTCGCGGAATCGGCGACACGATCCGCGTGTCGTTGACGGTGCCCAACGACCGCAAGGGCGAAGAAATTGTTGCTGGGCGCAACATTCTGAATGATATTGCCGCGGGTCGCGTGCGGACGGTGGTCGATTTCGGCCGCAAGTCGCTCAACATCATCAGTTGCCCGAGCTGCTCGCGCGTGGAAAATGAGGCCTTCGTCGAGCTGGCCGCACAGGTGAAGGAACTCACCTCGTATGCCAAAGAGCACGCACTGACGATTGCCGTGATGGGGTGCCGCGTGAACGGACCGGGCGAGACCGACGACGCCGACCTTGGGCTTTGGTGTGCGCCGAATTTCGTCAATCTCAAGCGAGCCGGCATCGAGCTGGGCGCTTTTCCGTACGACGAGATTCTGCCCCGGCTCAAGCGGGAGCTGGACGATCTGATCGCGGCGAAATCCCCCTAAAGCAGCCCTGGGGTGGTCCCGTTCTTTTGCAAATCGTCGCGGGTACCGGCTAAACTGGGGAAGCCGGGATCAGCGCTGATTGACCGGAAATCCTGCCGCGATCGACCCACCTGCATACCTCATTGAATCCGATCCGACCGCAGCGTTCAGGCCCGCCAACCCAACATTTCACCATTCCAGGGAGACCTAGCCCGTGAGCGAATTGCATCAAGAAGGCCTGTCACGCCGCGATGTTCTTAAGGCAACCGGCACGGTCGCCGCAGCGACGGCGCTTGCCGGCGTGGCGATACCGAAACACGTCTATGCCGCCCAAGAGAACACGATTCGCCTGGCCCTCATTGGATGCGGCGGACGCGGCTCGGGCGCGGCAGACAATGCCCTGGTGGTGACGACGGGACCCACCAAGTTGGTCGCCATGGCCGACGTGTTCCCCGAACGTCTCAACGAGAGCTATCACTCGATCAAGGCCCGCCATAACGAGCAGGTCGATGTCCCGGAAGACCGCCGCTTCCTCGGTTTCGACGCTTACAAGAAGGCGATTGATTGCCTGCGGCCCGGCGACGTGGCGGTCCTCGCGACGCCCCCCGCGTTCCGCTGGGTGCATTTCACGTACGCCATCGCCAAAGGCGTGAATGTCTTCATGGAGAAGCCGGTTTGCGTCGACGGTCCCTCGGGCCGCCGGATGCTCAAACTGGGCGAAGAAGCGGCCAAGAAGAACCTGAAAGTCGGCGTGGGGCTCATGTGCCGGCACAGCGAGGCACGCCGCGAATTGGGCAAGCGAATCAAGGACGGCGAAATCGGCGATCTGATTTTGCTGCGCGCCTATCGCGTGCATTCCGGAAACTACAACTCCTTCGTGGGACCAACCCCGGCGGGAATGAGCGATCTGGCCTACCAGATCAAGAACTTCCACGCGTTCCTGTGGGCCAGCGGCGGGCTGTTCAGCGACTTCCTGATCCACAACATCGACGAGTGCTGCTGGATGAAGGACGCGTTTCCGATCTCGGCCAAAGGCTACGGCGGACGGCACTACCGCCTCGACTGCGTCGACCAGAACTTCGACTCCTACACGGTCGAATACACGTTTGCCGACGGGGCGAAGCTCATGCTCGAAGGCCGGTACATGCCGGGCTGCGAGGGGGACTTCGCCAGTTACGCGCATGGTGCGAAGGGATGTGCCCTGATCTCGAAGGACGGCCACTTCCCGGCTCACTGCCGGACCTACAAAGGCCAGAACTTCGATAAGAACCAGACGATCTGGCACATCGCCAAAAATGAGCCGGATCTGTATAAGGTCGAGTGGAACGATCTGACCGAAGCCATTCGACAAGACCGACCGTATTCCGAGGTCAATCGCGGCGTGCAGGCGAGCCTGGTGACGGCGATGGGGCGTATGGCCTGCCATACCGGCCAGATGGTCACCTACGACGACATGCTCGAGTGCAAGCACGAATTCGCGCCCGATCTCGACAAGCTCGAGACGCTCGCGTCGGCTTCCCCGCTGCCCGCCGGTCCCGACGGGAAATATCCGGTGCCCAATCCGGGCATCACCAAAGGCCGCGAGTACTAAGAGCGCTTCTGACCGACGCATTCATCGCGTGACGACGGTGGGAATCGATCCCTTCGGCCGTCACGCGATTTGCTTTCCGACGTCGAGCGTCTCCGCGAGCAGTCGGGCAAGACGATCGACGACGTCCGGATCTTGCGCGGCGATGTCGTTGACTTCCCAGGCGTCATCGGGCTTCGCGAAAAGGCGGCGTTCGATGTCACGCTCGCCGTCGATTTGTCGATTGACCAGATAAAAATCGCTCGTGCGAATTCCGGTTATCTTCGGGCTGGCGACCGTGATCGCGATTGGTCGTTGAGATCCCGTTTCACCGCGCGCAGCGGCATCAGACTTTGACCGTCGAGGGGAATGGCTGAGACGTCGACTCCGAACCATTCCGCGAGAGTCGGAAGGAGGTCGACCGTTTGTACGAGTTCTTGTCGTCGGCTGCGCGGGGACGGGTTCGGCAATCGGATGAACAGAGGAGTATGGATCGTTTCCTCAGCCAATAACGCACAGTCGTTCGTCAGTTTTCCGGGTTCTCGCACGGTCAACCCCTGACCTGCCGTAACCACAAGCAGTGTGGGAGACGTGGCGGCGTCATGATCGATCTGCTCGAGCAAGCGTCCGAGTGCCGCATCGAGCAAGGCAACGTAGCCCCCGCACACTCGACGCGTGAGTCCGCGATCGACGCTGGAGAGAGCCTCGCGCATCGCCCGTTCCTCGGGCAGCTGGGACACACCTCGCAACAAGTCGTCAAATTGTTCGCCCGACATCTCGACGACCGATCCTTCTTCGTCGTCGGCGACGTCACCGACATCCCCTTCGATTTCTGTCGCGTCGGTCTCTTGATCGTCCGCCAGATCCAGGAATCGGGATGCAAAGGTTCGTGGCGCAAGCCAAGGCGTCGGAATGCCTCGCGATTTGAGCCACAACAACCAGGGCTCCCGGCGCGAAGTTCGCAGCAAACGCACGTCGCGTTGGCGCGCGCGACAAGCCGAAAGAACGGTGTCTGTTCGGGATCGACGTCGAGGCCATCTTCTCCGCGTACCAACTCGGCGTGATCGGTTGGAAATCCGCTCACCGGTTTGTGGTCCGGAACACCGTTTGTCTCGACGAGCAAACGGAAGGAGATTCCCCGATCGCTGAAGAACTTGGGTAGCGACAGAGCCTTGGATTCGTCGTTCGTTGACCGCCATCCGTAAAGGCCGGTCCACCAGGATGAGCAGTTCGCGTGCGCGTCAGGTGAGTCTGCGAAATGTTGATCGAACACAGCCGATTGGAAGGCAAGTCGATCGAAGTTTGGCGTCGCGATCCAATTGTTGCCGTAGCAGGACAGAAATCCCACGGGCAGCCGATCGAATGAGAGAACAATCGCGTTCATCAACGCACGTCGGTTCGAGAACTCAGCAGTAGAAAAGTCAGCAACGCTCGACTGTTTGCCGACACGCCAACGAATCGAAGATCCGGTCGGCCGCCTTCTCGCCGCTCGTGACGCAGTCGGGAATTCCGACGCCTGTGTAGGCATTGCCTGCCAGCGCGAGCCGGGAATGCTCGCTTGCCCGTTGCTCGATGTGCCGCAGGCGATCGAGATGTCCCACATGGTACTGCGGCATGGCGCGATTGTGGCGTGAGACAACGGCGAATCGCGGCTCGCCGCGGACTCCAAGGATTTGGCCGAGTTCGGTCTTCACGATTTCGATCAATTGCTCGTCCGTATGATCGAGAATTTCGGGCTGCAGAGCGCCCCCCATAAACGTACGCAGTACGACTTCACCGTCCGGCGCCCGGCCCGCGAATTTCCGACTGGCAAATGAGACGGACAGGATCCGCCGATGTTCCGCCGCGGGAATGACCAGGCCCGAACCATTCAACGGATGGGACACGTCCGCCAGTGAATGCCCCGTGCACACAATCGCGCTCGACGCATATTGAATCTCGGAGAGTGAGCCGGCGAGCGTGCTATCGAGGGGCCAGATGAGATTGGCCGCCCGATCCGCGGGTAACGCAAGGATCACTGCGCTAAATGAGGTCGTATGGGTGGACGATCCCGGTTTGGCGGCAAAGGAAAGCGAGTAACCTTCATCCGGGCTGCTGGAACACAGCACACTGGCAACCGGAGCGTCGAGATGGACCTCTCCTGAGCCTCTGATCCGATCGACGAGCGCGTCGACTAATTCCGACATTCCGTCGCGCAACGCGACAAATAATCCATAGCGAGCGCCGCTTTCGCGGGTTCCGTTCGTGTTGTTCGACGGGCGCGGGCCTGAATCCGAGAGGCCCCGGCGAGCCGCCCGGGTCAAACTTCCGTGCCGTTGCTCCATCTCGATGAATCGAGGAAGAGTTGCTCGCAGACTGAGTTTTTCGGGATCGGAAGTATAAATGCCCGCAACCAACGGCTGAACGAGGCGGTCGAGAGCTTCGTTACCCAGCCGTCGGCGAACGAACGCAGCCACGCTCTCGTCATCTTCACTTGCGCGGCGTGGAATCCATGATTCCAAGCCCAACCGCAGTTTGCCAATGGGGCTAAAGATCGGCGACGAAAGGATGGGCCAAATCTTCGCCGGCGCCATCAGCATGAAACCTTCAGGCACCGCAACCGGCTTGCCCTTCCGTAGGACAAGCGCCTGCCGATATTTGGGATCGGTCGAGATCAGGCGGTCCTCAAGTCCTAGCCGCCGGCACAGCTCGATCGCCCCCGGCTTATTGGTAATGAACGAGTCCGAACCGAGTTCCACGAGGCAATCGTTGATACGTTCGGTGTGAAGCACCCCGCCGAGACGCGAGCCCGCTTCAAACAGAGCGACGCGAATTGGCCTCTCCGCCGCGGCCGACAATTCGATCAGCCGGTGCGCGGCGGCCAGCCCGGTGATTCCGCCGCCGATGATTGCAACGCTTTCCATTTAATGAGGGCCGTTCATCGAAGACGTCATCGCGGGCGGGCTCCCTGCTCGTGCACAAAGGCCACGAGCGCTTTGACATTGTCGGGGTCCGTTTCGGGGAGCACGCCATGACCCAGATTGAAGATGTGACCCGGCCGGCCAGCCGCGCCTTGAAGGACGGTTCGGGCCCGGCTCTTGATCGTTGCCAAGTCGGCCTGCAACGTGACGGGGTCGAGATTTCCCTGGACGGCCACGTCGTAACCGACCGTTCGCCACGCCTCGCCTAATTCGACTCTCCAGTCGACACCGATAATCGTACCTCCTGCCTCTCGTTGCAGAGGCAAGAGGGCGGGGTTCCCGGTAAGAAAGTGAATCGTCGGCACATCGCGAGGAATTCCCGCAAAGACCCGCTGCGAGTAGGGCAACACATAATCGCGATAGTCGGCCGGTGAAAGGCAGCCGGCCCAACTGTCGAAAATCTGTACGGCCTGGCAGCCCGATTCGATTTGCTGACGCAAATACTTGATCAATGATTCAGCCAGCCGCGTCATCAATCCGTCCCAAAGCGCGCGGCATCCGTACATGATGCGCTTGGTCTTCGCGAAATCACGCGAACCCCGGCCCTCGATCACGTATGAGGCCAAGGTAAAGGGCGCGCCGGCAAAGCCAAGGAGCGGAATATTTGGCGGTAGATTCTTGCGCACGATGCGAACGGTCTCAAAAACGAACCCAAGCTCCTCGACGTCGCCCAGTTCGCGAATTCGTCCAAGATCATCGAGCACGCGCACCGGGTTGTGGATCGCAGGACCATCTCCCTGCGTGTACTCGAGTTGAAATCCCATCGGTTCCAAAATCGGGAGCAGGTCGGCGAAGAGAATTGCCGCATCGACTCCCAGGACCGCTTGGGCCGTGAGCGTCACTTCGGCAGCCAAATCGGGCCGCTTGCACAGTTCGAGAAACGACACGCGGCCTCGGACGGCCCGATATTCGGGGAGATACCGTCCGGCTTGCCGCATGATCCAGATGGGGGTTGTGTCGGTCGGTTCGCGACGCGCGGCGCGAAGGAAGCGGCTCTCGTGCAGCTCGGGGGTCATTCGGGCGATTGCTCCGGCATTCCTCGATTCTAGCAATGCCAGTGTCCCCGGCCTATCGGCCTTTGGACTCGAGAATCGCCGGGGCCGCTTCGATCGCGGCGCGAACGAGTTGACCCATTCGTGTCGGATTGGCTTCGATATCAATCGGCAAGCCGAAATCGCGAAGTGCTTCGCTAGCCGTAGGCCCAATCGAGGCAATCGCGCATCGATGCGCCGCCTTGAGCCAAGCCTCTTTTTTGCCGTCGCCAGCGGCCACTTCGAGCACAGAATCGATCTGCTGGGCACTTGTAAAAAGGAGAATGTCAAATTCTCCTGCGATCGTATCGTCGATCGCTGCCCGTAAAGGCGTTAGGTCTTCTGGCAGCATCCAGCGATAAACAGGGACTGGTTCGACGGACGCACCGCGACGAGTGAGCTCGGCATACAGCTCCGAATTGGCTCGTCCGTATTCCTGGACGGCGATTCGCCTGCTGACAATCGCGCCCGCCGACTCGAGAGCCTCAACCAATTCTCGCCAAGTGTTCGGCTCGGCCGCGCGGATGGCAATCGGCACATTCCATTCGCGGAGAACGGCCGCCGGTTTCGGTCCGCGTGCAGCGATCGTGGTGCGGCGCATCGCATCCAAGAGGGTGTTGCGATCAAAGCGTGTTTCAGCCACTTCAACCAGCATGCGAGCGCCGACACCCGTCAAAAAAACGAGGACGTCGAAGCGACTTGCCAAAAGTGACTCGGCAAAGGCGAAGACGGCTGTATTCGATTCGAGCGAGACTTCCCGCATTGATGGGACGACCGTGGCGATCGCGCCATGCCGCGCGATCAATGAGCGCATCTCGTCGCGGCGGCGACTCTCGAAGCTGCAGACCCGCAGGGGTGCCAAGGCGTACCGTTCGCATCAAAATCGGTTGAAATTTCTATAGCCGGACGCGTGCATTTTAGGCAGCGGCCGGCTATAAATGAATTCACCGATTGCAAACGGTAGTCAAAAAGTGTGCCGGAATCGATATGATCGATTCCGGCGCATGACCGCCCACGCAAGTTTAAAGACGCTCGTCGGTTAACGACGAGGTCTGAGACGGCCGACCAGAAAGTCGGAGGCGCTTTCCCGGATTCATGCCGAAGCATGGTCCCGGCTCCACCACCGGCCGGCCGTCTCAGTGCCGTCGGGCGAAGGTCTGGGCGACGAAGAAAAACCCAGGCATTGAATCTCTCTATTTGCAAAGGGCGTGCCACGTCCGTTAAGAAGAAGCGGCGTGGCTCAATCCCCCTGTAATTACAGCATTTCCGTCGATTGAGCAAAAACGCGCCCTCGCGCGATGCCTTGACTCTGCTCATTTGCTGTCGAAGAATCGGGCGGGGTTCGCTCGAATCGTGGGCTCGCATGTGCGGGAAGAGTATTTGCTTGACCCAGTCGCCGAGCAGATTTATTCTGCGATTGCCGTTTGCGCAAGATCATCTGATCCGCAAGCGTGACCGGGCCACCTGTTCGCGACGGCAAAACCATCCTGAGCGCAAGCTCCCTGACAGGAGCAGGAAATGACCGCAAAAGGAGCGGCCGAGGATCATTCGGGCTTCGCTGGCGGGACCTCTGACAAACCGCCGATCCAAATTGTGGCCGACGAGGATTGGAAGAGTCGCGTCCAGGCGGAGAATGCTGCTCTCGACCAGAAGTTTCACGCTGAGGAATCTGCCGGGGCGAAAGGCCAATCGCCGCCTCCGTCTCCGCCTGACGCTGGCCCGCAACAGGTTGCGCAAGAGCGAGCGACGGAACGCGAGCAATTGCCGCCGCTTCCGGATGCGTCGCTTGCCTCGCTTCTCGCGATGCTTTCCAATCAGGCGATGGTTGCTCTGGGGCTGATCCGAAATCCGGTCACCGGAAAGGCCGAAAAGGAGTTGCCACTGGCGCGATACTTCATTGATTTGATCGGCGTCTTGGAAGAGAAAACGAAAGGCAACCTCGATCCGGATGAGGCGGCCGCCGTTGACGAAACTCTCCATACGCTGCGTATGGCGTTCGTACATCGTTCAAAAGAGACCGCTTGACGGATCATCGCTTGACGGGCCATCGCTTGACGGGCCAACGTGCCGCCAGTTCTGCTGGGCATCTAGGACCATGAGCTATACCCATCCCTCTCATTGGCGCACTTATGTCGACCCTGCGCACTGGTTCCGCATTTGGCATCCGCCGGGCTGGACTCTTGTGGAAGCCGGGGGCGAAGCACAGTTAGTCGCCCCCGATGCGGGGGGCGTTCTGCGGATCGTGGGCCGTTGGCGGGGTGAGGGACAAAAGCTCGATTACGAGACAATCGTCGATCCGCAACAGGTCTTCCCGCACAGTAAGGGGATCCATCGCTCGAGACCGCTCGATGTTCCTTATCCCTCGATGTGTGTCGAGGGCGAATCGAACGACGCGGCACGACTGCCCTGGTGGAAGCGTTGGCTGCGTCCGCCGCTTTGGCGACCCTGGAAACTGTGGACGGCACGGTATAAATCCGTTTGCCTGGTCGCCACGTTTCAAACGACGGGACGCCGCGATCCGGAACTCGAAACATTGGCCACGATGATCATGAACTCACTCGAGTTCGCGGACGAACCAGCCGACCCTCCCGATCTGTTCGCCGAACGGGTTGTCCGGATGGCCCGCGATCGGTTTCCCGCGCTCAAATGCCAGCGCAGCGACGATTTCCGGGTGCAGCTCGGTGAGTCGAACATCAATTTGTTCAATTTCTATCGCAGCTACGTGCAGGAGCCCGACCGCTTCGAGGACATCATTCTGCCCGCGCTGGCAACAGTCGCCCAGGTGCAGGAATGGAACACACTGCAATCCGAACCGACCCTCGATTCGGTTCGAGACCGCATTCTTCCGATGCTGTATCCCGAGGACGTCTGGCGGCGCAGCTTTCCGAATTTCGTGGCGAACACCTGGGTCGGCGATTTGATGGTGCTCTACGTTGTCGACGAGCAGCACGCCTACTGGTACATTCGCGAAGACATGCTCGACCGCTGGAGCCTGGGCCGAGAGGAATTGCACAGCCTGGCTCTCTCGAACCTCGACGCGTATTTCGAGCGCCAGCGGATGGATTACATCATGGCAGGAGAAGAGGGCGGCCCGCGGCTTTTGATGCCCAAGCGACCGGACGCCTATAACTCTTCGCGAATCTTGAGTCGTCGCTTTTGTTCCGTGTTGCGCGACGAACTCGGGTCCGAGCTCGCGGTCGGCGTCCCCAGCCGGGATTTCCTGGTTGCGGTGAGCATGCAGGAGTCCGAGACGCTCGGAGAAATCCGCCGCAAAGTCGAGGATGACTTCACCCGCATGGACCATCCTCTTTCTCCCCGGCTCTTGTTGGTGAGCGCCGACGGGGTCAGCGAGTTTCCGGAGCGGACGTTTGACCCGTGAACTGATTCTGATGGGCACGGGAACGAGCGTCGGGGTTCCGGTGATTGGCTGTCGATGTCCCGTTTGCACATCTCCCAATCCGAAAAACAACCGCACACGCACCGGCGTGCTGGTTCACGCGCCCGAGGGGGATTTTCTGATCGATACACCGCCCGAGCTGCGGATTCAGCTCGTGCGCGAGAACGTTTCCGTGGTCCATGCCGTGATTTTCACGCACAGTCACGCCGACCACATCTTCGGCTTGGACGATCTCAGGATTTGCGGTTATCGGCTCAACAAGGACATTCTTTTGTATTGCGAGCCGGCGGTCGAGAAGCAGCTGCGCCTTGCGTTCAATTACGCCTTTGAGCCGCTCGATCCCGACGCGCATCACTTCGCGGTTCCGAAGCTCGCGTTCCGGAGAATCACGACCGAACCGTTCGAGCTTCTCGGTCAGCCGATCCGGCCGATCCGCCTGCTCCACGGAAAACTTCCCATCCTCGGATTCCGCCTCAACGACGTCGCGTATTGCACGGACGTCAGCCAGATCCCCGAGGAAAGCTACCCGCTCCTCGAAGGCCTCGACACGCTGGTGATCGACGCGCTTCGCGACCAGCCACATCCCACTCATTTCAGCGTCGGCCAGGCGCTCGAAGTGATCGAGCGCGTCAAACCGCGCCGCGCGTACTTCACGCACGTTTCGCATTCGCTCGAATACGAAGCGACCAACGCGCGGCTGCCCGAGAACGTCGAACTTTCCTACGACGGCCAGCGGATCGCATTTTGAAGTGCCTCGCGTTGTCAAGAAATCTTGACAAACGCAACAATTCGTGCGCATAATAAAAGTAGAAATACGGTACAGGGTGACCTGTAAATCTCGCTTATGCGGAGCCGTGCCCGGATCTCAGATCCAGGCACGGCTCTTTTTTTTGCGGGCCCTGCCCGCATGAGGACGAAACGGCTCTGAGAGCGCAGCGCCTGCGGCAAAGAAATCGGCCCGCTCGGGAGGGCGAGGCTCCCGCCGAGCCGCACTCAACCCAAATCTCGCTTAAGCGGCTCGGCAGGAGCCTCGCCCTCCCATCGGCCGGTGATGAACGCATGAATGAGAATAGAATCCAAACAAAGCGAGCAAGGCCGCAGCAAGTGGCTGCGCGACTTTACGCCTCAACGGCACCGGGTCCAGGGCGACGCCCTGGTTCGAAGGTGCGCACGGGGTTCGAAGGTGCGAGGCCTTTCGAAAAGTGAGCATCTTGGAAAACCCCGAGGATTTCTTCGAAGATGCTCACCCTTTTCCAAGATGCGCACGAAAAACTGCGCACCTTCGACGTAAGGAAGGTTGAGTCCGGGAACCCGTGGACCGCGGTTTTCGTCTAAAGGGTTGTCCTGACTTCGGATGGGGTCAAAACCATGACGCTTCGCGCTTGGCTGCTGGTTACCGCTCTTGCGGCTTCAGTCGCACTATTGATTCACGAGACGAGTTCCTCTCCCGGTGGCCCTCGCGGGCAGGCGCAGAAGGTTTTTCAGGCCGGCAACTTTCACGACGCGTTTGAGCAATTCCGCAAACTGGCTCTTGATGCCAAGGCCGATCCCGGCTCGGTGCCGGGCGACTTGAAGACCGCCATCGAGTGCTTGCAGCAACTGGGGCGACAAGAGGAGATCGACACGTTCCGCGACGCGGTGATCGGTACTCACCCTAAGAATTGGCGATTGCTGCAGGCGGCCGCCGACAGTTTCATCCAGGGCAACCATTACGGTTTCTTGATTGGCGGACAATTCGTCCGCGGCAATCAGCGCGGCGAAGGTGAATCCGTTACGTCGCTGGAGCGAGACCGTGTCCGCGCGTTGCAATTGATGCAACAGGCCATTCCGCTCGTCCAAAACGAACCCGACCACGCGGCGGTCGGATCCTTCTACGCCGATATGGCAAACCAGGTCTTGGTTGGCCGCGACGGCGGCGAAGCCTGGAAGCTGCAAGTGCTTACCGATCTTTCGAAGCTTCCCGACTACGAACCCGGCGGGAGATTCCGTTTTCGGCGCTTCCGGGGTGACGTGGCGAGCGGAGCGCCGGTCGACGCCGACGGCAATCCGGTTTTCTATCACGTGCCGGCCCGCTCTGAATCGGCAAAGTCGGACGGCGAGCGCTGGCGCTCGTCACTGGCGCAAGCGGCCGAGTTCTCTCCGGCCCTCAAAAATCAGACGGCCCTGGCACTTGCCGATTTCCTGCACGAGCAATTTGGCGTGCAGACGCTGCTGTCGTTCGGGCGCCCGCTCGACTCGGAGGATGACGGCTCGACCGATAGCAATCCGGCCCTCGCCGTACGCACGCTGACAGACGAGGAGACGATGGCCCGCCTCGCCAACGGAATCAAGCGGTTCAAGCTCCCCGATGAGTTCAACTTCATTCGCACTTACAACACGGTCGCCGCTTCGGGAGACAATGCCCAGGCCCAACGGGCGCTGATCATCCTCGCCGGCATCTATGAGAACCGCCAGCAGTATCCGCGGGCCGCCGAGTTGTGGCGCGACATCATTCGCCGTTTTGGGCCCGGACCACAGCACCAATTCCAGGATCGGCTGAACGCGATCGTCGGCAATTGGGGCCGCTTCGAGTCCACGCCTACGCAGCCGGCGATCGCGGGCCGCACGATCGGCTTTCGCTTCCGCAACGGCACGCGGGTCGATCTGGAGGCGCACGAAATCCGCATCGACAAACTGCTCGCCGACGTGAAGGCCTATCTCAAATCGAGCCCCAAACAGGTCGATTGGCAGCGGACGGAAATCTCGAACATCGGCTATCGCCTGATCAACGAGAACCAGTCGCAATACATCGGCGAGCGGATCGCCCAATGGACGGTCTCGCTCAAGCCGCCCGCGAATCATTTTGATCGACGAACGGAAATTACCACGCCGCTGCAAAAGGCGGGGGCCTACCTGGTGACGGCGAAAATGGCCGGCGGCAACACGAGCCACGTCGTGCTTTGGATCGCCGACACGGTCCTCGTGCACAAACGGTTGGCGCATCGGGCAACGTACTTCGTCGCCGACGCGGTCAGCGGCAAACCGATCGCCGGCGCGAATGTGGAATTTTTCGGCTGGCAATTCAAAAACGAGCTCGGGGGACTCATAACGACCGTCGAGACGACCGATTTCGCCGAGTTCTCGGAGGACAATGGTCAGGTGATTCGCGAACTCAAAAGCCCATCGGACAATTATCAGTGGATCGTGATGGCCCGCACCAAGGAGGGTCGCCTCGCCTTCTCCGGGTTCAATTCAAACTGGTGGACCGACGAGCAGGAGTACAATCAAAACAAGGCCTTTGCGATTACGGACCGGCCCGTTTACCGACCGGGCCAGCCGGTCAAATTCAAATTCTGGGCGCGCAACGCCCGCTACGAAGCTGCCGCCGACTCTCCGTTTGCCGGCCAGAAATTCAAGATCCGCGTCACCAATCCGCAGAGCGAGACAGCCTTCGAGCAGACCTATACCGCCGACGCTTACGGCGGTTTCGACGGCACGTTCACGCTCCCGCCCGACGCGGCTTTAGGACAATACGTCCTGCGGCTCATCGACAACAACGCCATTTACGGCGGCGTTGCGTTTCGCGTTGAGGAATACAAAAAGCCCGAGTTCGAAGTGCAGGTTGAGGCGCCAAAAGTACCGGTCCGGCTCGGCGACAAGGCGACTGCCTCGATCATAGCGAACTATTACTTCGGCGGCCCCGTCACAGAGGCGCACGTACACTACAAAGTCACGCGGAACACGCACACCGCGCGGTGGTATCCCGTGGCAACCTGGGATTGGCTGTTTGGTCCCGGCTACTGGTGGTTCTGGCCCGATTCCACCTGGTATCCCGGCTGGAATGAGTGGGGTTGCCTGCGGCCGGTGGGCATCGTGGGATCCTTCGGCGGGACTCCGGAGGTTGTGCTCGACGCGACCGTGCCGATCGGGCCGGACGGCACGGTGAAAATCACGATCGACACGGCGCTTGCCAAAGCTGTCCACGGCAGTCTCGACCAGCGCTACGACATCACGGCCGAGGTCGTCGATCAATCGCGGCGCACAATCGTGGGCACAGGGCAGGTCCTCGTTGCCAAAAAGCCGTTCCAAGTCATCGCCTCGACCGATCGCGGCTACTACCATGTGGGAGACCCCATCTCGGCCGCTTTCGCCGCCCGTACGCTCGATCAGAAGCCCGTCAAAGGGCACGGCTCCGCGACGCTTTATCGAGTGACGTACGCCGCCGACGCCAAGCCGGCCGAAAGCGTCGCGCAAACCTGGAAGCTCGATACCGACGAGCGCGGCGACTGCGCAGCTCAACCTCAAGGCTTCGCAGGCAGGGCAATACCGGCTGTCCTATCGGCTGACCGACGCGAAAGAGCAGTCGATCGAGGGGGCAGTCCTGCTCACCGTGCTCGGCGAGGGCTTCGACGGCGCCCAGTTCCGCTTCAACGACCTGGAACTCATCGCCGACAAGCGGGAGTACGCGCCGGGCGAGAAAGTCCGCCTGCTCGTCAACACCAACCGCCTCGATAGCACCGTCGTTCTGTATGTAAAGGGCTGGTCGATCGCCGATGCCAGGCCGCAAGTCCTGCGGCTCAAAGGCAAGAGCACGCTGGTCGAAATCGGCGTCGCGCAGCGGGACATGCCCAACTTCTTCGTCGAAGCCCTCACGGTTTCGGACGGCCGCGTTTATTACGAGACGCAGGAGATCGTCGTGCCGCCGGAAAAACGGATTGTCAATGTGGCGGTGCAGCCGTCGGCCCACGATTACAAGCCGGGGGCCAAAGCTGGGGTTCAGCTCAAGGTGACGGACCTCGCCGGCAAGCCGGTGGTCGGCTCGGTCGTACTGGCCGTTTATGACAAGAGCGTCGAATACATTTCCGGCGGGACGAACATTCCGGAGATCCGCGAGTTCTTCTGGGGCTGGCGGCATCAAGCCGGCCCGCGGTTTGATTCAAGTCTCGACCGCGAGTCGACCAACCTGGTCAAGAACGGCGAGCAGGGCATGGTTGAGATCGGCATTTTTGCCGCGAGGGGGATGCTGCTCGACAGCAGCCGATCCATGGGTGATGGAAAGTTCGGGTCAGGCCGCCAGAAGCGCGCCCTCGCCTACAACTATCTCGAGGTCGATCGCGAGGATCTGGGGTCCGATAGGGCAGCCGCGGCTCCGGAAGCCGTCATGAGGGGACTGAATAAACAAGGTGTTGGCGACCAAAAAGGGAAGAGTGAGTCGCAGGGTGAAGAGGCGACGATTCAGCCGACGATCCGCTCGCAGTTCGCCGACACGGCTTTCTGGGCGGCCCGACTGGAAGCGGACCGCGACGGCCTGGTCGATGTCTCGTTCCCGATGCCGGAGAATCTCAGCACTTGGAAAATCCGAAGTTGGGCCCTGGCGGCCGGCACGCGCGTCGGGCAGGGCGATGCCGAAATCGTCACGACGAAGAATCTGCTGCTGCGGATGCAGGCGCCGCGGTTCTTTGTCGAGACGGATGAAGTCGTGCTGTCGGCCAACGTGCACAACCATCTGAAATCGGCCAAGTCAGTCCGCGTCGAGCTGCAGCTGGAAGGCAAGACGCTCTCTCCGCTGGGCGAGACCTCGCACACGGTGGAAATTCCAGCCGGCGGCGAGGCGCGCGTCGATTGGCGGGTGAAGGCCGTCCGGTATGGCGAGGCCGTCGTGCGGATGCAGGCGCTCTCCGACGAGGAATCGGACGCGATCGAGATGCACTTTCCGGTGCGGATCCACGGCATGCTCAAAACCGAGGCCTACGCCGGCGCGATCCGCCCGGACCGCGAGTCGGCCAGCTTTCAGATCACCGTGCCGGCGAAGCGGCGCGTGGCCGATACGCTGTTGGAAATCCGCTATTCGCCGTCCTTGGCCGGTGCGATGGTTGACGCGCTTCCCTACCTCGTCAGCTACCCGCATAAGACGACCGATTGCACGCTGTACCGGTTCTTGCCCACCGTCATCACGCAGGACATTCTGAAGCGGATGCACCTCGACCTGGCCGCGATCAAGGAGAAGCGGACCAATCTGAACGCGCAGGAAATCGGCGATGCGGCCAAGCGGGCCGCCGGCTGGAAGCCGCACGCCGGCGACAAGAACGAGGATGAAAATCCTGTCTTCGATAACGCCGCTGTCACCCGGCTCGTCAAGGACGGCCTGCGGGATCTGAACGCCATGCAGTTGTCCGACGGAGGCTGGGGTTGGTTCTCCGGCTGGGGCGAACAGTCTGACCCACACATTACGGCAGAGATCGTTCACGGCCTGCAGCTTGCCAGGCGAGACGGCGTGGCGCTCGTCCCCGGCGTGCTGGAAAAAGGGATCGAGTGGCTCAAGGCGTACCAGTCGCGGCAGGTGACCTGGTTGAAAAACGGCAAGCTCGCCAAGCCGGTCGAACCGTACAAGCAGCACGCGGACAATCTCGACGCCCTTGTGTACGGAGTCCTCGTCGAGGCCGACGTGAATGACAAAGACATGCAGGATTTCTTGTATGGCGACCGCACGCAGCTTTCGGTTTATGCAAAGGGGCTCTTTGGCCTGGCTCTTTCGCAAGTGAAGGCCGAGGAGCGGCTGGCGATGGTCGTGCGGAATATCGACCAATACCTGGTCCAGGATGACGAGAACCAGACCGCCTTTTTGAAGCTGCCCGAAGGCTCCTTCTGGTGGTTCTGGTACGACAACGAGACCGAGGCCAACGCGTATTACTTGAAACTGCTGGCCCGCACAGATCCCAAGGGCGAAAGGGCCTCGCGGCTGGCCAAGTACCTGCTCAATAACCGCAAACACGCCACCTACTGGAGCAGCCCGCGCGATACGGCGATCGCGATCGAAGCGCTCGCCGAGTACGCCGTCGCCAGCGGTGAAGACCAGCCCCAGATGACGGTCGAGGTTCTTGTCGACGGCAAGAAAATCAAGGAAGCCTCGATCGATTCGCAGAATCTGTTCACGTTCGATAACCAAGCGACGCTTTCAGGCGAGGCGCTTGCGGCCGGAGCTCACAAAATCGAGCTGCGAAAGCGCGGCAGGGGCCCGCTCTATTTCAACGGCTACCTCACGAATTTCACCCTCGAGGACTTCATCACCCACGCCGGACTCGAGGTCAAGGTCGAGCGGACCTATTACAAACTGACCCGCGCCGACGAAACGACAAATGTCGCCGGCTCGCGGGGCCAGGTCGTGGGAGAGCGCACGGAAAAATATCGCCGCACGCCAATCGCCAATGTGGGGGGAGACGAGGTGAAGAGCGGCGATCTGATCGAAATCGAACTGGTGATCGACAGCAAGAACGACTACGAACACCTGGTGTTCGAGGATCCCAAGGCGGCCGGCCTCGAGCCGTTCGACGTCCAAAGCGGATACAATGCCGTCGGACTGCCGGCCTATGTCGAGCTCCGCGACGAGAAAGTCACGCTCTTTCTGCGGACGCTGGCCCGGGGCAAACACAGCCTGTGCTATCGCATGCGGGCCGAAATCCCCGGTAAATTCAGCGCCTTGCCGACGGTTGGCTATGGAATGTATGCGCCGGAGCTCAAGGGCAACTCGGACGAAATGAAACTGTCGATCGGCGAGTGAAGGACCGAATAAGCCTCTACTCGACTTCGGTCGAGGGAGATGCGAGAATACGACAGACAGAATTGAGGTTACGGCATGGCCGAGCGCGAAGAGATTGTTCGAGAGGCAATGTCTCTAAGTCCTGAAGATCGCCTTTACGTTGCCGATGTTTTGGAACAAAGTCTCAGCGGGGGAGAGTTCAGGACTCCGGAAATCTCCGCGGCATGGGCGGTCGAGATACAAAAGCGGATCGACGCTTATGATCGGGGCGAAGTCGCCGCCATCCCTCTCGATGCTTCGCTGGAACGGATTCGTCAATTCCTTGCCGTTCGCGCGAAGCGACCATGAACGTCGCAATCTTGCCGGCGGCAGAATTATTGGCTCGATCGAATCTGACCTGCAGACCTGATTGTCGTCGCACAATGTCCGTTCCCAAAGTTGCCATCATCGGCCGGCCGAACGTCGGGAAGAGTTCGCTCTTCAACTGGCTGTCGGGGCATTTGATCTCCGTCGTCGACCCGACAGCCGGCGTAACGCGCGACCGGGTCGAGTACCTCTTGCATGAACACGAACGCTACTTCGAGCTCGTCGACACCGGTGGCTTGGGAATCGAGGACGTCGACAACCTGACGGAGCAGATTGAATACCAGATTCTGATCGCCATCGAGCAGGCGGACCTGTTGCTGTTTGTGGTCGACGGGCAGAGCGGTATCGTCCCTTTGGATTTGGAAGTCGCCGAACGTTTGCGACGGATCGACAAGCCCAAATTGCTCGTCGTCAACAAGTGCGACTCGGAGCGCACCGACGCCGAAGTGCACGAGTTTCGCAAGCTCTGTGATGTGCCACTCATCGTCACCAGCGTAAAAGCCAAGCGCAACCGCGACGCGTTGATTGACGCGATTGTCGAACATTTGCCTCCGCAAACGGAGGATGAGGACGTCGCCGGAACTGTGCTGTCTGCGGAACCGGAATTGAAACTGGCCATCGTGGGCCGGCGGAATGTCGGCAAGAGCACATTCATCAATGCGCTCGCCGAGAGCGAACGGGTCATCGTGAGCGAGATCCCCGGGACGACGCGGGATAGCGTCGATATCCGGTTCGAAGTCGACGGCAAACGGTTGATGGCGATTGACACGCCCGGCGTCCGCAAAAAAAAGAGTCTCGCTTCCGATGTCGAATTTTACGGCCTCGTCCGCGCCCAGCGAAGTATTCGCCGTGCCGATGTCGTGTTCATGTTCTTCGATGCGAAAGAAACGATCTCGCGCGTCGACATCCAGCTTTTGGACGGGATATCCGAGAATTGCAAACCGTGTGTCTTCGTCGTCAACAAATGGGACTCGGTCCCCGAAATGACGACTGCGGCCTGGTCCGAATATCTGCTGCAAACCTTCCCCACCATGCGGTATGTGCCCGTGGCGTTCTTGACCGCCAAGGAAGGTCGCAACGTGCGGAAGTTGGTGAACCTGGCCCAGAGTTTGTTCAAACAAACGCGGATTCGTGTGTCGACGTCCCGGCTGAATCGAATCGTGCGAGCGGCGATTCTGGCAAATCAGCCCCCGTTGCGGAAAAATCGGCGGGCCAAGATTTATTACGCGACCCAGGTCAGCACCGAGCCGCCGACGATCGTGCTCAAATGCAACGATCCAATCCTGCTCGACGAGGGCTGGAAGCGATATCTCCTCGGCGTACTGCACGAAGAACTGCCCTATCCGGAGATCCCGATCCGCCTGTATTTCCGGCTGCGCGAAAAGGCCGACGAGTCGGCCCCCAGCCTTGAAGAGGTCACGGAAACCGGTGACTCGGAAGCCTGAGCGCACAAAAAACCAAGAAACTGTCGAAAGACAGTTTCTTGGCGCGATATTAACTGTGTTGCGAGAGAGCGATGGTTCGCTCAGTCGTCGGACGATTCCGATTCGTTCGAGAACCGCTCGATAATTTTGGACAGACGCTTGAATTGCAGTCGACGCAGATCGTGCAAGTGCGCTTCGATTTTCTGTTGAACCTCCGGCGTCTGCCGAATCACGAGGCTCATCGTCTGCTGATCGAGCTGGATCGAAACGCTCGGGTGTGCCCAGGTTTCGGGCGCGACGGCGGATTGAATGTGATCAATGATGGTGCACGTATCGAAGACGGGACGCTCCGAGTCATCGACCAGAATCAAGTCGCGGAGCGGATACGTGACGACCGTCGTTTCAATCCTCGAGTGCGCGACGCTCGGCAATTCCTTCGGGGATTTTGCAACAGTTTCGTCGTATTCCGCGTGTCCCGCCGGATTCACGGACTGCAGAATTGGGCTTTGCAGGACGTCTTCCAACAGTGCCCGCAAAGAGTCGTGACAATTGGCACACGACGCGCTTGACGCGCAATCGGCCTCACACTTGCCATCAAAGACTCGAACCCGCTCGGGCAAATCGAGAACAATCACGTTGCGATGGTGAATCCCGGAATTCGCTGCATCGGAATCCGGTTTTGACATGACCGCTAATAACCCGCGCAAAGCCACGGCGCCGGGGTCCTGGCCGTTGTGGGACTCGAAAATTTCGGAAAGGCGACGCCCCTGGAATTTCTTCGACAATTCCGCCTGCCACTCGGGCGAAATCAGGATTCCGAAGCTTGGCGAACCCTCTTTCAGTGGCGACAACGTCAAAAGGGCCGGCGGTTCGGCCGAATGTCCATCGCAGGCACGACAGCCACCAATGCAGGGACAGTCGGCGTTCTCGGAGTCGGTCACGTGGGCAATGGCGACGTCGTCATGTTCCTTGTCGCCTTCGGTGGTGCAGATATGCATCTTGCGAATGAAGAGTCCCTCTTCAGCCGGAGTACCCAGCACGACGGGATCCGCACATTGAGTGGCCGCCTCTTCGGCACAGGTTGGAGCCGTGCATGTCGATGGGACGGGTGCGGGACAACCCAGTTCGACTTCCAATTCGATCTGCTTGTGCGGATGAACACCGGGCTTCGCGACAGGAAAGTCTGCGGAGGGGCAGATCCCCGACGGACAGCATTCTGCGGCCGACGTCGGCGCCGCATCATCGCGGGCAATGCCGTCCGTGTGATCCCGATGCTCCTGGAGCCAATGTGTCAACAGGATGCGAACCAAGGCGCGGTATTCGTCGGTCGTGAATTCGCCGCACTGATCACAGGTGTTTCCGCCCTTTTCCGAAATGGACGGCGAGGATTCGCTGGTCGATTCGGCAACCTCCTCTTTGCTACCGCATTCGCAGGTCCCTTTGCATTTGGACGCATCGCCGCACTTGCAGTTGGACGCAATGGCAGCGGCCGCCTCGCATTGACCGCTGCAAGTGCCGCATTGGCTACAGATCGAAGCGGCCTCTTCGCAAGCCGGACAGACGCCCGCTTCGCCAGCCTGACCGCTGCACGACACGGGGCAGGCACCCTTCGTCGCCGCACAGGTGACTTCGGGCTGGCCGCAATCCGGTCCACTGCAATTTGTCTCTTGGGGCGGATCGGTTGCAACTGGTTCTTTCACCGTCACGTCGGCCGCTTCGGTCGACGCATCGCTGATTTGCAGACTAACTCGGATTGCTCCGTGGGTTTCCGATTGGCATTCGACCGCACCCTCGCGACCGACGACGACCGAGGGCGAACCGACCGGCACCGTTTTTCCGTCCGCGTTCACCTCGAACAATTGCACTTTCACGGCGTATTGTTTGGTGACATCGCAGGCTTCGATCGCCTGTTTCACGATCGCCGCATATTCGCGCCGGCAGACTGCGACCAGCGTGTCGTCCGAGGTCGTCGGCAGAAAGGCGACCGACACGACCTGGTATGCCGTGTGTTCTCCGGCTGCCTCCGTTGCGAGCTTGCAAATTGCCCTCTGCACGGCCGGGATGACCTGACGGGCATGAGCATGTTTCAAATGGTAAACCGAGGTGTCGTATTTGCTCGATGTCGGTGCGCCGGGCGGCAGCACCGCATTGCACTCAGCCGCCGGCTCTGTCGCCGGCGCGGCAATTGCGATATTGAGGTTGGCACCGGGTGCAGGTGCGTCATCCGCATGAAGAGCACAAGGCAGAACAAGGATTGCCGCAAGCGTAGCAATCGTGCGCATCGAAGATCCCCTGTAAGAAACAGGTCGTTAATCACTTCCAGCCCGCGGGCCCTTCGAATGAATGGGCGGTCCGGTTCACGGGGGGGCGGATTACACCCAAAATCGAGTTTCTCGGAAAGCCCAGTTCCGGGCGGTCGACAGATGCGGAAAGCACGGCAAAACAAGGTGTTCAGCGACCGCAGCCCCGGGGTTGTCTCGACCGGTATAATGCGAGTAAGTCGTTACGTGATTGATGATTTCGCATAGCAAAACCGGCTGGGAAGAGATAGTTTGCGTCTCAAATTCGCGGGGCGGGTGAATTCCTCTCGCTTCGCGCCGATAAAGACATAATGCCCTGGCCGTAATGGCCTTCAGTTCCTCACCCGTCATCGCATGAGGGCAAATCACCGATGAGTAGCCTGGTTCGACCTCGGATCAGAATTCACCACCTTCCGGAGGAAACCGCGAACCAGCTTACGCACGGGTTCGGACTTGCGCTCAGCATCCTGGGCGCGATCGTGTTGGTGGGCTCCGCCAGGGAACACAGCTCTCGCCTGCAGTTCATCGGTTGTTGTGTCTACGCGGCATCATTGGTCGCTCTCTACGCAGCGTCGACGCTCTCGCATAGTTTTCAGGCTCCGCGGGCCCGGTACTTCTTCCGGATGCTCGATCAGGTCTGCATCTTTCTGCTGATTGCGGGGACCTTTACGCCGTTCGCCTTGTCCTACTTCCTGCAAGGTTGGCTCTGGGGCCTCACGCTGACGGTATGGGGACTCACGTCGATCGGAATCTTTTTCAAGATCTGCTTCCGCCGCCTGACCAATGTGGCGGTCGGAGCGTACGTCGTACTTGCCTGGATTCCGGTTGTGGCTTTCCACGAGATCGCGCACGTCTTGCCGTTTGGCGGACAGGCGCTCATCGTGGCCGGCGGCGCGCTCTATATGGCAGGCATCTATTTCCTGACCAATGATGAGAAGGTGCCGTATTACCACGCCGTCTGGCACGTGCTCGTCGTCAGCGCCAGCGTCTGTCACTACTGCGCGGTCATCTTTTACGTGATTCCGTACGCATAAGATGCTCACGGAAAGCGCGAGCTCGTTCGGGCGAAGGCCCGGGCGGCCGCAGTAACTCATCCGTGTGCACCGGCTCAATCAACAAGTGCACGAAAATGGGGCCGGGGGCGTCAATGAGATCGGCGACGTTCTCTCGCCACTGATCGATCTCGCGATAAGTCCAGACGTGTCGAAAGCCGCAGGCGGACGCTAACGCACCAAAATCAACCGTGGCGGCCGCATCCTGGCGAAGCGCTGGCGCGGCGGGCGTTGGTTGTGAGCCCGTGATCTCGTAGACACCGTTGTCGAAAACGATGACGATGAGATTAGCGGTGCCTGCGCGGTGATGGTCACAAGCGAGCCTAGATTCATCAGCATGGAGCCGTCGCCGTTGCAAACGATGACTTTTTGCTCCGGCTGTGCCAATGCGATGCCCAAACCGAGCGACGTCGCCTGCCCCATGCTCGACGGAACGAGCACGAAATCGAGGGCGCTCTTCCCCAGCTTCTGCCATTCGCGGGCCGCGGCCATCGTGGTGATTACGATTTCGTCGCGTCGCACCTCGTGGAGAGCGGCAAGACTTTCGACCAGGGACATTCGCTTCGGCGACGCGGTCGGCATGATGTGCACACTCCTGAATTAGCCACGACCTTCGGCGATGAGCACGATTCCAGGTCGGTCCGCAGCCTGACAGCGGCGATAATGTTCGAGGATTTCCGGCTTCTTTGCCGGCGCGTCGATCAAACGGTAATCAATCTGCCACGCTCGGATAATCGGCTCGGTGTACGTACGGGCCGAGTCGTTCGGCAGCATCGTCTGACTTAGATAACTGCGGTAGCCGATGATCGCAAACAACGGCAGTTTGTAATCGTGGATCGCATTGCGAAGCGAATCGCCCGATTCAAACAGCCCCGTGCATTGGATCATCACGATGGGATTGGCGCCGCCCAGGTACAGCCCGGCTGCGATCGCCCAAGCCTCGCCCTCGCGGCACACTCGAATGAGCGTCGGCGAACCGGCCTCGCGAAGCGCATCTTCCCACAGACCAAGCGTGCTATCGGGCAGGGCGACGACGTGCGTCACCTGCATTTCTTTCAGAATCTCGACGATCTCCTCACCCGTGATCATGCAGGACCTCGTTTACTGATCGGGCAATAAGTCCGCGTCGACCGGCTTCTTGGGCCGCGACGGCCGCTTCATCCTCGGCGGCGCATTTTTGACCGACGTAATCCAGACAAAAGGTTTGTTGGCTTCATCCGTCCGTACATTCGCGACAAGCAGCGAGGGACTCGTGATCGTCGAAAGCAAGCGGGACCAGGTCATGTGCTCACCCGAGGCGCTGACGAGAATCGAGCCCACATCCAGGTTGCGGCCCGCGATCGCCGAGTAATCGATGCGCACCGGAATACCTGTGCGATCCCCGATGGCATTGAGTACATCGCCAAGTTTTTGATCCTTCAAGTCCACGTTCGTTTGTTGAAAGAGCTTCGGGGCGACGTTCGCCGGGTACGTGCCTTCCGGAATTTCCCACCCAATCGGCCAAAGGGCCTGTCCGTCTTCGACCCGCAGACCGACAAGCTCCAACTTGCCGGAAGGCGTGCGATTGGGTCGAAATCCAAGTCCGTATTGTGAAAGCACCAACGCCAACGCCGATCCGTGTGCGATCCCACTCACTTTGACGCGGCCGGGCTGCTTTTTCACTCCCGGTAGTGCCAGCGTCTGCTGTGCGGCAATCGATAACCGAAAGGGATACTGTGCCGGCAGATGCAGCGCGCTAATAGCGTCCTCGAACGGAAGCCCCGCGACCTCGTCTTCCACGGGCGCCGCCAACGCGTGCTGCATCGCGTCGAACTGCTCACGACTCAGCCCCCAAAGCGCCTTGCCGCTGGGGCTGCCTTGAGCACCGTACGCTCTGATCTCACGCAGCCACTCCTCAAAAGCGGCTGATTGAGATCGGGCAAATTTGTGGCCGGAAAACGTGAGAGAACCGTCTTTCTCGAGCTTGCCGACAAGCGTGACCTCCCTCAGTTTGCCGTACTGTTTCTCGCGAATCGCAATCTTGTCGCCGGAAAACTCGGAATGAATGCGAGCAATGACGCCCGCGTGTTCGAAGACCGATTCCCATTGCTGAGCGTGGTAGCCAACTCCTTCAGTGCCCGTGAAAATCTCGAGCGAAATCCGCGTGTCGCTTGAAGCCGCATCGCTAGCCGTGCTGGGAGTCGCCGTGCGATAGCGGCGCGGCGGCACGACTTGATAAAGCTGCGCGTCGACTGGCAAAACCCAAGTGACGGTCATGACCGCCGCCCCAACGATCGGCAACCCGCGGAATGGAAACGGCTTCATTTGTCGCCCCTCTTTTTGCCCGCCGACGAGTCGCAACCACCCCTCCGACAACTCGAAGCAGCATTCATGATATCATTGAGAAGCCATCGCGAAGAGTGCGGCGAATGGCTGCTTCGAGATTCGAGCGGATCTCGGGAGGACCGTTTGGCGACGCCGACTCTGATCAAGGCCCGTTGGATTTTTCCGGTTGCGACCCCGCCCATTGCGCATGGGGCGATGGAAGTCTGTGAAGGGCGGATTGCCGCCATTTATCACCGGGCCCCCGATGCTGCCGAGGATTTGGGCGATGTGGCTGTCGTGCCCGGATTCATCAATGCGCATACGCATCTCGAATTCAGCGATTTAGCCGAGCCATTGACGCCGAGTCAGCCATTTCCCGCCTGGCTGCGCAATCTGATGGCTTATCGACGGGAAAGAGGGGATGCGGGAAGTGCCATTCGACGTGGTCTGGACGAATGCCGTCGACAGGGCACCGTCGCTTTTGGGGAAATTGTCACCCAGAATTGGCCCGGCGAAAATCCGGCCGAAGCCGGGGAGGGCGTGCTCTTTCGAGAATTGATCGGGCTGCCTTCGGAAGGCCTCGAGAGCCAACTCGAAATCGCGGCCCAATTCTTGGAGGACGACCGGTCGGGTGCCGTTCGCGGTTTAAGCCCGCATGCCCCATATTCTGTGCATCCACGGCTTTTTGAGGGCGCGATCGCACTCGCGGCCGCCCGCCAGGCGCCGATTACGATGCACCTGGCGGAGACGCAGGCCGAATTACAGTTGCTCCGTGACGGTACCGGCGAACTCGTCGAGTTTTTATCCGGCCTGGGAGTGTGGCGAGATGGCGTTCTGCCGCGGAAGAGGAGACCGCTCGACTATCTGCGGGCCATGGACCGCTTGAATCGAGTGGTGATCGCGCATGGAAACTATCTCGATGATGAGGAGATCGAGTTCGTGGCGAGCCACGACAAGATTGCAGTCGCCTATTGTCCGCGGACGCACGCGTTCTTCGGACACACCGAACACCCGTGGCGAATGCTGATCGAACGCGGGGCACTCGTCGCAATCGGAACGGACGGACGCGGATCGAACCCGGATTTGGGCATCTGGAACGAGCTCTTGTTCTTGGCCGGTCGGTATCCTGAATTCGATCAAGCTTTGCTGCTTCAACTCGGAACACTTGACGGTGCCCGTGCATTGGGACTCGAGGCGGAGTTTGGCACCCTCGAAAAGGGGAAGAACGCACGCGCGGCCATTATTTCATTAGGAACGACCGATACAGGCGATCCGTACACAGAGTTGTTTCATCCGCAGTCGCGAGTCGCACGACTTCTGATCGATTGAACATCACAATCACGACTGCTATCGTCGCCGGACGGCCACGGCGGCCATTTTGGTTTGAATTGGATTCGCAGGTGCGGACCTGGATGTTAGTCGAGGCGACCCGTTGATTGCGTTCGGCAAGTCAGTGGAATTGGATTCTTCCGTCTCAGACGCGGATTTCCTCGCCCGCATCGAATGGGACGTTGCGGCCCCAGGGAAAATTCAACGTGCAGTTGACGCCCTCGACCCGCAACTTCTCGACAAAATCCTGGTCGAACTTGCCGGCGGCAGCGGCTCGCGGAAATCGGTCCACAAATCAGCCGTTCATTCTCGGCAGGCACTCTGGCCGCAGCACAATCGCGAAGAATCGACTCGAAGCAAGGCAATCGTTCGGGCTTGGGCGGCGAACGCGACAAAAAACGGCTCGCGACGAAACGCGTCCTCGCGAGGGGGCGGCGATCGTTTAGACCGTAGTTCCCTGGCGACTCTCGATCGCTGGGCGAAATTGTCCCTGGCCGGTGAGCCTCTCTCACAATTGGAGACGCTGGTCCTCTTCGAGTTGCTTCGGGACGCTGGAGCGGAGCTGCCGGCGTCTCTCTTCCGCACGCTCTGGCGGATCGCATTGATGGCCGCGATTCAGGGAACGCAATTGTGGGAACGCACGACCCGCATTTCGGACGCTGACCTCTGCTGGCAGGCCGGTTTGCTGTTTAAACCCGTCGCTGGTGCAGAGGCCATTGCGACGGCAGCTCGTAGCAAACTTGGCCAACTGCTCGTCGAGTCGACCGACTCCGACGGCATTCCGTCTGCGGAACTCGTCGAAGATTTGCCGAATTGGCTCGCGACAATGTTACGCGCTTGGGAATGGGGCCAGCGATTTTCACGCCCGTTATTTGACAGGCAATGCGAACGACGGTTCCAAGCTTTGATCGGGGCCGCATCCAGACTGTGTCTTGGAAATGGGCGCCTGGCGTTCTCGAACGGCCAGGCGAACGGGTTTGCGGGCCTCTGGTCGACCGCTGCCGCTGCGATTTCTGGTCGAAATGGGTCTTCGCAGCATGTGGTCCGTTTTCTCGGCTCATTGGGCAATGGAGTCCATGCGCCTCGACGGCCGAGAGATTCAAAGAGAGCCGTGGCACGCAAAGCGGCTCGGCCTGTTTTTCAATCCGATCGCAGTCGTTCGGCGTGCTTGCGTGGTGATTGGTCGCCCAATGCCAATTCAGTCTCCGTGTTGCATCACGGGCAGTTTCCCAGCGTGGAATTGGCAACGCGGGGCGCCCCTCTTCAGCGGCCAATGGGAGATCGAACTCCAGTTCGCGAACCAATCGGTCGGCATCTTCGGACCATGGACCTGTTCGTGCTGGTATTCCAACGACGAGGCGGACTATCTGGAACTGCAAGCTCGACCTGCGGCGGATGTCCGGATTGAGCGGCAGCTTCTGTTGCCTCGAAACGATGACTTGCTGTTTCTGGCCGATGTTGTCATTGGTCGCGGCGATGTGCGCATCGATTATCGATCGCGATTGCCGCTGGCCGGCAACATCGAGGTCGCTCACGACCGGGAGACTCGGGCCTGTCGGCTCACTGGGCCGAATACTGTTTCGAGGCTTTTTCCAATCGGCCTTCCGTGTGAGCGGGTGCAGGGCTGCGCGGGACAATTGACGAATTCGCCGCGCCACCTTGAATTTCGACAAACGGCGATCGGCGGAATTTATTCGCCGCTTGTGATTGACTGGAATCCCGCCCGCCGTCGCCGCCCGGCGACGTGGCGGTCGCTGACGGTCGCTCAAAATGGGACGGCCGTTCCAGGCAATCAAGCGATGGGGTTTCGGCTGCAGCTCGGCACCGAACAATGGTTGATCTATCGCAGTTTGTCGCGGATTCTTGAACCCCGCACGGTGCTCGGCCAGCATACAATGTATGAGACATTGATCGGCCGTTTCCTGACGACTGGAGCCGTCGATCCGATTGTGCTGGTGGAACAAGGTACGGAGGAAGCGGGATGAGCGATCGTGCACTTGTTCGCTACGGGACGATCTCCGAAGTCGCCCATTTTGAGATCCCGCCCGATTTTGTGCGGAATCGAGGCGACCGGGTCGTCGTTCGCACGCATCGCGGTATTGAGCTGGGCACTCTGCTGGCGGATGAGGGAAATGTCTCCAAACAGCCGGCTGGCGGAAACGGTTCGGATGCGAACAGCCACGACCCGGGCGACCGAGATCCGAATCAACAATCCATTCTGCGAACCGCGACGGTCGTGGACGAGGAGGCGGCTACACGGCTCCGGAGTGAGTGCGAACAGGACTTCGGCGATTGGCGGGAGCGAATTGAGAAATGGAACTTGTCCTTGGAATTAATTGATCTCGAGTGGACGCTCGACAAATCAAAGTTGATCCTCTATGTGTTGAACGACCGGGGTCCTGAGAGTACGAAGCTCGCGCTGCAAGCCGCGGCAGCTGGTTATGGGATCGTGGAAGTACAAACCGTGGGACCGGACGGCCCGATTGCGCAAAGTACGGGTGGTGGCTGCGGAAGCGGCCACTGCGGTTCGGGCGATTCGCAAGGCTGTTGCGGCTAGACCGGCGGAAATGGCTGAAAATACCTTTGCTTCGATCGAAAAGGCTCGCCAGGCGAACGGCCCGGGCGCTGCGATCGAAGAGCTCTTGCGCTCGCTCGAAAGCCGGGGCGAGCTTCACCGTCTCTTCGATGCGTTGCTGCTCAAAAAGAAGTTTGAGATGGGCCTGCCCCTCTCGCGGCCGACGTCCTTCGACAACGTGCCCGAAGAACGGCAAGGTGAGTTCGAAGAGGCCTACGTCGCGGCCGCCCGCCGCGTCGGAGAGGCTTTCCTAAGCCAAGACAACATTCCCCAGGCGTGGATCTATCTGCGGACGATCCGTGAGCCCGGACGCGTCACGAAGGCTCTTGAGGGGATCGCCGTCGACAACGGGCCTCCTGAAAATGTCGACGAACTGATCAGTATCGCTCTCTATGAGCGGGCACACCCGGTGAAAGGGCTCGAGTTGATGCTGCAGTCGCGCGGCACCTGCAACACGATCACCGCATTCGATCAGGCGGTCCCGCAGATTCCCGCGGAGGATCGGATTCGCGGCACCGCGATGCTCGTCCGCCATCTCTACGGCGAACTGTTGCAATCGGTCTGCCGCGATATCGAGCGGCGTGAGTCAGCGCCCTGCACTTGCGAGAGTCTCATCGAGGCGATCACTGGACGCGATTGGCTGTTCGACGACGGAAACTACCATATCGACGTTTCGCATTTGGCGGCGGTCGTCCGATTTGCCCGATTCTTGCCGCCGGAAAGTGCAGAGCTGCCGGTCGTCTTGGAGCTCTGCGAATACGGCAAACGTCTCTCACCGCAATTTCAGTTTCCCGCCGATCCGCCATTCGACGACTATTACACGGCCCACCTGCGATTTTTCCAGATTCTGGCGAGCGTGCATCGAGACGAGGCCATCGCCTATTTTCAGGATCGGATCCGCTCCGCGACCGATCTTGAAGATCGGCGTCTGATCGCCTACGTCCTCGTCGACTTGTTGGTGCGGATCGACGCGAAAAACGACGCCGTCTCCGTAGCGAAAGAGTTCCTGGCCGATCTGGACGAATCGAGCGGTTTTTCCTTCGCTCAACTCTGCGAAGAGGCCGAGAGGATGGATGTCTTTCGTGAGACAGCCCGGGTTAAAGGGGACTTGGTGGGATTCACCGCCGCCGTCCTGAGAGAATCAAGTCCACAGCGGATGTGAACTCGACTGCCCCTTTGCGAAAGCGCACGCGAGGAGGTGAGCCGTGACCCTGGCGGAGCACGGGAACAATTCGGAACCCCCGGGCGGATCGGCCCGTTCGCTGGCAATTCTCGCAGCGGCCACGCTCGCCTGCCTGCTTCCCTGGATCAATAAGGCATTCTGCGTCGACGATCCGCTGTTCTTGTGGGCGGCTGCTCAGATCCAGGCCCATCCGCTGGACTTCTACGGGTTCGACGTGAACTGGTATTCCCTGCGGCAGCCTTTTTACGACGTGATGAAAAATCCGCCGATGGCTGCTTATTACATCGCGGGCGCGGCGAAACTATTCGGCTGGAGCGAGCCGGCCCTCCATGCGGCCTTTCTGTTGCCTACGATCGGCGCGGTCTGGGGAACGTGGTTTCTGGCCCGGTCGCTTTGCACACGGCCCGTCTGGGCGGCCCTCTTCGCACTCGCGACTCCCGCCTTTGTTGTTTCAAGCAGCAACGTGATGTGCGACACCATGATGGTTTGCCTCTGGACGTGGTCTATCGCACTCTGGGTCGAAGGAAACCGATCAAATCGCAGTCTACCGCTCGCATTCGCCGCGCTTGTCATCAGCGCCGCCGCATTGACGAAATATTTCGCAATCACGCTGATTCCCTTGTTAGGCGTCTATGCCGTGCTGCAACGGCGCAGGCCGACTTGGCAACTTTGCTGGCTTTTCATTCCCGCCGGCGTGCTGGCTGTCTACCAATTCTGGACTTTGCGGCACTATGGACGAGGATTGTTGGGGGATGCCGCCAATTTTGCCTGGGGAATCGCAGCCGCTGCAGGACCGGGACAGACGTTCGCCGAGGAAACCGTAAGCTCCAAAATTCTGGTTGCTCTCTCCTTCACCGGCGGCTCGTATCTGATTCTTCTCTTTTGTGCGCCGTGGCTTTGGTCGAAGCGGAGCCTGGCGGCCGTCGGTTTATTCGGCCTCGCGACAAGCGCATGCGCAAGGTGGTGCTTTTCGACTTCCTATCTCAATGCGTTGCATAGGGCCCTTCCCTTCGATATCAGAACGGCTCTCCAGTTTGGATTGTTGGCTGCTGTGGGCGGGCTTGTTCTCTGGTTGGCAATGGCCGATCTGGCGAAAAATCAATCGGCCGATGCGGTGTTATTGACGCTCTGGGTCTTCGGAACCTTTGCCTTCGCCGGCTTCGTGAATTGGACGTGCAACGTCCGCAGCCTATTACCCATTTCGCCAGCCCTCGGCATCCTCATCGTCCGACGACTCGGGCAGCACCCAACCCCCGCGCCGCGCGGCGCTCGATGGCGTTGGATCCTAATTCCGGCCGTGATTGTCAGTTCGCTCGTCGGCTGGGCCGATTTTTGTCTCGCCGATTCGGCGCGCGCGGCCGCCGCGCGCATTGCGGCCGTTCTCAAGGGGGAACCGGGACCTCTCTGGTTTCAAGGCCATTGGGGATTTCAGTACTACATGCAGGCCCTGAGTGGACGCGCAGTCGACGTGAGAGATCCCAAGTCTCTTCCGGGGGAGATTATGATCATGCCCACGAACAATACGGATGTCGTCTTTTACGGCCACGAATTCTTCGATTCCCTGCAGGAATTGGAATTCCCGGTTTGCCCCTGGCTGGCGACATTGGATGTGCGAGCGGGTGCGGGTTTTTATTCTGGGATTTGGGGACCGATGCCGTTTGTTTTCGGCCCCGTGCCGGCGGAAACATACGCGATTTGGCGACTCAAGTTCGATTCGCCGTCAAATTCACTTGCACCGGATCGAAGACCGTGACGCTTGCTCAAAATCGAGCCGCCTGGAACCGCCTTGCCGAATCCGGGAGCGTGTTCGCCGCAGTTGCCACGGACGAGGAATGCCGTGATCCACTGGCGGCGCTTGATGGGCGCGGCTGGCTGCCCAAATCGATTCACCGGCTCGACGTTCTCTGTCTGGCCGCAGGCGGCGGCTGGCAATCGATCCTCTACGCGTGTGCCGGAGCAAATGTCACGGTGGTCGATCTCAGCCCGGCGATGCTGCGGATCGACGAGCGCGAAGCGGCTCGTCGAAATCTCGCCGTCCGGACAATCGAAGCGTCCATGGAGAACTTATCGATGCTCGGTGCGGCCACCTTCGATTTGGTGCATCAACCGGTGAGTAGCTGTTACGTCCCCAGATTGGCGCCTGTTTACGCGGAGATTGCTCGCGTTCTGCGTCCAGGGGGCCTTTACATCAGCCAGCACAAGCAACCCACATCCCTGCAAATCACCCATCGTGATTCCAAAGAGCGATACATTCTCGGGCTCGAATACTACCATTCAGGCCCCTTACCGGAGGTGCCTGATCGCTCATACCGCGAGCCCGGCGCCGTCGAATATCTTCATTCGTGGGAAGAGCTTGTCGGACAACTCTGTGCCGCTGGCTTCGTGTTAGAGGACCTTCGAGAGCCGGACCGTTCCAATCGCGATGCTGCACCAGGACATTTCGCACACCGTGGCTGCTTCGTTGCACCTTACGTCCGGCTCAAAGCTCGTCGAACAGCGCACGATTTGCCGGGTTGCTCAAAGCCGATCGTTTGGGCCCCCTAAAATTCGGAAAACACCAAAGCCCCGACGCACAATGCCACCGTTAGATTCCCAATCATTTGTGCATTGTGTGCCGCTTGATGGTCAGAATTCGATTCAGTTGTTGACGAGCGATCTGATCGTTGGGCGCGGCCGCAACCACCTCTTGCAGTTTGTTGACGGCCTCATCCAGGCGTCCTTCACCTTCAAGAGCAAGCGCAATGCAAAGCCGGCAAGCCGTCGGCGACTGGGGACCCAGCGCAAGCGCCGCTCGGCATGCGCGATCGCCCGGGGATAGTCGCGCAGCGTCAGGTTCAGGAAGGCCAAGTTGACTTGAGCGTCGACGAGAGTGTCGTCGATTTCGAGAGCCCGCAGATAATGGGATTTCGCCTCGTCGAATTTCCGCTCCTTGAGCAACAGAAATCCCAGATTGTTGTGCGCTTCGGCCAGACGATCGTCGATCGCCAACGCCGCTCGATATTCCGCGGCCGCTTCATTGAATCGCCCGGCTTTCTGCGATGCCAATCCGTAACCGTAATGCGCCGGAGCTGACCAGGGCCCCAGGCGCACGGCTTCCTTGAGTTCGACAAGACTCTCTTTAATTTGACCCTCGTCGAGCAAGGCGCTTCCCAAGAACTGATGCGCGAGCAAATGTTCGTTCGTGCTCTCCTTGGCGTGCCGCAGGAGGATCACGTTGCTTCGCCATAAGCGAACCTGTTCAAAGGCGGCTATCCCCAAAAGGCCCACAACCGTAAGGGCGGCGGCGGGCAGGAGACGCGTTCGCGCGAAACCCGCGGGAACCAACTCAGGAATCAGCCATGTCACGGCCAGGAATACACCAATCAGCGGAAAATAGGTGTATCGATCTGCCATCCTCTGCGAGCCAATTTGCACAAGTCCGACCATCGGCAAGAGGGTGCCGAGATACCAGAACCAGCCGACGGCCAAAAAAGGAAATCGGCGCAGGCTGACGATCGCGACACCCGTTATCGCTACCAAGAATGCTGCGCAGAGCGTCACCACAGTGGCGTTCAGTTCGGCTTGCGGATACGGGTAGTAAACCGCCAAGTCGTGGGGAAAAACGGCTTTCCACAAATAGGCGACATAGACAGACACGGCATTCATCTCGCGGGCATACAGAGGCAGAAGTTGAAACGTGCGAACGGCGCCGCCGCTCGATTGAGCCGCTGCGGCAATCACCGAGAAGACGACCGACACGGCAAAGAACGGAATCTTCTCCCCGACAAGCCGGCCGAGCGAACGCTTCCGAGCGGACGACGGTGGTGACACTTGTTCGAGGCGCGCTTCGTCCTCCGGATTCGATGGCCCTGATGTGGATCGCGGACCCGCCCAGCGTCCGAAAAATGCGTCGAACTTGATGCGGCCCAGAGGCCAGTAGTCAAGCAGCAGGAACACGAACGGCAAGGTGACGAGTGTCTGCTTGGCAAGCAGGCTCGTGATCAGGAACAACAGCGACGCCGCCAGATTCCAGACCGTTGCCCCAAGCGAGTAGCGCACGTACATGAGAAGCGACAGCAATCCGAAGAACGTGCTCAGCACATCTTTCCGTTCTGCGATCCACGCGACGGATTCGACGTGCAGCGGGTGTAGGGCAAAGAGCGCAGCGACGAACGCACTCTTCGCGAGTGATCGCGTCGCCAAAGCCAGTGCGCTAAACAAAAGGACACAGTTCAGTGCATGCAAGACCACGTTTGTCAGGTGATAGCCAGCCGGTCGCACGCCATAAATGCTTGAATCGACCATCAGCGACATCCACGTCAGAGGAATCCAGTTTGAATCGTGGATGTTTGTGAAGCTCCAGACAATGCCTTGCAGCGAGAGCCCCTGCTGAACGGGTCGATTTGCGGTCACGTAAGCCGGATCATCGACCGTCATGTAGCCGAACGACCAGGTCTGTGCGTAAACCAGAATGGTGGCCCCGAACAGAGCCACGCTGGTTGCGACAAACGGCCAGCTCCGCCCTCGCTTTACTTGGGAGGGTGTGAGACGCTGTTGTTTGATGCGGCTCATCGAGCTCTCGACGCCAAATCGCTGAACTATGGCCGACAACTAGTAAGTCAGCCATCGAGCTTGGCGGCAACCTGGTGTGGACCGCGAGGGGAGCGACAAGCGGAAATCGGGGATTTGACTCAGCGCGAAGAAAACGACCGCCCCCTTGCGGAGGCGGTCGTCGATCTTTAGGTCAACAGTTCAGACGACAGTCGCAGCCAACCTAGTTGTTGGGCAGGCTGATGACCTGTCCATCACCGCGGTTGCAGACGTAGGTCAACAGATTGTTGTCCGTGCTGCCGCTCATGTAGCGAACCGAGCCGTCGCACAGAGCCAGTTGAGCACCGGCCTCGTGCTGGGAGCTAATGTCGCCGTTGCCACCAACTCGTCCATTGGCGTTACCGTTAACGCCGATGACCGAGCTGAAGCAAACGTCCGAAGCCACCGTGGCACCTCCGCCACCCGCGTAGGAGTCGGAATTGGCCCAATACCCGAAGCAAGAGTCGACATGGCTTGACGAGCAATTTGTGTTACCCAAGCCACCACCGGTGAGGCAGGTCGCGCCGTAGTGTTCGGCGATAAGGGCCGTGTTGGTGGTTCCATCGGAAATGTCCGAGATCTTCACGCGGCTGTCTTCGTAGAGCACGCCGCCGTTATCCAACACACCAGCTCCGGCAGTCTGCGCCGAAATCTGAACTTCGAGGGCACCGGGATTCGCACTACCAGCGGATCCTCCCTCGTTACCCGGGGGAGTACCCAAACCGGTCGGAACGAAGGGGCCGGCGCCGTCGGTCAACAGTGAACCGCCGTTGCCGAGGTAGTTGCCAACCGCGGCAACCGACGTGCGATAGAGGAAGTCGTTGCCGGTTCCGCCGCAACGGCTGCTGGAGATCGTCTGCGAATCGCTGGCCGACGGACACTTGAACAGATTGAGGACAAGGTTGATCTGGTCATAGTTCCGGTTCGGAGCCGTGCCAGTCGTCGCCGTGATCACGCTGTTAAAGTTGATCAGGTTGTAAATCGGCTTGAATTCGCAGTACGGCAGCAACTGCAGGCCCCAAGCGACGCCGTTCCCGCCGTGCCAGCCGGGGGGGAAGACGAAGTTGGTGTCGTGGTAATTGTGGAGAGAGAGTGCAAGCTGCTTCATATTGTTCTTGCACTGGGTCCGCCGGGCCGCCTCGCGGGCCGCTTGAACGGCCGGCAGCAGCAGGGCGATCAGGATCGCGATAATCGCGATCACGACCAGCAATTCAATTAGCGTGAACCCCTTCTTACGTTGTTTCATGCCTTCACCTTCTTGAAGAGACAAGACGCGGAACGATAGGCCGGCAACAAGCCGCCCCGAAAAATAACCCCTCGCGCCAATCGATCCTCCGGCAAGTTCCTACCACAGCTCATGTTCCGGCAGGGTACCGGTATCAGGACAAGAATAAAGATTAAGATACCGCGTGGTTCGGCGAGCTTTCCGGATCGACCGATGGGACATCAGAATGGGTCATTCGCCATCTCACACAGGGCGATTCAATTTGTCAACGAGAAAAGGCAAAAAAATGGGTAAAAACCCTAAAAAGGGCTTTGCGAAAGCGGCTGTTCAAAACGTAGCCGCCCACGCGCTTTTCTCCGCGAAGCCCAATCGGGGCGGATAGAGGCTGTCCGTCGTAATTGGCGATGCCGGTTCTCTTATGGCAAGATCCGCGAGATTGGGCCGAGAACACTCGTCTTGACGGGAACTCTCCGTTTTGCAAAATTGCGTCGCGCGTCCGATTCCCCATCTGCTCCACAGCGGACGTCTGTTCACCGTCACAATTCGTCTGTCTCACTTGGCCCCAGGATCCGGGGCGAGCGGCAAGCAAAGGAGTGCATCCGCCGTGAAAAGAATTACTGTCACTGCCACCGTGTTCGCGCTTATGACCGCACTGGCCTGGGTGCCCGCCGCCGTTCTGGCCCAGGGACGGGCCCCCGATTCGCCGCATCGCATCGCCCTGATCGACATGGCGCGGGTGTTCAAGAACTACAAGAAGTTTGAGAACCTCCGCGAGGAACTCAAGGCCGAACTGACAAAATCGGAAGAGAAATTCAAGGCAATGGCGGAACAGATCCGCAAGGAGCAGGCCGATCTCAAGCTCCTCAAGGAAGGCACCGAGGAGTACGCTCAAAAGGAAAAGCAGGTCCTGCAGCACACGACTCAAGCGGAGGCTTTCCGCAAGACGCAGCAGCGGGATTTGATCCGCCGCGAAGCTCAGATCTATAAGACCGTCTACCTCGAAGTGGCCGATGCCGTACAGAAGTACGCCGTGCACTTCAATTACACGCTCGTCTTGCGATTCACGTCGGACGACGTCGATGCGACTGAAAACCCGGAAGAAGTGATGCGCGGGCTGAACAAGCAAGTCGTCTACTATCGGCCAAACGACGACATCACGAACGCCATCACGTCGTTCTTAAACAAGACCTATGGGAAGCTGGCCGCCAAGCCGGCCGATCCCGGAGCTCCGGCGCAGCAATAGCGTCCGGACAGAGCGTTGAATCTGCGGAGACTGAATTCCGGTTAGGCGAGGCTTGCGGAGACGAGCCTCGCCTGACCCGTTTGAACCAACTCGCCGAACTGAGCGGCAATACGGAGCACGGATGCAGGGCAGAATGCAGCGGACGATCCGCCAGTCCGCCGAAACCTCGGGGATCGGATTTCTCACCGGTCGGGATATCCATCTTCGCTTCCAGCCGGCTTCGGCAAATCAGGGGATCGAATTTCGACGAACGGATCGTCCACGGCTGGCGCCGATTCCCGCCACGATTGAATTCGCCGTCCACCGTGAGCGCCGTACAGCAATCGAACGCGACGGCGTCGCGGTCGAGATGGTCGAACACGTGATGGCAGCTTTGGCCGGATTGCGAATTGACAATTGCACGGTTGAAATCGACGGACCCGAACCTCCAGGTTTGGACGGCTCGAGCCTGCAATTTGCCGAAGCGCTTCTTGGCGCCGGCATCGTTGACCAATCGATGCAGCGACCGACGTTCGCACTTGACGAAGCCGTTTTTGTCGCGGAACCGGAGGACGAGAGCGAAATCACCTACCGTCCGCTCGCCGGCGGAGGCCTCGTGCTCGCCTACCATCTGAATTACGGACCCCTCTCCCCCATCTCAGCTCAATCGTTCTCAATCGAGATCACCCCAGAAAGCTTCATGGCGGAATTGGCCTTCTCTCGCACCTTTGTACTCGAACGCGAAGCGGTCGCCCTGCGAGCCGCGGGATACGGAAGCCGGACAACCGCACGGGACCTTTTGATCTTCGGCGCGGATGGCCCCATCGAAAACACGTTGCGGGCCGTCAACGAATGCGCCCGACACAAAGTTCTGGATTGCTTGGGCGATTTTGCGCTGATTGGCTGCGATCTGGCAGGCCATTTTGTCGCCCACCGTTCGGGACACCATCTGAATCGCACCATGGTCCGCAAGCTTCGCGCGAAGAGCACGGAGTTAGAAAAACATCGTGTCACTCGTGCCGCTTGAGCAACACCAGGGGGAAGCAAGGAAGTCCGATGCCTGTAAAAATCTCGCATCTTTCGCAAGTCGACCCTCGAGCTGAGCTGGGCGACAATGTCGACATCGGTCCGTTCTGCTTCGTCGGCCCCGACGTCGTCCTCGGCAACGGCTGCCAACTCGTCAGTCACGTGATGATCACGGGACACACGACGATCGGCGAGCGCAACCGTTTCTTCCCGGGAGCCGTGATCGGCACCGAGCCCCAGGACGTGAGCTATAGCGGCGCTGCGACGCGCGTCGAAATCGGCCATGAAAACATCTTCCGCGAAGGTGTCACGGTGAGTCGCGGCGCGGAAAAAGAGGACCACACCACGCGGATCGGCCATCAAAACATGCTGATGGCCAATAGCCATGTGGCCCATAACTGTCATGTGCAGAATCGGGTGATTCTGGTCAACGGCGTGCTCTTGGGCGGACATGTCCATGTTCATGACGGCGCTATCATTTCGGGCAATTGTTGCGTGCATCATTTTTCGACGGTGGGCATGCTCGCGTTCGTCAGCGGCGGGTCGCGCGTTCCGCACGACGTGCCGCCGTTCATGCTGGTTTCCGGTTCGGACAACCCGTGCGTCAACACCATCAACTTGGTCGGCATGCGTCGGGCCGGCCTGTCCGAAAAGTCGATCGCGACGATCAAACGGGCTCACCGGTTGCTCTATCGAGAGATGAAATCGCTGGAGGCGGTCCGCGAGATTTTTGCCGAAGAACTGGACGGGATCTTTCCGTTCGAGTTGTCGACCCTCTTCAACTTCTTGGAAAAACAACGACGCGGCAAGCTGGGCGCGCACGCGAAGCCGTTCGCGAGCAGAAAACGCCGGCCGTGAACGAATCTGTTGCACGACGGAGAGCCGCATGAAACGGCTGCGGGTCGGAGTTGTCGGCACGGGGGCGCTCGGGCGACACCACGCACGAATCTACTCGAACCTCGACACGGAACTCGTCGGCGTCGCTGACACCTCGGCGGAACGTGGCCAGGCAGTAGCCGAAGCGTGTCGCACGCGCTGGTTTGCCGACTACCGCCATCTTTTCGGCGCGGTCGACGCCGTTTCCATTGCGGTGCCGACGCTCGCGCACAAAGCCGTGGCGACGGAGTTTCTCGAACGACGGATTGCAGTCCTGGTGGAAAAACCGCTTGCCTCAACACTCGATGAAGCGGCCGCTCTGGTAACGGCTGCCGAACGCACGCGCACGACGCTGCAGGTGGGTCACGTCGAACGATTTAATCCCGCGTCGCAAGTGGCTCGCCGGCTGGCCGGTTCGCCCCGTTATATTCGAGCCGAGAGGACGAGCCCCTACGCGTTTCGCTCGACCGACATCGGCGTGGTGCTCGACGTGATGATTCACGATATCGATCTCATTCTCGACCTGGTCGGCTCGCCGCTCGTGGACGTTGAGGCATTTGGAGTTTCGATTCTGGGCCAGAACGAAGACTGCGTGCAGGCGCGGCTTCGCTTTGCCAACGGCTGCGTGGCGGACCTTTCGGCCAACCGGGTGCACCCGTCGAGCCGTCGCACGATGCAGATCTGGTCGATGTCGGGCTGCGTCACCGTCGATTTTACCTCGCGTGAAGTCGTGCATTACTCGGCAAGCCAACGGCTGCTTGCGGGCGATTCCCCGCTCGGTCGAGCGAAAATGCCCGGTGCGGACATCGACCAATTAAAACGCGACGTCTTCGGCGAGTATCTGCACCTCGAACGGCCGGAGGTTTCGAAGGCCGACGCTTTGACGGCCGAGTTGGCCAGTTTTGTGGACTGCGTCCTCAACGAGCAAACGCCGGTGGTCGACGGAGTCGCGGCTCTGGCTGCCATGGAAGCGGCCGACCGCGTGCTGAAGGCCGTGGCCGCTCATCGCTGGAACGGGCGCGAAGTGGGACCAGTCGGGCCTTTTCTGTCGGAAACGGCGTCCTGGCGTTTCGCAGCGGCGTAGTTGGGCCGCCCGACATTTTCCGCGGCCCGGTGCTTGCAACTCTACTCGCTTGAGCGGGGACTCCGTATCTTGGAGGCAGCCCGCTGATCGCGCGACTGCCTACATTTTGAAGTACCCGCTGATGACACCACCTTCCGAAGCCTCCTCCGACGGCTTATCGGGATTCACACCGGCTTCCCAGTCCGATCTGCAGCATTTCCTGACCGAGAACTCTTCCGGCCCCAAACAGGCATTGATGCCGATTGGCGGTGGGACCGCTCTGTCGTTCGGAGGGCCGCTCTCGAGATCAGCCGCCGCGATCGATTTGACGCGACTCGATCGAATCGTCGATTTTCCGGCTCGCGACATGACGGTGACGGTGGAATCCGGCATTCGCATCAGCCGGCTGGCCGAGATTCTGGCGGCCGAGGGCCAGCGACTGCCAATCGACATCGCGCAGGCAGATCACGCCACACTTGGCGGCGCGATCGCGACAAGTACGAACGGCCCGCGTCGGTTTGGCTTTGGCACATTCCGAGACTACGTGATCGGACTGACAGCGATGACCGCCGACGGCCGTGTGTTCCACTCCGGCGGACGAGTGGTCAAGAACGTGGCCGGCTACGATTTGTGCAAGCTTCTGGTGGGCTCTCTCGGGACGCTTGCCGTCATTACGCAGGTCACGCTCAAGCTCAAACCCAAGGCGGAATCGTCGGTGCTGGTTTGGGCGACATTTGACGGTCTCTCGGCCCGCGAGGCCGCGGTTGAGGGACTCCTCAATTCTGAAACGCGGCCGGTGGCAATCGACACCCTGAATGCGGCCGCAGCCCGCATGGTTCAAAGTGAGTCGCAGATCGCCATTCCCGATTACGGATGGACTCTCGTCGTCGGATTCGAGGGTTCAAAACGCGAGACGGACTGGCAAATCGAGACGCTGCGCCAGGAACTCAACGCCCGTGGGCCAAAGAGCGTTACGGAGGCCTGTGAATCCGATGCCGACCGGCTCTGGAAGGCCCTCGTCGAGTTTCCGACCGTTGCGGCGGGAACCACGATCCAGGCGAATTTGCGACCCTCACAAGTGGCAGCGTTCGAGGAGCAGGCTTCTCGATTCGGCCTGGCGACCGTGTGCCGAGCGGGGGACGGGATTGTGATCGGCAGAATCACGGACGCTATGAAGGGGGCAAACGGTCCCTCAGAGGTCGTCGTCGCGTTAGCAGAGTGGACACGCCAGAACGGTGGTTCACTCGTCTCGCTCAACTCAGACGCGGCTGTCATGTCGTCGTTGGCGTTTCGATTCGGTCATCCGGGTGCCACGTCTCTGATGAGAGGATTGAAAGCCACCTTTGATCCCGCCGGACTGCTGAATCCCGGTCGGCTAATTGCGACGGATGGCACTTAATTCTCGCCGTCAGAGTGCACCAAGAAGCCGAATTTTCCCGCCGAAAAAGTTCGGAAAAAATCGACGGAGATAGAGCTAGTCGGCCAACGTGACTTGCGTAGAATTGAACGTAAGGCGCTGTCCGACAGGCGATTGGAATCAAGGCGCACGAGACGGGCACGCCAACTCGCGCGAGACATGGCGAATCGCGGACCAAGTTCGTCGAAACCTGGTCAACGCCACGCCAAGTTCGCCCGATCTTGGTGAATTTCACACCAGGTTCGCATAACTCACGACCGCAAAATCACTTCGGTCGCCCCGCTGCCGCCCTTTGTCATCGAGGCGCAAAAAAGCGACGGCCCATCTTGGGCCGTCGCTCGCTACCTCTCTCAGTCGTTGAATCGCGTCAACTATTCCGCTTCGCTGGGCCACGGGACCGAGTCTTCGATCTTCGGGGCGTCGCTGCGTTCTTCGTGGTTGTATTGGCTGGGGCCCAAGTTGAGCGGACGGCTCGGAGCACGACCTGAGTCGTTCTTGCTGACTTTGGTCGACTCGCTTTCCGAAATCGATCGAGCAATCTGCCTCAGTTGTTCCTCATTCAGGTGCCGCAGGTTGCCCAATTCGAGGATTGGCTGGAGCATGCGGACGGCTTGAGCGACGGTATTTTCCATCATGATGAAGTCCATCAGATTGCGCCGCATGCCCTCCAGCGACCGAACTTGCTTTTCAAACTCGTGCTGGAAGTCGATCATCGTCTCAATCGATTTGATCGAGTCCGCTAGGTTCGGATGTGTTCCGGCCAGTTTCTTCTGCACCTCGATCATGCGGGTCGCGCTCTTCTCAGCGGCTTCGCTCTTGCCTGAGTTTTCCGCCAGGCGATCGCGAAGTCCCAGCAATCGTTCCGCGATGTGGAGCGCGTCGGTGAATTGACCACCCCGCACAACCAGTTGATCTTTGACCGCGAGGATTCCCTCGAGAGCCGTTGAGGCCAGATCGATGTCATTCGACTTTTCAACAATCTGGCTCTTGAGGTTGATCAGTTGCTGAGCACGCGCATCCGCCGTTTGCATGTCCGCGGTCTGCGTGAGGATTTGGGACTTCAAATTGGCCATCTGCCCTAACGCAGCGTCTGCCGCCACACTATCCGACGCTTCGGCAATGACATTTCGCTTGAGTGCCGCAAGACGGTTGACTGCATCGACGGCATCGTCGGCCGTCGCGTTCTGGTCGACAAGTTGTTTTTGCAGATCGACGAGCGACGTGAGAACCTTGCTGGCCGGTTCGGTCAAATCGCGATAGTGCAGGACCGTCCGTTGCAGGGCGTCCAACTTCTCCATCGACGACAGGGCTTCGGTCGCCTTTTGAGATTCCGTGCTCATCTCCTCGCGGAATTGCCGCAAGGTGGCCAGGGAGTGCCGGGCCTCTTCAAAGGCCGTCTCTTGAGCCTTGAGGCCGGTCAGGAGGTCGTTCGTGCTGCGGACCTGATCCCGCTCGCCGACCAGAAGCTGCAACTGCGATTGCATGCCGACGACTTCGCGCTGCAGCTCCTCCATCCGGTCCTTCATGGGCCGCACGATGCTCAAATTGACGGCCAGAACCGTTGCCGCCAGAATCGCCGCCAAAAGCTTCAAGGCGTCTTCGACCGCCATGCCGTTGCCTTGGCGGGTTGTCTTCTGGTTAGTGAACAAGGGCTGCCTCCATCCCGGTAAGACTATTTTCAATGGGCCTTCGGCAATTTCCGCCGAAGGAGACCTTCGTTACATCTTGTGCAAGATGCGAACTGCTCTCAGTATCGCCATTTTGCCTGGAAGGCATTTCGGAAATTGGAGGGCCTAAGCGGGACGTAATCGATTGTGCGGCCCCGAAGCCGTTAGAATCGGCCCCGCGAGCTTTGGGACGGATTTTTCCTCAATTAAATTTCGCCTGAATTCGCCGGAGCACAAGATGTCCGACGTTGAAGATGCCTCACTCTTTTTACACAAACAGACACGCCGCGAGTTCCGCGAGCGGATGCAATCCGGCGAACTGCGGGCCTGCATCATCCCGGTTGCCGCGACCGAACAGCACCTCGAACATCTGGCGATGGAGCACGATTGGCGGAGTGTGCTTCACATTTCTGTGGAAGTTGCTCGCAAACTCAAGCCGCACGTGATCGTGGTGCCGGCCATGAACATCGGCATCAGCGAGCACCATATGCGTCATCCGGGGACGCTGACGGCCATGCCGGGAAGCTGGCTGGGCGTTTTGCACGACGCGATTCGAAGCATGCATCACGCCGGTTTCGAGAACATCTTGGTACTGAATGGGCACGGTGGGAATATTGCGCCCTGTCAGGGGATGTGGGGGCAGTTTCAACAACGCTTCGAGATCAATCTCCAGTTCGAGTCCTATTGGGACTTCTTGCCGGAAGGCGTCGCCAAAGCACACCTCAAGACGGGCCGTTGGCCGGGGCACGCTCAGGAGTTCGAAACGGCCTTCGCTTTGGCAGCATTTCCTGAAAATGTGCGCCGGGATGCCATGCTCGAACAGGTCGACAAAGAACCGCTGCAAGCGACTGCCGAGGCGGGCCGCGCAATGATTGCGGCGATCGTGGACGGAGTTGCCGGTCATCTGCAGGCGATGATCGACGGCCGCAACGTCGCGGAGATTCCGCCATTTCATCCGTGAAATTGGCGGGGTGAAACAGAAAACGGCACGCGAATGCGTGCCGTTTTGATCTTTGTACCTGTTGCGGAATTTGGCCCTATTGGGCAGCGATATTCCGGTTGGTTTGCCAAACGTTTGCCGCCGCCCGCGCCCGCAGATAGGCGTCCGAGTCAGCACCTGTGGAGGCGACCGGAGCTGAAGAAGCCTGCGGAACTGGCGCTGAACTGCTGCGGTTGGCCCATCGGAGCAGCGGCCAGCATCTGAGCCGGCATTCCTGCAGGCATGGCCTGTGAAACGTACGGTCCGGGAACTCCGCAACCGGGAACGCCACAGCCCGGAACGCCACAGCTTGGAGCCGGCGGGCAGCAGCACGGAGCGCACGGCGGCCTGATGAAGGTGTGCGTCTGCGGACAATAGCGGACGCGATACTCGGGGACGATTTGCGTCATGACTTGCGGCACGCGCTGACTCACGGTGTAGGGCACCGTGCGGCAGCACATTTGTTGGCGGTATTCGACGCGCGGAACCTGCTTGGTCACGATCCGCGGGCACCAGACCATCTTGTAGCAGCCTTCGTCACAAGTGACGCAGTCCACCTTCGTGACGGGAACCGTCACGCAGTAGGGCTCTTGCCGGTAGCAGGTGTGGCAAACGTCGTGATAGGTCACGACCGGTTGCTGATGGTAGCAGGTGTCGCACACCGGCTTGTACGTGGTGCACGTGCAGACATCCGGCGGAGGCGGCGGCGCGCAGCACGTCACCGGCGGTGCGCAGCAGGAAGCAGGAGCGCAGGGCGCGGGACAGCTGCAGCCCGGCGCTTGAGCGAGCAATGTCACCGGCTGTGCCAGTCCCAGCGAGAGCAGAAGTACACGGAATGAAGCCTGTTTTACGCGAGACGGGCTGAACATCGATCACTGCTCCTAACAAGATGCCAAGTCGTTCCCAAGGCCAGCTTGCGGGGACCGACCCGTCAGTGAATGGGAAGGGAGCCTTCGATGGAAACGCCGATGCGCCCGCGCATCGTCAGTCCGGCGAGTTGCCCCCTCGGCTTTATCGTCAAACGTGTTACGGGCGCTTTAAGAGAAAAATCCCCTCTTTTCCGAAATTCCCGATTTTCCGGCAAAAGCACTCATTAACGGCTGCGGGGCACGAGCCTTGCGTCATGCAATTACCGGCTGCCACAATCGGTCCGCCTCGGTTGCCCGAAAACGGCTCTGCGAATTGAAGGATTTCCCTGATGACCACCGCTCCCACCCCCGCCAGCCTTGCGCACATGGTCTATTTCACGCTGAAAGATCCTTCGCCCGCCGCGCAGAAAAAGCTCGTCGAGGACTGTCACCGGTTTTTGAAGGGAATCGCGGGCATTGATTACTTCGCGGTGGGAACACGGGTGGGCGATTTGGCGCGTCCGGTCAACGTGCAGGACTTTCACGTTGGCCTGCACGTCGTCTTTCAGAGCCGAAGGGCACACGACGACTACCAGGTGCATGCGTCGCACTTGCAGTTCATTGCGGAAAATAAAGAGACCTGGCAGCAAGTGCGGATCTTCGATTGCTCGATCGGCTGAGACGTGCCCGCAAGCTTGCCGGCGAGACCCGGCGATGGGAAATTAAAGATCGTACGCCTAAATGAGCGTGCGCGATTGTCAGACAAATCGGCTGGTGAATTGTAGTAGAAGGTCTATCGCAAAATGGTGGTATTTGGTGCCACTGGCGAGGCCCGGCCATCGGGGCCGGTGGGGTGCTTCAGGTTGCGCGGACAGTCCAGTGTCTTATTTTTCGAGGGCATGTTGGGTCTCGAACTGCGCCGGAGAGATGTATCCCAGCGCGGAATGCAAACGTTCGGCGTTGTAGTATCGGATGTAACTGGACAGCTCCCGCAACGCCTCAGCACTGCCCGCATACTCAACCAGCTCCAGCTCGGTCTTCACCGTTCCGAAGCACGACTCCATGAACGCGTTGTCGTAACAGTTCCCCGCCGCGCTCATGCTTTGCCGAATGCCCGAGCGTCGCAGTACGCCGCGGTACCGGTGCGACGCATACTGCCCGCCGCGATCCGTGTGATGGATCAGGCCCCCCGTGGGTTGGCGTTCGCGGATCGCACGACGCAACGCACCGAGCACCAACTCGTCATCCATCGTCAGGCCGTAACTCCAGCCGACAATGCGGCGCGAAAACAGATCCATCAAGAGCGCCAGGTAGCCAAACTGGCTGCCCGCGGTTCGCCGCAAAAGCGGAATGTAGGTGATGTCACCGACCCACACTTCATTCACCCTCAAGGGCGCCTTTCTGTCTTTCAAAAGGTTTTCGTTGTACCCCAAACGGTGCCGGCTCTCGGTCGTCTTCGGACGGAACGATCGTGGCTGAATCGCCCGCAAACCCTGATTTTTCAGGAGTCTGGCCACTCTCGACACTCCGCACGCGATGTCGCGCTGGGCCAACTCCATCGCGATTCTCCGCGCTCCATAACGCCGCCGATGACGCCAGAACACCTGGCGAATCACCGGCGTCAATTCACGGTCCGCTTCGGCCCTCTGGGACTCTTCTGGACTCCGCCAGGCGTAGAACCCCGAACGGCTCACTTCCAATGCGTCACACACCGCAGAGGCCGCGAACGACTCCGTGAGAACCAGTTGATCGACCCCGGCGTACACGTCCCTCACCCTTCGCGGCCGAAAATGGAGAGCGCTTTTTTTAGGATGTCCCGCTCGCGCTCCACACGCCGCAGTTCCGCTTCCAACTCTCGCACTCGACCTTCCAGGCCCACGGCCGCCGCGCCTCCCTGGCGGACCGCTTCCCGCCTCCAGCGGTACAAAATGTTTGGACTCGACAGCCCCAACCGCTGACAGATCGACGTGGCCGAATGGCCGTCAAGCAGCATCTGCACCGCTTCCGCTTTGAACTCGTCCGTGAACCGCCGACGCTTCTGACGGCTCTTCTCCCTGACTCTCTCAGGCCGCTGTTTCGACATCGGCTGGCTCTCCTGGAACCCTCCAGAATAAGCCACAGCACTGTCCGAAAAACACGAAGCAGGTCACGGCTCATGAAGCCGGGGCTCGCCAGTGTCTTCCTTTGGAGATCAAGCGGCTTTGGCACTGGCGAGCCAGAGCCCTCGCCAGTGGCACCCCGTTACATCCACAATTTTGATGTGGACGGTCGACTACGCGGTCGGCTTCCCATTATTGCGCACGGTGATTTAGTCGGTTCTCAATCTCTCGCTGGGAGGACATTGCGATGTCGTATCGCCGCACAAAGACAGTCGTGATCGCGGTGCTGATGGTCCTGATGGCGTACCCCGTCCACGCCGCTCTCGATCAGGCCTCGAAGGGGAGCGAGGTCTCGATGCTTCAGGACGCCTACGTTCTGCTTTCGCAGGCGAACCACGATTACAACGGGCATCGGGCCCAGGCCATGAAGTCCATTCACCAAGGCGCGCTGTTGCTGAAGGTCAACCTGCAAGCCAAGGCGGACGTGCACGAAGATCAGGGCTCCTCGGATGCACAGCTTGAAAAGGCTCAAAAGATCCTGAAACAAGCGCGACATGTTCGCCGCGAGCAAAAATCAGAAAAAGCTCGTCAAGCATCTCGATGCGGCGATTGGCCACCTCTCCACGGCTTTAGCGACCAAGTGAGTTTTGAAGCCGTCGATCGCCACAACCATCTTCGATCGCATCGAACGCGAGGTTTGGATCGTCACTGCCGAACATGCCGGGCGACGGAGCGGACTCGCCGCGACCTTTGTCAGTCCCGCGTCGATCGTTCCCGAGATGCCGCGTCTGATCGCCGGCTTCGCGAAGACGCATGAGACGTGGAAGCTGATCGAGGCCTCGGGGGCATTTGCGGCGCATCTTGTGGACGAATCGCAGCTCGAATTGATGTGGCGATTCGGTCTGCAAACGTCGCGCGACGCCGACAAATTCGCGGGTCTTCAAATGACCACCGCCGCGACGGGGAGTCCGATTCTCCTGGACGCTTTCGCGTGGCTCGATTGCCGCGTTGAAACCCGGCTGGATACGGGTGATCGAACGATTTACGTCGCGGCAGTGGTGGAAGCCGGACTGTTGCGCGACGCTCGACCGCTCAATTTGCCGCGACTCTTGAAGCTGGCGCCGCCTGAAAAACGGGATTTGCTTCGCTCGCAATTGGCTGCCGACGCTTTGCACGACACCGCGGCAATCGCGCGCTGGCGTGCGGCGAGATAACCGCCCGATCCACTCGACTAGACCGTTCATCGCAAAATGCTGGGTGCCACGCCCACGGCTTTGCGTGGGCGTGCGAACCCGTTTGACGTGCGAAGACACGCCCACGCAAAGCCGTGGGCGTGGCACCCCGATCCACAAATTTGAAGTGGGCGGTCTACTACCGTTTCGAGCGGTAAATGTGTGTCGCCTGACCGAACGCCGTCTCGGCGGCTTCCATCAAGGTTTCCGAGAGCGTCGGGTGCGCATGAATCGTCTCAGCGACGTCGCGGGCTACGGCCGCCATTTCGACGGCAAGAACACCCTCGGCGATCAACTCGCCCGCTCCGACACCCACAATTCCGACTCCCAACACGCGTTCCGTCTTGGGGTCGAAAAGAATCTTTGTGACCCCCTCAGTTCGTGAAAGGGTCTGCGCTCGGCCGGATGCCGCCCACGGAAATCGAGCGACTTTCACCTCGCGATTCGAGTTCTTGGCTTCGTTTTCCGTCAGGCCGCACCACGCGACTTCGGGATCGGTGAATACGACAGCGGGAATCGCCAGGTTGTCGAACGCGGCAGGCTCGCCAGCCAGGGCTTCGATGGCCACGTGTGCTTCACGCGTTGCCTTATGCGCCAGCATGGGCTCACCGGCGACGTCGCCGATCGCCCAAATATTCGGGTCGGCCGTGCGCCGCTGGGCATCGACTTTGATGAAACCTTTCTGGTCGACTTCGACTTTTGTCTTCTCGAGACCCAAATCACGACTGTTGGGACGACGGCCGACCGCGACGAGAACGCGATCAAAGGTCTGTTTGGGCTCGACCCCCTCCCCTTCCAGTTCGGCGGTGATTCCGTCCTTCGCGGCAGTGAGCTTTGCGACCTTCGTGTTGAGGTGGATCGCAGCGAATGTCTTGTCGAGTCGCGCCTTGAGGGGGCGGACCAGGTCTCGATCGGCCCCGGGAAGAAGCCCGGGCGTCATTTCGACCACGGTCACTTTCGATCCCAAAGCCGCGTAAACCGAGCCCATTTCGAGACCGATGTACCCGCCGCCAACGACCAGCAAGCGTTGCGGTACATCGGGCAGATCCAAGGCCCCGGTGGAATCCATCACCCGCGGATCGCCGATCGCGAAGATGGGCGGCATCACCGGCGACGAACCGGTCGCGACGATTGCCGTTTTGAACGCGAGCTTTTGAGTCGACCCGTCGGGCTTCTTGAGCTGAAGGGTGCTGGAATCGAGAAAGCTGGCGCGGGCTTGAATCAGCTTGACGCCGCGAAGTCTGCAAAGTTCGGCGACGCCACCTGTCAACTTTCCGACAACGGACGACTTGAAATTGCGGAGCTGATCCAGGTCAAGCTTCGGCTTCGCGTACTTGAGGCCCCACTGATCGGCCTCGTCGGCCTCGTGAATCAGTTTGGCGACGTGCAACAGGGCTTTCGACGGAATGCAGCCGCGATGCAGGCAGACGCCGCCGGGGATCGCTTCATCATTGACGAGGGTGACTTTCATGCCGCGATCGGCTGCGTCAAAGGCTGCCGGATAACCACCCGGACCGCCGCCGATCACGACGACTTCTGCGCTCTCATCTCCCATGAATCAGCACTCGATCAGTAGCTGGAAGCAATCGGACAGAATGGCCGACAGCTTGACGACGAACCGTGCTGCGTCGGCACCGTTTACGATGCGGTGATCGTAAGACAGGGAGAGTGGCAACATCAACCGTTCAACCAGTTTTCCATCGACAAGTTTCACCTGGGTTTGCGTTCGCGACATACCCAGGATGGCTGCCTCGGGGTGATTGACGATCGGCGTGAACGCCGTCCCGCCGATTCCGCCGAGGTTGGTAATCGTGAACGTGCCGCCTTGCATGTCGGCCATATCCAGTTTGCGATCGCGGGCCTTGCGGGCAAGTTCAGAAAGCTCGCCCGCGATCGTCAAAACCGTCTTGCGATCCGCGTCTCGAATCACGGGAACCAGCAAGCCGTATTCGGTGTCGACGGCCACGCCGATGTGGTAATACCGCTTGATCACCAGCTCGCCGGCTTCGATATCGATGCTGGAGTTGAAGTTCGGATACGCTTTGAGCGCTCCGACCACGGCCTTCACCATGATGGCGGTCATCGTGACCTTGGGACCGTTCTGCCCGACGGACTTCATGTAGCCTTGACGGGCCTGTTCGAGGTCCGTGACGTCAGCCAATTCATGTTGCGTCACGTGCGGAATCGTCTGCCAGGCAACGCTCAAATTGGCCGCGCTGACGCGAGCCAGCTTGTTCATCGGCTGACGTTCGGTGGGTCCAAACCGATCGAACGGCGGTAGTGCGACCACAGACATCGGACCGACCACGTTGAACGAACGTCCCGAGGTCAACGTGCGAACGAAGGCCTGCACATCGTCGGTCGTGATTCGGCCACCCGGACCGCTTCCGGAGACTTTATGCAAATCGACGCCCAGCTCGCGGGCGAGACGCCGGGTGGCCGGTCCTGCGGGGACGGGCGCTTCATCGTGTCCGTTGTCGTCGACATGTGTGCGAGTGGCGACGACGGTGGGAGGAGCGGTCGGTCGTGCGGGTGTTTCAACGGTTTTGGTCGCCGGCACTGCGGGCTCGGGAGCAGGAGTTTTGGGTGACTGCGCTTCGACTTTTGGTGCTTGGGCGGCAGGCGGCGCGGATTTCGACGGAGTTGCTGCCTTTGCGGCCGGTGCGGCAGCCGCTGGAGTCTTCCCTCCGCCCGCCGGCGCACCGGATTCGTCGATCGTCAGCAAATGTTCGCCAATTTTGACGGTTTGGCCGGGTTTCACGAGGATTTTGGAAATGCGTCCCGCTTGCGGCGACGGAATCTCGGCAACGGCCTTTTCGGTTTCGACCTCGAGCACGATTTGCCCCGCCTCGACCATGTCGCCTTCATGGACATGGACGGCAGCGATGTCGGCGGCTTCAACGCCCTCCGAAATCAGCGGAAGTTTAAATTCAACCGTCATCGTTCTTGCCTACCTCGTGGTGCAGACCCTTCTGCCGCGGACCAGACGCCCGCGTGTGAGATGCGCGCCCGGCGCTGCCTTCGACACGATCTTGTGTCGCAGCGTTCCGCTAGTTTCGCAGCGTTCGGCATCGGCGACAACTTAGGCGGTTACCGGATCCAGCTTTTCGGGATCGATCGCGAGATCCTTGAGCGCCTGCGCGAGTTTTTTCTTATCAAACTGGCCTTGCTCGGACAACGCAATCAGCGTCGCGTACACCGTGTTCTCGGCGTCGATCTCGAAGTGTCGTCGAAGGGCTTGACGGGTATCGCTGCGGCCGAAACCGTCGGTTCCCAAAGTGACGTACGGTCCGGGGACCCAAGGGCGAATCTGATCTGCGACGAGTCTGACGTTGTCGCTGACGGAAACGAAGGGACCCGCAAGACCGGCAAGCGTCTGTTCCACGTAACTCTGGCGTGGCTTTTCCTTGGGATGCAGGCGATTCCAACGTTGGCAAGCGTGCGCTTCGCGGAAGAGCTCGCTGTAACTCGTCACGCTCCAAACGTCGCTCTCGACGCCGAATTTCTCGGAAAGGATCGACTCGGCGCGACGCACTTCGTTGAGCAGCGGGCCGCTGCCGAACAGTTGAGGTCGCGGTGCGTCCGTCTTCCCCGCCTTGCCACTTCCCGGCAGCCTGTAGAGGCCTTTCAGAGATCCCCTGTTCGCTGTCAGGAGGCATCTCGGGCATCGCGTAGTTTTCGTTGTAGACGCTGATGTAATAGAAGCCGTCTTCGTTCATCTGGCACATGCGGCGGAGGCCGTCCTGGACGATTACGGCGACTTCGTACGCGAAGGCCGGATCGTACGCCCGCAGGTTGGGGACCGACGTGGCGATCAATTGGCTGTGGCCGTCCTGGTGCTGCAGTCCCTCACCATTGAGAGTCGTTCGCCCCGACGTTGCGCCAACCAGAAATCCACGCGTTCGGGCATCAGCGGCCAGCCAAATCAGGTCCCCGACCCGCTGGAAGCCGAACATCGAGTAATAGATGTAGAAGGGGATCATGTGGATGCCGAGCGTCGAATACGCCGTGCCGGCGGCCACGAAGGAAGACATCGCCCCCGCTTCGTTGATTCCCTCTTCGAGGATTTGGCCGTTCTTGGCCTCCTTGTAGTACATGATCGTGCCGGAATCGACCGGATCGTAGACCTGGCCCTTGCTCGAATAGATTCCGCACTGAGCGAAAAGCCCCTCGATGCCGAACGTGCCGCGCTTCGTCGGGAATAATTGGGACGACGCGCTTGCCGATCTGTTTGTCCTTGAGCAACTGGCTCAGCAGGACGCCGAAGGCCATCGTCGTCGATGCCTCGCGTCCGCCGCTCCCTTTGAGAGTTTTATCGAATGCGGTGAGGGGCGGAATTTCGAGCTTCTCTTCGGGACCATGCCGCGTGGGAAGTGACCCGCCGAGCGCTTGGCGATGCTCGGTGAGGTATTTGAACTCTTCGCTGTCCTCGGGGAATCGATAAAACGGTGCGTCCTTGATGGCTTCGTCGCCGATCGGAATGGCAAACCGACTGCGGAACGCGCGCATCTCGTCCGCGTCGAGCTTCTTCTCCTGGTGAGTTGTATTGCGCCCTTCGCCCGCTTCTCCCAGTCCGTAGCCCTTGATGGTCTTCGCCAGGATCACCGTTGGCGAACCTTCGTGCTTGACGGCCGCATGATACGCGGTGAAGACCTTGCGGGGGTCATGCCCGCCGCGGCGCATCTTCTGCAACTGTTCGTCCGACAGGTGCTCGGCCATCGCAAGCAATTCCGGCGACACGCCGAAGAAATGTTCACGAATGTAGGCGCCCGACTCGACGACGCTGTATTTCTGATATTGTCCGTCGACGACTTCGCCCATGCGTTTGACGAGTCGGCCGTCGATATCAGCCGCAAGCAGGGGGTCCCAGTCGGAGCCCCAGATCACTTTGATGCAGTTCCAACCGGCGCCTCGGAAAGCGGCCTCCAATTCCTGGATGATTTTTCCGTTTCCGCGGACCGGACCGTCGAGCCGCTGCAGATTGCAATTGATCACGAAGACGAGGTTGTCGAGCTTCTCCCGCGAGGCGAGAGTCAGCGCACCCAGGCTTTCAGGCTCATCACTTTCACCGTCGCCGACGAAGCACCAAACTCGAGACGCACTGGTGTCCAGAATGCCGCGATCCCGTAGGTAGCGGAGAAATCGCGCCTGGTAGATGGCCGTAATCGGGCCCAAGCCCATCGATACCGTGGGAAACTGCCAGAAGTTGGGCATCAACCAGGGATGGGGATACGAAGAGAGCCCCTGATGCGGCCGCTGCGTCTCTCGGCGAAAGTACTCGAGATCGTCTTCGGTCAGTCGCCCTTCGACGAAGGCACGGGCGTACATTCCTGGCGAGGCGTGACCCTGAAAGTAAACGAAGTCGCCGGTGTGATTTTCGCTTCGCGCATGGAAGAAATGGTTGAAGCCAACCTCGTACAGCGTCGCCGACGAGGCAAATGTCGAGATATGACCGCCAACGCCTGAATATTTCGTGTTGGCCCTTGAGACCATGGCCATCGCGTTCCAGCGGATAATGCTCTTGATGCGCCGCTCAAGCTCGATGTTGCCCGGATAGCGTGGCTGCTCATCGGCCGAAATCGTGTTGACGTAAGGAGTATTGGCTGTAAAGGGGAGCGTCACGCCGCGGAGATAGGCCCGTTCCTGCAGGTTGACCAGCAGTTCCTGCAACCGTTGCGGACCATAGCGAACGAGCACGTCGTCCAGCGACTCAAACCATTCCTCAAGCTCGTCCGGCGCAATTCCAGAGACGTCGTTGGGCACGAAGTTCTTGCCCACTAGGCGCAAAGCATTTGTTGTAGCCATAGTCGCAGAAGTTATCGAAAAACGGGCAATAAGGGCAAGCGGGATATCGTACACCCATTTTAACGCCTTGGGTCACTTCGGCGAGGACTCGAACGATGTCAATGCCGTCAAGATTCAGTAATTTGGGATAACGGGGCGGTTTGGAAAGGACTATTGGCACGAGAGTCGCTAGACTGGAGCCCACAACTCGGACCCAAAAATGCGAGCCGTAATCGAAGACCGGAGTTCTCCGTGATGCGACAACTGAGATTGATCCGTCCCCTGCTGCTTTTTGCGTTTGTGGGAACGCTGTCCCTTTTGTGCAGCCACGCGGCACTCGCCGCGAGCCAAATCGGCAAACCGCATGTTGCGACGAACATCGATGACGCGGACGCCGATTACGCCTTTCAAGGCGAGTACTTGGGCACCCTGGGCTACGTCGGCGGCGGACCTTGGCAGACATTCGGATTGCAAGTCGCCGCCGTTGGCGACGGCGATTACATTGCTGTTGAGTACCCAGGCGGATTGCCCGGGAAGGGCTGGTACGGCGGTGAGAAGGCGTATCTCCGCGGGCGACGGGAGCCCGATCGACTGACGCTGAGGGGCGACGGCCGACGCTATGACGTGATCGACGGCATCGCCTGGTACGTCGACTACAACGGCGACAAGCTCACATGGCTCACAAAGGTGAATCGCCAAAGTCGGTCACTGGGTGCGCCGCCGCCTGCGAACGCCATCGTGCTCTTCGACGGCCTGAAGACCGATCAACTCGTCAACGCGCGCGTCACTTCGGACGGGCTTCTCAAGGAAGGGGCCAGAACCAAGGACGCCTGGCAGGATTACTTCCTGCACGTCGAGTTTCAACTTTCGTACATGCCGTTCGCGCGGCAGCAGGGTCGCTCGAATAGCGGCGTCTACCTCCAACGCAGTTACGAAATCCAGATTCTCGATTCGTTCGCTTTGGAAGGATTCCCCAACGAATGCGGCGCGATTTATCGCTATCGCGCCCCGGAGATCAACATGTGTCTCCCGCCTCTGGCCTGGCAGACCTACGATATCGATTTCAAATCGGCTCGGTTCGACGTGCATGGCAAGAAAACGGAGGATGCGTACGTCACGGTTTGGCAGAACGGATATGCGGTTCAGGAGCAAGTTCCCATTGCCCGAAAGACGGGTCACGGCCAACCCGAAACGTCGGAGTTGTTGCCAATCGAGTTCCAAAATCATGGCGACCCGGTGCGGTTTCGTAACATCTGGCTGGTCGTGAATTCGCGGCAAGTCGGCCAATACGACTCGGGGCTGCCATTCAACACGTACCAGCAGCCGGGGTCGTCCGTTTATGGCAACGTGCACTTGCCGCAGCGCCATGGCTTCTATTGGACCGGGCGCCTGACACCGCCGGCAAACGCGGCCTCGGTCATCACTCCGACCGAAGGCCCCGCCGCACTGCCGGCGGGCGCCGGAGCAGCAGTGCCGGCACCACCGGCGGCATCGCCTCCGCCTGCTCCAATCAGTCCGTAAGCGTTTGACACGCAGTCGAGCGACATCCGAAGATGTTTCGGATGTCGCTTTTCATTTGGGTCAGCGGATGGGTCTTGTTCGGCATTTGGGTCATCGGCGTTACGCCTTCGCTGATTTCGATGCTGTGGCGGTCGCTGGATTCGGTCACCGCGCGGCTCCCGAGTCCGGCCGAATGGCCGACCGTATCGATTATCGTTCCCGCCCGCGACGAAGAGGCGAAGATCGATGCTGCGATGCGTTCGAAGCTCGCGATCGATTATCCGCGACTCGAACTCATCGCCGTCAATGATCGATCGCAGGATGCAACCGGACTGCTGTTGGATCGGTTAGCCGCCGAAGACCCGCGCCTGTCAGTGGTGCATTTGGACTCGCTCGCCGAGGGTTGGTTGGGCAAGAGCCACGCCATGCACGTGGCCGCGTCGCGAGCGACCGGCGACTACCTGCTGTTCACCGACGCGGATGTGTTCTTCACGCCGGATCTGCTCCGCAAAGCCGTCACCATGTGCGAGGCCCGCGGACTCGATCACCTCGCTTTGGCTCCGCGACTCGAGTGCAGCGGCTTCTTCGAAAAAGCAGTCAATCTCTATTTCGTGATGATGCTCTGCATCGCTTCGCAGCCTTGGCTCGTCAGAACAGGCTGGCGGATGTCCTACGTGGGCGTGGGTGCGTTCAACCTCGTGCGACGCAGGGCGTACTCTCAATGCGGCGGACACACCACCATTCGTCTTGACGTTCTCGACGACGTGAAACTCGGCAAGTTGATCAAGCAGACTGGGCTCAAACAAGATGTGCTGGATGCCGGTGCAGGCGTGCGCGTGCGTTGGCAAGAGGGATACTGGGGTGTCGTCCGCGGGCTCGAAAAGAACGGCTTCGCCGTTTTCGACTATTCGCTGGTGAAATTGACAGTGGGATCCGTTTTCATGTTCCTGGCGAGTCTATTTCCCTATCTTGCGATTGTGCTTTGGCCTGATTGGCACAGCATCGGGTTCCTGGCGACCCTGGTTTTCATTCACGCCGCCGGCGCTTTTGGAGCTTGGCGACTCGGCTTCGGCGCGGCCGCATCGGCGGGCCTGCCGGTGGCCACCGTCACGATGATTTTCACCATGTGGCGATCCGCGATTTTGACCCTCACGCGTCGTGGCGTGCGATGGCGCGACACGTTTTATCCACTGAGCCTTCTGCGTGAGCATGTGTATTAGGAGTGCACCGATGAGACTGCGTCGATTGATGATCACGGCCGCAATTGCGGGACTCGTTCTACGGTTTCCTTCGATCCTTAGTGCGAAAGACTCGGCGGCGGGCAAGCCCGTGATCGTCTTGTGGCCCGACGGAGCCCCCGGCGCACATGGCCGTTCCGAACAGGACATCCCGACATTGACCGTCCATCTTCCTGCAAAGGCCAATGGCTGCGCGGTGGTGATTTGTCCCGGCGGCGGCTATCAACACCTCGCCTCTGATTATGAGGGGCACGACGTCGCCGAATGGTTCAACACGTTCGGCGTGACCGGCTTCGTCTTGCGGTACCGGCTTGCACCGGCGTATCGCTTTCCCTCACAAATGCTCGACGTCCAGCGGGCAATCCGCACGGTGCGCGAGCGGGTTGGCGAATGGAAGATCGATCCGCATCGAATCGGCGTCATGGGCTTCTCCGCGGGCGGTCACCTCGCGTCGACCGCAGCGACGCATTTCGACGCGGGGAAATCGAACGCCGCGGACCCGATCGATCGGCAAAGTTGCCGCCCCGATTTTGCGGTCTTGGCTTATCCCGTCATCACCATGACGGGGCGCTATGGCCACACGGGTTCTCGAAAGAATCTCTTGGGTGAAAATCCCGATCCGCAATTGGCCGAAAGCTTGTCGAACGAGAAACAGGTCACGCGCGAGACGCCGCCGACGTTTTTGTTTCACACGTCGGCCGATACCGTCGTGCCGGTCGAGAACAGCGTGCGGTTCTACCTCGCGCTGCAAAAGGCGGGGGTCCCCGCGGAAATGCACATCTACGAGCAGGGCCGGCATGGGATCGGGCTCGGCACAAGAGATCCCAAGCTGGCCTGGGATCTCGGCACGTGGCCCGCGCGGCTGCACGACTGGCTGCAACTGCGAGGTCTGTTGACGGACCATCAATAGCGACGGCAAGCAGGCGTTTCGGCCTCTTCGAAAACGGAGTGTGCCCGGAAGAGACTTGCGGCTCTTCCGGGCACATGGCCTCACGTTCTTTTGGCCGAGGACTCCATTTATTTCTGTCGTGTTCCGCTCTCCACGTTGGCTTTCGTGTTCAGCGGGCCGCAGTGGTCCCGGCACCGCAGGAAGGTGTGGGCCGGTTGAGGCCGGCCCACGCCTCACCTGCATTTGTCAAACTAGCAGCCGCATCCGCAGCCGCTGTGGCCGAACAGGCCGTGGAAGCCGAGGCCGCAGCCACCGCCGCAGCCACCGCATCCACCGCCGCAACCGCCGCCGCATCCACCGCAGCTGGAGCCGCAGCCGCAACCGCCGTGGAACCAGCCGCCGAAGCTGTGGCAGTGGTTGTGGCAGTGCGTGTGGCAGTGGGTGTGGCAGTGGTGAATGTGCTGGTGGCAGCCGCAGCCGCAACCACAGCTCACCGGGGCGCTGCAGCCGCAGCTAGGAGCCGGAGCGCAGCAAGACGGGGCCGCAACAGCCGGAGCGCAGCACGAAGGAGCCGCAACGGGGGCCGGAGCGCAGCAGCTGGGAGCAGCGGCCACAGGAGCCGGAGCGCAGCACGTCGGGGCCGGAGCGCAGCAGCTCGGGGCCGGCGCACAGCACGAAGGAGCCGGAGCGCAGCACGACGGTGCGCAACCACAGCCACAGCCGTTGCTGTGATGGAAGAACGCGTTGGCGTCGCTCGTGGCGGCACAACAGAACAACAGGGCAGCCGAAACAGTCATCCACTTCATAACGTCACTTCTCCTCGTTCCAAGTCTTTTGCATTACGAACGTGAGGAACTCCGGAGTCACCCGGTCCGGCGAATCCGCATCGCCTGGCGGTGGAGTTCTCTTCTCACACAAACTTGAGTGGCGAACACTACTGGCAATTCGGCGTAGTCAAGGCCGGCAGGTGACGGAAAGTGTGCGGATCGCGGGCGACGCGGCGAACTCCGGCGAGAGTAACAACGGTATCGATTCTCGGGAGTCTTTTCGGCTGATAAGGTAAGCTGGATATGGAATGGCTGCTGCGACTTGTGACGACGCTGGCGATCGTGTCGAGCGCGCATCCCGTGCTTCGGACGCGGGCGATGCTCAGCAAAACGACTCTGCTCGAAGCGTGGCTATGGGGGGTTGTGGCGATCTGCCTATGGGGCCTCACGTGGTGCGTGAGTGACCTGTTCCCGATCGCCCCCCAGGGATTGGCGGATCAACTTTGGCTGGCCTCCGCCGTGCTCATGCTCAGCCCGTTTGTCGCAGCTCTTGGATCACGCCGGCCCGGCTCGCGCGTCTGGAGTTTTTTCGTTGTGCTGCCGGTGATCCTGGTGCTGATGTTGCCGGCCGTGACCGCCTGGAACCGCGATCTGCGACCGACCCCCTTGCGACTCGAGACCCCGATGGTCGCCGGCTACACGTTGGTGTTGGTCATGGGGGCTGGGAACTACTTCGGAACCCGGTTCGCGGTCCCGGCATTGCTTGTCGCCGGGGCGAGTTTAACCGTCGTTTGGCCGCTGTCCGAGTTGGGTGAACGCTATCCGGTGGCGGGCAGTTCGACGCTGCATGCCGCGGCGACGGTCGCCGTCAGCATTGCCGCCTGGCTGGGTGCCCATCAAGCCGCCAAAACGAAGTCATCACGCCAAAATCCCCTCAATACCGTTTGGAGCGATTTTCGCGATTTTTTCGGCATTGCCTGGGGCCGGCGAGTGATGGATCGCATGAACCACACCGCCCAGGAGGAAGGCTGGCCCGTGCGGCTCCAATTCGAGGGGTTCGTCCCGGTCGACTCCGCGAGCCCGTCCGAACTCTCGCCCGACCCAAGGGCTCGCGTTGAGCAGGCACTGCGTTGGTTACTGCGTCGATTTGTCGATCCGGAATGGATCGACGAGCGAATGGCTGGCTGATTTCGGCTACAATCAGAAGCGACCGGTCGTCGGGCCAGACTCTTCATTCAGAGTCTCTATATGGTGAGCGAGCTCCAAGACTTATCTGCGTCCCGCCAACAGCAGGATGCCCTTCTCAGATTGTTGGATCTCACCTGCGAGCTGGCCCGCCATCATTCGCTCGAGCAGATCCTGACAACCGTCACCAACGGCGCCTGCCAGGCCCTCGGTTGCGAGCGCGCCAGCCTTTATCTCTACGATACCGATCGTCAAGAACTCTATACGCGGGTCGCGACGGAGCTGGAAATTGAGGAAATTCGCACGCCGATCGATACGGGCGTGACCGGCTGGGTGGCACGAACCCGCGAATTGGCCAACATCGCCGATCCCCCCTCGGATCCGCGCTGGAACCCGGAATTCGACAGGCGGACCGGCTTTAGGACGCGGAACATCCTCTCGACTCCGATCATTTCACCGCACGAAGACCAACTGATCGGCGTCTTACAACTGCTCAACAAGCCCGATGGGCCGTTCACCAGCTTCGACGAACAAATGATCCGAGCGTTTGCCGCCCATGCCGCAACGGCCTTGGAACGGGCCAACCTTGCCGCGGAAGCCCAGCGATCACACGAATTGCAAATCGCCGTCAACATGGGGCGACGCATCCAGCAGAGTTTTTTGCCCCGACACCTGCCAAAGATTCCCGGATACGACCTGGCCGCCTGGTGGCGACCGGCCGAATCGGTCAGCGGCGACTACTACGATGTCATCAGGCTGCCGGATGGCCGTCTGGGATTGATCGTTGCCGACGTCAGCGGGCACGGTTTTGGCCCCAGCCTCTTAATGGCATCGGTGCGGGCCATGATTCACGTCCTGGCCCGCACGACTTCCGATCCGTCTCAAATCATGTCGGGACTGGCGGAAATGATCGCCCCGGATTTGGACGACGGCCGTTTTCTCACCTTCCTGTTGGTGGCCCTCAATCCCCTCACGCACCAATTGACCTATTGCAATGCGGGCCACGGACCGGCACTCATCTACCATCGCCGGACGGAGTCGTTCCAGGTGCTGCGCAGCACAAGTCTTCCCCTTGGCTTTTTGACGGAGTTCGGCGCCCGCAACGGCCCCACCCTGGAAATGGAACCCGGCGACCTGCTGATTTTGGCAACCGACGGCCTGATCGAACTGCAGAATCAGGACCACGAGTTGTTCGGTCGCCCGCGTTTGGAATCACTCATTCGCGAATACGCCACGCTCGCCGTGCAGGATGTCGTGATGGCTCTCCAGGACGATGTCGCCGAATTTCTCGGCGACTGCCACCCGCTCGATGACGTCACCCTGATGGTGCTGGAACGCAAAGCCGGCAGCCCTGGCGGCGAGCCCAGTGATCAGCCGGCGACTTGATGCCGCCCACTGGCCGTGATAAACCGGGCGGCTCAAAAACATCGATCGCCACCGTCCTTGAGACAATCCAGGTTTGAGGAAATCCAGCAATGACTGCCACCGCGCCTTTGGTCGCCATCCTGATGGGCAGCAAGTCCGATTGGGAGACCATGGAAGCGACCGACCACACCTTGCGGGACTTCGGTGTTCCGCATGAGTCCCGCGTCCTCTCAGCGCACCGCACGCCCAAGGAAACGGCCGAATACATCCGCAATGCCGAGGCGCAGGGCGTCCAAGTCTTCATCGCCGCAGCCGGCGGAGCCGCCCATTTGGCGGGCGCCGTGGCCGCGCACACCGTGCTGCCCGTGCTGGGAGTGCCGATGAAAGGCTGGGCCCTCGACGGGCTCGATTCGCTCTTGTCGACGGTTCAAATGCCCAGAGGCATCCCCGTCGGCACGCTGGCGATCGGCAAGGCGGGGGCGATTAATGCGGCCCTGTTGGCGATCAGCATTCTGTCACTTTCGCGTCCAGAACTGAAAGAAAAGCTCCAGGCGCAACGCCGCAAGGAAGCGGAAAAGATCCTCGCCGAGAAGCTCGGATCCGAGTAATCCCCGCGGACTCGTCCGACTTTTTTCGCCCGCCGCCAAGGATCCACACTGTTTGCGACCACGCAGTGGAAGGCCTAGAATCCGGTCAGCGTCGCACCTTGTGAGCCTTTTCCGTGGCGGATCCCATCAGTTTCGTTGCACCCGCTGTCGAGGCGACTCCCGCCACGGCCGTCGTCTTCGAGCAACGGCCCCGTTGGGGCCCCGAACTCCAACGCCAGTTCGCAAACGAAGGCGTTCGCGTCATCGAATGCCGCTCGCTTGCCGACGTGGTTGAACGCACCGCCGGCGTTTGCCGCGGCGTCATCCTGCTGGATTTGGCCTTCAAAACCGCGGAGTGCTTGCGATTTCTCGGCCGGCGACTGAATGATGGAACCGCATTACCCGTGTTTGTCGTCGGATCCAACCGACTGGCCGACCTCGAATGGTCGGTGCGAGACTTGGGTGCGACTGCCTTTTTTGCCCACGCAATTCCCGGTCACCAAATGGCTGACCTGTGCCGCCGACAATTTTGCCTCCGCGAAACTGCAGACACTGAAAAACACTGAAATCGAACAACCATGACCGACGCACCGTTGAAAGAGGCAGAAATCACCCAGGCAATCCACGACATCATGGACCCCGAGATCGGTCGGTCATTAGGCCGCCTCGAAATGGTTAAGCAAGTCCGTATCGAACCGAGCGGGGCAACCCGCGTCGAAATCGAATTGCCCACGCCCGCCTACCCGAATCGCGAACGGATCACGCAGGCCATCGAAAAAGCGATCCGAGCAGCCAATCCGGCTTCTACCAAACCCGTCGAGGTGATTTTTTCGTCCCGTGTCCGAGGAAAAAACACCGGCGGCACTCTCGGACTGTCGATCGCCAATATCATCGCGGTCGGCAGCGGCAAGGGGGGCGTCGGCAAAAGCACCATCGCGGCCAGTCTGGCCTACGGACTCAATTATTTTGGGGCGAAAGCGGGACTAATGGACGCCGACGTCTACGGCCCCAGCATTCCCCACCTCCTGGGGGTCGACAAAGCCAAGCCCGCCGCCCTGGAACGCCAAACCGCGTCGGGTGAAACGATTACCCGCATCGAACCGGTCGATGCCGGGGGAGTGAAAGCCATCTCGATGGGATTTTTCATCGATCCGGCCCAAGCCGTCGTCTGGCGCGGCCCGCTTTTGCATCGGGCCATCATGCAGTTCCTCAAGGACACCGATTGGGGCCCGCTCGATTACCTGGTCATCGACCTCCCGCCGGGCACGGGCGACGTCGCCCTCACCCTTTCCCAATCCGTCGGATTGGCGGGGGCCGTCGTGGTTTGCACGCCGCAACAAGTGGCGCTGCTCGATGCCGTCAAGGCGATCAGCATGTATCGCCAGGTCAAAATCCCCATCCTGGGCATGGTTGAAAACATGAGCGGCGAAATCTTCGGCCGCGGCGGTGCCCGGCAAAAAGCCGCCGAGTTGGGGGTCCCTTTTTTGGGCGAAGTGCCGATCGAAGCCGACATCCGCATCAAGGGGGACGCCGGCAAAACGTCCGCCCTGTTCGACGAGCAAAGCCCATCCCGGCCGCACCTGCTCCATGTCTGCGAGCAAACGGCCATCCAAGTGGCGAAGCAACTTCTCGAAACGCCAACCATGCCGACGCTCGAAATCCTCTAAAGCGGACTTTTTTCCGCTTCCGTCCAGAAAAACCGGCGACCTACGGCCGTTTCGTTCTTCCGTGTTGGCCAAATCCGGGATCCGCCGACCGATTTTGTTCCGAATTTCGGGACTTTTTTGGCTTTTTTGGGGCATAAAAGGAAACCTGAAGAAAAAAATCGAAATCGGCCGCCGCCGTTCAGAGGCGGACAGCCAAGAATTCCGCATCGTGGCCCGGGGCCTGCCGCCGCTCTCCCCGCTCAAGTCTACAACCGTTGTATTTCCGATCGTGATCGCCCCGAGTTGCCCTAGTAAACTACAAGTGTCCGCCGCGTCTGCCTCGCATCACACCCGGCAGATCGCCCGACTCCGCTTGGAACGCCGCGCTCGTCGACCTAAAATAGAACGGATGGGACGATTCCTGCGAACCGATGGAAACGACCCTGTGTCGGAACCGCAATGTTACCAAGCACTTTTGCCAAAGCCGGGAATCAGCCGCTAAGGAATTCGCCGCCGAGGAATCAGCCGTTGAGTGAATCGCAACCAACGACCATTTCCGAGCTGATCGACACCTTCGACGCTCTGGGCGATTGGGAGTCGCAGTGCGACTACCTCATCGATCTCGGCAGCGACCTGCCCGACTTGCCGCCGGCCGCCCGCACCGAGGCGAACCGCGTGCACGGCTGTCAAAGCAACGTCTGGCTCGTGGCCGACGTCAAACCCACAGCCCCGCCGGTGATCGAAATCACGGCCGACAGCGATTCGATGATCGTCCGCGGCCTGATCGCCGTGCTGTTGATCGCCTACTCGGGACGCACCCCGCAGCAAATTCTCGAAACCGACATCCGGCAACTCTTCGCGCGACTCGGCCTGAACCGACAGCTCAGCTCCGCCCGCCGCAACGGGTTGGAAGGAATGGTCAAACGCATCAAAGCCATCGCCGAAGCCGCCGCCGGGCGCAGGCTCCGGCGTCGTAGGTAAGCGGAATCACAGTCTGGCCGTCGGTGGAAGAGAGGCAATTACACTTGTAAGGGCCGCACGAATGATTAGTCCTCGAACGATGATTGATTTCGTCTCAGCCGAACCGTTCCGGCCGTTTCGAATCCACATGGCGAGCGGTCGAAGCTTCGAAATCGGACATCCGGAAATGATCCGGGTCGGCCGTTCGTCCGTCACCGTCTACAGTCGCCCGGATTCCGGCCCGGACCAGCCTGACCGCTGGCAAGAGGTGTCTCTTATGCTTCTGGAATCGGTCGAGCCATTGGAGGCGAAGACTGGGACCGGATCGAATTGACAAGCCGGCGCCCCTCCCCTCGGAACTGCACGGACTGGCCTCACTGTCGCGGCCAAATGCTCAACAATGGAAACCGCTCGCGTGAACATGATGACCGACTCACTCGACGCGTGGAGCGCGATCGTCCGTGGGGATCAACCCCACGGCTCGTGTGATTCGCCCGCGGCGTGCGCGTGAAAAGGACGTTGTAATGCCCCTCTCAACCGCCGCCACTAAGCCCGCTTCCGGCAAGTCGATCGACGTCGCCGCGATCCGGCGGCAGTTCCCCATCTTCGACCAGCCGCTGCCCAACGGCCAGCCGCTGATCTTCCTCGATAGCGCCGCCTCCGCGCAAAAGCCCCGCCGCGTCATCGAAAAAGAGCGCGAGTGCTACGAGCGCTATTACGCCAACGCCGGCAACCGCGGCGATTACCAGTTCGCCGTCCACGTCGACGAAGAACTCGAACTCGCGCGGGCCAAAGTCCGCGATCTGATCGGCGCGGCCGAGGCCGAGGAAATCATCTTCACCGCCGGCTCGACGATGTCGATCAACCTCGTCGCCCAGGCCTGGGGCCGCAAGTTCCTCAAAGCGGGCGACGAAATCGTGCTCAGCCGCATGGAGCACCACGCCAACCTCGTCCCCTGGCAGCAGATCGCCCACGAAAAAGGGGCCACGCTGCGTTACATCGACCTCTTGCCCGACGGCCAACTCAATCTCGATTCGCTCGATCAACTCCTCTCGAAGCGGACGCGAATGGTCGCCGTCAGCGGCATGTCGAACGTGCTGGGCACCGCCCCGCCGATCGCCGAAATCACCAAACGAGCCAAAGCCGTCGGCGCGCTCGTGCTGGTCGACGGCGCGCAAAGCGTGCCACACATGCCGACCAACGTCCGCGAGCAGGGCATCGACTTCCTGGCTTTCTCCGCCCACAAGCTTTACGGCCCAAGTGGCGTCGGCGTGCTCTACGGCCGCCGCGAACTGCTCGAAGCGATGGACCCGTTCCTCACCGGCGGCCACATGATCGCCGAAGTGCATTGGGACCACTCGACGTGGGCCGGCCTGCCGGCCAAGTTCGAGGCCGGCACGATGCCCATCGCGCAAGCGATCGCGCTTGGCACCGCCGTCGATTTCGTGAACGAAATCGGCTACCCCGCGATCCAGGCCCACGACGCCGATCTCACCGCCTACGGCCACCAGCGACTCTCCGAAGTCCAGGGCCTGACGCTCTACGGCCCCGCCCCCCCAAACCGCGGCCCGATCCTCGCCTTTTCAATCGAAGGCATTCACCCGCAGGATTTGGCCAACATGGTCGACTTCAAAGGCGTCGCCGTCCGCCACGGCCACCACTGCACCATGCCGCTGCACGGATTGCTCGGCGTCAGTGCGACAACGCGAGCCAGCTTCGGCGTGTACTCCAGCCGCGAGGATGTCGATGTACTGATTGAGGCGATTGAATTTGCACGAACGAAACTGAAGAAAAGAGGCTAGAGGACCCGAAGCGGGCTTGTCACACTTCCGGAAGGCCGACTTTTCACCACAAAGGCACAGAGACACGAAGAGCTGCACCAAGAAATGCAATTGAAGGCAAAGGCATTGAACAGGAGGAAACGGAGTTAACAGAGTGACGTTCCCCAAGAATGGTGGGCGCGCGGGAGGGAGAGCATAATGCTCTTGGAAGGAGATGCCCGTGCCCAAACGGAAGTACACGCGAGAGTTCAAAGAGTCGGCGGCCAAGCTGGTCAGCGAGCAGGGATACACGGCTGTTGAGGCGGCCAAGAGCCTGGGGGTTGATCCGAATTCAATTCGATATTGGGTCAAGCAATTCCCCGGCAACGGTGGAGGCGCTGCCGCTGGCGAAGGGGCCCTCAAGGCCGAGCTGCGGCGGCTGCGCGAGGAGAACAAGCGGCTCCTCATGGAACGCGAGATTTTAAAAAAAGCGACGGCCTTCTTCGCAAAGCACCACCAGTGAGATTCGCCTTTATTGCCCGTCATGCCGGAGAGTTTGCGGTGGACGTGATGTGCCAAGTGCTCCGGGTCTCGCGGAGCGGTTATTACTCCTGGAGGCGGCGTCCCTTGAGTGCCCAAGCTCAGCGTCGCAGTCAGCTGTTGGAGCACATCCAGGCCGCGCATGCCGAGAGTGACAAAACGTACGGCTCTCCCCGCGTGCATGCCGAACTGCAAGCTCAAGGCGTTGCCTGCAGCGAGAACACGGTTGCCAAGCTGATGCGGCAACACACGATCCGCTCGAAGATGGGGCGTCGCTTCGTGGTACGGACCACGGACAGTCGCCATGAGCATCCTGTCTTCGAGAATCGGCTCGACCGCCAGTTCGATCAACCGTCGACTGATCAGGTCTGGGCCGCCGACATCACTTACATCCCGACGGCCGAGGGCTGGCTGTACCTGGCCGCCATCATCGATCTGTGTTCGCGCAAGATCGTGGGCTGGGCCACAGCCGATCATCTGCGAGCCGACCTTCCGTGTCAGGCTCTCAAGAGAGCTTTGGACGAACGAGAGCCGACTGGTAAGTTGATGCATCATAGCGATCGGGGCGTGCAGTACGCGTGCGACCAATATCAACAGCTGCTGGCCGAACGCGGCATTAGGCCCAGCATGAGCCGGACCGGCAACTGCTACGACAATGCCGTCATGGAAAGCTTCTTCGGCACACTGAAAACGGAAATGATCCATCACGAGACGTACGAATCGCGAGCCGCCGCCCACCAGGCGCTGTTCGAATACATCGAGGTGTTCTATAACCGAAAGCGTCGTCACTCAGCATTAGGCTATCGGAGCCCAACGGAGTACGAAGCAAGTCTTAATTAATCCTCTCCGCGCGCCCACCGTTCTTGGGGAACGTCAGAGAGAATCCAAAATTGCATTCTCTGTTTCCTCCGTTACCTCCTGTTGAATTATTGGTTTTTCGGCTTCGGTTTTCTTGGTACCTTTGTGCCTTGGTGGTAATGCGAAACCCTGACCTTAGACGTCTGATCGAAACAATGTCTACGACCACAAAGCCAACGTCTCCCACCGTCCGCCTCAGCCGCCGCTGGCACTGGGCCACCGGGCAGGCCATCAGCTTTCTGATGCAGCAGGCCGTCGAGAACCCCAACGTCGTCTCGCTCGCGGCCGGCCTTGTCGATCCTTCGACGCTCCCCGTCGATGAAACGCGGGACGTGATCGAAACGGTGCTGGGCGACGTCGACCTCGCGCGGGCCGCCTTGCAGTACGGCACCACGCAAGGCTCCGAGCGGATGCGGAAAGAGGTCGTCGGCCTCTTGAATCGCCTCGAAGGAACCAACATCGAAGGCACCGACACCGCATCGGCCATCGAAGCCAGCCAGATCATCCTCACCACCGGCTCGCAGCAGCTCCTGTCGCTCGTCGGCGAAGTGCTCTTGGATCCAGGCGACATCTGTTTCGTCGCCGCCCCGACGTATTTCGTCTTCCTGAGCGTGTTGCAGGGCTTGGGCGCGCGGACGATCCCGATCCCGGCGGACGAAAACGGCATGCGGATGGATCTGCTCGAACAGGAACTCGAGCGGCTGCAGGCGGCCGGCGAGCTGCCGCGGGTGAAGCTGATCTACGCCGTCAGCTATTACGAGAACCCCAGCGGCATCAGCCTCTCCGAAGAGCGTCGCCGCGAGCTGGTGGAGTTAGCCGAGCGCTGGTCGAAGGACCAGCGGATCTTCGTGCTCGAGGACGCCGCCTACCGCGAGCTGCGCTACGACGGCCCCGACCGCCGCAGCGTGTGGAGCTACGACGAATCGAAAGAGACGGTGATCCTCGCTCAGACGTTCTCCAAAAGTTTTTCCCCCGGCCTCCGCGTCGGCTTCGGCATCGTGCCGAAGAGCCTGGTCAAACCGATCTGCGACCGCAAAGGCAACGAAGACTTCGGCTCCTCGCATTTCGCCCAACGCCTCGTGTCGGCCGTCCTGGAAAGCGGCCGCTACGACTCGCACGTCGAACAAGTCCGCACGTCGTACCGCCAAAAGCGCGACCGCATGCTAAGTGCCGCGGAAAAACACTTTCGCGAGCTCCCCGAAGTGACCTGGGTTCGCCCCGAAGGCGGCCTTTACGTCTGGATGTCGCTGCCGTCCCGCATCGAAACCGGCTTCGACAGCCCACTCTTCAAGCAAGCGACCAAAGTCGACGGCGTCATGTACGTACCCGGCGAACTCAGCTACGGCGGCCCGGCCGCGAGCCGCAAACGCAACCAAATGCGGCTCAGCTTCGGAGTGGAGTCGCCGGATCGCATCGAAGAGGGCATACGCCGGCTGGCGGCAGCCGTGCGGGCCGTGCTCTAGAAAATCATCATCTTGCGGGAGCGTCAGGCAGGTGAGGCCGAAGCCAGTCCGGAATCGGTCCCGATTCGGTCAATATTTGGCCGTTCAAGAACTGGATGATTTCACGATACGGGGAACTCAAGTTGCTGTTATCGTAAATCAAGACATGAGGAAGCCGTTGAATCGCCGACTAAAGATTTTTTAGCGTTCGCGGAAACCGTGATTGCAATTTTTCCGTCGGCACATCGTGCCCTCCCTGCGAGACGCGCATGGTAACGCGTTCGACGGAGATCGCATGACTGGAGAGCCCGACGAAGCACAGCACAACCCCATAGCCGAGCGCAATCGCATCTTCCAAGAATGCGATTTTCGACGCATAGGGGTCGGAAAAAACCGTTTCAAAAATGAAACTTTCTCTTCGAGCGACGAGTTCGCGTCGGAATTCATCCGCTTGAATGGCCGCGCTGTAGGCGTCAGTTCTGAGTTCGCGAGCGATGACGTCGGCATTGATGAATCGCAACCCCGTTCGCTTCAAGTGCGACTCGTAAAACGTGGATTTTCCCGCTCCGTTCGATCCGGCGACGACGACGATGATTGGACGTCGATCAAAGTCGACGTTCTTTAGCATTGGACCGCCTGAAAGTGGCGATCAACAAATCGGCCGAGGGTGCGCGAGCCGTCCTCTTCGATCCGGACCAACAAACCATCCCGCCCCGCCGATTCGTAGTGCGGGAACGGTTGCGACTGCAGATATTGAGCGACTCGCGTGCGACCTTCGAGAGAGTCGACCGAGGCCAAACAATCCGACAGGGGGACCTCAACTCCGGTTCCCTGTAAAATGAGGGGGCCCGCGGCGTCTTGAAAAATTCCTTCATCTGCCTGGGATAAGCAATAATAAAAGCCGAGCCGGCTCGATCGTGAACCGAGAGTGCGAGCCGATTTTTCTGGCGGAAATTCTGCCCTTTCCTGCTTCAGCGCGTCTTCTGGGTCGGGCGTTTCCCAGCGTTTTAACGCCGTCATTGCCCTGAAGAGCTCACTGGCAACCAGCGAATAGGGAAGTCGGAGAACCCATGCCGCGTCATGTACACTGAGCGATCTTCCGACGAGTGCCTGCTCGTAGAGCGCTTCCAAAACTCGACACTGCAGAGCCGACAAGGCGCCCACTGCTTCCGAAAAAGCCAATTCGAGCCCTGCCTTGTCCGTCCGCTTTGCCATTCCGACACCAATTTCAGTCGCTCTTGGGGACGACACTCGGCCCCAACACTTAAATCATATCCGAAAAAGGCGGCCAAAGAGCATTCGGTTGCTTTTCCCATTGTCGGCCGAACAGATCCGTCACCGACACATTTTGCCCTGCAAGCACCTTTTCGCCCGGCCTCCGCCTCGGCATCGTGCCGAAGTAGTCGCTGGTCAAGCCGATCTGCAACCGGACAAACGCCGGGGCCAACGTAGGCCGATTCGCTCGTCGGAAAAATAACGCTTGCCAAGCCAAACTGTCGATGCGCCGGGTGCAAGCGCGCATTCTATTCCTCGCGCATCCTGGCGTTTGCTAGGTTCACTTCTGCAGTCCATTTTATGCAAATTGCACATGCACAAACGCAGTGTTAGTATGAGTCCGCGCGGGCCATCGCGTTCGTCCCGCTACAACCGTGTGATACCGAACTAAGAATGCCGTGGACAACGTGTCCGAGACTCCCTACTTCCCCGCGTCGACTGTGGCGGGAAATGAATGGGTTGTCGAATTCGTATCGCACGCATTTATCGCCCCGATCGGAGAACACCACGGGCTTTCGCATCGACGCTTTGGGCCCGCGTTCGCCAGTCGGACGGACAGAAGCTACAGCGAAGACCCGCTAAATGTGCTTTCCCCAGCATTTCGTCTCCATACGTACGGACAAGTTGTCTGTCAACTAAACCGTCAGCGCCAGCAACTCGCTGCCACTCCCGTGTTAAACGTGCGGCAGCTCGCCGGTTTCGAATACAAGCGGATCCGAGGGCGTATTGGAGCGCTCGGCGCCAATTGGAACGTCCAAGCGGACAATTTTGAACAGGCGTTTCAGATGATGCCTGTGCAGTCCGGCCCCGCTGAGTACAAATGGCGGTTTACCGCGTACGGGAAGCCGAACCCGGTCTTTGAGCCGTTATTTTTCATCTTTGGTGGCTGGCGATCCTCTCGGTGCATCTGGCATGAACTTGTCCTGACCGTGGCTGTTGACGGTGCTGGCGTGAGCTTTTCCATCAATATCCCGGAATGCAGCGCCTTCCCAAGTCACAGATTGTGGATCATTACTGCAAGTGAACCCCTCGGAAGGCGAGTTCTTACTCAGGAACAGGGACAATTTGCCGAACTCTGGAACGCGGCGCCGCCTCCGGCAAGGCTCAATCCACGCTTCGTACGAGGGGTCACCCGATGAATTCGGCGTTCCGAAGGTAATTCATTGACCGGGGCGCCCTTAGACAGGGTCTGTTCCGTCTTGAAAGCGAGTCGATACCAGCGTATGGTTTAAGTGGAGAGTGCCCCGTTCGACGTCAAGTCGACGACGTAACCATCTCCAGAATTAAAGCTTACGAAAGCCCTTCGTAAGCGTCGATAAAAAACGAACAGAGTCATGGTCATCAGCACACGTCAAGTCGACGTTCGCACCGACGACTCCAAGGGCCCTAGCCATCCCAATTTGAGGGCGCTCCTGGAAGCGGTCGTCTCAATCCCGGTGAGCATCCGCTGGTGGGTGAACGGGACGCGTTTCGTGCGGGACGAACCGATCCTGATGAGGCGAGTGCATCAGGATTCGACTGTTCTTCCGCCGGCATGGGAGTTCTTCAGGAAATTCGGTGGTTTGTCGACGTATAAAGACCATTTTACGCGACTGGCCGGAGATGGCCCCGACAAGTCGTGGACTGCACAATTTACGCAGGGCCGTGATCCTGCGTGCTGCGTCCAGTTAGTCGTACCAATTCGACTGACTAAGCGATGGCCGAACCTGGCCCTGAACGGTGAGCCGGAGTATTCCTTAATTGAAGGATCGGTTCTCCCGAATGGTAAATTTCAAGTCAACCCGACTGGAACGCAAGAACGACTGTCGCAAGACCAATGGGAGTCGCGCGACAAGACGACGTTCCGGTCTGAGCCGTTTGAACACACCGATAAAGTAGAACCGAGACGCGTGACTGAAAACCTCGGGCGAGCTTGATGCAGTGCTCTGCACAAGCGTGGGGCGCAGATTCGCTTGAGTATGCGCCGGCGAAGACGACGATGATTGGACGTCGATCAAAGTCGACGTCCTTTATCATTGGACCGCCTGAAAGTGGCGATCAACAAATCGGCCGAGGGTGCGCGAGCCGTCCTCCTCAATCCGAACCAACAAACCATCCCGTCCCTACCGCCAAAAACGCGACCGCATTCTGAGCGCGGCGGAAAATACATCCGCGACCTGCCCGAAGTGATCTGAGTCCGCACCGAATGGGGCCTCTTACGTCTGGATGTCGCTGCCAACGAAAATCGAAACCGGCTTCGAAAGGCCTCTTTTCAAGCAGGCGATAAAAGTCGACGGCGTGTGCGTGTTCCCGGCGAACCCAGCTACGCCGGCTGGCAGAAGCCGTGCGGGCCGTGCTTTAGTGCCGAGAGCACGCGGGGAGCAGATAACCGCTGATTTTTGCGTTTTTAGACCTCAGAGACCACGCATTTTACACATTTGTTATCAAATGTGATTGTTTTTAATTTGAAAACGAATCAAGAATGATCAATAATAATTGGTGAGTCAGATCAATACAGATCAGATATTCAGACGCAGATGCTCGACACAAAGACCGCTACGACGAGCTGGATCCAGCAGCTTGAGTTCCGACGCATTCAACTTCGCATGAGCAGGGTCGCGGTCGCGAAGAGATCCGGGGTCTCCATCGCAACCGTCGTGCGCATTTTGACGGGGAAGGAGCGGAATCCGAGGATCTCCAATATCGCCGCGATCGCGGCTGCACTCGGTCTCGACCTCAAGATCACGTTGGACAGTCAACAAAGCCCTCACGATTTCCGGAAATCCCAAGCCGAAGCCAAGGCGAAGAAGCTGGTGCGGATGGTCCAGGGAAACATGGCGCTGGAAGCCCAGGCGGTGGAGCAGGCCGCGGTAAGCGCAATGGTCCAACAAACTGTGTGTGAGCTTCTTGCCGGGTCCGCCAGAAAGCTGTGGGAATGAACGACGCTCGCCAATGGGAGCCGATTCCGGGCGAGACGCCGATCGATCCGTCGGGGCTAAAGATTGACAGCGTCCGCACTCGGCGCGAGTTAAATATTGTCGAGGCGGAAAATGTGCGGAAGGCAACCATCAAATACCTGGGTGGCCGCCTGAACTCGCGTTCGGCCCCATTCGACCATGCGTGGGTCTTGAGACTCCACGCAGAGATGTTCGGCCATGTTTGGGAATGGGCCGGCAGGCAACGCGACCGTCAATTAAATCTGGGCTGTTCCCCGCACGAGATCACAGAGCAGCTCGGACACCTGCTCGACGACTTGAAAAGTTGGTCGTCCTACAACGTCCCGGTTCTTGAACGGGCGGCAATGCTGCACCACCGCGCGGTGGTGATTCATCCGTTTGAGAATGGGAACGGCCGGTGGTCTCGCCTTCTGGCAAACATTTGGTTGCACCGCGCCGAACATGCTTGGATCGAATGGCCGTACGAAGGGATCGGAACAGCAAGCAGTATTCGCGAGGAGTATCTTGCCGCTCTCATCGACGCCAACAACGGGCAATACAATTCGCTCCTGTTGCTCCAGCAGGAATATCTGAGTCAATAGAGGGGCGGCGGGAAAAATGAAGTGGTGATCCCAAGTCTCGAAGATTGCGTTTTGATTGAGGGCGTTCCATGTATCAGCTCAGAAACACAACCCATCGCCAGATCTATGGGCGATTGATGCCCCCTCCGTGGATTTTGAAGTTGGCCGCCGCCGGCTTTTTTTGTTTGGCCCCCGTTCTCGCTCATGATCCCACGGCCCCGCTCTTAATCCCCCTTCTTTGCTTGCCAATTTCCATGTTCTTCTTCGTCGAGGCGATCCGCACGCCACACACAGTCGTCGTCGATGACGAGGGACTTACGGTCGAAACAGTCTTGCGTCGCTGGCGCTACCCGTGGGAGCAAATCGCCGCAGTCCGCATGGGAATCGATGGCAGCCATGCGCTCATGCAGTTGCAATTCGCAGAGCACCCGAGCACCGATCGAAGCTTGCCGCACGTATCGCCCGCCTGACCGGGGGGTTTGGTCTGTTGCCGTTCTTGGATTTCGACCAGTTTGAGACTCTGCGTCTGGAGATTGCACGAAGGCGACAGCCGCATTCTCCCGGTCCTGCCGCCGGGGCGGTCTGGGATCTGCGGTTTCTGATCGACAATCGCGATCCGCTGCCCGGCATCAACAATGCGAAAGCGCTCGGCAAGCTGGCGTCGATCGAACTCGAGGATTACGAAACCCTCGATTCGCAGGTTGAGGACGCGATCCACTCGGGCCAGTGGGAAAAAGCAGCTTGCGTCCAACAGGGTAAGCCCGGGGGTAACTGGGTCTTTTGGAACATCGTGGAACGGGAGACTGGTGAGGGCGCCGTGGTCGAAGTCGTCAATTATTTTGCGATGGACGCAGGCGACGACTGGCGGGTCGTTCGCTCGCTGAGCCGCCACGACATGGATCGGGTTCGGCCGTACGTTGAAGAGTGGTCCGCCATTACACCGCAGGCTACGGCGCCCCCGCGAGTCTGAAATCATCACGGCGCTTTCGAGATTTGCGATGTGCGTTGTAGACTAGCGCAATGGACAGTCAACAGCGCACAACGAGGCTGCGACAATCTCTCGCGAAGAACGCGAAGGGGGGCCGCGCGATTTCGTTCGACACGGTGCGGGAGCTTGCCGGAGGGCTTCCCGGGGCGGTCGAGGGAACGTCGTACGGCACGCCGGCATTCCACGTGGGCAAAACACTGTTCGTCCGCCAGCACCAGGATGGCGAGTCGCTGGTTGTTCGGATCGACCCGCAGGAGCGTGCTGTGCGCGTTGCCGCTGACCCCAAGACCTACTCGGTTACAGATCATTACGTAAACTACCCCCTGGTCCTCGTGCGGATGGCGAGTGTCAAGCGACGGGAACTCGAGGAATTGCTCGACGAGGCGTGGCGACTCGCCACGACCCAGGGAGACGGTGGTCGGCGCAGGCCAAGAACTGCACGCGGCGGTCCGGCCAAGTAGCACGTGACCGCTCGGACGTTATGCCCGGGAAAAGTTCGCTAATTTTGCTTCGGGGAGAAGACAACCAACATGCGCATCTCGATGCTTCTGTCGCTCTCGTTCGTTCTTGGATGTGTTTCCAACGTCCTCGGTCAGGGGGGAGACGTAAAGCCGCTGCCCTTGCCGAAAACCATTCGCGTGCAGAGTGCTGGACCTCGTGGCGTGGTCTGGGCCACGCTTTCTCCCAAGGAGAAGATGCTGGCTTACCATTTGATCGAGGCGGCCAATGCCGGCCGCGAGGTGCTGTTTCAGCGAACGCACCGGCACTCCCTGACCATCAAGAGTCTGCTCGAAGACGCCCTCTCTCACGACCAGATCGAGAAAACGAAGCCCCTGCTCGGTGAGAAAGCCTTTCAGGAGTTCCTCGTCTACGCCGCCAAGTTTCTCGACCAGGGCGGTCCGTACACGGCTTCCAACCGCAAGTATCTGCTCGAGCAGGTGACACAGAAGCAAGTCCAAGCACTCTTCGATGGCTCCAGCAGGGTGTACAAACTGTCCGTGCAGGATCGAACCGCGATCGCCCGGTTGCTCTGCGACCCGCAGTACGAAGTGCAGCAAGCGCCGGAGAGTCCCGATGGGAAGGGGCTGGAGAAGACCGGCAGCAACTATTTCGACAAAGGCATCACCGGCCCGGAAGTCATGGCGGTTCTCGACAAGACCCTCAAGCCGAACATCAATTCACGCGTCATGCGCTCGGACAAGGGATTGGCGTGCGAGACGCTGACGACGCAGAGCCCGGAAGTGGTCGGTGCTGCTTTGCAGAAGTTGGTTGCCCACCTGCAAGCCGCCCGGCCGTACGCGCTGACGGCGCGTCAGAAGGAACAGATCGAGGCCATGATCAAGTATTTCCAGGGCGGCAATGTGGAAGATTTTCGACAGGCCAGCATCGCCTGGGTCCGCGACCGGGCCGATTCCCGTGTGGACTTCATGATCGGCTGGGTCGAGTTTGAAGGCGATTTTCTGTCGCGCATGGCGGCCTGGGAATCTTATGTGCAGATCGTCGACCCGGAAATCAGCCGCCTGGCTCAGGCGCTGGCGCAGCGGGCGCAGGAATTTGAAAATGCCATGCCTTATGGCCCGTTCAAGAAAACGTTTCCCGCCAATTATTCGCCGCCCGCCCTCATGGTCTATTATTTTCAGGAGATCTCCGGCTTCCGTTCCGGCGGCTACAATCTCCCCAATTTCGACGACATTCGCCGCGATGTCGGTGCCAAGAACATCATTCGTCTGCCGATGCCGGGGGAAGATGACGATCCGACGCTCAAAGCGATCCGCCGCGAAGCCCTCAAGGAGTTTCTGCCGGCCAGCAAGGTCGAACCGGTCCTGGCCAACCGGGAGAGGTGCCGGCGCAACCTGGTGCTGATGCACGAAATCATCGGCCACGGTTCGGGAACCTATGACACGAGCAAGTACGGCAAAACCGACGATCCGGTTTCGATTCTGGGTCGGCTCGGCAGTGCTCTGGAAGAACAGCGTGCCGACCTGACGGCGCTTGTTTTTGTGGACGACCCCAAGTTGGTCGAGATTGGCGCCTGCAAAGATGCGGCCGAGGCCAGGCTCTTCCGGCAGCTCACTTACGATATGTATCTAGGCGATTTCCTACAGCGGCTTTCCCGTGACCGAACGCTGGCGGAAATGCACCAGCGCGGTCACTGGCTGTTCATCAACAAGCTGCTGAATGCAGGGGCCATTCGGTGGGTGGAACGGAACGGTGGGGCCGTGACTCCGCAGAATCAGGTGTTGGCAGTGGTGGATTACGAGCAGTTCCAAAACGTGGCCCGTGCGCGTGCTTGGGCGATCTCCAGGCGATCAAGGCCAACCGGGAAGAGAAGCAGCTTCAGGCGCTGTTCAGCGATTATGCTCCCCTCTCGGCGATCGGACAGCCCTGGGCACAGGCGATCATCCACCGGGGCGAAGATCTGGCAATCAACGCGGGCTACGTGGAACAGCCTTGGCGTGTGACGGCAGGAGGCAAGTACGAAATACTCGGCGGCAGTACCCTGGAAAGCATCGCACCGTTTTGGAAGCCTTGAGGGTGTACTAGGCCAGCGTATTAAGAATTTGACCTGATTGGGCGTTCTGGAAGATATTCGCGAGGCTGTAGCCCGTGCCGCCGTTCTGCTGCAGCGACGAGAAGAGCCCTTGGCTGAACTGGTCCGGAGTGAGTCCATTTTGTCCCAGGAACGATTGCAGCGGTGACTGCGATGCACCGGAGGCGCTCGATGTCTGAGAGGAACCGAGGCCATTCTGCTGGAACACGTTGCTGAGCGCGGTGAAGACTTGCTGGAGCAACTGCAGATCATTGTTGCTCGAGTTCGTTTCGCCGGTCGAATTCGGATCCGTTCCGGTGGTCGGGTCCGAGCTTGCGCCGCCGGTGGTCACTTCGACGGCCTCTATTGAGATGGCAGTGATCGTAATGTCGGATGGCGGAACCGACGTCTCCTGCGCATTCGCAGCACTTCCCGTTGGGTTTGTGCCGGCCGTCGTGTTGGACGGTGTTGTGACGGACGGCGTCGTGATAGACGGGCTCGAACTGGACGTCGAAGCAGTGCCCGTTGCGCCCGTGCCTGTTGCGCCCGTGTCTGCTGCGTCCGTGCTCGCTGCGTCCGTGTCACCGGAGGTCGTCGAGGCGCCCGTGGTATTGCCTCCGAGCGCCTGGAGCACGTCTTGAAGTGCCGTGTCGATCTGGTTCAGCAAATTGGCAAACAGACTGCTCCCCGAGCTGGATGAGTCCGAGTTGGATGTGCTCGGAGTCGACGAGCTCGCGCTTGAGGAAGTCGGCGAGGCATCGGACAACGCGGGACCGGAAAAATTGATGTCGACGATCGCGAAGCTTTCTTCGGTGATCGTCGTGCCGGAGCCCGCATTAGCTCCACTCGTGACTCCGCTCGACGCCGACGAATTGGCCGTCGATCCCAGTGCTTGAAGCCAGTTAAAGGAACCGAAGGAGCCGGCCGAAGAAATCTGCGACATTGGACTTCCCCGAACTTAGCGCGCGATTGATCGCGCTGGGTGGGTATTCCCGCGGATTCCCTATCGGCACGAGCCGGCGACGGGATTCTGTCGTCCCGGCTGAAAACCGTTCCCGGGCGGCGGCCTCCGGCGACGTCGTCGTGCAGGTCAAGCTGACCCGATTCGTCGCCGCGGATTTTATTGCCTATCTACCCTCATCGGCAGCGACCCTGTTCCCACTAAGTGGGGGCATTTTGGATTTTCGATTTTGGATTTTGGATTGAAAACCCGAATCCAAGATCGCCTCATTTCGCACATCGCATTGCAGAGTGGTCGCACCGCTTACGTCGCCGTCCAGGTACCCGCGCCTGAGATCGTTACGCCGCCGCCGACGTTGGTGGGGAGGACGGTCCAGGTGCCGCTGAGAACGATGCCGTTGGCTGTTGGGACGCCTGCGCCGCTGAAGATGACAGTCACCGGCGTCTGATTGTCGAGGAAGCTGGCCAGGCCGTTGATGTTGCCGTTGTTATCAGCGGTCCCCCTGCCCGTTCCGGAAACGTCGTTGAGGAACACGTAGACGACCCCGCCGAAGATCTGAATGTTGATCGAGCTGTCGGTCACGGGGCTGTTGGTGATGGTGCCGTTGTCGTCGAACGTCACATTGCCGCTGCCGGTTCCCGAGTAGGCGCCATCGATGTCCAGCACGCTTTCCAAGGTCCAGGTACCTCGGCCCTGAACGTAGATGCCGCCGGGCAGATTCGCCTTGAACGTCCAGATGCCGTTGCCGTTGATCCCGTCTTGGCCACGCCACGCGGGGCCGCTGATGGTGACGGGAATCGTCACGCCGTCCTCGACGAAGGTGGCCGTGCTATTGATGCGGCCGGTGACATCGATCGTTCCTGCGTCTGACGTTACGCCGGACGCACTGGCGAAACCCACGACACCGTTGTTGATCGCCGCGTAAAGGGTGCCGGGGGTGATTGGCGTGGTTGTCGTCGAGCCGTTTTGCGTAACGTTCACCGCTCCCTGGTACGTGCCCATGTCTTCGCTGTCGAAGTTGCTCAACGTCTGCGGGGCGGTGGCCGACCAGGTTCCGCTGCCGGTGGCGGTCACGCCGCCGCCCAAGTTCACGGAAAAACTCCAGCTGCCGTTGCCCGCTGTCCGAATCGCGTTGACGTTCGTGATTTTTCCCGACAGCGCGATCGGAACCGTCTGGTTCTGGTATTGAGCGTTCACCGTGCCGACGATGTTGCGGTTGATGTCGACGGTGCCAGTGCCGTTTCCGACGGGCGTGCTGAAAGTGATGGCGCCGTTATTCGTGGTCATGGTGAACGCGGTCGAAGTGACGGGCGTTTTGGTGATCGAGCCGTTGTTGTTGACGGTCACGCTGCCGCTGTAGGTGCCAGTGAAGTTGCCGTTGAGAATGGCCAGCGTGGCCGCCGAGAGCAGAGTACGCTCTTCGAGAGACTCGATGGCGGACCACGGCCGCGAAGAGAGCGCGCGGGCACGCGATCGACGACGTGGACGGGACAAGGCGAGCAATTGCGGAACCATCTTGTCATCTCCGAAAAAGACATCCTTGAGACGGAGAAGTGCGTGGCCCGCAGAGCCGGCCGCGGTGCGCTGCGGAAAGAGGAAAGCAGCGGCGCGACCGCGACGCGCCTGGGATGATAGCCCGGAGGCTGCCGAGTTCAAAGGGCTGCCGGGTGGTAAGCGATGGACGCGTCAGTCCAGCTTGGGCCGTCCGCCCGCTCGCGGGATTGCTCTCGGTGCTTGCCCTGATATTTCTCGCCGGCTTCGATTCGCGTTTTGAGGATGTTCTGCTTGGTGGGCAGCGGGCAGGTCGTGTACTCGGAGAAGGCGCAGGGGGGATTGTAGGCCTTGTTGAAATCCAGCGTGAAAGTCGAGTTGTCCTGCGGTTGTTTGTCGATGTCGATGAAGCGGGACGCTCCGTAAGTGGTGTCGCCGGCCGTGGCGTCGCGGAAGACGAAGAACAAGCCGCCGTTCTCTGCGATCGCGTCGAGCCGGTGGGTCTGGCCGTGGAGTTGGAATTCGGCGTAGCCGGGGCAGGGTTCTTGGGACGTTTCGCCGATGATGTTCACGATCGAAAGCGTCCGGCCTTCCGGATAAGGGACGAACTTTGCTTCGACCTTGTACGCCTCGTCCGCCGGATACCAGACGCAGCCGGGGAAGTTCTTGCGCACGGGCCCCTCGTTGTCCGCCAGGCGGAGGATGTATTTGCCGCCGCGGGCGATGATGTGCATGCTGAGCGGGCCCAGGCTGACCCAGTCGCGCTTGCCGGTCCGTGTGCCGAGAACTCGTTCGCCCGTAAACGGCTTGTCGCCGCTGGTCATCGACACGCCATCCGCCAGTTTCAGCGTGACTTTTTTGGCCTGCGGCTCGACCTCAAGCGTCCCGAGTCGTTCGGGGCCGACGCCCGCGAGGGTCGCGGGGAAAATGACGTCGTTGTTTTTGCCGGTGCCGAACGTGTTGGAGCCGGGTTTGAGCGGGTAACGGCCGGCCAGGCTCAACCAGCTATTGGGGGCACGGAGTTTTTCCTCTCGCGTGGCTCGCCATTTCTGGATTTGGTCGGCGAAGGGAGCGTTCTCGGCGGCGCTGGCAATCGGGATGTTCATGAGGACAACGAGTGCGGGCAGTAGATGTTTCATGGATTTCATCTGTGCGGGGTGCGGCGTTCGGAATGCGGGGTCAGAGTAAAGGGATTGCGGCTTTCGTGGGGCGAGCTGTTCGCTTGCCGCTTTCTGACACAACGAAAGTCGGCTCCAGGCAAGCTAGCAGCTTGCCCTGCGGTTTTGAAGCATCGCGGGGCAGCCTGCCCGGAAGCCGTGGGGCATCGCACGCTGGAGCTTGTCGTCTCACGGGGACCTCGCGTATATTAACTTTGTGATACAAAGTTAATGGTTACGCGATGTGACGCCGAACAGAGCTTGTCTCCCGCTCACACGAGGTTCAACGGATGAAATTAATCCCGTCGATGCGGCCAGCGGCGCGTTTGCGCGGGACTCGCGGCGGGAGCGGGCATCGTGTTCGTGGATAATTGGGCGTTCGAGGGCGAAGTCAGCCCGATCGTGATCGTGGGGCTCCTGCTGGCGGCGACCGCTGGCGCCGCGGCGGTGTGGGGTCGGAGCGGGCTGGTCGCCGCAACCGTTGTCTGGGCATCTGTCCCCTTGGCCCATGTCGTAAAGCATGTTTTCGGCCTGCCAGACACATTGCATCCCAATACGTATCGTTCGATCCTGTTTCTGGCGGTGTTCACGCTGGTTGTCTCGATGATCGGCGCGGCCAGCGGTCTCCTGTTACGCCGAGTCGCGTCCGCGGCGGCCGGACGCGAGCCGGGATCCCGTCCAGACATCAGCTAACTTTACTGTGCAAAGTTGCTCAGCTGCGGCCCCAGGTTTGAAACACGCGCGGGCCGCCGAGGACGGTTTGGGGATTGCGGGCGAAATCGTTCAAGTCGGCGATTGTTTCGCGGAGTTCGTCGGGCGTCGCCAGGCCGTCGTCGAGGATCGCGTCGGCGATCTTTTCGAGCGTGACGCAGATCAATTGCTTGATCCCCCCTTCGAGGGCCGCCGGGTGGAAGAGCTTGAGCGCGATCGGGTCGAAGCCCGCTTCCCGCAACAGGGCCGGCACGCGCGGGCCGATGTACGGATCGGCGCCGCGCTTCTGCACGACTTGCGTGTAGAACTCGACCGAACGGACCAGCGCTTGGCAGGCCGGCTCGGCGAAGTGGCCGCGGAAGTCGATGTCCTCGACGATGAATACGCCGCCGGGGCGGAGGTGCCGGCGGACCGTGGCCACGAGCGCGGCCGGGTCGGGCAGATGCGTGAGCAGAAAGCGGGAGTAAACGACGTCGAACTGGCCTTGGGGCTCCCATTGGGTGACGTCTTGCCGCTCGAAGGTGACGTTCGACAGGCCGTGCGTTTGTGCTTCGAGGCGGGCCAGGTCGAGTTCGACTTCGTCGAGATCGACGCCGACGACTCGGCCCTGCGACCCGACGGAGCGGGCCAGGTCGAACGCGACGTCACCGCCGCCGCAGCCGATATCGAGGCACGTGGCGCCGGCGGGGATTTGCACGTCCGCGAGGAGAGCCCGCGTCGACGAGCCCATCACTTCGGAGAGCAGCCGCAGCCGCTCGCGGCCTTCCACGCCGCCGCGGATCGCGTACCGGCGAAGTCCGAGGGAGCCGAACATGAGGGTTCCTTAATTCAGTGGCTGCGTCCAAGGTCCAAAGTCCGAGGTCAAAAGTCAAAGAAACGGGTCTGGCGTCTGGAGGGGTGGGACGTGCGAGGGCGGCGGTGGCGGAGGAAATCCCGCTCGGATAGAGTGACTCGCGAGAGAATCACCTTGGAGAGACCTGCTATGTTGCGCGTGTATCTTGTCGTGTCGGCCGCGATCGGTGTTGCCCTTGCGCTTGGTTCAGATGTCCCTGCGCGTGCGCTCGCCGCCGACGGGTCGTCGCCGTTTGCCGTGTTTGTGGACGATTATTTCAACGCCTCTTTCGAGGCGCGGCCGTCGCGGGGGACCGGGGCCGGGTTGCATCAGTACGACGATCGGATGGAGGACGGTTCGGCCGAGGCGGTGAAGAAACGGATCGAGACGGCCAAGACCCTGCTAGCCCGGTTGGACAAGCTGCGGGCCGGGTCGCTCACTGAGGATGAGGCGATCGATGCGGAGGTGCTCGACGGCAAGCTCAAGGGGGAGTTGCAGGATCTCGTCACGCTGGAGACCTGGCGGCACAACCCGATGTTTTATATCCGCGGGCCGGCCGGTTCGATCGACGGATTGATGAAGCGCGACTTCGCTCCGCCGGTGACGCGGCTGCGGTCGATCGTGGCCCGGTTGAAGGCCGCTCCCGCGATGTTTCAGGCGCTGCGGGCGAATGTCGACAATCCGCCCAAGGAATTCACCGACCTTTCGATCCGCATGGGGGCCGGGTCGATCGGCTTCTTTCAGCACACCGTGCGCGATTGGGCCACGAAGGCGGCGGGGGGCGACGCGGAGCTGTTGAAGGAATTCAACGCGGCCGACGATGAGGTGGTCAAGGCGATCACGGAGACGGTCGGCTGGATGAAGCGGGACCTTTTGCCGCGATCGCATGGGAAATACGCGCTGGGGGCCGACGCGTTCGCCAAGAAATTGCTCTACGAAGAGCTGGTGGATATTCCCCTCGATCGGCTGCTGGCGATCGGCGAGGAGAATTTGCGGCGCGATCAGGCGGCCTTTCGGGCCGTCGCAGCGAAGATCGATGCGTCGAAATCGCCCGCCGAGGTGATGAAGGCCCTCTCGGACGAACATCCCGCCGAGGAGGATTCGATCCCCTCGGCGATGCGCACGATCGAGAAGTGTCGCACGTTTTTGTTGGACAAGCACATCGTCGCGGTGCCGTCGGAAGTTCGGCCGACCGTGCTGGAGACGCCGCCGTACGCTCGCGGCGGAAGCTTCGCCTCGATGGATACGCCGGGGGCTTACGAGACCAAGGCGACCGAGGCGTTTTACTACGTTACGCCGACCGAGAAGAGCTGGACGCCCAAGCACAAAGAGGAGCATCTGCGGCTGTTCAATGCGCCGGTGATGCAGATCATCACGATCCACGAGGCGTTCCCCGGCCACTACATTCAGTTCCTGTTCAGCAAGCAGTATCCGACCAAGGTGCGCAAACTGACCTTTTGCGGCACCAACGCCGAGGGCTGGGCGCACTACACCGAGCAGATGGCGCTCGAGGAGGGTTACGGCAACGGCGATCCGAAGATCCAGTTGGCTCAACTCTCCGAGGCGATTCTGCGAGATTGCCGCTACGTGGTCGGCATCAAACTGCATACGCAGGGGATGACGGTCGAGGAGGGGGCCAAGGTCTTCGAGACGGAAGGCTTTCAGGAGCCGGCCAACGCCTTCGAGGAGGCCCGCCGCGGGGCTTACAATCCGACTTACCTCTACTACACGCTGGGCAAGCTGCAGATCTACAAGCTGCGCGACGACTATCGCAAAGCGAAGGGGGCGGACTTCAAGTTGGAGACGTTCCACAACGAGTTCGTGCGGCAGGGTGCGATTCCGATCAAGCAGATTCGGCGGATCTTGATTCCCGGCGACACCGGGACGACGCTTTGAGGGGGAGTCCAAGGTCGGTGGTCGGAGTAGATCGTGGGGCGGGCTGCCAGCCTGCCCGTCTTGCTGTGTCACGATCGATTACAACTACTACACCGTCCAACGGTAACTGACATCCACAACGGCGAGTTTCGCGGCCGAAAAGCGAATGGCGTGCATGGCAATTACAAGTGGTCGCACCACTACGGCGGGCTAGCCGCCTGCCTCACGGAAGAGAGCCCGAGGCTGGGCGTCTTTTGAAATCTGGAGTGCGGGGAGCGATTTTCTCCGTTTCTTATCGGGCGGCAAGTCTGCATAATTAAGCGTTGCAGGACATCGGTTTGTTTCCACCGGCCGATTGATCGCCGTCTCTGGCGCGGACCCGCTCGGCCCGATGCGCTCTGCGCTCGGTGAAGAAGGAGATTTTATGGAGACGTCCAAGCGAAACGGCTTTTCGATGGTCGAACTCTTGGTCGTGATGGCCGTCATCGGCATTCTCGTCGCGCTCCTCTTTCCCGCCGTGCAGGCGGCCCGCGAGGCGGCCCGGCGGACGCAGTGCCGCAATAACCTCAAGCAGCTCGGCATTGCCATCAACAACTATGAGACGTCCAACACGTGTTTTCCGCCGGGGTGGATCGGCATCACCAACGGCGAGCCCGACGTCAACGGCATGAACGGCCTCTCGTGGGGGGCGCTCGTTCTGCCGCAGATCGAGGAATACAACGCCGCCAAAAAGCTCAATGCCAAGGTGTTTGTCACCAACTCGGCCAACGCCATCTTGCAGACGTTGCGGGTCGACGTGTTCCGCTGTCCCAGCGATATATCGCCGCAGCCGACGTTTTCCGTCGTCGTGAATCCGCCGCACGTGAATTCCGACTTGCCGACTACCTTTGCCGTCTCGAACTACATCGGCTCGTTCGGCTCGACGGATTATCATCCGTGCTCGGCGAACCCGATCGGCACGGGCTGCTCCGGTAACGGCGTGTTCTATCTCAATAGCTGGGTTCGCCAGCCAATGATCAAAGACGGGTACAGCAATACGATGATGGTCGGCGAACGCCGCACGAACACCACGGCCACGTTGCCGAACCCGATCTATGGCACGTGGATCGGCGCACCGCCCGGCGGCGTCGAATCGATCGGCCGCGTGCTGGGGGCCAGCGACTATCCGCCGAACGACCCTGGCAACCATTTCGAGAACTATTCGAGCAACCATCCCGGCGGCGCGTTCGTGCTCTTGTGCGACGGCAGCGTGCAGTTCATCGCCAACAACGTCGACACGGCCCTCTTCCAGGCGCTGGCGACGATCAACAAGCAGGACTACACGCTGGTGTTCGTGCCGCAGTAGCGGCGTGCGGGAAGACGACGACGGCCACCTGTAAAGGCACCCCGTCACCGCCGGCCCCTCTCCCTCAGGGGGCGAGGCGAGCATGAGTCCGTTGGCGGGCACGGGGGAAAAGGACGAGCGGCAACCACGCGGTTCCCTTCGCAGTCCGCTTACGCCGCACCATGGAATTGCAGCGGCCGCTTAAGATCTCTTTGTTAATTCGGGCGGACTTTGCGGGTCGGCGCTTGAAATGCTTGTCTTGGCGTGGCCATAATGCCGCCCGTTCGCGTCGCAAGTCGTGTCCGGGCCGATTCTAAAGTTTTGCTTAGAATTTCTACCTAGGAGCCACCACGTGCAGCGTCAATGCTTCGGCAGACGGATGGTTGTCCTGAGTGCCCTGATTCTTGTCGTGGCCGCGTCAGAAGCCCGGGCCGGCTTGATCATTAACCCGATTTTCGATTCCAGCATGAACGCGCAGCAAGAGGCGGCGGTCAATTACGTCATCGGCGAGTACGAACACCTCTACACGAACAATATTACGCTCAACATCAACTTCTCGATGGGCCAAACGGGACTGGGCGAGAGCGAATCCTACTTCGAGGACGGCTTTACGTATGCCCAAGTGAAGGCGGCGCTGGCGGCACAAGCCCTCGCCAACCCGACGGACACGATCAAACAGTCGGTTGTCGCCAGCCTGCCAGCAACCAATCCGGCGCCTTCCAACAACTTTGCGGTCACGACCGCGCAGGCCAAGGCGCTCGGACTCGACACGTCTTACACCGGTCTCGACGGGTACGTCATTTTCTCCAACGCCGTGACTTATACGTATGACCCCAACAATCGGGGCGTGGCCGGTGAATACGACTTCCTGGGCGTGGCCGAGCACGAGATTTCCGAAGTGATGGGTGCGATGCGCTCTTGGGCTACGACTTCGGCGACGGCCCGAGCTACGAGGAGAACGACCTGTTTCGCTTCACGGCCCCCGGCGTTCGCAGCTTCGCCCAGAATGTGCCGAATACTCCGGGCGTGTACCTTTCGGTCGATAATGGGAACACGGACGTGGTGAACTTCTGGTCGCAGAGTCTCGATAACGATGACTATCGCGGCGACAATCCGACCGATCCGTATAACCAGTACGCCGGCGAAGGTCAGGCCCACGCTTTGACCTATGCCGACATGGTCAACATGGATGAACTTGGCTACAACCCCGCAGCCACGCCCGAACCGGCGACGTTGACGCTGCTGGCCACGGGATGCCTGGCATTTGGCGGTCTGGGTGTTGCGAGACGCCGACGCCGTCAGGACGCCTAGTGCTCTGTCACACCTAGATTTCTGGGTGGCACTGGCGGCTTGTCCGCCAGTGCGAACGACTTACGATGCAGGTCATCCTAATTCTTGGACTTGACGCAGCACTAGTTCGCTCTACTGCGACTTGTTCCAAGGTCGCGCGGTGCGCGACCAGTGTGTGCAGGTGCGCACGGCGATGTAAAATCGGGCGCGGTGGGACTTCAAAGGTCGCCAAACCGCGGGGTGCCGTGATGAATCCAATCGCGATGGTTCGCTCGATTGTTGCGTGCCTGGCCGTGTTGTGCTTCTGCCAGCGGCCGGGCTTTGCCGGCGAGTTTGCCTATCTCGAGAATTCCGACAGCGGCGACGTGACGGTCATCGCCATTCCCGGGCACACGGTGGTGAGCACGATCAAGATCGGACCCTTCTTGGATGATGTGACCGCATCGCACGACGGGCGGATTCTCTACGTCAATCGCTACGACAGCCTGGCGGCGGGCGATCGGCACATGGCTGAGTCGGGCGAAGTGATCGCCGTCAGCACCGAGACCGAAAAATTGCTCTGGCGGGCGCGGGTCGACGGCTGGCCCAATCATCTGAGCATCTCGCTCGACGACCGGCGGCTGTATGTGCCCCTGTTCAACACCCCGTGGATGGAGGCGATTGATACCGATGCGCATCGCGTGGTCGACAAATTCCTCATTGGCTTCGGCGGCCACGGCACGCGCTTGTCCCCCGACGGCAAGCGGATTTACGTGGGCTCGATGACCAACGACGTGCTGACCGTCGTCGATCTCGACACGCACAAGCCGGTGAAGGTCTTGCCGTTCAAGGACGGCGTGCGGCCGTTCGCCTTCACACTCGATGAATCGACGATCTACGTGCAGCTCTCGCGCTTGCACGGATTCGAGGTGGTCGACCTCAAGACGGACGCGATCGTTCGCGAAGTCCTGTTGCCGCCGCTGGGCTCCGAGGTGCCGCTGCCCAAGTTTTTCCCGCACACCTATAATCACGGACTGGAACTTTCGCCCGATGAAAGCCTGCTGTTTGCCTCGGGCGGCATCGGCAATTACGTGTGCGTCTACCACGTTCCCGATTTGAAACTGCTGGCGACGATTCCCGTGGGACGCGAGCCAAACTGGATTGCGTTCAGCCAGAACGGGGCGTACGCCTATGTCACGAACCGCAAGTCGGACGATGTCTCCGTGATCTCAGTTCCTGATTTGAAGGAGATCAGGCGGATTCCCGTCGGCAAATATCCACAGCGCATCCGCACGCTTGTCGTGCCTTCGCGGACGGTGGCGGTGAAGCCGTAAGAGTTGGGAGCCCGGCCCGGAAGCTCAGTTCTGCCTCTTAGTTCTGCGCGGCCTCTTCGATGCGCGTCTCGAGATCTTTGCCGCCGACTTTGCTCAGCGGGTGGCCGCGCCAGAGGATGCGGCCCCCCTTGTCAATGAGGAACGTCGTCGGCACCCCGGAAATCACAAAGGCGCGGGCGGCGGCGTTCTCGAAACCGTAATTCGTGTCGGTTCCGGCCCAGTAATGGTCGAGGTGCGTCCAGCCGCGATCCGTGATGTGTTTCGTCACGAATTCGGGCCGATCGTCGATGCTCAGCGGCAGGATCACGACCTTGCCTTTGAGGCGGTCGCTCTTTTCGGCGGAGAGCGTGTCGAGGTTTTTCATCGGCTGCTGGCAGGGACCGCACCAGGTGGCCCAGAAGTCGAGACAGACCACGCGGCCCTGAAAGTCGCTGAGCTTCGCGTGCTTGCCGCTTGCCACGCTCACCAGGTCGACGTCCGGAGCCATGTCGCCCGCATCGGGCGGCATGAGGAACTTGAACGTCTCCGTGAGATCCTTGGTTTTGAAGTGGAACGTGCCCAATTGGTCCCAGTGATCGAGGACCAGGTACGGCCCGCGGGAGCCGGCGGGCGGTTTCGCGCTGACGTTTTTCAGCGTGATCTCGCCAGAGGGTGGAACCTTGCCCTTGAAGATCGGAATGCCGCCATAGTGGCTGTCCATGTAGCTGATGGTGACTTCGCGGCCCGCGGCCGGTTTGCCGTCCGGTTTGAGAATGTGCACGACGGCCGTGCGGTCCCCGCGAAAGGCCTCGGGATCGTACGGCACATACGGTATGTCGACTTGTTTCGATTGGCCCGAAGTCAGCGTGACCGTTTTCGAGTCGCGAAACTGGGCCGGATCGGCCGTGAACGGATCGAACATCGCCCCACGACCCCCAGGCTTGGGCGCCGTGCGAACCATGATCATGTAATCTCCCGCGACGAGATCGGGGAGGTTGATATCGGCGGGGAGTGGTTTGCCCTCTTGTGCGGCGACCTGCAGAATGCCGCGAGAACCGGCAAGTTTCGCGTACACGATGACGTTGGTTGTTTCAAACGGCAGACTCTCGGGCTTTTGCTTGCCGGCGTCGAAATGCACGGTCAGCGTCGCCGGTTTCTCGATTCCGATCGCCAGGCCGACCTTCTTGAAATCGGAACGAGTGAACGGACCTCGCTCCAACGTTTGCAGGAAACCGGGCGCGTAGACCGCAATATCGATCGGGGACGATTGCTGCGACAGGCGAAACTCGAACACACCCGGCGCGACGGTCCGCACGCCAACCGGATTGGGCTCGGTGAACCCGTGCTTGCGATTGACCGGTTGTCGCATCGAGCGGACGAACGAGCGGTCGCTGTCGAAGTAGACTTCCGGTTGCACGCCGGCCGGCCAGGTCATTCCCGCGGGAAGTTGAAAACGCACCTGCACCGGATCGCCCTGGTGCAGCACGATCGTGACCTCGCCGTTGATGAGTTTGTCTAATTTCACACCGGCAAAGCGCTCGCTCGAGGTTGCAAAGTCGGTGCTGCGAACTTCGATGTCGATTGCATCGGCCTCCCTGGCTGGGAAGAGCGATTCGACGCCTGCCTCTCCGTCGGAGCCCTGCGCCCACGCGGTGCGTCCGCGATCGGCCGTCCGGCTGCGAATGTCGAACTTGGCCACCTTGTGGCCTTGCTCATCGACGACATGAATCCGTGCGTTCGACGGAATCAGGTTGCGACGTGTTTTTCGCGCCGCCACCGGCTTGTTGTCGGGCGCGGGGCTTGAAGATGTCTTGTTCGCCGGCGCGGCGGCGTTCGCGGTCGGCAGGACGCCGAAAAAGCACGCCGCCAGAGCGGTGATGACGACGCCGGCGAAGTACGCAGGAATGACCAACCGGCGGCAAGTTTGCAGCAAGCCCGTTGTCGGCAGCATCTTTTGCTCCCAATCTGTGTAGGTTCCACTCGAAATCACGGGCAAGTTGCGTCGCCCATCATGGTAGCCCGTGCGTTGCCGGTTCGCTACTTCTCAAAGTCGTAATACAGGCGGTCGGCGTCGGCCTGGGACTTGCCGGAAAAAATCCGCCGCACGAACGCGGGGTCGCGCACGAGGAACCAATCACCGAACGTGTCGAACTTGCGGCACGATGTGACGATGTAAGAGCGAAGCGTCGTGCCGTAGCGTTTGCCCTTGGCTTTCCCATGCGCCTTGAGGCGTTTTGCGAAGTCGAGATCTTCGACGCTGACCCAGTTCTCGTCGAAGCCGCCGATGGCGTCGAAGTCCTCGCGGAGACACCAAAAAAGGCCGCCCGAAACGCGATGACGAATCGCCAGCGGCAAGAGCATCAGGCCGGTCGCCAAGATTCCCAGCGACCAGCGTTCGGGGTACATCATGACGCCGCCGCCGATATAGCGGCCGCTTTGCAACAGCCGGTCGATGTCCCGCAGCATGTGGGCGCTCATGCGACTGTCCGCGTCGATCGTGACGATGATGTCGCCCTGGGCTTCCTTAGCGGCCGTGTTGCGGATTTTCGCCAGATTGCGGGCCTCGGTGTGGACGACATTGGCTCCGTGGGCAACCGCGATCTCTTCGGTGCGATCGGTGCAGCGGTTGACGCAGACGATGACTTCCACCTGGTCCGGATACGCCTTGGCGGCGACCGCAATCGATGCGAGGCAGCCCGGCAAGTATTTTTCTTCGTTGCGTGCCGGGATCAGGATCGAGAAGCGAGTCATCAACGTTCATCCGCGGACGCGGAGGATGGAACCGCTGTTCTCGTGAGCCGAAAGCGCAAGGCCGCGTTTTCGAAGAAAATCTCGGGCGGCAATTTGTCGCCGAAGCGCTGGAAAAAGCGGTCCCGCTCGTCGGCTTCGGCCATCCATGCCTCGTGGTCGACGCCCAGCAGTTCTTCGACGGACTGGCCCGTGATGCCCAGTTCGGCCAGGCCCAGAGATTCGGGACGCGGCACGAGGCCGACAGGCGTCTTGATCGCGTCGGCCTCGCCGTGAACGCGGGCCACCATCCATTTGAGCACCCGCATATTCTCGCCGAAGCCGGGCCAGAGCCAGCGGCCGGCCGAGTTCTTGCGGAACCAATTGACGTGGAACACGCGGGGCATTTTGTCGCCGCCCCGCTCGCCCATCGCGATCCAGTGCCGCCAATAGTCGGCCATGTGGTAACCGCAAAAGGGGAGCATGGCCATCGGATCGTGCCGCAGCTCGCCGACCTTGCCCTCGGCGGCGGCCGTCTTTTCGCTCGTCATCGATGCGCCGACAAACGTGCCGTGCCGCCAGTGAAAGGCTTCGTACACGAGCGGGACGGTCGTCGTGCGACGGCCGCCGAAGAGGATCGCATGAATCGGCACCCCCTCGGGCTTTTCCCATTCCGGCGAGACCGACGGACACTGCGCGACGGGGGCGGTGAAGCGGCTGTTCGGATGAGCGGCTGGCGTCTTCGACGCCGGAGTCCAGGGCCGTCCCTGCCAGTCGAGAGCGGTCGCAGGCGGCGGGCCGTCCATGCCTTCCCACCAAACCGTGCCATCGGGACGCAGCGCGACATTGGTAAAGACGGTGTTTTCGCGGCAGGTGAGCATGGCGTTGCGATTGGTCGCCAGACTTGTGCCGGGGGCCACGCCGAAGAATCCGTGCTCGGGATTGATGGCGTAAAGCCGGCCGTCGGGTCCGAATTTGAGCCACGCAATGTCGTCGCCCACCGTTTCCACGCTCCAACCCGCGTCGCGGTCCGCCTTGGGCGGAACGAGCATGGCAAGATTGGTTTTGCCGCATGCCGACGGAAAAGCCCCCGCGATAAACGTCTTGCGGCCGCTCGGCTCCTTGATGCCGATGATCAGCATGTGCTCGGCCATCCAGCCCTGCCGCTGGGCCATCACGCTGGCGAGCCGCAGTGCAAAGCACTTCTTGCCCAACAGTGCGTTGCCACCATAGTTCGAGTTGACGCTGATAATCAGGTTCTCGTCGGGAAAGTGGCTGATGTACCGTTTGGCCGGATCGAGCTCGCAAATGCTGTGAATGCCCTTTACGAAGTGGCCGCTCTCGCCCAATTCATCGAGGGCGACCTGGCCCATCCGCGTCATGATCCGCATGCTGGCCACGACGTACGGACTGTCGGTGAGTTCGATGCCGACATGAGACATCGGACTTTTCGGCGGTCCCATCAAATACGGGATCACGTACAGCGTGCGGCCCTGCATGCAGCCGGCAAGAATCGGCTGCAGAATGCCGTGCATTTCGTCCGGATCGCGCCAGTTATTTGTCGGACCGGCATTCTCCGGTTTGGCACAGCAGATAAACGTGCGGTCTTCGACGCGGGCGACGTCATTGACGTGGCTGCGTGCGAGGTACGAACCGGGATGTTTCGCCGGATCGAGCCGGATCAGGCTCCCATCGGCGAGCATTTGCGCGTGAAGGTTTTCGATTTCGTGCGCGAACCATCGCACCAGTAAACAGATTGCGGCTTGGTGAGAGTCGCCACCTCGTTGACCCAGGCCCGCAGAAGGGAATTCGACATGCAATTGTCCGATCCGTCGCGGCGACCTCCTGAGGTCGCGACGGCGGCTGCAGAAAGGATGTATCTCCGGAACTCTAAATGAGACGCGCTCGGCTGACAAGAAAGCCGACGTGGTCAGCGTTCGCGCAAGAACTGTTCCACCCGCGGGACGATCTGTTCGTGCGCGTCCTCGAAGACGTAATGTCCCGCATCGGGAAGTCGCAGCGTCTGTGCCTCCGGGAAGCGTCGCACGAATTCGTCGAGAAAATCCGTGGTGAAACACCAGTCCTGCTCGCCCCAAACAAGCAGCATGGGCCGATTGCGGAACTCGGGCAAAGACTCTTCGATTTTCGTGAGCGTGGCATAACTGGGGTGTGCCGCCGAGAGTGGAATATCTTCCACGAAGCGCAACACGGCGACTCGGTCGTGCCAATTGCCGTACGGTGCCAGATAACCGGCGCGAACGGCGGCCGTCATTCGCCCCGGTTTTGCCACCGCCATCTTGAGCGCGGCCAGCGAAAACAGATTGAGTCCGCGGATGGCGAGCGCCCCGAGAAGAGGAATTCGGCAGACAGAGATTCGCAGTGGAATTCGCGTCGATCGAAAAGCGCCCGTGTTGAACAGCACGAATCGCGAAAACCGATCCGGCTGCGCGGCGGCTGCTCCCATTCCGATCGCGCCACCCCAGTCGTGTCCGAACAGCGTGATCTCTTTCAGATCGAGGCCCGTCACGAAGCGGTCGAGATTGGCGACGTGTTGCGCCAGGCGATATTCGTAATTCTGCGGCTTGTCGGAAAATCCGCAGCCGACGTGGTCGACGGCAAGAACGCGATAATGGGCCGACAGCCGCTTAATGAGGTTCCGCCAGGCGAAGCTCCAGGTCGGATTGCCGTGGACCATGAGCAGCGTGGGACCCGAACCCTCGTCGACGTAGTGATAGCGGAGTCCGTCGAGATCAAGATAGTGAGAGGCGAACGGATACTCGGCTGCAAAGCCCGTTCGCGACGGAGTCGCTTGCTCGTTGGCGAGTGCCATCATTTGGCATCCGCTTCGTCGGGATTCTGCGGGAGGGTGATGTATGTCGAAATCGAACTTGCCTCGTCGGCTTCTTCAAAAACGGCGAGCAGACGATCGATGTCTTCGGCTTCATGTGTGGCCATGACGCCAATCCGCAGCCGTGTCGTGCCCACGGGCACGGATGGCGGGCGGATGAAGCCCACGAGGAATCCGTTCTCCTCCAAGAGCTTGGCGTCGTAGGGGCCGGCAAACACGGGAACGATTGGACCAACTCCGCCGGGGACCGATCTGTATCCCGTATTGCGGAGCCCCTCGCGCAACCGTTGCGAAAGCATTAATAGCTTTTCCCGTCGGCCCGGCTCCGAAGCGATGATGTCGAGGGCGGCGCAAGCGGCCGCACAAGCCGCCGGGGGCGCGGCGGTTGAGAAGACCTGCGTGCGGGCCCGATTCCAAAGCCAGTCGATCGCCTTGCGGCGACCGGTGACGAAGCCGCCGATAGAGCCGATGGCTTTGCTCAATGTGCCGACTCTCAGGGCAACACGGTCCTCGACACCTAGCAATTCACACACGCCGCGGCCACGCTCCCCAAACACACCGGTGGCATGCGCTTCGTCGACGATCACGTCGGCGCCGTATTTTTCGGCCAGCGAACAGATCTCGCGGAGCGGGGCCAAGATGCCGTCCATGCTAAACACGGCGTCAGTGACGATCAGCTTCCGTCCGACGTCTTCCGCGGCCAAGAGTTGCGCTTCGAGCTTATCGAGTCGATCGTGGTCGTAGATGTAAATGCTTGCCCGGCTCAGCCGGCAGCCGTCGATCAGGCTGGCGTGATTGAGCCGGTCCGAGCAAATCAGGTCGCCCGGCTCGGCAAGTGCGGTCAGCGTACCCACGTTGGCCGCATAGCCCGTCGGGAACAAGATTGCCGCCTCTTGCCCCTCGAACGCCGCCAGCCGCGCTTCGAGCTCTGCATGCCAGGGCGAGTGGCCGACGACGAGTTGGCTGCCGCCGGATCCGAAGCCGCATTCAGCCGCGGCTTTTTGTCCGGCGGCGATCACTCGCGGGTCTTGCGAGAGGCCGAGATAGTCGTTGGAGGCGAAATCACGCAGCCGGCGCCCGTCGACCAAACACCAGCCGCCCGGCTGGCGGAGGATCGTTCGCTGCTGGCGGAGCAGTCGCTGCTCGGCGAGCCACACCATTTCATCGGCGATCCAGGGAAGCGAATCGGACATGCCGCGGTGCCGAATCAGGCGCTCTGTGGAAGACTCACGTCAGCGAGATGCGGTGATTGCTCAGCCGCTCCGCGCCCGTGTCCGTGATCAGGTAATTGTGTTCGAATCGCATCCCGCCGATGCCCGTTTCGTACGAGCCGGGCTCGAGCGTCACCACGTCGCCGGCCATCAACACGTCTTCGCTCTCGGGAACGAAGATCGGCGGCTCCGGATGGGCCAAGCCGATTCCGTGGCCTGCGTGATGTGGAAGCGGTGCGCGGCCCGCATCGGTGAAGGCTTTGGAGACGGCGGCGTAGACGTCGGCTGCACGCGTGCCCGCTCGTAGCACCGACTCGCCGGCCTGCAGAGCCGCGGCGCAGACGAGAAACGTTTCCTGCTGTTTCATCGTCGGCACGCCGACGGCGATCGTGTTGGTGAAATCGCTGCGATAGCCGTTGAGCACCACGGAGTAATCGAGGATGAAGAGGTCGCCCAGCTGCAAGCGATACGGAGTTGGCAGCCCCCCGAGATGGGGCTGCTTCATCGTCGTCGCGCGAAAGTCGCCGTAGATCAAACCGGGTCGGGCGGCCGTCGTCAGCGCGGTGCTTTGAACTTCGCGAAAAACATCCATTTCGGAGATACCCGTGCGGATGATGTCCCAGGCCCGCTTGTGGCCCGCGTCGGTGGCCCGCATGCACTGTCGCAGCAGGGTCAGCTCGTCCGGGTCCTTTTGCCGGCGGAGCGCGCGAATCTGCGTGCCCAGGCTGCCGGCGCTTTTGTCGCCCGGATGATTCCGCACGTCGCCCTCTTTGAGCACCTCCCAGGCGGCGACCGGCAACCATTCCGTTTCGACGAGACCGAGCCGGCCGGCTAAGGTGGGAACAACCTGTCGCAAGGCGTTGACCAGCGAGTGGTCGCGATTCGCAGCCGAATGGCGATGGTCGTACCACGTGTCGACGACCTGGCGGTCGCAGTGCGGTTCGCTCGCACTCGAGCCGACGGTCATGTTGTCGCACAAGAGCGTCGCTCCGTTGTCTCGTTCCAAGAGCAACAAAGCCCGCTCGCCGGCGGAAAAGCTCAGCGGGTGAACCCAAAAATTCGCCAGGTAATTGACGTGCCGCGGGTCGGCAATCAGCAGCCATTTAATGTCGGCGGGGACAGCGTCCCAAAGCCGTCGGCGTCGCGATGCGCAGCCCTCTTTCGTCAACATCCGCGTGATTCCTGGTGCCCGTTCTTGGTAGTCTGCGCACCGCCGGCGTTGGGTTCAATCGACGGTTATTCGAAGCCTTTGGAGGCCAACCAACGTTCGGCGTCGAGGGCCGCCATACAGCCCGAACCGGCGGCTGTGATCGCCTGGCGATAATAGTCGTCGGCAACATCCCCCGCGGCGAAGACGCCCTCGACGCTCGTGTAGGTCCGCGCCGCAGTCGTCCACTTGATGTAGCTCTTTTCCGTCAGCTCGAGCTGTCCGCCCAAAAAGTCGGTGTTCGGCGTGTGGCCGATCGCCGCGAAATAGCCGGCGGCGTTCAATTCTTCCGTTTTCTTCTCGTCGGTCGTGCTGCGAAGGCGCACACCGGTGACGCCGTCCTTGTCGTTGCCCAGAACCTCGTCGACGCGCGAATTCCATTTGACGGAGACGTTCTTATTCGCCAAAGTCCGGTCGGCCATGATCTTGCTGGCGCGAAATTGGTCCCGGCGATGGACCAGATAGACGGTTGAGGCAAACTTGGAAAGATAGCCCGCCTCTTCCATGGCAGTATCGCCCCCGCCGACGACGACCAGTGGCTTCTTGCGGAAGCGGGGCAACGCGCCGTCGCAGACGGCGCAGGCCGAGACCCCGCGGTTCTTAAAGCGCTCTTCGGACTCGAGGCCCAAATAATTGGCTCGTGCCCCCGTAGCGACGATGACCGAGAGCGATTGAATTTTCTGACCGCCCAAGAGCTTGAGTTCAAACGGGTGTTGGCGGAAGTTGACCTCGATCACGTCATCCGTCGTGACGCGCGTTCCAAAGTTGACCGCCTGCTGCCGCATCAACTCCATCAGTTCGGGGCCGCTAACTCCAGGACCGGAATGCGGCGGCATGTATTTGCGTCGATCTTTGTCGATCGCCGCGTTGAGATATTCGTCGAGGCGGCCTTCCGGGAAGCCGGGGTAGTTTTCAACTTCGGTTGTGAGAGCCAGCTGGCCCAACGGGAGGGTCCCTTTGACGCGGTTCTCCTCGATCACCGCACCTTCAAACACGAGAGGATGCAGATTGGCCCGAGCCGCATAGATCGCGGCCGCCCAGCCCGCAGGGCCCGAACCAATAATGACGACTCGCTCCAAGCCCTCTTTCACGTGACCGTCTCTCCTTGTTTTTGCGTCCAGCGAACGATAGCGGAGCGGTCAAGGACACGCAACTGTCGGCGGGCTGGCCAGCAGTCGTAACCCACGACGTCGGCGGGATTAAGGCGCTGTTTTCACCGTGGACTGCGCTTGAGAGACTACCGAGAAAACAAAAAAAGGCGTTCCGACCAACACGGTTGGTCGGAACGCCTTCCAAAATCCAGGCAGCAAGTGCGGGCCAACGCTTGCTTCCCGGCGTCTTAGATGTATTGCATTCGATGTGCCTAAACCGCAACAAAATTTGGATTTCTCTTAAGAGACTGCCGCAAAGCATGTTACGATATAAATGAAGAAAATGAAATGTTTTTCCGACGCGTCAAAGAGTGTAGTGAAATCATACAGGCGCCCTGAAATCGAGCGCGCATTTTTCAGACAGTGGGGTTTTTGATGTCCGCCGCCTGCGTGTGCTTGTCAGGGCTTGCCCCGCAATGTGATACTTAGACCGATCATCCATGACAGAGCACTCACCGAGCGATCGTAAGTCCCCGCCGATGACGGTCCCGCGGTTTCGGGCCGCCAAGGCCAAAGGCCAGAAGCTGTCGGTCCTTACCGCGTACGACTTCCTCTGGGCCGGGATCGTGGACGCGGCGGGTGCCGACGCCATCTTGGTCGGCGATACGGTTGCGATGGTCGTCCAAGGACACCCCACGACTTTGCCGGTGACCGTCGACGAAATCATCTACCACGCCGAAATGGTGGTCCGCGGAACCAAGCACGCCCTGGTCGTGGTCGACATGCCCTTTCTCTCGTACCAGGTCAGCCCGTCCCAGGCGATCGAGAACGCCGGACGAATCTTGAAAGAGACGGGGGCGGCCGCCGTTAAGCTCGAAGGCGGCGTGTCGCAGGCCGGCACGATTCGCGCTCTGACGGTGGCCGACATTCCGGTCATGGCCCACGTGGGGATGAAGCCGCAGTCTGTGCACTCGCTCGGCGGGATGGGGAAGATCCAGCGCGATGAGGACATTCTGCTCAAGGACGCCAAAGCGGCGGAAGAGGCCGGGGCGTTCGCGATCGTTTTGGAACTTATCCCCCAAGCCATCGCCGCCCGGATCACGCGCGAGCTGACCATTCCCACAATCGGCATCGGCGCCGGACCCGCCTGCGACGGGCAGGTGCTTGTGAGCTGCGACATGCTCGGACTGACCGGGGACTTCCAACCGCGGTTCTTGAAAAAGTACGCCGACCTCCGCAATGAAGCCCAGCAAGCGTTCAGCCGATACGTGGCGGAAGTGAAGGCGGGGACGTTTCCCGGGCCCGAGCACAGTCACTGAACGATTGGGGCACTGAACGATTGGGGGCACTGACCCACTTCGGTTTGCGAAGCGGGTGACTGGGCGGCTAGAATTCAGGGCGGCTCGAATCGCGACATCGACCCACCTGCACGAGCCCGGTTTTTTGTGGAGCGCCTTCCCGCCTTATGCTCCGCGTTCTCGGACATCCCAAGCGCTTGTGTGACGGCCTGACTCGCCGCGAGTTGCTGCAAGTCGGCGGGGCCGGATTTTTGGGGCTCAGTCTGAACCAGCTACTGGAGGCCAAATCGGTCTCGAGCCCGCGGTCCGCAAGTTCCGCTCCGCCGGGAAGTTTCGGGCGAGCCAAGCACTGCATCCTGCTCTTTCTCTACGGCTCGCCGAGTCAGCTCGAGACGTTCGACATGAAACCGGACGCTCCGCTGGAAGTCCGCGGGACGATGAAACCGATCCCTTCGTCGGTCCCCGGTCTCGACGTGGTGGAGCATTTGCCGCATGTCGCGCGGATCATGGATCGCACGACGGTGGTGCGGTCGGTGACTCATCCGTATCCGATTCACGGGGTGGCGTTCGCGACGACCGGCGTGCAAACCATCGACGTCGGCATGGAACTGTCGCCGACCGATCCACGGCACCAGCCGTATTTCGGCTCGGCGCTCGAGTATGTGCTCCGTCAGCGAGGATCACTCCCCCCAAATACGATCGACAATATCTCCCTACCGTTTCCGTTCAGCAGTCAGCGAACCGACCAGCCGCTGCGCCGGGCCGTACGCCAGTTATCTCGGCGCGGCCTACCATCCGAAGTGGACCGAGTTTGTCGGCGAGGGAACGAAAGTCGTCGACAAGGCGCGGACCGGCTTTTCGTTTCACGGCAAAGAGCCGTACCTGGGCTGCACGGCCGACAGCCATTTCCGCATGACAGACACCGCCGTGCTGCCGGGCATGACGCTCGATCGCTTCGATCGCCGGCGGCGGTTGCTCGCGCAATTCGATTCCGAGCGGCGCGATCTGGACCAGTCGCTGGCGGGAAAGCCGCTGTCGAGCTTTCAGCAGGCGGCGTATTCGATGCTCACGTCGCCGCGCATTTCCGGCGCCCTCGACGTGCGACAAGAGCCCCGCGCGACGCGCGACCTGTACGGCATGACGTTGTTCGGCCAGTCGTGCCTGGCGGCCCGACGCCTCGTGGAGGCGGGCACGCGGCTGGTCTCGGTTTTCTGGGACGAATACGGATTGGCCGGCGATGCGTGGGACACGCACTTCGATCATTTTCCGCGAATGATCGATCAACTCCTGCCGCCGTTCGATCGCGCCTATTCGGGTCTGATTCTCGATTTGGAACGGCGCGGACTGCTCGACGATACGCTGGTTGTCTGCATCAGCGAGCATGGCCGCACGCCGAAGCTCGCCATGAACGTGAAGGGGGGCGGTCGCGATCACTGGTCGCAGGCGTACTCGGCGGTGTTTGCCGGCGGCGGCGTGGCCCGCGGCCGCGTGGTCGGTGCGACCGATCGCCAGGCCGGCGAAGTCAAGGATCGGCCTGTTTCGCCCAAGGATCTGTTGGCCACGATGTACCATTTGTTGGGCGTCGACCCGCGCACGCGTCTCTTGGACCGCACGAATCGGCCGATCGGCTTGGTTCCGGACGAGGCCGACGTCGTCGCCGAAATGCTCGCGTAGCGTCGCGAGTCGCTCGGTGTTGCGTGAGAAGTCTCACAATTGCGGTCGGTTTCCTCCGCAAGTGCCCGCCCAGCCGGGTCGCGGATTCTGGTGTGCCGGACAGCTTCTGTTAGACTTGCGGAACGGAATCGTGTTGGTGCACGCAGGCAATTCACGTCTTTCGGACTTTCCGAGACTTCATGAGTTTCTCCGATCAGAACGAATCAAGCGGGCGATCGGTGTCGTTGCCCGCCATGCTGGCCCTGTTACTCGGCGCCGGCGCTCTGTTCGTTTTCTATAAGTTCGACTTTCTCTTCAGCGATTGGTCGCAGACGTCTTTTGCCCTGTTGTGGGGCGGGGCGATCGCCTTCGTGCTGTGGGGGATGGTTCGCTCGTTCAGCGATCTGCCGCTTCGCTCCTCTCGGCGGCGGTTCGGCTTCGGGCGACACCGCGTCTCGCTGCCGCGACCGGGCCAGTTTTATCTGGTGATCATGATCGTCATTTTTTCCGGCGCACTTTTGGGCCGGTCGAACATGCTGATGCTCGTGTTTTCGATGATGGCCGGTCCGTTCGTCGTCAACGGCTGGATCACCTACTCGATGCTGAAGCGGACGTCGCTCGAACGCGTCGCGCCCGAACGCGTGATGGCCGGCGAGCCGATCACCGTCGAGCTCGTGCTGTCGAACCGCAAGCGAATGATGAACTGCTGGCTCATGTCGGCCCACGACAGCATTCAAAACGGAGAAGAGCGCCTCGATCCGAGCGTGCTGTTCGCGCGCGTGCCGGCGGGGGCGAGCCGCTCGGCGCCGTATCATGCGCGGCTGATGCGACGGGGACGCTACCGCTTCGGACCGGCACAGCTCACGGCCCGTTTTCCGCTGGGGATCGTCGAGCGCGGGCTGGTTGTGCCCCTGCCGGGCGAGATTCTGGTCTATCCGCGTCTGGGCCGCCTCTCGTCACGCTGGATGCGCGAACATTTTCTCGCGACCGACCTCGTCGAACGCCGCGAGCTGCGGCAAGGGGCCTTCGACGACGAGTTCCATCGCATCCGCGAATTTCGCTGGGGCGACAATCCGCGGGCCATCCATTGGCGCACGTCCGCGCGGCACAACGCCCTCATGGTGCGTGAATATCATCAGAGTCGCGACCTGAACCTGATGGTTCTGGCCGACCTTTGGCTGCCCGCCCGCCCGTCGACACTGGAGCGGGAACGCCTCGAGGTGGCCGCCAGCATGGCCGCCACGATGTGCATCTCGCACATGAAAGAGAGCCGCGACTCGACGCTGCATGTGGCGATCGCCGGCCGGCAACTGGAGCAATGGGACGGGGAATCGCGGATGGCCAACGCGGGCCCGCTGATGGATAAATTCGCGTTGGCCGAAGGCAGCCCGAATCCAAGCCTCAAAACGATGCTCGAACAGGCGGCTGCCAAACGCATTCACGGGATTCGCACCGTGCTCATCACGACGCGAACCGAATCCTCCTCAGGTCAGCAGGAGCTGCGGAAGACCGTCGAGGAAGTGACCGCCGACATGCTCAGCGGCGTGGAAGTGGTCGAGGCCGATTTTTCCCGGCTCCGTTCAATCTTTGAATTCGTGTAGGAGGCGCCGAGTGCCGCGCGTCGCGACCGTTTTTTTTCTGAGCGTGTATGGCCTGACGGCGATTGCCGGCCTGATGCTGGCCTTCGCGGAAGGCACTCCGTTTCCCGAGATTCTCACGCCGGCGTTGGCGATCGTGGCCTACGTGCTGACCGATCGCACGCGGTTCTTTCACATCCCGGTGATTTGGGCCAATGCGCTGGGCGTCGCCGTGTTCTTGTTCGCCGGCTTTCAGATGATCGGGACAACCACCGAAATGCGCCTTCTGGCCGGCGCGCACCTGGTCGTTTATCTCACGTGGATCGTCCTGTTTCAGGAGAAACATCTGCCGCAGTATTGGTGGATGTGCGCGCTGTCGGTCTTGCAGGTGGCGATCGGGTCGATTTTGACCATCTCCAGTTCCTATGGCGGCATGCTGCTGGGCTTCATGTTTGCCGCGATCTGGACGCTGTCCGTGTTTTCGCTGTATCAGGCGCATCTTCAATATGGCCAATCTGCCGAAGGGGCAGACGGTCTGAAAACGGGGATGACGGGCCGTTTTGCCGGCGGACTTCGCGCTGCACGGCGCATGGGGGGCAATCAGGCCCGGGCGTTCTTGATGCAGCGGAGCACGGCCCGCGGCACGATGCAGCTCGATCCCGATGAGCGCTGGCTGGGCGCCCGCTTTGCGCTCAGCATGCTGGCCATCTCCGTGGGAGCGTTCGTCATCGGGGCCGGATTCTTTTTGTTTATTCCCAGACTGTGGGCCGGGCGCACGGAATGGGGGCCCGGCGAGACCAAACAATTCCGGACCGCGGCCATGACGGGCTTCACGACCGAAGTCCGTTTGGGCGACATGGTCCCGCTGTTGGAGAATTCGAAGCGCGTTTTGCAGGTCAATCTGTTCGGGGCCAACGGTTTGCCGATCGACCTGCCGACCTACTGCGACAAGATCGGCTACGACGAGCCCTTGTTCCGCGGCGCGACGATGGAAAGGTACGAGAACGGAACCTGGTCCGGATCAGGGAAAGGACCGACGATTGAAACCCTCACGGTCGGACCGATTAAAGAGTGCGTGCGGCAGCAAATCCTGATGGAGCCGATCGGCTCTCCGATCTTGTTTGCCATCGAGCCGATCGAAGCCGCCCGGCTTCCCAATCCGAACGAGCAGGTCGAGTGGCAATCGGTGACACGACAGATCTTTCGCCCGGAAGGATTTCCGCCCGACAAGGCCTTGTCGTACGACATTTATTCGCGCGAACAGGTGAACGTGAATCGACGGGAACGCCCGGAAGACTCGCGAGAGCATTTTGCGCAGGAATACTTCAAACAATATCGCGCGGAGCCCGATTCGGCGCCAGAGCTGATGGCGCTTGCCCGCAAGCTCACGGATTTTGCCCAGACGAACGGCGGCAGGCCCGCGGTGAGTCATCAGGAAGCGAGCAGGCGCTCTGTGGATATTTTGCTGCACTATCTGCGGGACAGCGGCGAATTCCACTATTCCTTGGACACGTCGATCCGCGATCCCAAACTCGATCCGGTCGAGGATTTCGTGATCAATCGCAAGGCCGGGCACTGTGAATACTTCGCCTCGGCGCTGGCCCTCATGCTCCGCTCGGTTGGCGTCCCGTCGCGGTTGGTGAGCGGTTTCAAGGGGGGCAGCGTCAATGCCATCTCGGGCGCGTTCGAGGTCGAGCAGCGACACGCGCACGTCTGGGTCGAGGCTTTTATCGAAGGCAAGAATGGGTCCGGTTATTGGACGATCGTCGATCCGACACCCGCCTCGCGGAATGCGAGCGTGGAGAGTTTCGGCTCGCGGATCGGCGCCGCGCACGACCTGGCGTCGGTCGTCAGTTCAACCTGGTCCCGGTTGATCAACATCGATATCGATGCCCAGGAAAACTCGTTCTACGACCCCATCCTCGGCGCCGCCCGCGATTGGTGGAGCCCGAAGTCGGGCAGCCGCCCCTTGCTCGCGATTGTTTACGCGGCAATCGTCGATTTCGTGACCGACCCGACGCAGTGGTTCACCGTGCGAGGCCTGCTTGTGGCTGCGTCGTTCCTGGCGATCCTGGCGGGAGTCTTGTACGTGGTCCGCCATCGCCGCCGCTTTTGGGAACGAATGCGCGGTCTGGGCCGCCGGCGGAACAACGAGCGGCAGATCCGCATCGCATTTTACGAGCGGTTCGAGGAGCTTTGCCGCCAATTAGGATTAGTTCGTCCCCGGACGCAAACTCAGCGCGAGTTTGCGGTGGCCGTGGGACCGCGCATCCGGCAAATGATCGAGAGTCCCGACGGCTTGCCGGAATTGCCTCCGCGATTGGTCGAGCTGTTCTATCGGGCCCGTTTTGGCGACGAAGAGCTGTCGCCTCCCGTGATCGACGAGCTCAACCGCGACATGTCGGCACTCGAACACGCGCTCAAGAAACCGCGGCGCCGTTAACCGCCGTGCCGGCAAAATCGGCTGGACGGGGTGCTACGCGGCCGGAGCCTGGCGGAGCGCGGCAATTTGCCGCGTGAGCAGGATCTTCGAATACGCGCTGCCCCTTCGCGTCGTAGAGGTAGATCGCATTCCGATCGGCCGCCCAGATGGCGGCCAGCCGGACGCTTCTCGGTCCGCGGACGCAGAATTGCAGGCCGCACAACTCGCCGGCTCGCGTCAATCGAACCTCGGTGATTGCAAACTCGTTGGCTACGAGGTTCTCTTTGGCGCAAAGCGTTTCGTGCACGAATTGGCGCAGTTCGTCGAATGTTTGTACTTCGTCAACCGTCGCTGGCATCGGGGGTTTCGTCTTGGAAGCAACACAGTGCCGTCCTTGGTGTCACATCATCCGTCGTATTGGCCTGGCAGCAAGGGGTATCGGCCGTTGGCACGCGTTGCTTCGCGCGCCCGTCCGGTCGTCCTGCGACCGCTACCCGCTAACGGAACCGCAGAATCGCACCAACGGGAATTGTCTTGGGGTCGCTCATGCGTTTCGCGGCGCGTTCCGCATCATTAAAATCGAACCTTCCGGCCGGACTTGAACCAAACCGGCAGCATCCGCAGAGCGCGACCATGTCAAACGGCTCATCGCCCGAACCCCCGTCACAACCGCCGGAGTCGAAACGCGAACTTCGGCTCTACGTTCCGGATCACGAGGGATGGGAGGCCGCGATCAAGCGCGACTGGACCAAGGAATACTGCTTCTCGCAGAATCCGGGTGAGAACTATTACCACCTGCTTCTGAGCGGAGAGATCTACCTTGAGCGCGCAGGCGAAAAGTATTGCCTCAATTGCGCCGTGCGGCACGGCGTGATCACGACTGTTCGCACGTTCTGGCAAAAAGGGCCCAGTTCGGTCCCCGAGAGGCCGATCACGATCATCGTCGACGAAGAGCCGAGTTCGGAGAGCGAGCGCCCGCCGGCCTCAGAGGACGCCTGACCGGGTCGTGCGACGGGCGTCCTTCACCTCTCGGAGAGGTCGATCCCCGCGGAACCCGTGACATTTCGCAAGGGCGGCAATACGACGCCGGTCGTTGCCGAAGATTCGCTGGCGCTCGCACGCTGGCTGCGGTGCGCCAAATGTGTCATGAGTTCGATTGCCAGCAGGTCGGCCCGGGAGACCACGTGTCGGGCACTGCGGTTGCCGAGGCCTTTCACCAGCTTTTCGACGCACATCAGGTGAATCTGCAGTGCTTCGGGCGGAGGCAAGCTTGCCGCGATGAAGCAATCCGCCATCTCGGCAATTTCACTGGCCAGGCTGCCGGAGCCCATCAAGACGTACGATCGCAACAGTCCGCTGTAGCGGTCGATAAAACCGTGGTTTTGATTTTCGCGTCGCGAGACCGCCGCGTTCGACACGGCTTCGTCAACTCGATTTGGCGACTCGCTTCCGCGTCCGGCTGATGCACTGGGAAGCGCCTCGAGTTCGGCGATCAGTTGGCGCTGGTGCGCCAAAAGTTGCTCGGATTCGTCGCGGTCGCGCGTTAAGCGACGGTTGTGAGCCGTGGAGAGCCGGGCGTTCTCGCGGACCAGCTCGCCCCGCAAGAGGGCCCGCTTGATGATCGAACCCAGCACGGGCGAGTCCCAACCGCGTGCCGAGACGAAAACGTCGCAATCGGCCTCGGAGGCGGCTGTCCACTCGGCGTCGGCAAACAAGCGTCCCACCATCACAATCGGTTCTTCGCAGCCGCCCGTGCGCAAGGCGGAATCAACCCGAACGGCCCGTTATCGTCCCGCACGAAACTGCCTGTTGCCGGGACATCGACAAGAATGCAGTCGAATGGTTCTTCCCGCAATCGCGAGACGGCATCCCGGTAACTCGACACCCAAACGCAGCGGGGAGGCGCGAGCCCGGCCGCGTGGATGCTTTGTGTCAGATGCACCCAGGACGGTTCGGAAGGGCGAACACACAAGACGCGCGGCGTCGCCGAGAACGTTCGCGATGTGGACTTCTGGGGGAACAGTTCTCCGGGGCCCGCGAGCGTGCTGTCGGTGATCGACTGCGAATCGAACATGCGAACGAGCCGGTGAGTTCGTGCACAGCGGGAAGCAAGGGATCGCAACGGCGCTCTTTTACGGGCTTTGATCGCAAGGGTCAAGACGCGATCACTAAAGCCCGCCTGCCGAGCCGTTTGCGCCGGTCGTTTGCGCCTGTCGAGCCGTTTACGACTGGCGCTGCCGGACGACGAGATGATTCAGAACCTCGTTCACGCCGGCCACGCTGCGGGCCAGGTTGCAGACGTCGAGATCGACGCTGTCCTCCAAAACGCCTTGCAGGCACACGCCGTTCGGAATGCGGCGAATGACGAGCGTCGAAAATCGCAGCTTGGGATGAGACAGCAAATGACGCCGTACGGCCCCCTCGAGCCGATGCGGCGCGCCGGTCTCCGAGTGCGCCGAATGATCGCCTGCATTCCGCATTGTGCGAGGCGACTGGGTCTCAAAGTGATCGTATGCAGCCAGCCGATTCATCGTCCGATTCCTTTCTTGCGTTCGCTCCCTGCTCCCTTCTCAATGCTGGCAGCTCTCTTAGCGTCGCCAGTCACGAGTGTAAGAATTCTGCTCCGCGATCGCGAGTGTCGGCGATTTAAAATTCATCGGCCGACCAAATTTCCGAAAACGGGACTTGCCTCCAAGTCAGCGCTTCCCTGATCCATCGAATTCTTAGACTCGACAAGGTCCGCCCGCCCCGCGCTCCCCGGCTACCAGAACCCCGTCTTCGACTGCGCGGAAACGAACGCTTGCGCAAAAAGAAAACCCGCAGGGTCGCGCGGGTTTTTGTCAGTGTTTCAATTCAGAGCGACTCGGTTGCAATCGTTGGCGACCGAAGGAATGCCCGTCAGTAGGCGCCTCGGCCCGTGATGACGGCGGGAATGGTCAGCATCAAGAGCTTCAGGTCGAGGGCCAGACTGCGGTTTTCGATGTAATCGAGGTCGAGCCGGACCTGTTCGGAGAACGGAAGGTTGCCGCGGCCGGAGACTTGCCAGATGCAGGTGATTCCGGGCTGCACGTTGAGCCGGCGGCGGTCGCGATCCGAGTACAAATTGACTTCGGAAGGCACGGGCGGCCGGGGTCCGACGAGCGACATTTCGCCCCGCACGACGTTCCAAAGCTGGGGCAACTCGTCGATGCTCGTTTTACGCAGAATGCGGCCGATCCACGTGATTCGCGGATCGCGGGGGATCTTGAACGTCCGATTGTCCGCATGGTGGTTCTGCGTCAGGAGTTGAGCCTTAAGCTGCTCGGCCTCCCGGACCATCGAGCGGAACTTGTAGCAGGTGAATTCCTGCCCTGCCTTGCCGACCCGCTTTTGAATGAAAAACACCGGTCCGCGGTCCCACAGCCTCACCAGGCAGGCCACCACGAGCAAGAGCGGGGAAAGCAGGATCAGAATGGGGAGCGTAATGGCCAGATCGAGAACGCGTTTGGCGATCAAATAGCCGCGTAGCGACATTCCAGCCGAATCGGTCGTATCGACGAATGTCTGCCACGAACGTAGATGGGACGCGTCGATGACAGCGTCCGACGGATAGTCGTGACTCATGTGATGCTCGACTCCTGTAAAAACCTGAACTCCGTCCAAGTCTCTAGTTGGAACAGGCGAAACCTCCGTGCTGCCGTCTTCGAGCACGCAACCGAATGCCTTAGCGCTCCGCTCTCGTATCACGGCCTTCCTTAGCCGGTTGTGTGTCCTGGGCCCGCTGCGGGTACGAGGCGGTTACAGGCGTTCGGGGAAGTTTGATCTCCACTCTTGGCTGATGTTGGAAAAGTGTCTCCACACCCCGCAGGTTTACAGCGCACGAAATTTACCAACCTTCAATCGCAAAGTTCAAGCGAAGATTGCCTACTTCACACTTTTTTCCCGATGTGCCCGTTCGAATGGGCCCAACCGGCCTTCTTCGTCGGCGTGATCGAAGTCGCTGCCGCACTGGGTCCTGTGCGGCTGCACTGGGTCCTGTGCGATTGAGTCGACTTTTCCGGGACTGTAAGATCCGCAGTCGTCCCGCGGGCGCCGTTTCCAATCAGCGCGTTCCAAGCGAGCCAGCCTTCACGCAAATGGCGTTCCCCAAGATTGCGATCGTTGTCATCAACTATCGCACGGCCCAAATGACGCTCGACTGCCTGGCGTCGCTCGAACCCGAAGTGCGGCGACTGCCCGGTTCGCACGTCGTGCTTGTCGATTCCGCGTCCGGCGATGGATCGGCCGAGATCTTCGAGCGAGAAAGGTCCGCGCGCGAATGGAATTCCTGGCTGAGTAATCTTCGCCTGTCGGAGAACCGCGGTTTCTCGGCCGGAAACAACGCGGGCATCGCCTGCGCCGATCAGCTTGCGCGATTCGACGCCTATTTGCTGCTCAATAGCGACACGCTGGTTCGCGACGGCGCACTTGAAGCGTTGGGGAAGGTTCTCGAACGCGATGCGACTGTAGGCCTGGTCGGGCCGCGGCTCGAATGGGGGGACGGCGGGCTGCAGATGAGCTGTTTTCGCAAGATCAGTCCGATTTCCGAATTGCTCGCGGCGGCCAAGACCGGCCCGATTACTCGGCTTTTTTCCCGCAGCGAAGTGGCGATTTTCGATCCGCCTGCAGGCGACGTCTCCAACGGAGTTGTCCGTGATGGCCGGCCCGAAATGGATTGGATCAGCTTCGCCTGCGTGTTGATTCGCCGCGACGTCGTCTCGCAAATCGGCCCGATGGACGACGGCTTTTTCATGTACTTCGAGGACGTCGATTATTGCCTGCGCGCGCGACAGGCAGGTTGGCGCATCGCCTACGCGCCGTCCGCGCGTGTCGTCCACTTGCGCGGCGGTCGAACCCCCGAATCCTTTGCCGTCGAAGAGTTGCGCCGGCGGCCGGCGTACTACTACCAATCCCGGGCCCGCTATCTGGCGAAGTACTTCGGTCGAACGGGGCCGTGGCGGGCCAACCTGTGTTGGCACATCGGGCGGAGTGTTTCACTGGCCCGCGAGGCCGTCGGAAATAAGGCGCCGCATACGTCATTTCGCGAAGGGGCCGACATCTGGCACGGTTCGCTCTGCGGGTTCCGCGCTGCCCACAAAGAGGGCACGAACGCTTCAACGAGCGTGCAGCAATCGATCCAGGGCTGATCACTTGTTATGGGGCCAGCAGGAACTCAATCAAGGGCGTTGATTCGTAGAGCGGCATTCCCCCGTGGCCGAGCCCGGGAATGACGACGATTTGCGCCGATCCGCCGAGCTTTTTGTAGCGGCGCGCCAACTCGAAGGAATTGGCTTCGGTCGGCACCAATTCGTCTTTGTCGCCGTGAATTTGCAGGATCTTCACGCCAGCCTTGGCGAGCGGTGCGAGATTGTCGATGGGATTAAATTCCGAGACTCGCGCGGCCAACTGCGCATGTGTCAGGCCATAGTCGAGGCCTTTGTCGGGAAAGTTGATGACGTTGGGCAGCAGGGGCCACGTGCGAAAATCGGTGGCCGGACAAATTCCGCCGATCCGGTCGACGCACTCGGGATGACGAAAGGCCCAGGCGTAGGCCATCAGGCCGCCGTTACTTTGGCCAATGAGCCGCACGCGCGGATTGAGACCGTGTTGATCGATTAGCGACCGGTAGAACTCGTGGCAGACGCTGGCCGCGGCGGGGCTGCCGCACGAGGTCCCGACGTCGATACCGGCCACGTGAAAGCCGGCCGCCAGCAGCTTGTCGACGTAAAAGCGGTGATGCAGTCGGCCGTGGCCGTCGTTGATGTCGAGCCAAAAGGGAAACGTCCACACCCAGCGTTTTTGCGAATCGACCGGACCGGTCGGTTTGACGAGATATGCCTTGCGACCGCGCAGGCGCAGCTCGATCAGTTTTCCTTTGGCATACGAGCCGGCAATTTTGGTGGGGATCATCCGCTGGATGTACTGCGGATCCGGCTCTGGCTGCTTGGGATCGGCCGCCCCGTGAGAGATTCCGACCGTCGCGATGAAAATCAGGCAACTGAACGGCAGGCACCGCAAATTCCGCATCGGTAACACGCTCTGCCAAAAACAGGGACGATCTGCGACAATTCGTGACGAGCCACATCTGAAACATATCAAGAATCCCCGTCCGCCGGCGAAGAACAGGCGGACGGCTTCGCCGTGATCAATCCAGTCGGAGAACGTACCAATGGCCATGGGTTCATCAACGCCGCCCGTCGAGAGCGCGGCGCCCGCGATTCAGGCGACTCCCAATCGTCCGCGGCTTGTCTGGGCATCCTCGTGCTTGTCGCCTTTTTCTGGGCGTGCTTCGTTGGCCTCAAGCAGATGAATTTGCCCATCTACGCCGGCTTTTTCTCGACCGTCGGATCCGTCGCCTTGCTGACCCTGGTTTTTACGGTCTGGTGGTTCGCTGCGGGCGGCGGTTGGTTGCGCGACCGAGCGCTCGTCTTTGTCTCGCTGATCGCGATCGTGGCGGTTTTCGCCCGTTTCATCGACCAATCGATCGGCGTGATGGGATTCATTTTCTTCGGTCTGCCCGTGGCCATTTCGATCGCCGTGGTCTGGCTCTTGGCGACCCGAAATCGGTCGGCTGCCGTGCGAGAGCTTGGCATGCTGGCCATCTTTGCCCTGGTCGGCGTTTTCTTGAGCTTTGTCCGCGGCGACGGAATTGACGGCGAGCAAAACGCGGCCATCCGCTGGCGCTGGACCAAGTCGGCCGAGGAACTCTACCTGGCGGGTCGCAAGACAAATGCCTCCGCGCCCGACGCCAAGAGTGCCGTGACGAAACCGACGCTGGTCGCACGGCCGGGCGATTGGACGGAGTTCCGCGGAGAAAATCGTCGCGGCGAAGTCCACGGATTGAAAATCGCCACCGATTGGGAATCGCATCCACCGAAACAAGTCTGGCGGCACCGGATCGGTCCCGCCTGGTCATCGATGCTTGTGATCGGCGATCGCCTGTTCACGCAGGAGCAGCGGGGAGAAGCCGAAGTCGTGCTCTGCCTCAATGCCTCGACCGGCGAGGAAGTGTGGGCGCATCAGAATCAGACGCGGTGGTACGACGCGCAAGGCGGAGCCGGACCTCGATCGAGCCCCACGTACTCGGACGGCCGGATTTACACGTTTGGCGGAACGGGCGTTTTGAACTGTCTCGAGGCGGCAACGGGAAATGTGTGCTGGTCGCGCGACCTGATTGCCGATTCGGGCGCGCCGAAACCGATGTGGGGCTTTTCCAGCACGCCGCTTGTCGTCGATGGCGTCGTCGTGGTTTATGCCGGCGGCAAAGGCGACAAAGGATTGCTCGCGTATCGCGACAAAACGGGTGAACCGGCCTGGTCGGTGCCGGCGGGACCCGTCAGTTACAGTTCGCCGCAAGTGGTGACCGTCCAAGGCAAGCGGCAAGTCGCCTTTCTGAGTGACACGGGACTTGTCGGCGTCGATCCGCCGACCGGAAAGATGCTGTGGGAGCATAAGGCGGCGGCCCCTCAGATTTGGCGTGTGGCGCTCCCCCGCCAGATCGACGACGCGGGAATTGTGTTCGGCTCCGAGGATCTCGGTCTCGTGCGGATCGATCTGGCAAAGGCGACGCCCGAGGCAAAGTGGGATTCGCGCGCTCTGCGGCCCGCGTATAACGATTTCGTCTCGCAGGACGGCTACATTTACGGCTTCGACGAAGGCTTTTTCTGCTGCCTCGACGCGGCCACCGGCAAACGTCAATGGAAGGGGGGCCGGTACGGCCACGGTCAGGCGCTCTTGCTCGCCGACCAGCACGTTCTGCTCGTCATCGGCGAGACCGGTGAAGCGTTCTTGGTCGCCGCTCGGCCGGATCGCCACGAAGAGCTCGGCCACTTCCAAGCGATTGAAGGCAAGACGTGGAATCACCCCGCAATCGCGCACGGAAATTTGTACGTGCGGAATGCCGAAGAGATCGCTTGTTATCAACTGCCCGCGGCCAAGTAATCGCAAATCGGCTCGGACGGCGGCCCAATTGGGGGGCAAAAACGATATGGTTAACGCACCAAGCGTCGGCAACGCCAAATCTCGGCGCTCCATCTCAACTTGAGTTGGTTTTTTGCGACCTAAGTGTTTTCGTCGTCTATGATTGCGGCTTTCGAACGCATTTTCGTGGAATCCCAGATCCGCGCGAGTTACCATGACCGTGCCCCCCAGATGAGGTATGCCGTCAGGGCACTCGATGGATGCCATGGGAAAAGAAAAACTGGGCGCCGTTGAAAAAGCACGAGCCACGAAGCGGCGTTGCGTGGGATAAAGTGGTAGCAGAGACCGGCGAGCCGGATGCGAAAGCCCGATTCAAGGAAGGAATCAGCTCGAAAACCGCCAAGAGATTTCAAGAGGAGTTTGAATCGAAGGGGCGTCTATTTTCGCATCGCGGCCAATGAGAGATATTACTATGTGATTTGCGACGAAATAATCGGCGCAAGCGAAGGCGAGGAAACGAACATCGTAAAGGTGAAGTGGCTCGATTCGGGGACGGTTCACGGGCAGCCGTGACGCCGACCAGCGCTCAAACTGAACAGGCAAACGGTGCGAATACGAACGCGGCTGCAAACCAAGTCGCCGGCCAGGCGGCGGGCGAGCCGAACGGCAACGCCGGCAAGAACGGACACATGGATCAGCGAGGCGGTGCGCGGCAATTCGTACAGCTCCAGAAGCAAATCCACGCTCAGTGTCTGCAATCGATGACGCAGGAGCTTTCGCAGAAGCAGGGAGCCCAATTCGATAAGTGCTACATCAACGGACAGGTCGCCACCCACATGGCGATGGTCGATCACCTCGCCGTCTTCAGCAAATCCGGCGGCGAGAATCTGCAGACGCTCTGCCAGGAAGGCCTGCAGACCACTCAGCAGCACCTGCAGTTGGCCAGGCAGATCGCCAACCGTCTCGACGGAAACACCGCCGCGCCGTCTTCGGCCAACAGCAACACCAACACGAACCCACAGCAGCAATAACCGGCTGACGGTGGCATGACCCACTGACATTTGCGGTGCCGACCCCTTGGCGCCGAACAGAGGACGAGGCCAAGCGCCTCGTCCTCTTTTTTTGTTTTGACATGTAGTCCGCGGAGGACGGCCACTCCGCCTGCAAGCGATCGATGTAGTTCCGGTTAAAACTTCGCGAGTGGCCCCGTTTTCGAGTTCTCAACCGCCGGTCGTCGCCTAAATTACTGATTCATGACGACTGACCGCCATGCTTCCGCCCCAACCGTCTCACCCTGGTCGGCAAGTGGGGAACTCCGAGCGCTCGCCTCGGCAACTCCGACCTGGATCGTCGCGCTGACGTTTGCCGCGCTCATGCTCGGCTGCGCCCGGCTGGATGGCAACTGGGCCCTTGCCGTCTCTGCGCTCAGCTTCTGGCACTATTATCTCTATTGGTTGGCCTACTCGTTCGGCGCCGTTGCGCCGGGCGAATTCAGACGCGACGCCGTCACCTGGAAGACGGTTGCCCTCGTCACCTTGGCCTGCGTCTATTTCGCCGCACCGTTGAACCTCCTCTCGCTGAGCGTGGTGGCGGCCGGCTTCCTACTCAATTCCCTGGCGGCCAGAGCGCTCGGAGCCGATCGGACCTACTACGGTTACGAGCTGTCGGATCTCCCTCCGGCGAAGATCACCGCCTTTCCATATTCCTGGATCGCGCATCCGATGCTCGTGGGCAACATGTCTGCCTTCGGCGGCACGCTTCTCAATGCCGACTTTCGCCGGCAATGGTGGCCGCTAGCCGTCTCCCACATCGTGCTGAACCTCGGCCTGTTGGTCATGGAACTGGCCGTCACGCCTCAGCGTCTCAACGTCCATCACAACGCTGTAGCCCCAGCGAGTTCGCAACCGCGGCATTCGCAGCCCAGGGACATGCTCGTCGCTGTCTCCGCCGTGGTCGTCACTGCGCTCGTCGGCGGAATCCTCGCCTGGAATCTTCGGAGCTCGCATCCGGTGCTCGGTTCGGCAACCGCGGCAGCAATTTCGATTTATGCCCTGACCCTATTCCGCAGATACACGGCACCTGCCGCCACGCCGTCCCACCATAACACGCCCAACTGTGACACTGTCCAGGAGACAATCGCATGAGCCCCGAATTTGAATCAACCACGATCACGCCGCCAACTCCGATAGAGCAGACTTTGCCTGCCGCCCCCCACGAAGACAAAGACCAGTCACAACCTGCCCGACCGCCGCGCCGCAAAGGCGGCTTTCATTTTCGAGCGACGGTCGGCCGCTTCGACGCCCCGGCCGACCGCGCCCTCTTCAACGAACTCGCCCATTGGGTTGAGGAGTATTTTCGCGAAGACCTGAAGCGCCGTCCCTCCAAGCACGTGTACATCCGCAAGCTGCCGGCCGACGTGATCGCCAAGATCGACAGCCTCCGCGACAGCCCCGTCATCCGTAGTGCGATGCTCCAGCAGTTCGCCCCCAACAGCAAAATCACGCCGATGCAGCACACCGACGAACTCTACATTTCGCACTACAACAAAGATTTCGGCGGCGACCAGGGTCTCTACAGCAAGCACTACGACGGCAACCTCCGCTTCCTCCCGCACGGCTCGGTCGTCCGCTCGTTGATCTACTTGCAATCCGACGCGACGTATAAAGTCGTCTTCGGCGACAGCCAGCTCGAAAAAGCCTTCACAACGTACGACTTCGGCCTGCTCGACTTCCACCGCGAGATGCACTGGGTCGAAGGCGAATACAACCCCGACGACCAGCAGCGGATCCTCCTCAAGTGCAATTACCTGATCTCACCCCCGCGCACAGAACACCTCGATCGCGCCATCCTCAGCGCCAACACGGCCGTCTTCTACGTCGTCAAAGCGGCCATGGAATACTCCAAAAGCCCCAAGAACCCGCCGCAATTCGTGGTGGGTCTGTTCTGCAACGCCTTCCGCCTGATGAACAACGTGCACCCATTCGTCCCCTTCGCCTTCATCGCCGCAACGCTCTCACTCATGCTCTGGGGCGCGCTGCGACTGGTGACGTAGCGAGGGAGGGCGGAGGGATGGACTTAGGTCTTTCTCCCCTCGCCCCTCCGAGGCAGACGGGTGCGGGGGCTGAGCGCAAACGCCCCGCAATTCGTGATCATCAGTCCCCGCCAATTCGCAGATTTGTGCACGTAATTCCCGGACGCCCCCATGGCTCAGCCTGAGCATATCCTCAGCCGGCCGTCGCTCCGGGTACCCGGCCGCCAGTGCAAGCCCCCAAGAAACGTTCACGGCCCTATCTCTCGACGCGCGATGCGAAGGCTTCTCACTCGTCGTGCGGGTCGTTAGGTTTGGCGTCAACGGCTGCGCTAGCCGCTGTGACGCGAAAGCAGGAACATGAAACCGAGTGACGCCGTGATCGAAGAGGCACGCGACAGCGAAATCCTCGCGGGATTTTTCTGCACCGATCCCGGGCTCTACGCGTATCAACTTGGCGACCTGGACCCGTTCTTCTTTCCGGCCACGCGGTGGTGGATCACGCGGCGCGGCGAAGTGACGTCGGCACTTTTGCTGTATACCGCGTTCGAGACTCCCGTCATTCAGGCCATCACGGATAATGACGATCAGGGGCTGCTCTGGAAGAACCTGTTGCCGACGCTGCCGGATCGGGCTCACATTCACTATCTCCGCCGACACGAGCCGATCCTCCGCGAGCGCTACGGACTGCGCTCTCTCGGCACTCATCAAAAGCTGCGCTGGAATCGACCTGCCACATCCATGCGTGCCAGTACTGCGGCGGACATTCCGGTGCGGGTGCTGACCGAAAACGACCGGCAGCAGATTCAGGAACTGTATCGCGCGGGTTATCCCGGCGCGTATTTCGACGAGCGGACGCTGCGCCTCGAGCGAGTCGTGGGTGCGTTTGCGGATTCGCGGCTGGTCGCGATCGCGGCCTGCCACGTTTATTCACGGCAATACTCCGTTGCGGTGATCGGCGCTGTGGCGACGCATTCGGACCATCGGAGACGCGGCTATTGCTCGGCGGTGACGGCGGCACTGGTGAAGCTTCTTGCCGTCGACGTCGAGACGATTGCGTTGAACGTGCACGCCGAAAACGAGGCGGCGATCCGCATTTACGAAAAACTCGGCTTCGAGCGCCGACAGTCGTATGAGGAAGCGCTGATCGAACGCCTCTGATTGGCCGCCAGGATGGCTGGATCAAAGGGGAAGCCGCTCTTCGCGTGGTGAGAAGCGATCTCGTTTCCGCGCAGGCCGCTCGGATTCTCTGTTCCCCTGTTTCTCGCTGATCAAAAGCATCTCTGTGCACTGCTCGGTGAACGCGGGGCCGGCGGCCACGCATCAACACATCATGAAGTCACCTTTTTTCCGGAATTCCTGGTGCGCGGTGCTTGAATCGCCGGCGAGCCGCGCGTACTGTTCGCTGCGCCGCGAGTTCTCGCGCCCAATCGAAAATCATTTCGCGAAAATCTCAGCTCAATTCTTGACGTACGTTTCCGCCCCGCGGCCCGGTGCGCCGGACACGGTCGGGCGCTGCCGCTGCGCTGACGGGGATCGGCCGGCACTTCAAGGCCGTCCCTCTTTCTTGGGAGCACACATCTGTGAGTGAGGAACGACGCATCCGCCGCAACCGTCTCCATGCATTGCTGCTCGCGATCCTCGTTGGTTTTTGGACGGCGATGTTTACCGGCACGCATGTGCCACATCTTCCACTCGATGCCTTTCCGGCCAATTTCGACAAAGTGCTTCACTGGTCGGCCAACTGCGGTCTGGCATTTTTGATCGCGGTCTGGCTATCGACGGGACGGCGCGTCGGCCTCAAGGAGCTTGGCGGAATCCTTGGCGTCGTCTGCGCCTACGCGATCTTCGATGAGCTTTCGCAGGTGCCCGTCGGCCGCGATTGCGAGTTCCTGGATGCCGTCGCCGACTGTGCCGGCGGCATGACCGGTCTCGCTGCCTTCGTGGCGTTGCGCTCCGCCGTAAAACGTCTGGCCGCCGCCCGCGCGAGCGGCCGCGGCCGAGCCCGTCCGGCTTGCGAGTCCCCTGCTGACGTCGTTTCTGTCTATTAAACCCGCTCGGACCGGATCAACGGCGACGCAGACCCTTTTTGGGGGCCAGCGTTTCGAGCGAGCTGCATCCACGTTCCCGCCCGGCTGTCCCCGTCGTTCTACGCGGTCGGGGCGGAGTACGACAGCTCGACAAAGCCGTTCTTGTAAGCGACGACGTTTTTCAAATTCCATCGCTCCTCCGTCAGGGAACCACCGAACAGCCGGAGGCCTTCACCCAATAGGACGGGGGCGATCGTCAGGTTGATTTCGTCCACCAGGCCGAGTTCGAGAAAACGCTGACACAACATGGCTCCGCCCACGAGCCAGACGTTGTGGAATCGGGCGCGAGGTTCACGTCGACTAATGTCTTGAGATCGCCCGAATAGAACTCCACGCTCGGCCTGGCCGGCGGCCTGCGCCCTGCTGGTCACCACGACGGTCGGGGTGTCGCCATAGGGCCAGCCGAGTTCGAGCGCGTGGGCGTACGTGCGGGAGCCGAGCACATAACAGTCGATCGTTTGGACGAAGGCCGCGGCCTCTTCGTCCGAAAGGGAAACGCCGGCTTCGTAGACACTGCCCGTGTCCTCAAGCCAGGAGACGCTGTTGTCAGGCTTCGCGATGAAACCATCCAGACTTGAAACCATGTGCAAAGTCACACGTCGTCCTGTTGCATTTCCTGCTCTGGTTGGCATACTTCCTCGCTCTTGCCGGCATCGTTTCGCGTCGGAGGGTGGATCCGCGTCTGACGGAATCGTACAGGAAAGAGAGCGCACCCGGTGATCGCTTGCGTTTTTTCCTGGAACCGCCGACGCTGAGGCCGCTGGAACACACGACGCCGATCACGCATCTGTCTGAAGGGAGCGTACAAATGCAGGCGATGTCGAAGGCAATGATGGTGGCAAAGTTGGGGGCAATCTTGGGGACGGTGCTCGGGCTGTGGGCCCTGTCGAGCGTTCCCGCACTGGCGCAAAACGGCCCTCCACAAGGCGGCAGAGCGCGGAGTCGAGTGCTTCCCGGGCAGGCGATTGTCGTCGTTGGCGAGGGCGAAGCCAGCGCTCAGCCCGACACGGCCGAGGTTCACGTCGGCGTCGTGACGTCCGCCGCCTCCGCCGCCGAGGCACTCCAGGTCAATAACGCCGCCGTCGAGAGACTGTTCAAGGCGCTTGAGGCTCGCCAAATTGCCAAAAAGGATTTGCAAACGTCGAACTTCGGCGTCTCACCGGAATACGAACATGGGCCGCAGGGACAGCAGCTTGCCAAGATCGTCGGCTATCAGGTTCAGAACCAGTTGAGCGTAAAGATTCGCCAGTTGCCGGCGCTGGGTCCGATTCTGGACGAATTGGTTCGCGAAGGGGCCAACCAGGTCCACGGCATCCACTTCTCGGTCGCGGATCCCTCTCGAATTCTGGACTCGGCCCGCGAAAAGGCGATCGCCGACGCCCGCCGCAAAGCGGACGTTTACGCGCATGCCGCGGGAATCAAGGCGGGCAGAGTCGTGCGGATCGACGAAGAGGGCGACCATGCCACACCGCGGCCACCCATGATGGCCTTCGCGCGGTCGGCCGTCGCTTCAGTGCCAGTCGCTTCGGGCGAGCGAACGTTTCATGTCCGGGTTGTCGTGACGTTTGCGATTGAAGAAATCTTGTAGGATTGACATCAACTGGTCGACATCTTCGACTGGAATGGTTGGAAACGGACCGGACGATCTCGTGGCAATTGTCCGTTCCAATTGAACGTATTGACCCATCTTTCCGGCCCCGGTTTTGAAAGTGAATCGTGCCGATCATTTTCTTTTGCCCAAAGTGCGGTCGGGAAATCCGGGTTCGATCGGCGGCGGCCGGTCAACAGGGGACTTGCACGGACTGCGGAGAAAAGGTCGTCATCCCGCGGATTGCAGATTTCCGAACGAACATGAATCTGGGCCTCAGCTCTCCGGATCTGCCAACCGGCTTTCTCAAAGATCGAGAACAAACGCCAGCGGAGTGATGATCGGGAAACGTGCGAACTGCCTCTGCGTGCACCTAATCTGCGTTTCATCCGTCGGTCACGGTCAGATTAACAACGGCCGTTACAAATCATCACGATTTGTGAGGGGTTGGAGCCGGCTTTATAATCGAGGATCTGTCGCGCGCACGGCGTGCGATTAAAACGATTCTTGGTCTCTCCGAGTGCTGCACTCAAATGCCGGTTTCGACGGAAAAAATGCGCGTGGGCTTTTTGGGCGCGGGACGAATGGCCACGGCACTCGCTAAGGGCCTGATTTCCGCGAAGTTCGCCGCGGCCGATTCGATTGTGGCAAGCGATCCACACTCCGCAGCCCGGGAATCATTTTCCACGCAGTCGGGGGCACGGGCGACGGAGTCGAATCTCGAAGTCGTGCGGTCGTCGGATGTCATCATTCTGGCCGTCAAGCCGCAGAATGTGACCGAGGTACTTTCCGATGTTCGGGCGGAAATGACACCCAGGCACCTCGTGATTTCAATTGCCGCCGGAGTTTCGGTCGATACGTTGATGAGTTTTCTGGGAACGAGTGCCCGGTTGGTGCGCGTCATGCCCAATACGCCATGCTTGGTGGGTGTCGGTGCGGCGGCCTTTGCTCTTGGCGGAGCCGCGACGCCGGCGGACGGCGAATTAGTACGCCGTCTGCTGTCGACGGTTGGGATGGCTGTCGAGCTTCCCGAACCGATGCTGGATGCCGTCACCGGGCTGTCCGGAAGTGGTCCGGCCTACGTTTACCAGGTGATCGAGGCTCTCAGCGACGGCGGCGTTTGGATGGGGCTTTCTCGAGAAGTGGCCACGAAATTGGCCGCGCAAACCGTGCTCGGTGCGGCCCAAATGGTGCTGCAGACCGGGCAATCTCCTGCCGTGCTGAAAGACGCCGTTGCCAGTCCAGGTGGAACCACAATCGCCGGGTTGCACGCCTTGGAATCGGGCGGTCTGCGGGCCGCGTTGATGAACGCCGTCCGCGCCGCGACGCTGCGATCGCGCGAATTGGGTGAATCGACATAATCGCGCCGTTCGGTATCGCCGTCATTTCCCATTGCGACATCTGACACGCAACCGGGACGCGATGGGGGCTTTTTGACTCGCGCCGCGGCTGGCGTAGGGTTTCGCGTCGGATTCTGTTTTTAGACCAGCGATTCTCGCTTCAGGAACGCTCTTTCAATTTGCGCGAGGAACCATGCTGACCGAACGCCTGCTCGCCGATGCGACTCTGGACGAGTCGTCGGCACGCGACTTCTCCAACGCCAATCCCCATGATTCCGCGCGGCTGCTTCTGGGCTTGATGACGCTCCATAAGCGAGCCGAGCCGGCGCCCAACGCGGGCAGCTCGTCGGAGTCGCTTTCCGGAATCATCTCCAAGGGCGTCTTGCGGAGCTTGATGTCGGCGTTGCACTTCCGCGACTCGGCGACCGTGCGACATTCGCGACGCGTGGCCCTTTTGTCCACCGGCATCGCGAAACACCTCGGCTGGGAATCGCAGCAGATCACGTTCTTGGAAGTGGCGGCCCTGCTGCACGACGTCGGCAAGATCGGCGTGCCGGACAATATTCTCTTCAAGCCGGGCCGACTCAGCCCCGATGAAGCTGAGTTGATGGACCTGCATCACAACATCGGCGTCGACGTGCTGCAGGCTTGCCGGGTGCACACAGAGGTTGTGAAGTTCATCGTCCAAGCCGCGCACCATTACCACGGCTACATCGGCCGGACTCGCCCCGCGGGGACCAATTTCTGCCAGGGTGCGAGAATTCTGGCGGTAGCCGATGCGTACGACTCGCTTTCGACCGACAAGACCTACCGTGATGCCAAGTCGCACGCGGACATCCTGGCGATTCTGAAGGAAGCCTCCGGCTCTCAGTTCGACGGGAATATCGTTCGCGCGCTCGAGCGGTGGGTCGAAAACGAGGGGCTCCCCTTCACCGAGACGCTCGACGACTCGACTCCCTCGGTCGGAACTCCCAAATCCTCTCGTTCGCAAAACGCACAGGAAGCAAGCTCGCTCGGACACATTTTTTCGTACCTGTACTTATTGGAGAGCCTTTACGACGGCTTCTACCTGGTCGACGCCGAGATGCATTTCGCGATTTGGAGCCGCGGCGCCGAGAAGCTGCTGTCCCGCGAATCGCACGAAATGCTCGGCCAGGTTTGGACGCCCAGCCTCCTGGGATACGCCGACAAGTTGGGGGAGAGTCTCGAAGAGAGAGACATCCCGATGAAAAAAGTGATCGAGACCAGGACGCCCACGACGCAAAACGTGCAAATCGAGTCGGGAGACGGACGCTGGATCGACGTGGAATTGCAATCGGTCCCGCTGATTGATGCCGACGGAAAGCTGCATGGCGTGGCGGAAATCTTTCGCGACCTGTCGCGCAATAGCCTGCGTCCGCGGGAATATCGCGACCTCAAGCTGGCCGCCAGCCGCGATTCGCTGACCTCGCTGGTGAACCGCGGAGAGCTCGAAACTCAGCTTGCGTTGATGCTCCATGAACAGAAGGGCAAGTCGGCCGATCCGTTTTGCGTGATCTTTGCCGACGTCGATTATTTCAAGGCGATCAACGACTCGTTCGGACATGCGGTCGGCGATCAGGTGCTCGTCGACGTGGCAAACTGCTTCCGGCACGAGGTCTATTCCGGCGATGTCGTGGCCCGCTACGGCGGCGAGGAGTTCGTCATCATCTGCCCGGGAACCGCACTGGAACAGGGCGTCAAGCGGGCCGAACGTTTGCGACTGGGGATCATGAACGGCCCGATTGGCGGAAATGAGGACTTGAAAGTCACCGCCTCGTTCGGTGTGACGCAGGTCGAGGAGGGAGACTCGGTCGAATCGATCCTTCGACGTGCCGACTGCGCCGTCTATAACGCAAAAAAGTCGGGCCGCAATCGCACGATGGCTCAAACGTCGGCCGACACTCCGACTGAGGAAGAAATCGCGGAAGAGGCCAATAAACCCCCTCGCAACCCGTTCGTGCACGAAACGACATTTCAGGCCTGCATCGCCGCGGACATGATCGTCTACAAACTCGGCGGCTTCGTGCGAGACGAGCGAGGCTCATTGACTGACGTGACTGAATCGCGGGCGGTCATCCGCATCGGACGACGCAGCTTGATCCCGTTTTGGGGAGCGTCCGCGAGAGATCTGCCGGTGCAAATGACCGTGGAATTCGGCAACGAGAAGGCGACACCCAGCCGCCGCCAGCGCATTGCCTCCAAACAGGTGGCGATTACCGTGCGGATCGAGCCGCTCGGCTGGTGCAAAAACGCGGAGGCATTCGAACACCGGGCCAATCATCTGGTGCGTGTGCTTCGCTCGTATTTTGCCGCGGGCTAGAGCGCGTCCGAGTGAAATGACGCGGTCTCGCGGCGAAGACCGTTAGAAATTAGGAGGGGCTCGAGTTGCCGCCGAGTGCTCGCAGCACTCGCTGATTGCGGACCGGACCTATGTCGTGCCGTCGTCCCAGCGACGAAGAATCGTCGCACCGACTCCTCCCACGGCCAGGAAGACCACCAGGCCAAGCAGCGTCGACAGTAAGACCGCACCGAATAACAGGTCGGTTTTGAGTTGGTCGCTGGCTTGTTGGATGAGGTAGCCGAGCCCGAACCACTGGGATGGGTCGTATCCGACGAAAAATTCGCCCACGATAGTTCCAATCACGGCAAGTCCGCTCGCTGTCCGAGCGCCGGTCACGATCGAGGGGACCGCGCGAGGGAGCCGCAATTTCACCAGCGTTTGCCATCGCGAAGCACCGTGTAGTTGAAACAGGTCGATCAGATCGGGATCGATCGCCGTCAAGCCGGCCGTGCCGTTCGTCACCACCGGAAAGAGGCTGACGATGAATGAAACGATCACCACGCTACGGAATCCCGTTCCGGACCAGAGCACAATCAACGGGGCAACCGCCACGATGGGGACTGTTTGCAAAAAAATCGCGTAGGGAAAACAACTGCGGCGAATCAGGGCCGATTGTGAGAAAATGACCGCGACGAAGGTCCCAACAAACACGCTCAACAAAAATCCGCAAATGGCCCCCGCCGCCGTCACCCCGGTTGCTTGAGCCAGCTTAGCCACGTTTGCGAGCAAAGCGGCAAAGACGTCTGCCGGACCAGGCAGAAGATATCGCGGGATATTCCGCAGGGATGTCGCCAACTGCCAGACAACGAGGATCAGCAGAAAGAGCGCGATCGGCGGCAAAACCCGCGCGATGTGAGTGTCCCTCGTGCCTTTCATCGCGAAGTCTCTCGCAGCCGATCGCTTACTTCGCCGGTGCACCGTGCGAATTCGCCGGTGGCGCAACTTGGGCTCGCGGGGATAGTCGAAGGGGACGGGCACGCTTGCCGCGATCCGGCCGGGCGCTGGAGTCACGACAAGAATCCGTTGACTCAAATAAACAGCTTCCGCGACGTTGTGGGTCACGAAGATCGTCGTGGGTCGTTGGTCCATCCAGATTCGGACCAGTTCCGCATTGAGTTGCTGCCGCAGGATGTCGTCCAGCGCCGAATGGCTCGTCGAGCAACAGCAGATCCGGATTTGTTACCAACGCGCGGGCCAGCGAAACGCGCATCCGCATCCCGCCCGATAGCATCCTTGGGGTCTTTGCCGCGTCGCGCCCCGTTAAGCCGACGAGCGCCAGTGCTTCCGGGACGCGGACATCGAGCGTTGCGCGAGCGGAGCCGTCGAACTCGAGGGGCAAGCGGATGTTGTGAGCGGCGCTGCGCCACAGCAGAAGCCGTGGCTCCTGGAAGACAAACCCGATGCGCTCGCTGCGACGCGCCTCCACAGCCGGCAGGTCGTGAATCAGCATTCGTCCCGAAGTTGGGGCGATCAAACCGGCAATCATCCGCAGCAAAGTCGATTTTCCGCAGCCGGACGGACCGACGAGGGACACAAACTCCCCCGCGGCAACGCCAAACGAAGCGCTCGCAACCGCCGTCTGTCCGGAGGGAAACACCATGCTCACGCCGTCACAAAGCACGCGTGCAGCCGAAAGTCGGGTCGATGCTTCGCTCAAATTCAACCTCGAAATGACGATCCGTCGCATGCCTTCGCGACCGCCGTCAACGCCCCTCAGACAATTTCGACGGACGTGACCGTCAATTGAGGCAGCTCGACAATTGCGATCGTGTGCGGGTTCGCACGAAACAGGGCACCCGGATTGAGGACCAGCGTCTCGCCTTCGTAGTGGTGCTCACGAAGATGCGTGTGACCATAGCACACGAGCCGGTATTTTTGCGATGAGATCGCATCCCGCAGGAGTTGTGGGACATGCCCGTGCGTCAGCGCGACGTTTGTTCCCTCGAGTTCGACGGAGCCGAAGAGACCGTGGGACGTCTGTTCCCAGAGTTCGATCGCCCGCTCCAGTTCCGCGTGATCATGATCGCAATTACCGAACACGAAATGCGTGGGCCACGGAGCGAACAAGGGAACAATTTCAGACGAGCCGATGTCGCCGCAATGCAAAACGCGCTCGACTCGATTTTCCGCCAGTGCCTCGACCGCGCTACGCGTGTAGCCCAGATGGCCGTGCGTGTCGCTGACGATGCCGATCCGCATGAAAGCCTTTCTGTTAGGTGGCAGGCAGCTCATCGGCTTCGATCGGATCGGCCTGCTGACTGGTCTGCATCAGGACCATCATGCGATAGCGGCTGTCGAGATCCATCAGTTCAGCGTGCGTGCCTGATTCGACTTCGCTGCCGTTTTCGAGGACGACGATCCGATCGGCGTGAGCGATCGTGCTCAGGCGGTGCGCAATCACAAAGCAGGTGCGGTCTTGCATCAAGCGGGAGAGGCCGGTTTGAATCAGTCGCTCGCTCTCGGTATCCAGATTGCTCGTCGCCTCGTCGAGAATGAGAATTTTGGGATCCGCCAGCACAGCCCGCGCGATGGCGATTCGCTGGCGCTGCCCACCGCTGAGTTTTACGCCGCGTTCGCCGATCAGGGCGTTGTACCCCTCGGGAAGCTTGCGGATGAACTCATCCGCATTGGCGATTTGTGCCGCTCGCCGGACTTCGGCCTCGGTCGCATCGCGGTTGGCGTAGGCGATGTTCTCGCCAATCGAACCATCGAACAAAAAGACATCCTGCTCGACGACTCCCAGAAGGCCACGATAATGCTCGACATCGATGTCTCGAAGATCGATGTCATCGAGCGTCAGCCGTCCTTCTGTCGGATCATAAAAGCGGGCGACAAGGTTACAGAGGGTCGTTTTGCCGGCGCCGCTTGGTCCGACCAGGGCAATCATTTGTCCCGGTTCGACGACGAGTGACACATGGACCAGCGCCGGCTGCGCCGCACCGGGGTAAGTAAAGGACACATTGTCGAGTGCCACCCGACCGCGGATTTGCCCCTTCGGCGGGCGCACCGAATCTCCCGTGGGGAGCATGTCTCGCGGTTCATCGAGCAAATCGAGAATGCGATCCAAGGCAGAAAGACTGTTTTGAAACGTCGCCGCGCTCTCCGCCAAGACTGCAATCGGCTCGAGCAGCATCGCGACGTAAACCAAGAACATCATCAAGTCGCCCAGGGTCAGCGTGCCGCTGAGGACTTGCCAACCGCCGTAAAGCATCAGCAGGCCGGTGCACAGCGGGATCAGTCCCTCCCAGGAGATTTCGACGACCCTGGCCCACCACCAGACGAGAAGTTCCTGTCGCGCCATCAGGTCGTTTGACCGGATAAAGCGGCCGGCTTCACTATGCTCCCGACTGAACCCGCGCACGACTGCGCATTCCGCTAAACGATTCCGTCGCATGTGCATCGATCGATTCGCGTCGGGCGCGGATCGCCTTGTGCTGTGGCCGGATCCGACTGAGCCATGTCCGATGAGTGACCAAGACAAGCGGAACAAGCAGCAAGGAGCCCAGCAAGAGCCGCCAATCGGCCCATGCCAGAACCACCACGCTACCAAGCAACTGCACGACGGCACGCCACGGGTTGTAGAGCATGCCGAAAATCAACTCGCCAACTGAGCCGGCATCTTCCCGCAAAACGCTCGCCACGCCGCCCGACTTGAGCTCGTGAACTCGATGCAGCGGCAGGCGAACGGCGTGCTCGAACGCCCGTTTGCGGACTGAGAGCTGCAATCGCTTGGTCGCTCGCGTGGCATACCAACGGCCCCAAACGTGGGTCGCGATTTTCACCAGGCTAACCGCAGTCACCGACACGACGATGAAGAGCAACAGGGGCCAAGGATGGTCGGGAACGTGCAGCCAAGCGGGAATCTGGCTTGGCAGCGGCTTTTTCGAGAGAACGTTGTCGACAACGAACTTCGTCGCCAGCGGCGGAAACAAGCCCAACACGGTCGAGATCGTGAGCGTGACCAGAGAGAAACCGACGGCACGCCGCTGATCACCGAGCAATCGATAAAAGCTTCGCACGAGTGCCCAGGACGACCGTGTCCGTGGCCCCCGGCGCGGTTCGCGCATGAGCTCCGGCTGCAGGGCCTCTCTTTTGCGAAGTCTCTCGCGGTACTCCTCGAAACGCTTCCGACTTGACTCGATGCGTCTCAACATCAAATGCCACTTACAAAAGGTCGTCGTGGCGCTTCAAAACCGGTTGCGAGCCGCGGCCACAGTCCTCAATTATACGCCGTCGGCAAGCGTTCCGTCCTGTAATCGCAGCACGCTGTCGCTGGGAGTGATGTATCGCTGGTCGTGGGTGACGACGAGCACTGTTGTCCGCTGCTCTTCATGCAGTCGCCGCAAATGGCCGAAAACCTCCGCTCCCGTGGCGCTGTCGAGTTCGCCGGTCGGTTCGTCCGCCAAAACGATTTTGGGCTTCTTCATCACCGCGCGGACGATGGCCACGCGCTGTTGTTCGCCGCCGGACAGTTCGTTCGGGCGATGGTCGAGGCGATTTTTCAAACCGACCTGCGTCAGGAGTTCGACGGCCCGCCGCCGCATTTCGGCACTAATCCCCGCGGGCAAAAAGGGGACCAGGGCATTTTCGACGGCCGTTAAATTTGCCAAGAGGTTGAAGTTCTGGAAGATGAATCCGACGTCGTTTCGCCGGTATTTGTCCCGCTGGGCGGTCGTCAGTCGCGAGAGAGGCCGGTCGTCGACGAGAATCTCGCCGCTCGACGGCTCGTCGAGTGCGCCAATCAGATAAAGGAGGGTGCTTTTTCCGCTCCCGGAAGGACCGACAATAAACGTGAATGAGCCTGCCTCAATCTCGGCGGAGATGCCACGCAAGGCACGAACCTCGTTAGGCCCGTGCCGGTGACTCTTGGTCACTTCGCGGAGCCTGATGACCGGCAAGGCACCGACGTCGGCCGCTTCGTGTTGAGGAGGCGACCGACGCGATTTTTCCGGTGCCGGTGTCGTTTCCAAAGGCGTTCTCGCAGGCAGGCTTTTACCAACTGTATTCGGGCCGAATTGGCGCGTCCATCGTGGAACGTGGCAAGGTTCGTGTGTATGCTGCGGAGACTGCTTCGGCACGCTCCTTGCGAAAATGGGCCGCGGAGGAACACCCTTCGTCCCCAAGGCCGGGAATTCGCGGGATTTGCGCGTGCGTCGCGAATACCCGGACCCTTGGGATGCACATCAGATGTGCAGGGGTGCCGATTCTCCATGCGCACGTCGAGGCGATGAGACTCACGAAAGGAAAGTCCGAATGACCCCCAAGGAATTCTTCGACTTCATGAAGAAGAACAATTCCGAGCAGATCGATCTCAAATTCTGCGACATGCTCGGAACCTGGCAGCACTGCACCTATCCGATCGATACGCTCGATGAGGGCATTTTCGAGGACGGGATGGGATTCGACGGCTCCTCAATCCGCGGCTGGCAGGCCATTAATGCCTCGGACATGCTGGCCGTTCCCGATCCGAAAACGGCCGTGGTCGATCCGTTCTTCGCCGCGCCCACGGTCAGCGTGCTGGCCGATATCGTCGACCCGATCACGAAGGAGAAATACTCGCGCGATCCGCGAAATATCGCCAAAAAGGGGATCGCCTACCTCAAGCAGACCGGCATTGCCGACACCTGTTATATCGGCCCTGAGCCCGAGTTTTTCATCTTCGACGACATCCGATTTATGTCGAAGCAGAATGGGGCCATGTACGAAATCGACTCCGTCGAGGCCGCCTGGAACTCCGGTCGCACCGAGGCGCCGAATCTCGGTCATAAGCCTTCGTACAAGGCCGGGTATTTCCCGGTTGCCCCCACCGACTCGCTCTGTGATTTGCGGACCGAGATGGTCAACGAGATGCGCAAAGTCGGCATCGCCGTCGAGGCGCATCACCACGAGGTGGCGACGGCCGGGCAGTGCGAAATCGATATGCGGTTCCAAGACCTGCTGAAGATGGGCGACCAGTTGCTATGGTACAAGTACATCATCAAGAACGTCGCTCGCCGTAATGGCAAAACCGTCACCTTCATGCCCAAGCCGATCTTTGAAGACAACGGCTCCGGCATGCACACGCATATTTCGCTCTGGAAGGGGAACAAACCCCTCATGGCTGGGGACGGCTACGCCGGCTTGAGTGAAATGGCCCTTCATGGCATCGGCGGAATCCTGAAGCACGGACGGGCCTTGCTCGCCTTTGCCGCTCCGACCGCCAACTCATACCACCGGTTGGTACCGGGATTTGAAGCCCCGGTGACGCTCGCCATGTCGCAGCGGAACCGATCGGCGGCCGTTCGTATCCCGATGTACTCGGCCAGCCCCAAGGCGAAGCGGGCCGAGTTCCGTTGTCCCGATCCCTCCTGCAACCCGTACCTGACATTCACGGCGTTGCTGATGGCCATGATCGATGGCGTGCAGAACAAGATCGATCCGGGTCAGCCTCTCGATCGTGATATTTACGACATGACGCCCGAAGAACTGGCCGAAACCAACACAACGCCGGGTTCGCTGCCGGAGGCGCTGGCGGCCCTCGAAGCCGACCATGCGTTTTTGACCAAGGGCGACGTCTTCACGAGCGATTTGATCGAGACGTGGATTCAGTGGAAGCGGGAGAAAGAAATCGACCCGATTCGCCTGCGTCCGCATCCGTACGAGTTCGAGCTGTACTACAACGCTTGACGTTATTCGCCAATCTGAGAATCCTAAGCCCACGGACAGCCGTCCGTGGGCTTTTTTCGTTTCGTGGCCAGGGCCGCTCTCATGGTTTTCGTTCCCAGACCCCTTCCGCAGGAGACGATCAACGGCCTGCGTCCTCCACTGGCAGGCTTCCCGTACTTTCACCACGCCGACCATTTCCGCTTCCAGCCCGATGCCGTCGATTGGGCGGTCAACGCCTGGTGGTTGGCCGACGCCTCGTTTCTCGTCTACGGCGATGCGAGGTTCATTGAAGCGGCCCTCGAGAATTCAGCGTTGCCCTCGCAGGGATTTCAGCTGAATTGGCTGGGAAGTCCCGACGATAACCGCGGCATCGTGCTCTCGAATGAGGAAGCGCTGGTCATCGTCTTCCGCGGCACCCGCGTGCAGGTTCACTCCCTGCTCGATAAAGCCGAGATTGTGCTCTACAACCAAAGCGATCTGCGGACGGACAGTCGTTTTTTCTTCAAAGCCGCGAAAATCGGCGGCCGGGTCCATTCGGGGTTTGCCGACGCTTTTGCCGAAATCAGCGCTTGTCTGGATGCGATCCTGACTTCGCGGCAGCCCGGACAGAAGCTTTGGCTCACCGGGCACAGTTTGGGCGGTGCCTTGGCGACGCTTGCCGCCGCGCATGTCGGAGCCGACGCCGTCGACGGACTTTTTTCGTTCGGGGCCCCGCGTGTGGGCGACGCGGCCTTCGCCGCCCTGCTTCCAACGCAATCGCATTTCCGCTTTGTCCATCGCGACGATTGGGTCCCCTTGATCCCGCCGGAAGTCCTGGGGTTCGTGCACGCCGGAGAATTGCAAAAGCTCCGCGGCACTTCGCCCCGCAATCTGCGAACGGACCTGATGACCGGCCTGCAGGCCTGGCGCACGACAGTGGCGAGCGTGTCGCAAAGTCTGAAATTCAAAGTCGGCGATCTGCCGTTTCAAATCGCCGGACTCGCCGACCACGCACCCGTCTACTATGCCACCTTGCTCTGGAACGCGCTCGTCAACTCAGAGTCGCCGGCAACCAACGACTGACGCTGCCGGTCCGGTTTTCGAAGACTTTTTTGGCTTTTTGGGGGCGCTGAAAAAGGGACTTTTTTTGGCGTGCACCCAAAAAAAGTCCGCAGAGGTCAGAGAGCAACGACCCAGCGATCGGCGTAACCCCAGTCGCTTCTTGATTTTGCTGGCGCACCGTCCCAGTCCCCCCGCCCGCGACTTTTTTGGGCCACACCCAAAAAAAGTCCCCCTCAACAAAAGTTTCCGAGAATGGCCAAAAAATGCGCGTTTTGCTGTAGGCAATCTACGATGAGTGTGGTAACATAAGGCTAGTAAGGAATTCCGGGGCATCTGGTGACTTGAAACTCACCCGGTCGGCACCGTGATTTCAAGACGCTGATCGCGGAAGTTCTTTCCCGAGCGCACTTTCAATTCGCTCGCCTGAAGCCAACGGTGGCGGCGTATCCGCGAGCCTCTTTGCGGGTGCCGGGTGCTATCTCGAAGCAACCGGGACCGGAATTGCGTTATCGCCCCGCCCACTGAGAGCTGCCGTTGGTCCGATGCCAAGCTCGGTCGGGCACTTCCTGCTTGGCAGCGTCATCGGTGCCGGCCGCTCCGCGCCCGCACGCGGGTACCCGAGCGACCGGCCCCGGAAAGCCGTCCCGAAGGGATCGGGCGTTAATCGGTCGGCCTTGTGCTTGCCTCGCGCGAGCCTCGAGCTGGGTCCCTTTTTACCTTTCGGAGTTCACCATGCGCGAAGGACCCTTGTCCGCGCAACGGACAGTGCCAACTTGAGCTTGTGATTCTCGGATTTTCTCCAAAGGTGTCACCTGGGGCTGGGGAAGCTCTGCCGCCCTTGAAGCCACGATGAGCCACAATCGACAACGCGGGAGATCTTGAAGGTCGGCTTCCCCTCCGACCGGTTAGAATTCTCGCATTGGAGATCCAAGGTTCGCCCTTCAACTCGCCAAGGGGTGGCAATGTTCGTTCGACGCCGTGAGCCGATTTGCTTCGCGTCGACCGGAAATGTCCGGGAGACCAAACGCCGGATTTCGGTCCTTGTTACCGGACTCTGTGTCGTCATCGTCCTCTCGCACGGGCTCGCGTTCGCCGACTCGGGCAAAACGCTCGAAGTGGTCGTCTCGTCCGCTTCCAGCGGCAAGCCGGTTGAAGGTGCGCGCGTGCAGGTCGTGGGTGTGCCGGGGCAGGAGAAAAAGACGGGAAAGGACGGAACCGCGCGGCTCGAAGGGCTTTCTACCGAGATCCCGCGAGTGGCTGTCGCGGCGCCCCGGTTCTGCGCCGTTCGCGGGAGAAATCGATCTGACTCGCTCGGAGAACGTCACGCGGTGGGCAGTGACTTTGAAGCCCGGTAGCACGGTGCGCGGCGTTGTGGTTGACGAGGCGGGGCGGCCTGTCGGCGGCGTTCGGATCATTCGTCTGGACGATGCGACCGTTGCCGGCGTGCCGATCTTTTGGCCACCCACCGACGCGCGCGGCGCGTTCCAGAGCGACTGCGTGCCGCTCGAGAGGAATATCCGTCTTTCAATTGCGAAGGCGGGTTACTTCCTGCACAACCAGCGGATCACGCTTTCGCCGGAACGTCGTGAGGTCGACTTGAAGATCACGCTCCGGAAGCAGCCGTACGGCGGCGGCCTCGAGGGGTTTGTGCGGGATGAAAAGGGCCGGCCAGTCGCCGGCGCACGCGTCGAGAACCAGAGCACTCGTCCCCGGGACATTCGCAAGACGACGACGGATCGGGACGGACATTACGTGCTCGACGACGTGCTCGAGTCGCCGGACGGGTTTAAAGTCGTCGTTCTTGCCCCGGGGAAGAGCCCGCACGAGCAAGCGGTGAAGCCCGGTCCGCCCGGCAAGCGGGCGCGGGTCGATTTCGCACTGGCGCCCGGGCACATCTTGCACGGCCGCGTCGTCCTCGAGAACGGCAAGCCGGCGGCCGGTGTCGAGGTCCGCTGGTTATGGGGGCGAGAGGGTCAAACCGACGCCGACGGACGCGTCGAGATCGATTCGCTGCCCGCGGTCGCGACGTTCCAACTCGAGAAGTCCGGGTACACGCCTGTCTCCGCGCCGCTGCGGCTCGATTCGACCGGCCTGGTGACGGTCGTCTTGCAGCCGATGGGCGTCATTCGCGGTCGAGTTGTGGATGCGAGGAGCGGAAAGCCGCTGACTCAATTCAACGTCTGGTTCAACGCGGCCGTCACGGCGCACGAATCCCATGTTCAAGTCGGGTCTGGCGGATCGCTCAATTATCCGGGCAGGCGCGTCGCGACAAAGGACGGCACGTTCACCATGCCGAATCTGTCAAACGGAGAGGCCGTAGCCGTCAGCGTGGCTGCGGACGGTTACTTGAAGTGCGTGGCGCCCGTTGTCGTCGCCGCACCAGGTGACGAGGCAAAGCCGGTCGCCTTCGCTCTGGAGCGCATCGACCCCCGCAGGATGACGACATTTTCCGGGCGAGTCGTGGACGCGGCGGACCATCCCATTGGGGGCGCCAGCGTGCGCTTGATCTTCTCAGAGCACGACGACAAGGAGCTCACCGCCAGGATGGGTGTATCGGGCGAGATTCGCAACGGCCTGGCCGCGGGCGACACGATTTGCGACCAGTTCCTGGAAGCCACCTCGGACGCGCAGGGGAATTTCGAGTTCAAAGACGTCTTGCCCGACAAGTACTGGCATCTCTCTTGGTGGAACAAACCCACCGTGGAACATCATCAGAGCAGTTCTGAGAAGACGAAACTCGGGCATCCGCAAAACGTCACACTGAGGCTCGAGGAGACGCCGGGCCGCATCCTTGTGACGATCAATCTCGCCAAGTATCCGAAAGCATTTCTACTCGTCGCGTCGCGGCCCGGCGTGATCGCGAGTCCGGCACAGTTCGAGATCAATCCGGGGCAAACGACGTACGACTTCGAGGACGTGCAGCCCGGCAATTACAACATCCTCATCTTGGCGAAGCCGGTGCTCACGAAAAACGCCGAAGGAGAACTCGACCCGAGCCCGCAGCCCATTGCCAACCGGCGCATCCAAGTGAAGAAAGGCGAGACGGCCGAGGTGCGGTTTTGACCGAAACTGACACCTTTGCCTTTGTTTGATTGCCTTTGATTGCCCCCACCAGCTCGCCTCCTTCGCGGTCGGTTTGGCTTCTGCTAATAATGCCCCTGGCTGGAAAATGTGAGGCGAAGCCGGTTCACGGAGGTTGGGATGAGCGAGTACCAATACGTCGGCTTTCGGGCGATCGATGCTCCCCTGAGCGAGAAGAATCTCAAATACGTGCGGACGCAGTCGTCTCACGCCGACATCACGCCCTGGAGCTTCGACAGCGAATATGCCTATGGCGATTTCCACGGCGACGCGCCGGAAATGTTGCGCCGCGGCTACGATGTTTACTTCCATTACGCGAACTTCGGCGTTCGCACGTTAACCATCCGCCTGCCCGACGGCCTTCCGCAGGCGGCCGACGGCCGAACCGTATTTCATCGAGGACTCTTTGGAGTTTCAGAAGGACAAACAGGGCAAGGGCGGCCTCCTGGTGATTGACCCCTGCTATGAGGCGGACGAACTGGAACAGATCTTTGAACACGCTGGTTTTCTGGCCCGTCTCTTGCCGTTGCGAGCCGAAATTCTGGAAGGCGATTTGCGGCCCTTTTACCTCGCGAATTTGGCCGTCGCCTGCGACATGAACCACGATCTCGAGGAGTGGCAGGAACCACCAGTCCCGGCAGGCCTCGACCAACTCACCGATGCCCAAACTGCGCTGGCTGAATTCTATGGCCTGGCGGACGCTTTGCTGGCCGCCGCCGCTCGCAACGCCCCATCGATGGGCACACGAACCGCTCGCGGCAACAAAGGCCGCGCCAACAAGGACGGCAGCAATGCAAATGGCGCCGATCAATACGCCGCTTGGCTCGCCAGCCAACCGGTGGCCCTCAAGAACGAATGGCTTGCCACACTCATGGCCGACCCTCACGCCGCAGTCAGGAGCCAGCTTTTAGTCGAGTTTCGTAAAAGCCAAGCCCCGACATTATGGCCGACGGCCAAATTGGGCCGCACGATGGCCGAACTCGAATCGACAGCCGTCGAGATTCAGCAGGAGCAATCCCGCCGCAAATCCGCGGCGGCCGCCAAAAGCCGAGCGAAGCGACTCGAGAAGCTTGCGTCTGACCCGCAAAAAGCCCTGCGCGAAACGGAGGAGCTCGTGACCACGCGAACGACCGCCGGGTACAACGAAGCCGCGAACCTGCTTGCCGATCTCCGCGAGTCGCTGACAGGAACAAAGGACTCGGCCCTCGCCGATCGCCAGGCGCAGAAACTCAAAAACAGCCATCCGAAATCGGGGAGCCTGGCCGCGGCCCTGCGCAAGCAAGGTTTCTTGAAGAAGTGAAAGCGACCGCCTCCAAAATGCAAAATCGAAAATCCAAAATCGAAAATCTAAAATTCAAAATCGTAAATCCGAAACCCAGCTTTGGCCGGTGAGCCCATTTCGCGGTTGATCCCCGGAGCGCTGTTCTGCTCGTTTTGTCATTTCGCATTAATCGCCGGCTTGTTCTGTTTCGCCTTCCATGCGGGGATGGCTCACATCGACGACGGCGGCGAGGAAACTGCCGTAGAACGCATGGCACACGTTGGCGTTGCCGTGCTGGCGTTTCCACTCGGCTGCCTGGTCATTTGGGCAAAAGTCGAGGGGCCTCTGGGAACAGCAATGATTGTGCTGAACAGTCTCCTCTGGGGATTCTGTCTGGCCTGGTTGGCTCGCACGTTCACTTCTTCTGGGAGCAATGCTCCATGTGTATCCTCACCCTTTTTGCACGTCGAATCCTTGGCAGGGCCCCTTCGCTCCGCGGGCATTACCCCGCTTCATCGCTACTATGAGCCCCTCCGACTCCCGATCGAGCCAAAGCGCAGTTATGGGTTCCCGCACCTTGTTGACACAGGGCCTACGCGCCAAGTGTCACTCGAACGGGTCTCTCAGGTTCCTGACGATTCTGTCGGCATCCGCTGTCCCCTCCCACCCCGGAGAGCCCGGCCGCTGCAGGCGTTCGTTGCTTCACGGTCGGTGTCAGGCTTCACCCTATCTGGAAGGGCTGGCCACTCTCACATGCGTAACGAGGCCGAATCGGGTTCACGCTTTCGCATTACGGCTGACGCCTTTGCCTTCCGAGGCTTCGACCGCCGGATCACTCCGACAGCCGCTCGGTCGGCTACATGGCGAACGAACAACTACCATGGTCAGTACCTTTCAACTGACAAGAACCGTCAAGCTTTGCCTGACGCACCAGATGACGCCGATTTCGCCGATTTGAATTCAAAAATCTGTGGAATCGGCGCAATCTGCGGATCCCTGTGTTTAAACAAGGACCGAGCGCAACAAAAAAGCCGCACCCCGATTCCGGGCACGGCTCCGCTTAAGCGAGATTTACAGCTGATCGCTGTACCGTATTTCGTCGTTTACTAGCCTTATCATATCCGATCCGGTGGGGTCGTTCAAGATCAAAGTCTGTGGAGAACTCAGTCCACTTTTTGGGGAGCAGCGGCGCTCGGCCTCGGGCCGTGGAATTGATAGTAAGTGCATGCAATGCGGCCGTTGTAGAGTTTTCGGCGGCGGTCCGCCTGCCGACGGCAGAGCCGCTCGAAATTTGTGAGCGCCGATAAAACATAAATTGACCAAGTGTCGAATCGCGGAAAGACCTCCGCCGCTTGCGTCGCCAGTTCTTCGGCGTCGGAAACGTCTCCCGATCGTTCGCCGTAGGGCGGATTGCAAATCAGGCAACCGTACGCTTCGGTCGGCGAGCATTCCTTGAATGGGCGGCACCCGAATCGAACATCACCCCCGACTCCCGCATTGGCTGCGTGACGGCGCGCCATGGAAACACTCGATTCGTCGATGTCGCTGCCGACGATCGACAGTTTCTCATCGCGTCGCACGGCGTCGCGAGCGGCGGTGCGGGCTTCGTTCCACAGCCGCTTGGAGAGCGCGGGCCAGTCCTCCGCGGCGAAAGCCCGGTTGAGTCCCGGAGCGATGTTGTGCGCCAAGAGAGCCGCTTCGATGGGGATCGTACCCGATCCGCAAAAGGGATCAAGAAATGGTCTCGCGCCGTTCCAATAGCTCAATTGAACGAGCGCGGCCGCCAGCGTCTCCTTGATGGGAGAAGGCCCGACGAGTGTGCGATAGCCGCGCTTATGCAAACCGGGCCCGGTCGTGTCGATGCAGAGTGTCACGCAATCCTTGACAATCGAAACTTCGACCGCGAACAGTGCTCCGCGCTCGGCAAACCAGGCCTGCGCGATGCGTTTGCTTGAGCTTTTCCACGATCGCCTTCTTGACGATCGCCTGGCAGTCTCGAACACTGTGAAGTTGGGAGCGGACCGATTTGCCGCGCACGGGAAACTGTCCGTCGATGGGAATCCAACGGGCCCAGTCGAGCGCGGCCGTTTGATCGAAGAGCGCGCCAAAATCGCGCGCTTCGAACGACCCTACTTTCAGCAGCACGCGATCGGCGCTGCGCAGCCAGAGGTTCGTTTTACAAATCGCCTCCAGGCCGGCGGGGAACGTAATTCGGCCATCCGCGACGGTTTGCCGCTCGTAGCCTAAATCCTTCAATTCCCGGGCAACGACGGCTTCCAGGCCGAAGCTTGCCGTTGCTGTCAATTCAACCTCATAATTGCTAGACATCATCCAGCGCACATTGTAAAGAATGGCGTAGGACAGGTAAGGGTTACCGTTTCGGTATCACCGACCGGTATTTGCGCATTTTTTTCCGGAAGCAGGACCGATGACTGAAAATGGCAACCGAAAGGCGTCTCAAAACGCCGGCGGTGCAATGATCGAGGCCGTCGGCCTCAGCAAATACTTCGGGCAGTTCCTGGCGACGCAGGATGTCAGCTTTTCGGTCCCCAAAGGCCAGGTGGCCGCGTTTCTGGGGCCCAACGGCGCCGGCAAATCGACCACCATGCGGCTTCTAACCGGTTATCTGGCACCAACCTCGGGCGAGGCGCGGATCGCCGGCTTCAACATGGCCACGGATCGCATCACCGCCAGCCGCCTGATCGGCTATCTCCCCGAAAACGGTCCGCTCTATAACGAGATGACCCCGATCAGTCTTTTGACTTATCTGGGGCGAGCCAGGGGGCTTTCAGGCGATCCATTAGAGAAACGGCTAGACTTTGTCCGCGATAAGTGCGCCCTGGGCGAAGTCTGGCACAAGCCCATCGGCAAACTCTCCCGCGGGTTTCGTCAGCGGGTGGGAATGGCACAGGCCATTCTGCACGATCCCGACGTGCTGATCCTCGACGAGCCGACCAGCGGACTTGATCCCAATCAGGTGCACGAGGTGCGACAGTTGATCCGCTCGCTGGGAGCGGTGAAGACGATTCTGCTGTCGACCCATATCTTGCAGGAAGTGCAGGCTGTCTGCAGCCGCGTGATCCTCATCAACGAGGGACGCGTCGTGTTTGACGGATCGGTGGAGGAGATGGGAGGCGACCAGCGCGACATGGATAAGCGGTTCCGCGAATTGACCGCTCATGCCTCGCGCCGTTAGCGGCCCATCGTTCACATTGAGATCCCATTCGACCGACCAGGAGTCTTGACTGTGTTTCGCAGGTACGTGATCTCGGCCATCTTTCGCCGCAACGTCGCCAGCTACTTTTCGGGCGTGTTGGGCTACTTGTTTATCATCGCCTTCGTCGTTGCCGGCGGACTGCTGGCATTCCGCACGCAGTTTTTCACGAACAACGTGGCCAACCTGGACCAGTTGAGCGACGGCTTTCCCATGTTGCTGCTCTTCCTGGTGCCGGCGATCACGATGAGCGCCTGGGCCGACGAGAAGAAACTGGGAACGGACGAACTCCTCTTCACGCTGCCGGCCACCGATCTCGAAATCCTGCTCGGCAAGTACCTGGCGGTGCTGGCTGTCTATAGCATTGCACTGGCATTCTCGCTGACCCATTTGCTCGTGCTGAGCGTGATCGGCAGCCCCGATTTCGGCGTGGCCTTCACGACCTATTTCGGCTATTGGCTGGCGGGAGCGGCCCTGTTGGCGGCCGGCATGTTCGGCTCCGTGCTCACCAGCAGCTCGACGGTCGCCTTCGTACTCGGTGTGATCATCTGCGCGGTCCCCGTGTTTATCGGGTCGATCGCCCCCTCGAGCGATCTGTTGCGAAACCTGAGCGTGCGCGAGCAACTCCACGATTTCGAGCTGGGCCTGATCCCGCTCAGCGGAATTTTCTATTTCGTGTCGCTGACCGTGTTCATGCTGTATCTCAACCTGGTCATGGTCCGGCGGCGGCACTGGAGCACCGGGCAACAGACGTCGATGGAATTTCAATACGTCGTGCGGGCGATTTGCCTGTGCTTCGCACTCGTGTGCGTCGACTACATCGCCTCGCACGCCAACGCGAGCAAGGATTTGACGCATGAGCGCGTCTATAGTCTCTCGCCCACCACGATCGACGTGATCAAGAAGATCAATCCGGACCACCCGGTAAAAATCGAAGCTTACATCTCCGCGGACGTCCCCCGCGAATACGCTCCCGTGCGCAAGCAGTTGATCGGTCTCTTGCGGCAGTACGCGCAGATCGGCGGCTCGGCGGTCGACGTGCACTTCATCGACGTCGAACCGTTCAGCAAGGATGCCGAAGCGGCCAAGGTTCAAGGCATCAATCCCGAACACGTGCGATCCGAAAGGGAGGGCCGCCGCTACGAAGACACGATTTACATGGGAGCCGTAGTCAGTAGCAGCAACGATCAGGTGGTGATCCCCTCCTTGGGACCGACCACGCCTCTCGAATACGAATTGACGCGATCGGTCCGCACGGTGGCCAAAGAGAAGCGACTCACGATCGGTGTGATGCGGACCGACGCCGACGTCATCGGCGGGCAACGCGAATGGCAAATCGTGACGGAACTAAAAAAACAGTACAGCGTCAAGGAAGTCTCGGCCGACAGCCCGATCGAGGACGGAAAATACGATGTGTTGATGGTCGTGATGCCGTCGTCGCTGACGCAGCCGCAAATGGCGAACCTCGTCAATTACGTAAAGAAGGGACATCCGACGCTCTTGTTCGACGATCCGCTGCCGTGGGTCTTCAATTCGGGCTTCGGCGTCACGCAGGCGCCGCGACTGCCCAAGCCGGCGCCGGGCTCGCAAATGGGGATGATGGGCATGCAACGGCAACCGGCGCCCCCCAAGGCCGACGAGGGGAAAGCCACCTCGCTGCTGGAAGTGCTGCATCTGGCCTGGGACAATGGCCGCGCGGTTTGGGACTCCTTCAATCCGCACCCCGAGTTCGCCTCGGTGATTCAGGAGTTTGTGTTCATCTCGCCCAAGAGCGGAACGAAAGGCGCCTTCAACCAGACGAGCGAAATCACCAGCGGGCTGCAGGAAATGCTGGTGGCATTTGCAGGAATGATCCAGCCGACGCGTGCCGCGGGAGTCAAGTTTGAGCCCCTTTTGCGGACGAGTCCTAACTCGGGTTACATGGAATGGGACGAATACACCGAGCAGGGCTTCGACTTTTCCCACGGATTCTCGCCGACCGCCCGTTTGCGAGAGGATCGGCCGCACTTTTTGGATCCTCGCGGCGGGGCACTTGTGATGGCCGCCCACATTACGGCCGACACGCCCGAGAATCCGTACAAGCTGAACGTCGTTTATGTCGCGGACGTCGACCTCATCTCGGATTGGTTCTTCTACAACCGCAGCCACGGCAGCGACTCGAACCTCGACTTCGACAATGTGACGTTCGTGCTCAACGCCGTCGACGTGCTGGCGGGAGATAAGACTTATCTCGACCTGCGCAAGCGGCGGCCCGAGTTGCGGACGCTGACCGGGGTCGAAAGGCGAACGGCCCAGTTCGTCGAAGATCGCATCAAGAAGACCAAGGAAGCCGACGACGAGGCCAAACAACTTCTGCAGAAAGCCCAACACGAATTCGACGACAAGCGGAAAGCGATCGAAAGCGATCCCAAACTCTCGCCACCGGAAAAAGAGGAGCTGATTCGCCGTTTGAAAGACGGAGAAGAACGGCGATTCGACGTGAAGAAGAACGACATCGACCGCAAGAAACAGCAAGAGATCGACGAGATCAAGAACGAGACCGAACGCCACATTCGCGAAACCGAGCGCAAGGTGATGGCGATGGCCGTCATCGTGCCGCCGATTCCGGCCATCGTGTTGGGAATTGTCGTGCTCGTGATGCGCTGGCTGCGGGAACAACGTTACATCGTGCCGGAGCGCCGCGTCGAAAGCGAAAAACGAAAGAAGTGATTTGGCCGATCGCGACTCGCGCCCTTTCGATCCGGCCGTGGCCGTCAGGCGGCAACAGACAATCCAAGTTCGTGAACGTAGGTAGTCGTGATGAAATTGAGTGAAACGAACCGCACGCTGGTTTACGTCGGCGTGGCCGTGTTATCGATCGGTGCCGCGACGCTGACCCATTATGTCACGCGTCCAAAACCGGACGCCGAGTATCAGGGGGTCGGCACGGAATTCTATCCGGAATTCCAGGACCCGACGACCGCGCAGATGTTGCGGGTTGTCGCCTACGACAAGGACAACGCGTCGGCCAAGCAGTTCAAGGTCGAGTATAAAGACGGCAAATGGCGGATCCCCTCGCATCACGACTATCCCGCCGACGGCAAAGACCGCCTGGCTCGCACCGCGGCCTCAGTCATCGGCACCGCGAGAACCGCGCTCGTTTCGCGAGTGAAGAGCCAGCAGGCTCGCTACGAAGTCGTCGACCCCGAAGACACCGATCCGACGATCCTGACCGGCCGTCGGCCAGAAGATTACGATCGCCAAGACTGACGGAACCGTTCTGGCCGAATACGTGATCGGCAAGCAGGCCGAAGGTCAGCCCGACGTTTATTACGTCCGCGGCACGAAGACCGACGATCCCAACGCGGTTTACCTCGCCAAGCTCAAGATCGACCTCTCGACGAAGTTCGGCGATTGGATCGAGCCCGATCTGCTCAAGGTCGACCGCGACAAGCTGACGGAAATCCGCAGCGACAACTACTCGATCGACGAGCAACAGGGAGTAATTGTTCCCGGTCAGATCGTGGAACTCACCCGCAAGACGACCAACGATCCGTGGACGCTCGAGGGTCTCGACACCAAGAAGGACGAACTCAAGACCGACGTCGTCAATACCATCGTCAATAACCTCGATGGGCTGCGGTTGGTCGGCGTGCGGCCCAAACCGCCCGGCGTGAATCCCGATCTCTCGATCAACAAGAAACTCGTCGACAGTCGCGAGCTGGAATTCGCACTTCGCGCCGATATGGCCAATCATGGCTTCTATCTGGCCGGCGATCGCAAGGGCCCCATGAAGGTTGTCTCCAAGGAGGGCGAGTTCGACGCCGGCACCAACGAGGGTCTGCGTTATACGCTCCGTTTCGGACAGATTTTCACAGGGACCGAATTCGACATCGAGACGGGACTCTCCAAGCCCGGCGACAAGACCAAGGACGCCAAGAAGGCAGGAGACAAGAAGGCCGATGAGCCCGCCGCGAAGGCGGCCGACAAATCGAAAGAATCCACGAAGAAGGGGCGTTACCTGATGGTCTATGCCGCCTTCGACCCCAAGCTCGTTGGCGAACCTCCGCAAAAGCCGAGCGAACCAAAGAAACCAAACGGCCTGGTGCTCGACGGCGCCGCCCCTGCAAACGGCAAGGCGAACACGCCGCCCGCCGCGAAGGGCAAAGCGGGCGACAAACAATCATCGAATCAACAACACGACGATGACACGATGCTGGCGCTCGCGAGCGCCGATCTCAAGTCCGACTCCAAATCGGATGCCAAGTCGGCCGCGGGCAACAAACCCAAAACAACCGCCGCGCCCGTGAAGAAGCCGGCGGAAAAGGCCAAGCCCGCGCCGACGGCCAAGCCGGCCGCCCCGCCGGCGGCAAAGCCCGATCCGAAGGCGGAGTACGAAAAGGCGATGACCGACTACAAGAGAAAAATCGAGGAATACGAAAACAATAAGTCGGAATACGACAAGAAGCTCAAGAACGGAGAGAAGAAGGTCAAGGAGCTGAATGACCGTTTCGGTCCCTGGTATTACGTCATCTCCGCCGAGAGCTTCGAAAAACTGCGGCTGACGCGTGCCGAGTTGGTGAAGCCGAAAGAAGCGCCCGGTGCCAAGAAGGACGCAGCCCCCGGTTTAGGCGTACCCGGTTTGGGTGCACCCGGTTTAGGTGGACCCGGGCAACCCCCGCTCAATTAATTCGCGTCGCCAACTCGGACTGACGATCGAATTATCCCAGCCGTCGCGCTTCGCGGCGGTAGACCGCGGAGAGAAAGTCCTGCAGAAACTCCTGACGGTCGGCTGAATCAGGCGGTTGAACCCCCAATCGCCGAGCCAGCGGATCGCAGATCAGGTTGAGCAGGTCGAGAAACTGCGGGCCGGGAATTTGCCGCCAGCACTCCAAAATGCGCTCGACCGCCTGGATATCGACGGGCAGCGCTCGAGCGAGCATACTGCCGTCGAAGCGGAACTTGCTTTCGGTCGCCTGCCGCCTCAAGAGCCACGTCCGCATTTCTCCGAGCGTATCGCTCGCGTCGGCCACCACGACCGTGCCGGCGACCATGTCGCCAAACCGCTGGCCGCGGGCCGAAAGGACCGGCACGATCCATAGGGGAGGAAGCTGATCGACGATCCGGAAGACATTTCGCACCAAAATGCTGCCGGCGTCGAGCGAAAAACCGTCCGCCTTCACGACGCGCACGCCGCAAATCTTTTTCCCGTACGTTTGCCCCCGGCCCAACAATTCGCAGACGTTGAAGTAAATCAGGCTCCCGAGTCCGAAGTACAGAGAATCCGACGGCGACGGCATAAAACAGGAACTCGCGGACGTCTTCATCCTTGGTCGGCTCGAATTTTCCGAATCTGTTGAGGACAATTCCGGCGGCCGCCGACACGACCATCGTGAGCAGGAAAAGGACAAGCGCGATCAGAAAGGCGAATACTGCGTCGAGCAGCCAGGCGCAGTAGCGGGTCCCCAAACCGGCCGGCCGGTAGGCAATCTGGACGTTTTCCGGAGTTTCAAATTCGAGCAGGCTGGCCATGCAAACAGCGCCCGGTCAAGATGGAGGCCGCAGGCTGCCATCATGGGTGATTTTGTCACACGCAACAAGCCGGACTGGGACGAGTTGGAGGAGCTCCTCGAGCGGGCCAAGAACTCCGTTCGCCAGCTCGATCCTGAGGAAGTGAACCGCCTCGACGTGCTGTACCGCCGCGTGACCATTCACCTGGCGCAAGTCCGCACGCGGACACGCGACGAACGCCTGGCGGTCTATCTCAACAGCCTTGCCGCCGCGGCGCACAGCGTCATTTATCTTCCGCCGCGAAAAAGCGTCTTCGGAAAAATCGGTGCTTTTGCCGCGTATGGTTTCGCGCAAACGATCGCCCGCAATTGGCGATATCACCTGGCTTCGGCCGCGCTGATCATTGTCGGGGCGCTCTTGGCCTATCACGCTTGCCGGCACGACGTGCTTGCGTCCTATGCGCTGTTGCAACCGGGCGACCCGCGTCAACCGGGATCCACCCCCGAGCAATTGCTCGAAGTTCTCCGATCGGGCCGCACATCCGGCAACGGCTTCAAATCGTTCATGGCGTCTTTTCTGTTCACCCACAATCTGCGCGTCGGCCTGATCTCGATGGGACTGGGCGTGTTGGCTGCCGTGCCGACCGTCCTCTTGCTGCTCTATAACGGCATGATGCTCGGCGCCTTTGTCGCGCTGCATGTGCAGGCCGGCATCGAGTTGGAGATGTGGGCCTGGATTCTGCCGCACGGCATCACCGAGCTGTCGGCCATCACGCTGTGTGGCGGGGTTGGCCTGATGCTGGGCCGGGCGGTCATAAGTCCCGGGCTCAAGACACGCGCAGAGCCTGGTCGACGCCGGCCAGGAAGCCGCGCGGACGGCGGTCGGCATCGCGGGCATGCTCATGATCGCCGCTTTCATCGAAGGCTTCGTGCGGCAGAGCCACCTGTCGACGCGGGTGCGACTGATTTACGCCGCGCTGACCGCCGTGTTTTGGGCCCTCTACGTGGCATTCGGGTTCATGTGGGACGACGAAACGCGGCCCGGAAAGGCCTGAGTGGATCGACGCCCAACCGAGACGGACGCGATTTATCCCTTCGCACGCAACTCGAGGTAGCGGTTGACCAGGGGGATCGTCAGCTCGCCCGGCAAGACGTCAAGGACTTGCACGTTCGCGCGACGCATCGCGTGCAGCGTTCGCTCTCTTTCTCGCAAGAGTCGATACGCCACGGCGTGGCGAGCCGCGTCGAGGCGGTTGTCGATCGGCGCGTGCGTCTGCGCCAAGAGCAGCGGCGTCTGCAGCGCCGCGAAGATGACCACGTGCCGCGACGCCAGGCTGGCGAGCGCGACGCGCGCCCGGCGACTGGTTTCCTCATCGCTGACGTCCGAAAGCACGATGATCACCGCGCGCTTCTGACGTCGCGATTGCAGATGCGCGAACATCAGCGCAAAGTCCGTTTCCTGCCAGCGCGACTGGGCGTCATACAGGATTTCGACGACGGCCGGGAAGGAGGCCATGCTGGCCCGCGGCGACAAGTATCCGGTGACCTTGTTGTCGAACAAGGCCGCTCCGCAGCGGTCGCCGTTTCCGAGCGCCACGCGCGCCAAAAGCAACGCCGCGTCGACGGCGCAATCCAGTTTCGTGCCGCGCCCCCCGTCGGCCCCCATCAGACGGCCGCAGTCGATCAGGATCAACACGTCCTGGTGCTGCTCGACCTGGAAACGTCGAATGACCAAACGCCGCGTTCGCGCCGTTGCCCGCCAATCGATGCGACGCGGGTCGTCTCCACCGCGATATTCCTGGATCGATTCGAATTCGGTCCCCGCGCTGCGGCGCTTCGCCCGCGACCGGCGTTCGAGAATCTGGATTTCGGCCGTCAAATGCTGCGAGAGATCGTCCTTGGCCGCCAAGGTTTCGGGAAAGACTTTGACGCGGCTTTTGCCGGTCGCCTCCCAGAGCCCCTCGAGCACGGCACACGGTCCGGCGAGGCGGACCCAAGCCGGACCGAATTCAAAACTCCCCCGCATGGCGATCGTAAACGGCTGGCGGAACTCGGCCGTGTTTGCGATGCCTTCCGGCGGAAACTCCGCATGCCACCAACGTGGGACGGCCTGCGCCGGAGCGACTTCGCGAATGCTTCCCCGCAGAGGAGCCAGACCGCGATTCACGCAACGGAGCGTCACGTCGAACGGAACGTCGCGACCGGCGATCTGCGGAACCTCGCGGGAGACGACGAGATCCGAGCGATGCAATCGCAGCCAGCGGGCGTCGTAGATGCCAGAGCCCAAGGCGGCGATCACCAGTGGCACGAGCAGCCAAATCGCCCAGGGCAGATAGAAAGCGACGGCCGAAAGGACGACGGCGGCGACCGACAGGCCGACGAGGTTCCGGCCGGGTCGCAGAGTCATCGCGGCACTTCGACCGAGTCGAGGAGCGCCGCCAGAATGTCGTCCGTGCTCGTCCCCTCGAGTTCGGCGTTCGGACCGAGCACGACGCGATGCCGCAGCGCCGGCAAAAACGCCCGCTTCACGTCGTCGGGCGTGACAAAATCTCGCCCGGCAAATCGCGCCAGGCTCTTCGATCCCATCAGCAGCATCAAACCGGCCCGCGGACTGGCGCCGACGCTGAGCGAATCGTCACGGCGAGTGGCCTCGATCAGCCGGCGCACGTAGCCGATGACCTCTTCCCGCACATGCGTCTGGCGAATCGTGTCCCGCGCTTGGTGAATGTCGCCCGCTTCCACAAGCGCGGGGACGCCGAAGGCCTGCGGGCCCGTTGTGGCTCCCGTGGCGTGATGTTCTCGCAGCACGCGCTCTTCCGATGCGCTATCCGGATAGCCGACCATGATCTTGAACATGAACCGGTCGAGCTGCGCCAGGGGAAGCGGGTAAGTCCCTTCCTGTTCGATCGGATTCTCCGTGGCGAACGTCATGAACGGGCTCGGCAGCGGATAGTTGAGTCCGTCGTGCGTCACGGCCAGCTCCTGCATGGCTTCGAGCATGGCGGCCTGCGTGCGGGCCGAGGCGCGGTTGACTTCGTCGGCCAGCAGAAAATTCGTGAAGATCGGCCCGCGAATGAACTCGAACGTGCCCGTGTTCTGGCGATAGATCGACGAGCCGGTGATGTCGCCGGGCAACAAGTCGGGCGTCATCTGCACGCGGCGATAATCGAGTTTCAGCGTCGCGGCGATCGTTCGCACGAGCAGCGTCTTGGCCACTCCGGGCGGCCCCTCCAGCAGGACGTGCCCGCTGCTGAAGAGCGCGGCCAACGACAGCTCGAGCGCCTCGTCCTGGCCGAAGACGACCTTTTTGACCGCGTCGGTCACCGAATTAAACAGCGTGTCGAGGGACACAGACAGAGACCTTTGCGAGAGTGGCCGCCAATTCCTTTTCCGACGGATTGGGGCGTGACAGCGAGTCGTCGATGTCCCGGATGGCCGCCCGCGCCTTTGCCGCCAGCGGCGGGTCGCGGCGTTCGAGGATCCACACAATCTTATCCACGTCCTCATTCCCGGGCGGCAGGCCGAGGTCGTGACGGAGCCGCCATAACAATCCCTGGCGGATTTCCGTCAACAAGAAATGGGACGGTCGTTTCGATCGATTCAGGAGCCGCGCCATCGCTTCAATGTATTCCGACAACGTTCGCCGCGACACGGGCCGTGGCGGCAGAGGCGGACCGAGAAATCGATACGCCCGCCATCCCACGACAATGCACGCGGCCAAAACCGAAGCGGCCAGAATGCCGTACGGAAAGCGGGAAAGCAACCAAAACGGATTCGAGCGGATCGTCAGACCGTGATAGAACTCGTCAAACACGACCGGTTTTCCCGAATCCGCCAGCAAATGGGTCACGAGGACCGGATTATCCGCCTGGGCCACCAGCCGGTTTTGCGCCAAGCGGGCGTCGGCCAGGACGATCACTCGTCCCGCACCCTGCGGATAGACGGCGGCGATCGGCTCGGGATCACCGCCCGCTTCGACACGGGCGAGAATCCGGCCCGACGGTCGACTGACCGCAGACTCGGGCGGCGGAGCCTTTTTCGCGGCGGTCGGCTTTGACTGCGAGTCTTCAACGGTTGCCTTCTTGTCTGAGGGGGCGGTCTTCCGCGACGTATCCGTTTCGCTCACCGCTGGACCGGCATCGTCCGTCACGAGCATGTGCGGCTCGATGTCGGGCATCGTCAGATCGAGGCCCTTGGGAAACACGGCCGCGAAGCTCCCCTCCGCGGTGGCGTGGACAAGCGAAGTCGGCAGCGTGTTTTCGCCAAGCAAGATTCGTTTCAAGTTGACGGCAGCGCGGCGGTTTTCTTGTCGCATGCTGGTGCGGGGACGCCCGCGCGATTGATCGGGCCGCCATTCGGGCGCCGGACCGACCACGGCCACATGCACACCTTCCAGGCCAAGTTCCAAGAGAACCTCTTTTACCGACGAATCGCGAATGCCGGGATCGCGGGCCGACGGCGCGACGACCACCGTACCGCCTTCGCGGACCCACTTGGCGACCGCGTGCAGATACACGGGCTCTGTCGACACGATCTCCGGACTGGGCTCGATCAGTGCCAGCGTCACGCCCGATTTGAGAACACGGTCTGGCGGCACGGTCGCCCGTTCGACCGGCACTTTGAGGTCGGCGAGGATCTCGAACAGCCCGCGATAACCGTGACCGCGAATGCCGTACGTATCGATGCCCAACCCTCCGCCGGGCGGCTCGACGAAGGCGAGGAAGGCGCCCAGCAGCGAAACGGTCACGAGCAGCACGGCGGCCGCCACCACGTTACGCGTGTTGAGCATCGGCCTGTCCCGCATTCAGGGAAGCGATTTTTTCGTACGCCTCGTGACAAGCGGCAAAGTCGGCGGGGAGACATGTCTCCGAGCCGTACCACTTGGAATCGATGACCCACACGAATCGTGCCAGCCAATCGTAAACCGGAGTCTGGCGGTAGCGGAGCAGGTGTTCGCGATTGGTCGCTCCCGGCCGGAATTTTTTGCCTTCGTGCGCTTCGAGAAGCGTGAGACTGGCGCGAAACAGCAGCCGCACACCCAGGATGTAGTCCTCCTCGCGCCTTGCCCGTTCCGCCTGTTCGGCCAGCTCAGCCGGATCGATCTTGCGCAGCGCCAGCTCGTCGTCGAGCGAGACTCGACGCCGGCCGTGACGCACGGCCATGACGACCGTCCAGACGATGTGGGTGATCAGCAGGACCACGGTGATGACCAATGCCGAAATCAGCAGCCACGCCAAAACGGGATACATCTGGTAGAGCCACTCGAACGCATCCTGAAACGCTTGCATGAACTCCCGTACGATCCGATGCAAATAACTCCAGAAGCCTTCGGCAGCCTCCGTCGAACCGTCGGCTTGGAACTCGGGTCGGGCGAGCACCGTTTGCGCGGCGCGACGAATTTGCTCAGGGGGAGGCAATCGAATCGGCGCATCCACTACCGCGAGCGCCGTCGCCATCTCTGCAACCACGTGCATGGTCATCCCTGGAGTGCCTGTGTCGGCGTGATCGGCGCATGGGCAACTTCGTGGGCAAGCTGCACGAGATCGAAGTTTTCCGCCCGGCAGCGGCACGAGAAATAGAACACCAGCGCCCAAATGAGTCCCAGCGGAGTCGTGACCGCCTGCAGCAGCGTCCCGACGATCACCGCCAGATGACGCTCCATCATGAATTCCGGCACGACGGCGACTCCCCAGTGAATACAGAGGAGCACCACGTTCAGTTTGAAATACTGCAAGTAATGTTCGAGCCACGACGACTGCATGAGATGAAAGCTGCGCCGGATCGCGGCAAAACCTGAAACCCTCTCGACGACGACAATCGACGATGCCAGGGCACACCAGAAGTAGGTGAGGATCCCCGGCAGACAGCAAAGCAGCCCGCCGCCGATGATGAGCAGTAACATGAGTATCCACGTCCAAATCATCGGGACGGCCCGCTTGAGCGCGACGCGGTAGGCACCGCCGACTGTGACCGTCCTGCCGAAATAGATTTGCGTTGTTGCATGGATGATCGCCCCCGTGGTCAAGGGGGCGACGAAAAAAAGATCAGCGCGGCCACCGGCAGCATGGTCTGGAAAATAAACCGGAATTGCGTCTGCAGATTTTCCGCCATTTCCTCCGGTGTCGGATTGGCGGCAGGCGCCGGCATGTTGTGCGTGACGACGAAGTTGACCACGAGCCCCACCGGCAGCGACAGGCAGAGCATGATTTTCAGGAATAAGCCAAAATGATCCTTTAGAATTAGGAAGGTTTGATCGAGAATGGCGCCGACCGTGAGCGGCTTCAGCTCGTACTTCATCGTCGTCTCAGAATACTGAACCATGCCGGCGGAGCCAACAAGGAACTCGGATCCAGCGGGGAACTGGCGGCTGGCGTTCGACCCGCGTGGACACTGGGTGATCCTTGGATCGTCGATCGCCGTCGTGCTCGGTGGGCTGCTGATCGACGTGAACGGGGACGGATCAATCTTTCTGCGCGGTCTGCCGGAATTTCCCCTTCCCCTCGTCTGCCCGCTTCGCCGATTTTTCGGCATTTCCTGTCCCACCTGCGGAATGACGCGGAGCATCGTGTTCCTGCTCCAAGGCAGGCTCGCCGATTCGCTCGCCGTGCATCGGCTGGGATGGCTGATCTTCGCCCTGATCGTGGCACAAATTCCCTATCGCATCTGGTGCCTGGCCAGGCGGCGAATGGTCCCGTATCGTCCTCGCGTCACGGAATGGACCGCGGTGGCTTTCGTGCTGCTGCTTGTCGTCAACTGGCTGTTTTCATAAAGAAGAGTGGGGCGGGCAAGATCCTTCTCGACCACTGGGCGAGCGTACCGACACGGGGAACGCCAAGTTGCGACGAGGTCCGACAATGCGTGGCGTTTCGAAGCTCGGGTGGGCTTCCTTTGCCGTCGTGCTCGGTTTGAGCAGCCTGGCTGCGAGCGCCGATCCCCCACGGCGGCTGAACGTTCTCTGGATCTGTGCCGACGACCACGCGGCCTATGTCATCGGAGCGTACGGAAATCACCGCGTCGTACGCCCAACATCGATCGGCTTGCCGCCGGCGGAATTCGCTTCGATCGCGCCTTCTGCAGCTCGCCGGTTTGCACGGCGGCCCGCGATTCATTCATCACAGGGCGGTATCCGCGGACGATCGGCGTGACCCAGTTGCAGACGCCGCTTCCCGAAAGGGAGCAGACGCTGGCGCGCGTGCTGAAGCAGGCCGGTTACGACACCGGGGCAATCGGCAAAATGCATTTCAACAGCGAGCACACGTACGGCTTCGACCTGCGACGCGATCTCGGTTTTTACGACAAAAGCCTCGCTGCACGCGGCAAGAGACCGATCCCGGCGGACGTGTCCGTTCAGCCCACATGGAGGCCGTTCAAGGATCCGGCCCGGGTTTGGATCAACTCGGCCGCGTCGCCAATCGGACTGGTTGATGCCGACATGGACGCGACGTATTTCGTGGAAGAGGCATCGCGATATCTCTCTGGGCCGCGTGAAAAGCCGTTTTTTTTGATGGTGAGTTTCTACGAACCGCATTCGCCGTACTATTTTCCGGTTGAAGATCGCGGTCGATTTCCGCCCTCAACTTTTCCCGTTCCGCCGGTCGGCCCCGAGGATTCCGGCCAGATCCCGGCTGTCTTTCGCGATTTGACCAGCGCGGAAAAGCAGGGGAGCACGGCCGCCTATTACACATCGGTCGAGTTTCTCGACCGCAAAGTCGGCGAATTGCTGGCGGCCCTCGAGCGATCGGGGCATGCGCAAGACACGCTCGTCCTGTACACGGCCGACCACGGCTATCTGCTGGGACAGCACGGCCGGTTCGAAAAGCACTGCAGCTACGAAGAGGCAATTCGCCCGCCGCTTTTGATGCGCTGCGCGGGCGTGATTAAACCTGGCGCGGCGACGAGCGCCCTGGTCGAGTTCGTCGACGTGTTCCCGACCGTGCTCGATCTATGTAGCGTGCCCGTCCCGAAGAACGTGCAGGGGCGCTCGCTCGTCCCGCTTCTCAGGGGCGAAACGAAGGCACACCGGGATCAAGTCTTCATCGAGTACGCGCCGAACGAGGAGGCTGCGGTCCGCGACGACCGCTGGAAGCTAATCTTCGAGCGCGGCAAAAGGCGGCGCACCGACGGTTACGACGCGGGTCTGCCGCTATTAGGCCGGACGATTCGTCTCTACGACTTGGAAAACGATCCCCAAGAAATGCACAACGTCGTCGCCGCGCCCGAAAACGTAAAGCGCGTCCGCAAAATGCTCGCGGATTTGGCCGAACATTTGCGGTCAACGGCCCGCGAGCCGGCCCTCGTCCCCAAAACGGACGACCCGCTCGAGTTGCTCGATTATTGCGTACAGTCTCGAGATGAAGGCTTCGTGCCGGCCGCCGAGACGCCGCTGTTTCGCCCGGGATGGCGACGACGGTTGCTTCTGGCGGGCACGCTCCCCGCCGTTTTGGCGGCCGTTGTCGGCGGCTGGCTGGTGTCTCGCTGGCGTAACTCGTTGCTTGAACGACGACGCAGCAGCACAATCCTCCCTCCCCGCCAGACGCGGGACCTTCCGCCCGCGTAGAATGCTGCAGGGGAGGTTTCCGTTTCGATGTTCTCATCACGCTTTTCGCAGGCGTTGGTTTACGCGGCCGACGCTCACAAAGAACAGACTCGCAAGGGGACGAGCGTGCCGTATGTCGCCCATGTGCTGGCGGTTGCCGCCCTGGCGCTTGAAAACGGCGCCAACGAGGACGAGGCGATCGCCGCATTGCTGCACGACACCGTCGAAGACTGCGGAGGACTACCGCGCCTGGCCGACGTGCGCGAACGATTTGGCGAAGCCGTCGCCGGCATCGTGATGGGCTGCAGCGACTCGACAGAAACTCCCAAGCCCCCCTGGAGGGAGCGCAAGCAGACGTATCTTCACGATCTCGACAAGGCGTCCCCCTCGGTCTTGTTGGTCTCGGCCTGCGACAAACTTCACAACGTGCGATCGCTGTTGGTCTCGGTTCGCAACGACGGCGAGGCGGCCTGGGCACTCTTCAAAGGCGGCAAGGAAGGGACGCTATGGTACTATCGTGCGGCCCTGGCCACGTTGAAGCGTTGCGGCGTGTCGCCACGACTGACGCATGAGCTGGAAATCTCGCTGGAAGACCTGCACAAGGCCGTCGACTCCAAAGTGCCTCTCTCAGACGTTCACTTTCCCCATGCTTGAGAACGGCCCGTCTCCCTCGCTCGATCCGTTGCCGATCGACGACGTTTTGCCGCAGATCACGGCGGCGCTCGGCACATCGCCCAGCGTCGTGATCGTCGCTCCGCCCGGAGCCGGCAAGACGACGCGCGTTCCGCCCGCCCTGCTCGATCCCACGCTCAAAATCGGCGGAAAAATCCTGGTCCTGCAGCCGCGGCGGATGGCGACCCGTGCAGCAGCGCGCCGCATCGCCGCCGAGCAGCGAACGGCCGTCGGCGACCTGGTCGGCTACCAGGTCCGATTCGAACAAAAGATCGGACCACGCACGCGGATCGCTTTGGTCACCGAGGGCATTCTGCTGCGCATGCTGCACGACGATCCGCTCCTCGAATCCGTCGGAGCAGTCGTCTTCGACGAGTTTCACGAGCGAAATCTGAACAGCGACCTGGCCCTGGGTATGGTGCGGCGGATCCAACAAACCGTGCGCCCGAACTCAAGATCGTGGTGATGTCGGCCACGCTCGATGCCGCGCCCGTCGCCGGCTTTCTCGGCGATTGTCCGGTCGTTAAGAGCGAGGGACGAATGTTCCCCGTCGATGTGCGGTACGCCGGCCGCATGGATCAGCGGCCGATCGGCGCTCAGGTCGCGTCCGGCGTCGAACAGGTCGCCGCTCGAACAACCGGCGACATTCTCGTGTTCCTTCCGGGCGTGGGCGAAATCCGCCAATCGGCGGGCGAGCTCGAGTCCTTCGCGAAGCGGCAAAATTTCCTGCTCTTTGAGCTTTACGGCGACTTGCCGCCCGAGCAGCAGGACGCCGTGCTCGCGGACGGCGAGCGTCGCAAGATCGTGCTCTCCACGAATGTTGCCGAGACGTCGCTGACGATTCCCGGCGTGACGGCCGTGGTCGACACGGGGCTCGCGCGGCAGATGCGCTTCGATCCCTCCGTCGGACTGGACCGACTCGCGCTTGTCCCAATTTCCAAAGCCTCCGCCGATCAGCGTGCCGGACGCTCCGGACGCACGGCGCCGGGCGTTTGCCTGCGGCTGTGGGAGGAGCGCTCGCACGTCCATCGCCCCGATTTTGAGCAGGCGGAAATCCAACGCGTCGATCTGGCGGCCCCCGTGCTGCAGCTCTGGAGCTGGGGCGAAACCGACGTGCTCGCCTTTCCCTGGTTCGAGTCCCCTTCGCCCTTCGCGGTCGAGAACGCGCTGGCCGTGCTCACTCGCCTGGGAGCCATTGACCAGGGCACGCTCACCGAGATCGGCAAAATCCTGGCGCGGCTTCCAGTCCACCCGCGTATCGCACGCCTGTTGATTGAAGGACGCCGGCGCGGCTGTGCGCCTCGCACGGCGCTCGCGGCCGCCATGCTTTCCGAACGGGATCCGTTCCTGCGATCGGGCGGAAGCGCTCGCGGCAACGAGCGGGGCCCGCGAACGGCGGCCAATTACACCTCCCGCTCCGACGTGCTCGATCGCGTACTGGCGCTCGAAGAATACGCCGCCAGCGGCCGCGCCGATTCGACGTTCGGCCAAATCAACCGCTCGGCAGCTTCTTTCGTGCTCCGCGCACGGGACCAGCTTCTTTCCGAAGTCGCGGAAACCGGCGGCGACCTCCGCAACCCCGGCCGCACGAACGGCCCGTCGGACAACGCTGCCTTTCTGCAATCTCTCCTGGCCGCCTTTCCCGACCGCCTCGCCAAGCGCCGCGATTCGAGTGGCGGCAAGGGGGTCATGGTTGGCGGACGCGGCGTGCGGCTGGCTCCGCAATGCGCCGTGACGGACGCCGAGCTGTTTCTTTGCATCGATGTCGACGCCGGTCAAACCGAAGCCATCGTGCGACAAGCCTCGGCGGTCGAGCGCGATTGGCTTCCGGCCGAACTGCTCCGCACGGCGGACGAAGTCTTTTTCCATCCCACGCAGAAAGCGGTCGTGGCTCGCCGCCGGACGTATTGGGACGACCTGGTGATCGACGAAGTCAACGTCCCCGTCACGCTCGGCGAGAGTTCCGCCGCCGTTCTGGCGGAGGCCGCGTGGCGGGAATGGGACCGCGTGTTTCCCAAGGACGATGCGGACCTGCAAGGTTTTCTCACCCGCGTCCGCTGCCTGAATGCCTGGATGCCGGATCTGCAACTTCCCAAGTTTGACGACGAGCACCTGCAATCGATCCTCGGCGAGTTGTCCCTCAACTGCCGATCGTTCGACGAACTTCGCCGGGCCGCGTGGCTCGACTTGCTCAAAGCGCGGCTCACGTATCCGCAGCGTGAAACCGTGGAGCGGGAGGCCCCCGAGCGAATCGCAGTCCCCAGCGGGAGCCGCATCGGCCTCGTCTACGAAGAGGGCCGCCCGCCCGTTTTGCCCGTCAGAATTCAAGAGGTTTTCGGACTCCGCGAAACGCCGCGGATTGCCGGCGGACGCGTCCGCGTGGTGCTCCACCTTCTGGCGCCCAATCAGCGAACGCAGCAAATCACGGACGACCTGGAAAGTTTTTGGGCCAACGGTTACCCGCGCGTCCGCAAGGATCTGCGTGCCCGTTACCCCAAGCATCACTGGCCGGAAGATCCGCTGAACGCCGAACCGACCAGCCGCGCGAAAAAGCGCAACCCCTAAGCGGCGTACGGACCGCTACTTTTGGGCAGCGACCAGGACGATGTCGCCATAGACTTTCAGTTTATCGGTCACGCCGACGGCTCCCAGGGCTTTGGTGAAGGGCTTGATGCTGTAGTCGGTTTGCAGCATCGTGAACGAGCCTCGCAGCCGAACCGAGCCGCTTTCCGGAGAAGCCTGCGCCATCACGCGGAGCGGGCGGGTCGCGCCGTGCAGCGTGAATTGGCCGTCAAGTTGGACATAGCGCGGGCTGTTGGGACGCGTCTTCTTCAGGGGAACGGCCGAATCGATGACGAATGTCGCGGTCGGATATTGCTCAACGTCCAACACGTATTTGCCCAGCATGTTGGCGGTCACTTGCTCGCGGGTTGAGCTGTCGGATTCGCCGTTCAATCGCACATAATGCCGTGCATCGCGAGTGTCGGCCTGAAAGCTGGTGAGATCGAATTCGAGCTGCCCCGCGTTCTGTTTGGCGCCCAGGAGTATCGAGCCGCCTTTCAGTCGACCGACGACGCCATGCTCGTGCCCGAAACCCGTCTTGCCGACAAAGATGTAAACGCGGCTCCGTTCGACGTCGACGTCGCCCTTGTGCGGCTGGCCTTTCTCGACGGCCGGGGCAGGAGCCGCCTCTTGCGCGCTTGTCGGACCCACTGCAAAGCCGGCGAGGAGCGCCAGCGGCAAGATCAAACGAATGGCCGTTGAACGAAGATTCAAGTTCATATTTCGCGATCCTTCGCTTGTTTTCCCGAAAGGGGGCAGGCCCGAAAGCCCGCAGGAGGCGCAGGCTACCATTCCGCGTTTGTGCGAGAAATATCAATGTTTCGCACGCTGCTCGACTCCGACGGCTCCGGAGGCATCGACACGCGCGCCTGCTGTTCGCAGAGTCCGGCTCAGCGGCCGCGGAAACGACTGGAGAGGACGCCTCGCCTATTCGCCCGCGAGCACGCCGACGAACAGGCGTCCATCTGTCTTCCAAACAACACCTTCGCCGTTCTTGCCCTCGAGCACGCGGTGAAAGCCGTCCACAACTCCGACGGACGCGACCCCATGCGTCTCCTGGAGATTTTGAAACAGGTAATCGCGTTCGGTGTCGACGTCCGCTGCCGTCAAATGCGTAAATTGGCCCGTCGTCCGGCTCAATCCGACGCGCCGGTCGAAGATCGCCGATCCGATCCAGACGGTCCGCCCCTCTGCGTCGGGATTGGGCAGCGGCCAGAAGCGAACATGGTGCCGCTCGCGCGGGTTGTTTCCCATCGGCTTCTCGAAGGCCAAATCTTCTTTGCGGCCAGACAGGTACTCGCTGCTGACCGGCGCAGCATCATAGGGACGCTTCAAAACAGACGCCTCTGCAATTTCGAGGCAGCTGCGAAAGGTCAGCGGGTCAGCCGGATACCAGTGCGCGTCGACCATCGCCTTCTTGAGCCAGTTTTCGGGCCCGATCAACTCCACATTCAAAGGATCGGCTGGAATCCCTGATCCCGTGTAAACGACCTTGGGCACGTCCTCCAACTCAGGGTGCCGGTGCGCATAGCGCTTCCAACCCTCGGGCACGAGCAAATAGGTGACGGCAAAGTAAATCAGTACGAGAACAACGCCAATTCGGATTGCTCGTTCCCAGCGCGGGCGCGGCTCTCTCTCAGCTTCGATCGTCAACGCAACACTCCGGAAAAACGTCTCGAGCAAGTCCTTGCCACAGGCACACCTCCGCGATGATGCGAGGCTTCACGATTGTCGTGCCCGAAAAGCCAGGCCGGGTATTTAGCGGACGCCAAAGGACAGGTAGATACAGCGAGCCAGCGGCGATCGACCAGCCGATTGCCTGTGACATCGAGCAAGAGCGGGACTTGGATAACCTGCCAATCAGGCCTCGATTGAGACCTTTGAGAACAAAGCGGCCCGCGCGGCCCGTTGAGGCTTCGGGCACAGCCTGCCGCAGCCTGATTTGTACAAGTGGTCGGGACAAACCCGGACGTAAATCTGAATCACCAGGTTGTTTAAGGGGTTACGACGCAGGTAATTCAAGAGCGGAGAGGCAGGGATTCGAACCCTGGGTACCCTTGCGGGCACACTGGTTTTCGAGACCAGCACAATCGGCCACTCTGTCACCTCTCCGGTTGGCCGGACACCGACGGATCATAATGCACATCTTGGGTTGCTGCCAGACAGGACGCAGGCCGTCCATCAGGGCTCGGGCTCGAAATTGAGTTCGGGTCGGCGGGGACGGCGGGAGCGGCCTCGGCCGCCGCGAGAACCCGGATCGCCGCCGCGACCGTCGGGCGAATCGTCGGAAAATCCCGGATACATCGAGTCGTCCCCGTTGGCCGCTTCGCCGCGCGTCATCGAGCGGAGGTCCTTGCCGATTGCCAAATTCCAGAGTTGATCGCCGCGTTTCACTTGGATGGAATTGGGCTCGATCGTCTCGACGGTTCCCTCGACATCGCCAACCGAGATCGAAGTGCCCTTCTTGACCACCGTGTTCAGCCCCGTGGACTTGTTGAAGAGCCAGGCGGAATGTTCACTGTCGGTGAGAGTGGTCCCGATCAGCCTCGTTTGCCGGGCCGGATCGTTGGTGTCGACAACGGCGGGCGCCGGCGGCACGGGCTGCACGAAGGGATGTTTCGCCATGGCCTTGCGACGGGCGTCCAAGCTGATGTCTCGTTGATCGAACCGAACGGGGAAGAGTTCGACCTCCGACTTCGATGGGTGATAGGCCTTCGCGCTCCCCTCGACGGCCCGCTTCAGCGTCCATTGATTGCCGTCCATCTTGGTGACGATGGCATATTCGCCCCCCTGCTGTCCGCTGCCGCGCTGTTCGCCGCCGCGCTGTTCGCCGCCGCGCTGTTCGCCGCCGCGCGGTTCGCTGCCGCGCTGTTCGCCGTTGTCGATGCGGACAACGAAGCCCGGCTCCTTGGGAAACTCTTCGCAGGAACTGACCTTCATCGTGTCGAAGCTTTTGGGGAGTGATTCGGCCAGTACGGTGCGAGGGAAGAGATGGTCCCGCTCGGGAGCATCCCGCAAGCAGATTCCCTCGGCCATGATGGTGATCTTGAGCGGCCCGCCGGGATTTGTCGGCCCCTCGACTTTCAGGGCCTGGATGCGGTGCAAGAGATCCGTGCGGTAGAACTGGTGCAGAAAATAGGTGAGCTGCTCGAACGTCGACTCGCCTTTGACGCTCACGCGAACGGAACGAAATGACTTGTCCGGCGTGACCTGCAGGGGTTCCGGCGTGACCCGGATATTGGCAATCCCGGCGACTTCGGCAAGATCGTTCAGCCACTCCTGGTAGAGTCTCTGCGATTCGACCGGCTCGGGCGGCAGGCTCTGCTCGAGCCACTCGCGCGCCTTACGTTGCGTGATCTGCAGCTTGAACTCTTTGTCCTCGATGGCGGTTTGCGCAGCCTTCAACGTTTGAACTCGTCGCGTATCGTCGTCGAGCCGGCCCAGAACCAGGGACCGGAGCATGGGCAATCCGCGCCAGCCGACGATAACGGCAATGCAGACAGCTAACAGGATCTTTTCCCGAGGCTTCATTGTTTTGTTCTGCGGTTTCTATGAATGTCCGAGTATTCGGCCGCTCGGTTGCAGGGCTCTCTAGGGAAAGCGCGTCCGGACGGAAGAGGGATCACTCTTGATTTTGGGTGCTCCGAGAAGCGGCCGATCGGGCGAGCATCGAATTGGCCGACTCCAACGCCGCCGTTTTGTCAGGCGCTTTGCCGGCTTCGGGTTTTCCAGCGGTGGCTCGACCGGCTGCTGTGGGGGCAATGCCCTTTTTCGGCACTTTGATTTCGACGCTCAGGTCGAATTTCTCGGGAAATTCGGGATTGTTCGGATCGGTCTGAAGTTCGTGGGCACGGGGGGCGTAATCGGCCTTCGACAAGTGTTCGTTCATCGATTCCACGTCGTGCCGCGTCTTGGCTCGCCCGGTCGCAGTAATCGTGGCCAGGGTATCGAGGTAGGTCACCTGGCCGTCGAAGCTGGAAAAGTGGAGCTTGTCGGTCCCGCCGATCGCCTTCTCGATTTTTTGGAATTGATCGAGCCAATCGATGTTGCGATCGGTCCAATCTTCGAGCGTCTTGGCGGTCGCCAGGAGAGCCGCGTTCTTTTTGAGGGTCGATTCACGGGAGGCGTTGTCGGCCTCCATTTTCGCGATTTCGTCGTCGAGCCGGGCCACGCGCATGTGGACCCCGGCAAAGACCGCGACGACGGTCGCCAAAACGGCGCCACCGGCAAGCGCCTGCCGCAACCGGCGGCGGTCCGGCTTGACCACTGTCTTCCGGGGATGCAAAAAGTCGATCGAAGTCACAAGCCCATCAGCCTGCCCCAACAAGAGGCCCAAGGCAGAAAAGGCCGTCTGGCCGGTTGTTCCCGCCGGATCGAAGTCGGCACGAACCCCGGGTGTTCGGAACGCCGTGTCGAGAGTCTGGAATTCAAAACCGAAACGCTGCCGGAAGGCTTCGGGCAGCCCGGCGAGTTCGGCTGCTGAACTCAAGAGCCATCCCGATCCGATGCGAATTCCCGGCGCCGCCTGCGACAATGCGACCGTGGCTCGCGACGTTTCGGCCAGGATTTGCGAAATTCCCGCTTCGAGCGGCAAATGCGCGGACACATTGGCCGCGTGCATGAAGAGAATCTGCTTCCGCCAGATCGCGGTGATTTCGAGTCGCGATCCGGAGCGGCTGACGATCAGCGTGGCGGCCTCGTCCGAGGCGCCCGAGACGCGCGGCTGGTGGGCGACGATCTCCGACGTGCCGACGGCACTCAACAGGATTCCGGCCGCTTCCAAGCCGGCCGAAGTGAGGATCGCCTGAATCCGGTCGGCGGGCACTTTGCCCAAGGTCACCATCAACACGCGTCGACCGGCGACATTTTCCAGACGCGGAAGCGACAGGAAGTCGAGCAGGAGCCGGTCGAGCGGCACGGCCGAGCGCGTAGCCGCCTGCAGGCGGACGAGTTCAGGCAGTTCGTCGTCGCTGCATTCGGGAAGCTCGAGCAGTCGCACGACGGCCTCTTCGCGGGGGAGCGAAACGAGGGCCTTGGTCGCGGCGATTCCCGCGCGATCCAATTCGACGCGGAGTTGCTTGCCGGCCGCTTCGGCATGCTCAAACGGACGCGCCTCGGCGGTCCACTCAAAATGCACGCGCTTGCGCACGTGCACGCTCGAGGGCGCGACTTGCGCATCGAATCCGAGCAACTGCTGATCGTCCCAATCCAGTGCGAGAAATTCAGACATCTTGTTTTACCCGGCTCCGTCTGTGATCAAGCTCGGTCTCTACCGGACTCGCGTCGAAGCCAATTCTTCGTCAAGTTGAATCTTAGTTCGATTTTTCTGGGCCTGTCGGACGTCACACAAGGTGAAGAGGGCGGGTGCTTTAGGGAATGCCCAGCTGCTGTCGCGTAAAGCCGCGTCCCAGCTCGGTTAAGTCGCGCATGTTCAGGATCCGGGGGGGATCGATCGAGCCGTCGATGACCGCTTCCAGGCGGACAAACGGCCCCCCCTCGTCGAAATAACCGATGGATTGCACGCGATACACTGCCCCGTGGGCGGTGATGTACGGATCGAGCTGAGCCATGGTTGTCGCGGAACTGACCACGCCTTCGGAGACCAGCCAGGCAGATGTGGCGCGCTGGCTCTGCGAACTGCCGGAGGCCGAACTGCTGGCGCCCATTCCCTGTGCGCCGACGATCTGCTGGGCCAGAGCCTGCGTCATGTTGGGAAGGCCCATCAAGACTTCATACGGAGCGACATTGATATTAATCCGCCCCTGAATGAAGGGATCGTCGACCAAGGTCAGTTTGTCCAGAACGTCGGGAAGGTTCTGCCCCATGCTGCTGGCGTTGTTGGCCCACGGGCTCGAGATCGTCTGCGGTTTGCCGTTGATCGTCACACGGACCTGCGCCCCGACCAGGCTGTAGATGGAACTGATCTGGTGATACGTGCCGGCCGTGGAAGGCACGGACATGCCCCCCAGTGAGACGGTCGCCCCACTCGAGCTGCTGCTCGAACTTCCACCACTTCCTCTACTGCTTCCACTACTGCTTCCACTGCCTCCGCTTGAGCTGCTGGAACTCGTCGAGCTGCCGCTTCCACCGCTTCCACTCCCGCTGCCACTGCTCCCGCTCCCGCCGCTACCGCTCCCACCGCCGCCACGGCTGTTTGAGCTGCTGGGGCCGTTCATGCGGTAGGCCGTAATGAACCGGGCAATTGTGTCGCCATACAGGCCCTGAATCTGCTCGTAGAGCTGCGGGAGATTTTGCTGATTGATGTTGACCCGCGGCGTTCCGTCCTGCTGCAAGTTGCGTTCAGAGCTGTAAATCGTGAGAAACTGCGACCAGCCACGATCGAAGTAGCCGTCGCCGTTCAGGTCTTCGCCCGGATCCATGATTCCGTTGCGGTTGAGATCCTCGCCGAACAGCAACAGGGGCGTGACCCCGCGGACCAACAGCAGATCGTCGAGGCTCGTCAAGAAACCATTGGCCGGTTTGTAGGGCTGCGGCAAGGCCTGGTAATACTCCGCTTCGGCCCCGTACTGGCGGGGTATCTCGTCCGAATCGATCCAATCGAGCATCGCGTCCGCGATTTCGTTGGTCATGTTCGGCAACTGCATCAGGAAGTTGCGCGTGTTGTCGTCATTCAGCTTGTTGTTCGCCGCCATGATCAAAAGCTGGTTCAAGTTCAGCTTGCCGGTCTCGTCGGTCAGACCGAAGCGCATCGTCGCGCCGGTCTGATCGTAGGTTTGCCCGGCAATGACGCTGAAGCGTCCGCGGCCGCGGGCGACGTCCGCACTGCGCAAAAGGACGGCGGAGTACAGGTCGGGCCGATTCGTGACTGGGTCGACCTGGATGCGTTGCGCGGGATCGGCAAGCGAATTGGCGGCCACGTCGATGCCCGACTCGGCAAACGCGCGGGCCATCACCGTGCGGCCGTACATCGTCGTCGCTTCGTTCTCGGCGACGCTCATCTCCGTGAAGGCATAACCGCCCAGCGCCAAAAGAACGATGATGACCAGCACGACGAGCAGGATGCTCCCACGGCGATGATTGGGCAATCGAAGTTTTTTTCGCCTCATGGCGGGGTCCCCGTGGGAATGGTCGCCAGTTCCGTGATCGACATCGGTTGTGCTGAGGTGGATACGGCCACGACATGGCGATACTGCCGCAGCGTCGCGGATGCCGACGGATCGGTCGCCGCATTCGGATTATCGGGATCCGCGGCACGAACGCTGATGGTCACCTCCACGGCTTTCGGCAAAGCCTGCATGAACGAGGCGTCCCACGTGGTCTGCCATTGCGTGCCGTCGAAATAGCGAAAACTGATCACCATGATTTCGGGAGCGATGATCCGCGCTTGGCCGGCGAGCGAAGCCGTCGACTGCAACATCGCATAACCGATGGCCATGTGTTCCCCCTCGACACGGGCCAGGCCGGTTGTCGGCATGCCGGGCGCCGCGCTCATCTGGCCATTCGAGACGAAGTAAGCCACGGTTTTCAAATCGCCGTGAACGGCACTCGACTGCGCCGAGTTCGGATCGCTGGTCTGCGCACTTGGTTGTGCGCAGACAGCGTATTGAGCACGAGCGTTTTTGGGTCGCCGTAAAGTCCGAAGACCGTCTGGGCATACACATTCTGCAGCGGGTCCATCATCGCCGACTGCTGCGACGTCGACGTCGAGCCCGTGGAGGAACTGGACGTAGAGGAACTGGACGAAGAACTCGAACTCGACCCGCTCGACGAAGAGGTGGACGAGGCCGAGACACTTGTTGTCCCTTTGGAACTACTACTGCTGCTGCTGCTCCCCGACGAAGAACCGGAGGTGCTTGATGAGCCCGAGTCGTAAGGGGAGGTGACCTGCGATTGCGGGGGCACGACCGAACGAATATCGGCTTCAATCTTGTGCAACACGGCCCGCACGAGCCGGGCTTCGCCAATCTGGTCTTGCCCGGCGATCGTCATGCGTCGATACAAGTCGATCGCAGTGGCAATGGCCACCAAGAGCACGACGCTGACGGCAAGCGCGAGGAGGATCTCCAACAGCGTAAAACCATCGCGCCTGTGCCGCCGCGGGATCGATTTCGCCGGTTTTCGGGTGACGCGCATGGCCAAGTTCCGTCAGTTCTGCCCCGCCGATTGAGTCTGTTGAGCCGCCTGCTGGGCGGCCTCCAGGGCCTGAGCCTGGTTAGCCGCGATGACAGCCGTTTCGCTCGTGACGAACGCGGTCGGATCGCGGACAAAACGCTCGAGCGTAAACGAAGCGTCGACGGAATCGCCGGCGAGCTTGTAGGCCACGTCGACCTGCACCAGTTGCAGACCGTTTTGCGGTCCCGGTTTCACGTTCAAGGACCACGTCCAGCCCTGCAGTTGCGGTTCGGTGAATGTCGATTCCGACGCCGAAGAGCGCGGCACCACGCCGGCCATCACTTCCCCCATCTTCGATTCGCACAGGAGAATCGCCTGCGACCGCAGCCGCGATTGCAAGGCCGCGCGGACGCCCGTCGAGACTCCCTCGGAAATGGCGGCGATCGCGCCGAAAAAATCACCAGTGCGATGACGACTTCATACAGCGTGATTCCGCGCCGCATCAGCGAGTCCCCGTTGTCAGCCGCGTGACCGTCACCTCGCCCGTCAGCTCCCGCACCTTGAGCTGAAATCCGTCGCCTCGCTTGTCGATCACATTGACAGCGGCCTCCATCGCCGAACCGTCCGGCCGAAAGATCACGGGAGCTGACCAGGCGGCCGAGAGATAATCACCGCTGTTCGGCACGTGCCCGAAGGCAGCCGTCCAAGCCGGATCGGTCCCACCAGGCGGCATGCCCGTTGTGGCCATTGTCGCGGACGGAGCGTTCCCGGTCGCCAAGACGACCGGCTGGAAAGAAAGATCCTCGGGCAGCTCGCCGTGGACGATCGCCGTCGTGGGCAGCGCGTTGGCCGCGGTGGAAGAGGCCGTCTGGCTCGTGACGAGAGCCTCGGTATCGGTTGGAATCGCCAAGTATCGGCGCCCGCCCGACTCGACGCGAAACTGGTACACCGAACTCAAATCGATGGCGTGAATCCGCGTCGACGAAATGGCGGAGCGCGCCATCTCGGCCCCTCGCTTCAGCTTGTAATCCCCCATGCGGTCGACGACGGTGGGCGTGACGACGCCCGCCACGGCCACGATAATCGCCAGCACCAGCAACAACTCGAGCAACGTGTAGGCCGAGTGGCGAGTGGCGGACCCGTCGAGACGGGTGCCCCGCGAGTGGCGAGGGAAGGCAAAGCCGCGCGCGCGAGCCCAGCCGTCGACTGGCCCACGCGCCACGCGCCACTCACCACGCGCCATCCGTCTCATTAGTTTTCTTTCCAGTTGGTAATGTCGTCTCCGCCGCCGTCTTCATTCTGGCGGTTGGGACCCGACGACCAGATGGCGGGCTTATCGCCGGCTTTGCCCGACGGGTACTCGTAATAGAGCGGCTCGCCCCAGGCGTCTTTGGGCACTTCATCGAGATACGCCTTGAGCTTTTTGCCCCGGTATTCCGACGCCTGCGCCAATTGCGGAAGGGCGTCTTTGCCGCCCGAAAGGTATTCGCCGTCATGATCCAGGGCGTAGAGCTTCATGGCTTGCTCGAGCCCTTTGATGCTCGTCTTGGTGACCCCGATGTTGGCCTCGCCCTGACGACCGATGAGCGCGGGCACGACGGCTGCCGCGATCACGCCCAAAATGGCGACGACCAACAAGACTTCGATCAAGGTAAACGCGGCGCGGAGGGGGCGAGGCCGGCGGGTCTCGGCGGGACGGCTCACCGAACGAGAATTCGGCTTTCGGTACGATTGCATGGGGGAGATCCTTTCTTTGAGGGCTGGCTGCAGGTGGCTGGTTCCAATATTTTTTAAAAGGCGCCGCGTCGCGAACCGGCGAACGGCGCCGCTGGCATTTCGCGTCACAAGACGGTCGAGCTCTGCAGAATCGGCAACAACAGGGCGACGACGACAAACAGGACAATTCCGGCCAGAACCGTCAGCATCACCGGCTCGAGCATGCGCACGAACAGGTCGAGCGTCCGGTTGGTCTGCCGTTCGAGCGTGTCGGCCACGTCGATCAGCACTTGTTCGAGATTATTCGCCTCTTCGCCGACGGCGATCATTTCCACGATTTCCACAGGGAACTCGCCGCACTTCGCCAACGGGGCCGCGAGCGCCTTTCCCGTTGAGACGTTCTCGGCGGCCGTGTTGATCGCATCGCTGAGCACCTTATTTCCCGTGGCGTCCTTGGCGATCCGCAGCGATTCGAGAATGGGCACGCCGTTCTTGAGCAGCGTTCCCAAAATGCGACAGAACCGCGAAATTGCAAAGCTGCGGAAGATCGGACCGATTCCGTAAAGGCGGAGCCGCATGCGGTCGACCCACATCCGGCCGTCGGGCGTTTGCGCCCACCGGTACGCATAGAAACCGCCTCCGGCCAAAGCGAGCATGATCACCACGCCGTAGCGTTGCATGATATCGCTGAGCGCCAAGAGCCACGTGGTGGCCGCCGGCAGGTTCCCTTTAGTCGCCATCCGCTCGAAGATCGGCGTGAACTTCGGCACGAAGAACGTCAGCATGGCGACGACGACAACCGTTCCCATGACCATCAAAAAGATGGGGTAAACCATCGCGCCGGTTACGCGGCTCTTGAGCATTTCCTGGTGATCGGTGAAGTCGGCGATGCGCTTGAGCACGTCTTCGACGAACGCCCCCTCTTCGCCGGCCCGCACCATGCTGACGGCCAATTCGGAGAAGACCTTCGGATGCTTGCGCATCGCGTCGGCCAGTCGCGTTCCTTCGGCCACGTCGCCGCGCACCGCCTCGAGCACCTGCTTGAGCCCGGTGTGGTTCGTCTTGTGCTCGAGCAATTCAAGCGACCGCAAGAGAGGCACGCCCGCGCGAAGCAGGTCGGCCAGCTGACTATACGTGATGGAAAGGTGTTTCGAGCGAACCCGCCGCATGCGTTTCCGCCGGACGGAGGCCGCCTCGGGAGCCAGCGCGAGCTCCACCGGAAACAAGCTTTGACCGGCCAACATCGCAAGCGCTTCCTGTTCGCTGCCCGCAGTCAGGGTGCCGTTGACCTGCTGGCCGTTCAATCCGCGTGCGATGTATTGGAAATCAGACATAAGTTAGGCCAAGGATGCGCAAGGTCGGCTGAAGGAGGCGTTAAGACAGGGGTGCTTGTGGCTCTTATTCATCCTTCCGCCTTCCTCCTTAGACCGCGATCCGGCGTCATTTCGTCTCTTAAATCGCCACGCTCTTGGTGATTCGCAGCACTTCTTCCATGGTCGAGATGCCGTCGCGGACCCGCTCCAAACCCGAGAGCCGCAAGGTTCTCATGCCGTGCTTGATCCCGTAGGCGAGAATCTCACCCGAGCTGGCCCGGTCGATGCACATCCGCCGGACGGCGGTGTCGGTCACCAACAATTCATAGATGCCGATTCGGCCGGCGTAGCCCGTGTCGCGGCACGCCCGGCAGCCCACGGGCCGGTAGAATTTCTTCGGCACCGGTTCCGGGAAGTCGGGCGGAATCTCGTCCGGCTTCGGGTCGTACCCCTCTTTGCACTTGGGGCAGAGCTTACGAATCAACCGCTGCGCGAGCACCCCCTCGATCGTGCTGGCGACGAGATACGGCTCGACCCCCATATCCACCAAACGCGTAAACGCGCTGGACGCGTCGTTCGTGTGAAGCGTGCTGAACACCAGGTGGCCCGTGAGCGACGCCTGGATCGCGCTTTGCGCCGTTTCGCCGTCGCGGATTTCTCCGATGAGGATCACGTCCGGATCGTGACGCAGAATACTTCTCAGTCCCGCGGCAAACGTCAGTCCGATCTTGGTGTGCACCTGAATCTGGCTGATGCCCGAGGTCTGATATTCGACCGGGTCCTCGACGGTGATGATCTTGATCGTCGGGTCCTTGATCGCGTTGAGGGCCGCATACAGCGTAGTCGTTTTGCCGCTTCCGGTCGGACCGGTAACGAGCAGAATCCCGTGCGGCATCGAGATCAATTCGTTGAACTTGCCCAAGACGTGCTCTGGCATGCCGACGGTGCGCAGGTCGAACTTCATCCGCTCTTTATCGAGCAACCGCAGCACGACGCCTTCGCCGTACAGCATGGGGATGATGGAAACACGCACGTCGATCTCGCGACCCGAGACTTTGATCTTGATGCGGCCGTCTTGCGGCAACCGCTTCTCGGCGATGTTGAGCCGCGACATGATTTTTAGGCGGGTGACAATCGCCGCGTAGAACTGGTTGATCTCAGGCGGCACCGGTTGGACGCGGAGCATGCCGTCGCAGCGGAAGCGGACGGTGAGGCCTTTTTCCTGCGGCTCGATGTGCACGTCGCTGGCCGTCAGTTCGAGGGCCTCGACGAGCAGTTCGTTCACCAGGCGGATGACCGAGGCCGATTGGGCGATCTTGGTCAGTTCGCCGTCGTCCCCCGTGTCGCCAATGATCTCGACGCCTTCCTCGACGTTGCGAGCTACGAGTTCGTTGATCGTGTCGCCGCCGACGCCCAGATGCTCCTTGATGTGTTGCAAAACGTCATCGCGACGGGCCAGCACGGGATCGAGGCGGAAACCGGAAAGCGCGCTCAGCTCATTGAGGGCTTCCAGATTAAACGGGTCGAACGTTGCGACCCGCACTTTCCCGTTATCCCGACCAAGCGGCAGAATCGTGTGCCGGAAGACGGCCGACGTGGGAAACTTTGCCAAAAGCTCCCGGTCGATCTCGACCCCCTGCAGCTCGAGGAATTTCAGCCCCAGGGCGTCGGCGAGCGTTTTCAGGGCGTCGTCCTCGTTCACCATCCCGGTTTCGACGAGGACGCAGTCGATCCGCCGGCCGGCCGCTTGGCCGACCGCCATTGCGAGCTGCTCCCGCGTCACAAGGCCGCGCTGGAGAAAGAGTTCACCGATGTCCACGAGTGCTCGCCTGGGAGGCCCAAATCGTCGGAGGGAAATGCCCGCGCCGGACGGGCCAAAACGGGGCGTTGCCACGTGCGAATCGCACAGGTGCTAAATCCGCAGCAATGTAATCTTACATTATCGTAAGTGGCCTCAGAGGACGTATCAATAGTGGGCCCCGTTTCGTTAAGCCCAGATCTGCGAAGAGCTTCAGGTTAAATTCAGCGTTGCGAAGGTACTCTATCGCATGCCATACTCAAGAAGACGCCTGCCAAGATTTCTACCTTGAGCCGACCGCAGGGTTCGGCTGTTCGAGCCGACCGTAAACGATCGGCGGGCCAAGCCCGCGTGAAGGGAAACTGACACATGCCCCGCTCCCGAATTCGACGGATCCTCCTCCTGTTGCTCGCCGTGAGCTTGGCGTCGCCCGAGTGGCTCCTCGCCCAACCGGGCGGAGGCTTTGGACCGGGTGGCCGTGGAGGACGTATGCGTCGCGGGATGGGTGGGATTCCTCAAGTGGTTCCTCAGACCCCGCTGGCCAACCCCGCGCCCGACAAACCAGCCGAGCCAAAGAAGGACGACAAACCCGCCGAGCCCAAGAAGGACGAGGGTCCGCCGCCGATTACGCGGCCGCAGGCTCCCGATAACTCGGCCTCGCTCGCCGAACAGAAGATGACGATCGACTCGAAGCGCGGGGTCAGCTTCAACTTTCAGGAAGCTCCCTGGACGTTCGTCGTGGAAGAGTTGGCTCGCGTGTCGGGCACCAATCTCGACTGGAACCAGCTCCCCGGCGATTCGCTCAACCTGCGCTCGAACAAAAAGTACACCGTCGCCGAAGCCCGCGACCTCGTCAATGAGCACCTGATGGCCCGCGGCTACGCAATCCTGTTCGACGCCAAGAACCAGACCATGACGGTCGTCAACATGGACACGCTGAACACGGCCCTCGTGCCGCGCGTCCAACCCGAAGAGCTTGAGACGTTGCCTCCGCACGACCTGGTGAAGGTTTCTTTCCGGCTCGAATGGCTGATGGCCAAAGACTCCGTCGAAGAATTCAAGCAGCTCCTTTCGCCCAAGGCCAAGCTCTTCCCCTTGATGAAGACCAACCGCCTCGAGGCGATCGACATGGCCGTCAATCTCAAGCAGCTCAACAACCTGCTTGACGAAGAACAGGGACGCAACAGCCTCAATCGGCTCGTCCAGGAATTCGAGCTGCGGTACACCCGCGCGCCGAAGTCGTCGACCAGCTGGAACTCTTTCTCGGACTCAAAAAGCCCGGCCAACCAGCTCAGGATGCCGGCGGCAATCCGATGCAGCAAATGATGATGCAGCGGATGGCCATGATGGCCGCTCAAAATGGCCAGCCCGGCCAGCAGCAGCCAGCGAACGCCATGCAGGCGCCGCCCGAAATTCACCTGATGGCCGACACCCGCCGCAACAAGGTGATCGCCAACGCCCCGCCCGACAAGATGGGCATCATCAAGGCGGCCATCTGGAAGATCGACGCTCCCTCGGGCCGCGATAGCCTCGCCGAAAACGCGCAGCCGATGCAGGTCTACCACCTGGCGACCCTCGATCCCGAGATGGCCGTCGCCTTTCTCCAGTCGGTCGTCGATCTCGACCCGCAGACCAAGCTCGAACCCGACAAGAAGAACAAATCGGTGATCGCCTTCGCCTCGCCCAAGGATCAAAAGGTCATCGCCGCCATGGTCAAGAACCTGGACGGCGCCGACCGCAGCCTCAAAGTGATTCAGCTCCGCAAGCTCGACGCCGACATGGTCGCCGGAACTCTCCGCCTGACGATGGTGGGCGAGGACAAAAACGCGACCAACAACAATAACAACAGTTACAACCGGCGCTTCGGCGGCGGCTGGTTCGGGTTCGGCATGCAGAATCAGACCGAAGAAACCAACCAGAGCAAGTTCCGCGTCGAGGCCGACGTCGTCGAAAACCGCCTGATCGTCTGGGCCAACACCATCGAATTGGATCTGGTGAACCGCTGCCTGGCCGAGCTGGGCGAAATCCCCCGCCGCGACCGCGGCACCGAGACGGTCCGCGTGCTCGACGCCGGTCAGGGGGACGACGAACAAGCCTTTCTCGAACGGCTCCGCCGCGTGTGGCCCGCTCTCGGGAAGAACGGCAACAAGCTGATCATCGACGTGCCGAAGCCGAAGAAGCCGCAAGAGGAGGATTCAAAGCCCGATCAAGGCGTGCAAAAGCCGGCCGGGACACCCTCCGCCTCGAACGCCGACGGCAACGTGCACAACTCGTCCGTCAGCACGGCCGAGCCGATCGCGGCCCCCGTCGTGCGTCTCGTCGATTTCAAGCGACCAGCCGCCGTCGATGACAAGTCTCTGGCGGATGCAAGCACCAAGGAAGATGCCAGCGCCAAGGAAACGGACAAGGCCCCCAAGGCCGTCGCGAGCGAGGCCGACAAGACAACGAAGCCCAACCCAGCCCCGGCCGACTCCGACGTGCCTCCCGTCATGAACCGACGTCATCGGCTTCTCGAAAAGCTGCGCGACTCGCAAACACCCCCGGCAACCGGCGAGAAAGACGCCAAGACCGAGGATCCGTCGAACCAGGGCGCCCCGATCATCATCACCCGCGGCGCCAACGGCAAACTGGTGATCACCTCGAAAGACACGCAGGCGCTCGACGCGATCGAAGAAATGATGGGCCGCATTGCACCGCCCAAGAAGGACTACGCGGTCTATTACCTCAAGCATGCCGACTCGCAGTCGGTGAAATATAACCTCGACGATTTCTTCCAGGTCGAAAAGAAAGAGAACTCGAACGATCGCGCCCGCCGCTGGTGGTGGGACGACGACAGCAGCAACAAGACGGACGACACGCCCAAGCTGTCGCGCCGCAAACCGCTACGGTTCATCGACGATCCGCAAACCAATTCCATCCTGGTGCAGGGAGGCACGCCCGATCAGCTCCGCCAGATCGAAGACCTGATCAACATGTACGACAACCCCAAGAACACCAGCACGCGTCCCGCCCGCGTGACGCAGATCTTCCATATCGCGCACAACAAAGCCTCGGTCATCGCCGAACAAATCAAGGACACCTACAAAGACCTGTTGAGCTCCAAAGATAAGGCGATGGAAAGTTTCAACCAGACCAAGGCCCAGGGTAAGAGCGGCGGCCGCGGCTACATCTCGTACGACTTCGGCGAGCATGACGACGACGGCAAAATGAGCAACTCGCGATTCAGCGGCGCTCTCTCGATGGGCATCGACGACAGCACCAACACGCTGGTCGTCTCGTGCGCCACGCAGAACATGATGCTCAATGTTCAACAGCTCATCAAAGAACTCGACAAGTCGGCCGTCCCGGCCGCCCAGTCATTCACCGTGCTGCAGATCAACCGCTCGATCGACGCCAATAACCTGACGAAAAAGCTCAGCGACATCCTCAAGAAGCCGACGGCGGCGCAAACCCCCGGTCAACAACCCGGCCAGAACCAGCCGCAGCAACAAGGTCGCCGCGGCGGCCGAGGCGGTAATCGGGGCGGTAACGACGGCGGCGGCGGCGGGGAAGGCGAGTAGCCTAACCGCATCCCTATCACGGCAGTTCAAACCGGTGCAGCACCGGTTTCCCGCCGCCGTAGAGTGCCAGCTCGCGTCCGCCGGGCAGGATCAGGGGATAGGAAAACGCGCCGTCTGGAATTTCGAGAGGCGGCTCCGCAGAGGCAAGTTGCTTTCCCGCCGCGTCGTAGATCAAAAGCGCATTGTCGCCGGCGACAACGAGCCGCCGCCCGTCGTAGGCCGCCTTCGGAAAACCACCGGCCGACTCGGGAAGGCGGATCGTTGCGACCGGGTCGCCGTTGGTTTTGTAGAGGCTGACCGTTGTCTCGGTTCCGACCAGGCGGCGGGCAAACACGGCCAGCGATCCATCGGGCGCCACCGCCACGCCCCGCGGATGCTGCAGCCAGCATTGATCAGGGCGGCGCTGCATCGTGCGCACAATTTTACCTGAGCCATTGATCAGGCACACTTCGCTTTGCTTGAGTGCGACAACGAGGCCGGTGCCCGGCTGGAAAGCGCATCGCGGCGCGGGGAGCAGCACGTCTTGTAACCGCTGGCCATCGGCCGAGAAGTGAGCATAGGGCCGTTTGCCGTTCGGCTTGTCGGACGCTTCCAGGCCGAGAAACACGTTGCAATTGTCGTCGGTCGCCAGTTCGGGCGATTCCACTTGCACGGCGGCCGGCGTACGCGGGCCGACAGAGAGCAACTTGCCCGCCGCGTCGAAGATGGAAATCGATCCGTTCCGCGCGTCGACGGCGATGAAACGTCCTCGTCTGTCGATCGTGATGGCTGCGAACCGGCCCACTTCGGTCGATGGAGTCGTTCGATCGGTGGTCCGACCGGCCCCAAGCACGATCGTGCCCAGTTCTTTCAGCGGCCGCTCGACCTTCGCTTCGTCCGCCGGCAGGACAAAGGAAACGCGCGTGACTTCCCGCACCGTCCAGCCGCCGCTCGCCGTTCGTTCGACGGCAAAAGTGACGCGGGTGTCGCCTGCCTGATCTTGGACTTTCGACTCCGACTTCGACGAGCTCAGTCGAGCCGGACCGTGGACACTTCGCGATTGGGCGGAGAGAAAGAGATCCCATTGTCGCGGCACGTCGCTGCGGAGAATGCGTCCGTGAGTATTGAGCCAGCTCAGCAGCCGGGCAAGGTCCGGGTTGAACTCCTTCACCGCACGCTCGTCAGCCCCAACGAAAGACCAGACTGGTTTCGCGGCCAGATCGACCAGCCGGAACAACACTTTTCGTTCGCGATTCGCAACCGCCTGCCAGCACTCCAAAAGCACCAGCGGCGTGCCGCGGATCAGCCTGGCATCGCGGATCGACACGCTCCCTTCTGCGTCCTTCATCCAGAACCAGGGCGTTCGCTTTTCCAAGAAAGTCCCGGTGGAGAGTTGGTAGGTGCGCCAGATTTCATATCGCCGGCGGTCTTCCAAGCGCACGACAAACCGATCGCTCGCCTCATCGATCAGGAGTCCAAGCGCGAAAGGGCTCGGCAGCGCCCCGGAGTCTTGGGGCCTACTGTTCGTCACGTCGTAAATCTGGCCGTTCGCGAGAACGAAGGCGGGCTTCGGCCCGCCGGGCGATCGCTTGATCAGCTCTTTGAGCCGCAACGAACCCGAGTGATCAAAAATGGCCACAACCAGGTCGCCGGGCCACGTTTCCCCCTTCTGCTCCTCGCCGCCCCGTTCGCCGCGCGTGTACCCATAACCGGCGGCAATTCCCCCGTCGGTGATCGCGGCCGCGAACAACGTAAAGGGGAAGGGCTTCGCCCACATCTCCTTGCCGTGTTTGGCCACTTGGTACGTTGCCCCGCCACGGCCGTAGATGTCGCTGGGATCCACCGTGAGAGTAAATGTGCCGGAAGGCGACGAATACGTTTGTGGATCGACCGGCCTCTGGACCTGCTGACCAGATGCGGCTTGAGCGAAACAGACACTGGCAGCAACCAGCGCGCCCCGAGCCACGAGCGAAGAAACACGCGCAAACGTGTGCATGACGAGGGCTTCTCCTGCCAAAGTCGACCCGTGTCCCGATTATGCCAGTTCCGATTGGCCAAGCCCAGCTTTTTGGGGCGTGTGTCGCAAGAGTTCCGATCTTCGTACGATGGTGCTTCGCCCAAAAAGGGGGACGGACCCCCTGCCGGATGGACGAGCTCGCATTGCGATTTCCGTTTCGAGGAATTCCAGATGACGTGGGCGCAGCAATACGACCCGATGGGGAATCTGATCGCTTCGGCGCTCGTGGCCGCGATTCCCGTGGTCGTGCTGCTGGGATTGCTGGGCATCCTGCAGGTGCGGGCTTACGTGGCCGCGCTCTCGGGACTGGCGAGCGCGATTCTGATTGCGATTGGCGTGTTTCACATGCCGGTCGTCCTGGCCGCGGCGGCTGCGGGATACGGGGCGGCCTATGGGCTCTTTCCCATCGGTTGGATCGTGCTCAATGCGATTTTCATTTACGACATCACCGTCAAAACCGGGAAGTTCGAGATCGTCAAACATGGAATTGCGGCCCTCGCAAGCGATCGACGGATTCAGGCGCTGCTGATTGCGTTCAGTTTTGGGGCATTCATCGAAGGGGCGGCCGGGTTCGGGACGCCCGTGGCGATCTCGGCCGCGCTGCTCGTCGGCTTGGGGTTTCGGCCGCTGCAGGCGGCGGGGTTGGCTTTGCTGGGGAATACGGCGCCGGTGGCTTATGGGGCGCTCGGCACGCCGCTGATTGCGCTGGCGAAGGTAACGGAACTCGATCTGGGGCTGTTGAGCGCAATGGTCGGCCGGCAGTTGCCGGTCTTCTCGCTGATCGTGCCTTTTTGGTTGGTGATTGTGATGGCCGGGTGGCGCGGGATGCTCGAAGTGTGGCCGGCCTGTCTGGTGGCGGGAGGGAGTTTCGCGGTTTCGCAATTCGTGGTCAGCAATTTTCATGGCCCCTGGCTGGTCGACGTGATCAGCGCCGTCGTGTCGATGATTTCGCTCGTCGTCTTGCTCAGGTTCTGGCACCCGCGGACAGTGTGGCGGTTCGAACATGAGCAGGGTGATGGGATCGATCGGTTTCAGCCGTCGCATCGCGACACGCTCGTCGCATGGATGCCTTGGGTCTTGTTGTGCGCGCTCGTGTTTGCGTGGGGGCTTCCTTCGGTCAAAAAGGAGCTCGATCGCGCGGGGACGTTTTCGTTCGAGATCGCCCAGTTGCATAGGAGCGTGGTCCGCGTGCCGCCGGTCGTGCCCGCGGAGAAGCACGAGGAGGCGGTGTTTTCGCTCAACACGCTTTCAGCGACCGGCACGGCGCTCTTGGCGGCAGGCATCTTGGCGGGCTTGTTGCTCAGACTGTCGCCCGTGGCACTCATCCGGATTTATTGGCAGACGTTTGTGCGCGTGCTCACGAGCCTGGTCACGATCGCCGCCATGTTGGCGCTGGGCTTCACGACGCGGTATAGCGGCCTCGATGCGACGATGGGTTTGGCTTTTGCGCGAACGGGGCCACTGTTTCCATTTTTTTCGCCTCTCTTGGGTTGGTTAGGCGTGGCACTGACGGGGAGCGACACGTCGTCGAACGTGTTGTTCGGAAATTTGCAGCAAGTGGCCGCCGGCCGGATTGGCGTGCCGGCCTTGCTGACGGCGGCTGCCAACAGCTCGGGCGGCGTGATGGGTAAGATGATCGATGCGCAGAGCATCGTCGTCGCCAGCGTGGCGACCGAGAGCGTTCCGGTGGCCAGCGTCCCCGCGGGTTCGACCGAAGCGGCCGATCGAGCCACGGTCAGTTCGGAGCCAGTCAGCCCAGCAACTGTACTGCGGTTCGTGTTCTTACACAGCATCGCCCTGGCGGTACTGGTGGGCCTGCTGGTTCTGCTGCAAGCCTACGTGATTCCTGGGATGATCCCAGGTGCTGCGCACTAGAGAGTGGACCCACGAGAGTAGAAAGTGGTGAAAAGCCAGGACGCTATCGGGCCCATCTTTTCTCGTCCCCTTGGAACAGCACTTGCATGTCAAAACTTGAAATGTCGGTACGAAAATCGACCGGGCCGGACAGGGTCGAAAGAGACGGGGTGCAAGAGCATGAAATCCTTGAAATGTCTGGTTTGGCTCAGCGCGTTGACTGGGTTGGGAACCATGGCGCAGATCACTTTGACGACGGGTAGGCTGCTGGCCCGTGGACCGGTGGGAATCTCGGGCCAGAACGCCCCGCGGTCGGGCCTGACGGCTCTGTCCACGACGCCGTTCGGAACGCAGATCACACCCACAAACCAGGGACCGGTCGGCGGACTCCCGTCGGGCATGTATGGCTCAATATTGTCCCAGCCGATCGTGAGGCCCAGCAGTGTGACGAACAGTTTCAACGGAATGAACATACGGAGCGTTCCGTACACCGGTCCAACCGGGAGCCTTTTTTTGACCAATCCCGAATTCACCGCGCCCCAATGGAACGGTTCCGGCAGCGCGGCGGGCCAGCGGCCGACTTCCTTTTTTACCGGCCCTCCCGGGCCGTTCATGCTGCCCGAAAGTCTGGGCAATCCGGAGCAAATCCGCGTGATGCCGCCAACCGGGAAAAAGGATGCATTCGGCCTGGCGCCTTGGCCGAAGTTCAATTACCACTCGATCTCGGCCTACGGAGACGTCGAGCGCGGGCCAGAGAATTCCCCGGCGGCGAATTCCCGTTCCGGCAATCCGGTCGGTCCCGCGAAGCCACTCCGCCGAATCCGGCGACCACGAACATCGGAGTGCCGGGCGGGACGGACCCCGCGGCGCCGTTTGATTATCACGCGCTTTCGGCCTACGGAGACGTCCAGCGCAATCAGCCGCAAGGCACCGCGCCGGAAAATACTCCCGCCCGTACGGGCGCTGGATCTCCCACGAACGCGCCGACGGGCAACCCACCGGCGTCAAACAGTAACGCCCAACAAGCGCCTCGGCCACCCGCGCAATAGGACCAGAGGCGCCGGAAAACTCAGACGCTCCAATCGTTCGTACCTGGATCGCGCCTCCCGAATCGTCCGTAGCGGCGGCGCGTTCCCAAAGATGGCCCGCATGCGCTCCCAGCCGATCGATGTGGACTCGTCGCGGCGTTGGCGTTCAGCCATCTTCAGAGATCTCGCCCCATCGATCCAGTACGCGCCAGACACGGTCTCGCACTTCGTGCCGGGCGTCGCGGCGGTCGAGCCCCTGGCGCAAGAGTTTGTCGTACTCCGTCTCCGCATGCCGGATGTGGGCCTCCACGGCCAATCGCACGGCCTCTTCGTCCAGGCGCTTGGCCGATTCGCTGCGCCCTACGCGGCCGCTGTATTTGCGGCAGGCATGTTCGGCAATCACCTGCTCGCGGCCGGCCGGACAGCGGGGATAAAGGGTCCGCACCCGTCCGGCGAAGGCGCGAACATACTCATGATCGAGCTCGTCTCGCCGCAGCGCCTCGCGCTCGCGACGGCGTTCGCGGGCCGGCTGGTCGTCGAGACACTCGCGTTCCGCTTGCGCGAGAGCCTCTTCTTGCACCAAGATCCCCTGCCTCTCGTAGCGTTTGCGAGCCGTGCTCCACCTGAGGACGATGGCGGAAAGCTGGGAGTGCTTTCGAGCCCGCCGGGAGAGGGCCGCGTCGCCGGCCGGCAAATAGGCGAGATGATCGAGATCAGCACACGCCAGGCACAAAGCGCCGCGCTCACCGGCCAGGCAAATCCAAGCCTGTCGGCCGAGCGGTTCACGGCATTCACCGCACACGGAATCGCGATGCGAGATGAACACCTTGATCTCATTCGCTCTGTCTGCCACGACTCATTCCAAACGTGGCCCCGTCAGTGTCCCGTTTCCCACGGCATTCTACACGTCCGGTCGCACGTCGACGAACGGGAATTCGGGCGATTGCAAGGGTTGCTGGAGCCGCCCGCCCCTTTCGCTTGTCCGCTCGATCATTCGGCAACACGTTGAGCACGAATTTGCCGGACATCGCCACAAACGGAACGCTTATTTTGATGCCCGATCGCGTTCCTCGCCCTGGGCGGCCTGCTTCACGACTGATTCGACCCACGCGCGGTCCTCAGGCGAAAGCGGCGTCGATTCCGGCAGGGGTTGATCGAAACGCAGCGTCCTCGCATAGCGGCCCAGATCGTAGACGCGGGAGGCCAGCGCACCCAGGTCGATTACAACATCTGGGTCCCCGTTGGTAAGCGGGATCGGCACGCCGGGCACCCGGTCGCGCACGCTCCAGCGGTAGATCTCCGCCAATGGCAACCGCGGACCTCGAGCCACAATGGTGTAATATCCGCCGGGCGCGATGGGTTGCTTCATCGGCATCGGCGCGCCCGGTAATAGCAGGTCGATTTCAACCAGATTGATTCGAGATGCGTGAAGGCTGTCTCTCTTTTCCAGATAAGCGCGGCGACCTTGACTCGATTTGTTGATGGGGGAGAGCACCTCGATGACGGTCACCAACTCCAGTGCCGGCAGCGCGCGAATTTCGACGTAGGTCAGCCGGAATTCGTCAGGGTCGCGGGCCAGAATCTCCGCCACGATTGGCTCCGCCATGAGACTTGCCGAGGCTTGAGGCGGCCGCACGCCAGCCGGCGAATCCGAAAATCGGCCCACCAGCACGTCCGGACGATAAACCGACGGCAACTCGGTCTCCGGAATGACGACCTCGACTCGTTCGTCGACCCGTGCCACGTAAGCGGCGGGCAGACGGGATCCGAGTTCGTTGCGGATTTCCGTGATCAGCGCGTTGTGAAAATCAGGCCAGTTGGCCTGAAATTCCACAAACGGATCGATCCCAGGAAACAATCCCGCCATCACCAGGCTCCCGACCATCGCCGCCAAACGCGATTCTCAAATTCTACTGTATTACCTCCTCTTCAGAGCCGGCAATCCAATCTCGTGGAACAAAGTGGCCGCTGCCCGCCAAAGCGCCGCTCGATTCTGGGTTTTGTGCCCAAGGGAAACCAAAGAATGACAATGAGACGTGGCATCTCGAAATGATGGCGAAGCGACTCCTGACCGTTAGGCCCGGACTACTGCCTGGCAGGGCCCCGCGAACTCACTGGCGCCACCCATTTTCTGTCCACGATCGGTTCGAGTCCCAGACGTAATCTTACAAATTCGCTCACGATCGGAATCGCGCGGGAAGTTGCGAGAGCAGCGCCCTCGGCCCCTGCCGAGTCTCGTTCCGGCTTGTCCCAATGCGGGCCGGCGCCCGAAAATCAAAACATCTGTGTCCGTTTTCGGGCTAAAGCCAGGCGAAACCCGCGGGAACGAGAATGCCCAAGCCGGATGATGACTTGCGGAGTTCACAGCGGACGCACGCTTCCCTGATCCAGCGCATGCGTGACTTGACGGACACGGCTAGCTGGGTCGAATTCGATCGCTTGTACCGTCCGTTTTTATTCAAGATTGCTCGACGCAGCGGCCTGCCCCCCGAGGATGCCGACGAAATCGTCCAGGAGGTGTTCGCCAAGGTCGCCCAGGCGATTGTCGAGTTTCAACTCGACCACGAGCGCGGCCGATTCCGCGGGTGGCTGAAGGCCATCACCGTGCGGAAGTTGATCGACCGTCGGCGGGCCAGGGACCGATCGGTGTCGCCGGTCGCGATGACCAGCGATCCGCCGGTCTTCGATTCGCTCGAAGAGGAATGGGACCGCGAGTATCGGCGTCACGTGCTCAATCACGCGATGGAACAGGTCCGTTCGAGGATCGAGCCGAAGACCTGGACCTGCTTCGAGGAGCACACGCTCCGGCGGCGGCGCACGGAGGAGATCGCCACCGAGCTGGGAATGACCGTCAACGCCGTGTACGTGAACGCCTTCCGCACGATCGGGCGCATCCGAGCGCAATGCCAGGATTATGAGGAAGAGAAGGAATGCGAGATCTGATCGGCCACGAGCCGGCCTCTGCCGGTTAACGGACGGCAATTCCAGCTCATCGGACAGTTCTGGCCAGGCGAAAGCCGATCTCGGAGCCGTAGTAGTCAGGCACGCTGTTGAAACGATTGTAGGAATGGATCAGCGACGAGCGAGTGACGAAGTCGCCGCCGCGCTGCACAATCCGGTCGGCCGCCGCGACGGGCGTCGTCTCGGGGGTGTCGTCGAGAGCCTGCTCCTTTTTCCCGGAAGACCGCCGCATGCGGTCCATGCACCATTCGGTCGCGTTCCCCAGCATGTCGAACAGGCCCAAATCATTGGGCTCGAGCAGGCCCGTGGGCCAGGTGTGATCTTCGCCGTTGGCCAGGTACCACGCGTAATTCGGCAACAGCCGCTCGGACGTGCCGTAGTAGCGGGTCGTCACCGTTCCGGCGCGGCACGCAAATTCCCATTCCGCCTCGGTGGGCAGCCGGTACCCGGTCAGTTCCCAAAATCTCTCCTTGGGCTTCATGCCGGGACCGTATTTTCCGCCATCGGGGTCGAAGCACCATTGGTCGCGGGGGATGTTCTCCTGTTCGCTGAGCCAATCACAATAGTGGGCCGCCTCGAACCAGGTCACGGGAGTTTGCGGACGCTCTCCCTCAGTCGCGCTCTCCTCGGAGTCCGATGGGGCCGTCGCCTTCGCGCCCTTCAAGCTGCGTTCAAACTCGCGGAAATGGGACCGGGTCAGTTCGCGGGCCGCGATGGCAAACCGTCGACGAATGCGGCAAGCGTGCAGAGGTGACTTGGCCGACGGGGCGGGATCCGAGGGAACCGATCCCATGAGAAATTCACCGCCATCGATGACCACAAAGGTCTGCCTGTGCGAGTTGACGTACCAGCGCCGCGCGGGATTCGATTCCCCTCGCTGCCGTGCGCGTTCCTCCGTCTTGAGCTTTTCGACCGCGTCGTCAACGCGTTTCGATTGGCCCCCGCCCCATTTTCGTAAAACCCATTCCGCGGCCCCATGCAGGCCGGCGTCGGGTTCGTTTTGAAAGAGGTCCAGCAGTTTTTCGCTGAGCGCCGGTCGTCGTGCCACCGGGAGTTGGGACGGAGTAAATTCGCCAAGCAACAGCACCAGAGAGCGGCGAATGGTGATGTCGTCTTCGTGGTCGAGGCGATCCTCGATCAGTCGCGGGTCGCCACCCAGTGGACCGAGCCAATGGATAATATCGCTACGCACTCGGGGGTCAGGAGTGAGTTTGAGAACGGGCCACACGTCCTGCGGGCTGCCCAGCCGCAGCAAAGCGATGGCCACGTTGGCCTGGCGGGTTGCCAAATGCTCCTTCTGCTCGTCGGTCGCTTCTTTTCGGCGCGTCGCTCGTTCTTTTCGGCGCACTGGCGGCCAGCTCGTCGCGAGCCAGCGCGAGCACTTGTTGTTTGGAGACCGCCAACGCGTCGAACAGCACGGGGAACTGATAAAGCTCGGCGTCCGCCAAGAGGTCGAACAACTCGCGGGGATCTTCGGCGTCATAGTCGGCCAGTGTCTGCGCCGCGCACAGACGAGCTTGCTCTGTTTGACTTGTGTCCCGAAAGAGAGCGGCAAACGGTCGCTTGAGTTGAACCTTGGCGGGACGCAATACGTCCCGCCACGCCGCGAGAGTCGAGGCCTCCAGCGAAACGAGATGGATTGCCACCAGCTTGTTCACTTGCGCCCAACGCGGGTCGTTGGGAGCGTAGGTCGCCAGCGCACACGCCGCTTGGAATCGTGCTTTCGCGTCATGGTCCGATTGCAGCGCGACGTCCCACAGGCGTTGCGCCACTCTGGCCTGATAGGGAGACAAAGCGTCACGGACGACCACAAAGGGGCGCGGTGAAAGCCGCAGCAGATCGTCCTGTAAATCGGCGAGGCGGCTTTCCTCCACAGGCAACAAAGCCAGATCGAGATGCAGCTTTCGATCGGCATCTTGGAGGGCCTGCGCTTCCTGCTCGCGGAGCATCGGGTCGGTCCAGCGTCGGTAGCCCTGCATTTCCCGGACAATACCGAGCACTTCGGCAATGTCCGCGGCGAGAAGTCGTTTGACGAGTGCCGCCGCCTCGAAGCGACCATGCATCTGCCACGCGAAAAATGCGGCGAACACCGTGATCGCCGCGGCCACACCGATCCGAACGCTCCGCCGATGCGGCGATGTGGCGGCGCCCGGTCGATTCGCCACTCTATCCTTCAATGGTGTCGAAACCGAAGTTGCGCCTGGCCGAGCTTCACTCAGAGAGTGCCGTAAGTCGTTCGCAAAGTCTCCCGCGGTCGCGTAGCGATCCGCCGCACATTTCGAGAGAGCCTTCAAACAGATGCGTTCGAGCTCCGGCGGAATTGTTTCGTCGATCTGCCGGGGCGCGGGAGGTTCTTTCGCGGCGATTTGTGCCAGCGTCTCGATTGCGGACGAGCCTCGGAACGGCGGCCGGCCGGCGAGCAGCTCGAACAACACGATTCCCAAGCTGAAAATGTCGCTCCGGCCGTCAACTCGGTGCCCTTCGCCGCTGGCCTGCTCCGGACTCATATAAGCGGGAGTTCCCGCGTAGTGCGGTCCGTGCCCCAGGTTCTCTTCTCGCAAGGCCAGGCCAAAGTCCGCGACATACGCGGTGCCGGCGGCGTCCAGCAGTATGTTGCTGGGCTTGATGTCGCGATGAACGACTCCTCGTTTGTGAGCGTACTCCAAAACGTCCGCGACAATCGCGACGATCTCCGCCGCTTCGCGATGAGACAGCCGGGACCGCTTGAGCCGCCTGGCCAGATCGGTGCCGTCGATGTACTTGGACACGACGAAGAACGGGAATTCGCTCGAGCCGCCCACGTCGTAAACGGGAACGATGTGGGGATGCTCGAGCCCGGCCACCGTGCGAGCTTCGGTCAGGTACAGCCCGGCCTCTCGAACGTAAGGCACGCGGTCGGCATGGGGGACCTTTACGGCGACCGGCCGATTGAGTTGCTCGTCCCGGGCGAGATAAACGCTGCCGAACCCTCCCTGGCCCAAGAGCCGTTCGATCCGATATCGACCGATTCGCTCCGGCAGGCGACTTCCAGGTGCAGGCGGAGACTTGGCCGTCGATTCGACGGACGCATCGCCCTGTTGGGGCGTCGGATCGGAGACGGGCCGTTCGGCAAGGGCCTGTGAGCCGGCCAGCTTGCCCCGCTCCAAGAGCGATCGAAGTCGATCGCCCAACTGCGGGAATCGCGTTACGTATTCGTCCACCGTCGGAGCATCACCGAGGTCCTCCCGCAGGCGAAATTCGGCAACGACAAGGTTGACCAGCAGGTTGTCATCCGAAAGCAGGGCCGAGCGTGAGACAAAGCTTTCGACAGGAATCCGCTCGCCCTGCCGCCACCGCTCGCCTTGTTCCGAACGCAGTTCAGAAAGCGGATCGCGGATTGGCTGGCTGTCGCTCATTGGCCTATTGGCCGGGGATGCGATGGGCGCATTGATCGGAAGGCCGCATGCTCCAATACGTTAGCAGCTATCGGCTGCCGCCTCCAGACGTCGAAGTCCGCGGCGTTGCCCGAATCGTGCAAATTTCTTCCGCGGGGTGTAAGGCTCGTCGGGAACTGGCGTATTTGTCTCCAGGGATACGCGGCCGATTGCCGCCGGGATGCATCCTCCCAAAAATCACCGCCGAAACGGCCGCCTTAGAGAAGGGAAATTGCTCATGCGTCGTTCATTCGCCGCCGCCGCTCTGACGGGACTGCTTGCGGGATTCTTCGTCGCGGCTCTGTCAACGAGTGCGCGTAGCCGCCAAACCCGTGAGCGAAAAGAGCCTGCTCAAGCTGATCGAGCTGGGCACCGACGATTCGACAATCGTCTCCAGCATCGGCCGCAACGGCATCGATTTCCAGGCCGGCGATGAAACGCTGAAACGACTCAAAGAGGGGGGCGCATCGCCGGAGGTTCTGCAAGCAGTGCAAAAGGCTGCCAGGCCGGCCTCCGGAAAGCGGACCGCAAAGGCCGTGGCACTGAAGGACGTGATCGAGCTGCTCGAAAGCGGCGCGGAGGAATCCACCATTCTCGGCCTGCTGCAGAAATCTCCCACGCTCTTCACGCTGGGGGACGCCGACGAGGCGCGGTTGCGGAAAGCCGGAGCGACCGACCGCCTCATCGAAGCGATGAAAGGCAACCGCCCGAAATCGTCGCAGCAGGCGGACGTGACCGATATTGCCATCATTCTCGACTGCTCCGGCAGCATGATGGAGCGGCAAAAGGAGGGAGTGCCGAAAATCGTCTCGGCCAAGCGAGTCGTCAGCGACCTGGTGCGGAGGATTCCCAACGGACTGCGGTTGGCGTTCATCGTGTACGGCACCGAAAGCAAGGCGACCCCCGAAGAGTCGTGCCGCGACATCAAGATCCTCCGCCCCTTGAGCGAACTCGACTCCGGCGGCAAGGGCGAACTGGCGCGGCTGATCAGCCAGCTCAATGTGAAAGGCAACACGCCGATTGCCGATTCGCTGAAACTCGCAGGCCGCGAGCTGGCGAAGAACGACGCCTTTTGCGGCTTGATCCTCATCAGCGACGGCAAGGAGACCTGCGGCGGAGACCCGGCCGCCGAGGCCGCCGTGCTGGCCAGCAACCCGAAGTTCTCGTTCGGCCTCAACGTGATCGGTCTCGACGTCCACGACGACGAGCGGCAATCGCTGGAACAGATCGCCGCCAAGGGAAAAGGGAAATACTACAACGCCGATTCGGCCGCCAAACTCGAAGAGGCGGTCGTGGCGATGCGCACGGAGCTGGAAGCCAAGGCCAAACCGGCTCCGGAACAGCGCGGCTCCCGCGAAACCACGCTTGCCGGAAAAGCGGTGAAAGCGGGCGCGTTCCTGCATGAGGCCGGCCTGATCTCTGCCGGCGAGTACAAGGGGAAGCTCGCCATGATGGAGGCGCATTACTACAAGGTGCCGGTGCACAAAGGGCAGGAGGTCCGCGCCATCGGCCAAATCCAGAAGGCCTTCTACAACGGCAGGTGGGCCGGCCATAACAACCAGACCTTCAGCATCACCGTTTACGGCGGAGATTTCACGCTGATCAAACGCGAAAAGTTGATGATCGTGGAGGTGCCCAAAACGATCCAGACGCTGCGCACCGCGTGCAACGCCACAACGGATGGCTTCGTTTACATCGCGATCGCCGCCGGCGACAACACGCGAGACGACGGGATCATGCCCGGCGAGATGTATCCCGCCGATTTCAAGCCGAAGCCCTCTGCGTATGCGCTGCGGATTCGCCTGGGGGACGCGGCAGGCGACTCCGGCGCGGCCCCTGCGGAAATCCCGGTCGCCGCCGTCGCGGCCGGAAATGCCTTCGGTCAGGCGGGGGATTTGACTTGTCCATCAATCGCTGCGACGGACATCAAAGTTGGAGAGGTCGTGTTTTACAAGACCAAGGTCAAAAAGGGAGAAAAGCTCCACGTGGCCATCGCCGGGCAGAAGCCGTGGTACATGGCGGAATACAACGGGGTCCAAGCCACCTACACGCTGACGGTGTATGACGACGATCAGGTGCAGCTTGCGCAAAAGAAGCTCGATGTCCCGTACAACCCGCCAAACGCGCAGATCCTTTCCCAAGACGTCGCAGCGACCCAGGACGGGCAGATGTATTTCAGCGTCAGTTGCGAGAACACGGGAAAACTGATCGAGCCACCCGGCTTTCAGCCGAAACCGGGCTTCCTCGCGATTCAGATCGCCCCTGCGGCTGGTGAAGCGCAATAGGCTCCGGGGCGGCTCGTTCTGAGCAACGGATGAACCGGCCCGGTGATCGCCAGCCGAAACCGTAGACGATCGCTACCGCGGCAGCGGAAACGCAGCCTCTGTGTTATTGCGGCAGCGGAAACGCCGCCTCTGTGTCATTGTGGCAGCGGAAACGCTGCCTCTGTGTCATTGTGGCAGCGGAAACGCTGCCTCTGTGTCATTGTGGCAGCGGAAACGCTGCCTCATTGCCGACGACTGTTCGCCACGGCCGCACGTGCCAGCGACAGACCACGCCGCCCGTCACGTACGGATCGCGCACGGCAAACGACTCGGCAACCGCGGGAGACTCGGCTCGAAACAAAAGTACATTCGAGCCGTCGATCGGATCCTCGAGCGGACCTCCCAGCACGAGCTCGCCTCGCGCCACCGCGGCAAACACGTGGTCGCGGTGGGCCGTTTGAAAAGGCGGCTCGCGCTCGGCGTAGTCGGAAACCTTCTCATAGAACAAGAGATAGTGCATGGCGTTTCCGGAATGAGAGGGAGGGCGAGGCTCCCGCCGAGCCGCTTCTTGCGTGAAAACGGCTCAGCAGGAGCTTCGCCCTCCCAAGGCTGTCAAGCCGTCGGCTGAGCTTCGAAGAGATAAGTCGGCAACCCGTCGATGCTGACCTGGTTTTTCTGGTGGCGATACTCGTCCATCCGCTCATCGCCCATTTTGCAGGTGAACTCTTCGAGTTGGTGGCGGTCGCCGCGGTAATCGTAGAGCGGCACGGCAAAGCCGCACGTCGTCATGATCGACTCGATGTCGAGCAGAATGATTTGCCGGACGCCGGGAATCTCGGGGAACAGAGGACGCAACTCATTCCAAGCGGCGTCGCGCGGGTGGACGACTTTGCCGGTGCCGTACAGCCGCACGATGAGCGGATTTGCCTCGAAGCTGCAGAACATCATGGTCAACCGGCCGTTCTCAGCCACGTGAGCCGCCGTCTCGCACTCGCTTCCCGTCAGGTCGAGATACCCCACTTGTTTGTCCGAGAGGATGCGAAACGTATCGAGCCCCTTCGGCGAAAGGTTGATCCGCCCCTTGTTGGGCGCACTGGAGTGAAAATAGACGTGCTGCCTGCCGATGAACTCGCGCAGGTGTTCGTTCAACTCATCAAAAAACTTGGCCATGCGACCTTCCCTCTCGACGACCAGCATCGGCCGGGGGATGACCGGCATCAACGCGTCATGACATCGCCCGCAGACCTTTCGTCCTGGTGGAGTATAGGCCGAACAGGCGGTTTCTGGATGGCCAATTAGCCTGATCGACTTGTCCAACCGCGACAGGCAACCGCGACAGGCAACCGCCTGGCGTCCCAGGATTCTTCGGTGGGACCGCTACATCCGGAAGAAAAAGCGAAACGTCTTCCCATCCGGCTCAGTTCGGTTTTGACGAAAACGTCTTGAGCAGTTCCAAGCGCTCTGACACAGCCAAATATTCGGGTTGGGTGCCACGTCCACGGCTTTGCGTGGGCGTGCGAATCCGGTTGACGTTCGAAGACCACGCCGACGCCGAGCCGTGGGCGTGGTACCCGAAAAAATCGTCTGTGACAAAGCACCGTATCCGGCCGGACACGCGGGAATTACTCATCAGGCTCAATCCGGCCGCCGGAAACGACAAAATGCGGCTCGTCGAGTTTCGGGCGGAAGATGCGCCAGTCTTCTCCGCGGGTCCCGGCGGGAAAAATGACCAGGCGATAGCCGCCCGACAGTTGGATCGTCGCGCCGCCGAAATCGTCGGCATCAACGGCCTCGACGATGAGCCGATTGGAGACATTCATGGGCGAACCCAAGAGTTCAGCGATGCGCGTATCCTGCAAGTTTGCGTCTTTATCGTAATCCCACGAGTCCCAGTCGACTTTCGCGTCCGGGTCCGCCGGGTTCCAAAGGTCGGACCGTCCGGTGACGATTCCGTCGGGGCCTTCGATCCGCCAGGGACATTGAATATGCAATCCATATTCGCCAACCGTGCCGCGCGGTTCGACTTTGCGGATTTGGCCGAACTGAAAGTTCCGCAGATCGGCGGCCCGCCGCGCCAAGGAAAGCTTGAGTTTGACGAGCGGATCCAAGTGCTTCCGAATTTGTGTTGCGATAACACCCATTGACGCGTTGGAATCCGCCCTGAGTTTGTGCGTGATCAATGATCGCCGGTTTCCGCTTGCTTCCCGCTCAAGGAAAAATGCCTTCCTCAATCAGCGATTCGCGCAGCAAAATTGCGTCCGGGTGGTTGATTGCCAATAGCTCGGCTGTCGCTCGGCCGATGCCTGTCCGCCCGATGAGCCGAGGTCCGCTCGATTCGAAATGGTCGGACCAACGATCCTGTCGAGGATGAAAGAGCCGCACCAACTCTCCGCTGACTGGATCGAGGCTTGCAATGTTCGGCCCTTTGCGCGAATTACAGCGCAGACAGCTCAACGCGAGGTTGTCCGCTACTGTCGGCCCTCGATGTTGTGCGGCGATCACGTGATCGATCGGAAATGCGTAAAACGGATCGTGTTCTTGACGAATGTGGCAGTACTCGCAGGGATTGCCGGCCCGCGCCGGACGTAGCTGCGAAGTTCATCGTCCATTAGCCAATGGGGCGTTCTTGCCAGAGTTTTCGCGCCTTCGATTGCAGGATCGCGATGAATGTTCCGGCAGCAGCGTACGTCTCGTACTCGGCCCGCTCATCCGCGGTCAACGTTCCCTCTGAAGACTTCGCTGCCAATTCATCGATGCGTGCCTGAACGGACGGCGTCGCCCGCAGGTCGACCAATTCTCTCGCGATTTCCGGTGTCAGCAAGCGGCCGACAGGCTCCAGAAGCTCATTGAGCACGGCTGTGGTCGTCATAATGCCAGTTTACCCAATTCGTGGTGTCGAGGCGAAGTTCATCAAGGTACTTGGCCATGCGACCTTCCCTCTCGACGACCAGCAGTGACCTGAGGGTATGACCGGCATCAGCGCGTCATGACATCCCCCGCGGACCATTCGTCTGGTGGGCGTCTCAGGATCCCTCTTCGTTTACGATTGAACCGAGACCAGAACTCGACCCTCGCATCGGCCGTAGATAGGCACGCGGTTTTCGTCGCGATCCTCAATCGCGAAAACGAGTCCGTGATCTGATTCTGGAAAATCGTGCCGGAATCGGGACTCAGCGGATGTAAATCAAGGTTCCGCGTAGTCCATGCTTCCTCGAAGTGCGAAGTTTCGCTTTGATCGCCCGATCAATTCTCTTTGCGAGCCGGACGCGGTCTGGGTCGTCCTGGCAGCAGATAATGCCCCAATGCCAGTGATATTCGAGATGCAAGGGCGAAAGTCTTTAGCGTTGAAAGTAATCAGGGCGCGGTGCTCTTGGGTTGCGATTTCCAGCACTGCGCTGGTCGTCCTTGGCATCGCCTGCTTTCTTGGTGTCGCGCTGTCGCACAGTGACGACCTCGTGGCCCAAGAGCACTAGCTTGTCGACGATTCGCTTCGGGATGTGTTCGTCGGCGAGCAGTTTCGCCATTCATTTGGCTTCGTTGTCGACGATTTGGCGATCAATTTCTTCCGCATGGGATTCGGCGTACGCCCATACCGCTTTCAGATGCCTCCGCTTGAGCTGTGGATAGTCGAGCAGCAAATCCGCGTCAGATAGACCCGAGCGCCTTGCGCGGACGAGGACCCATATCGGGATGCGCGTTGTTGCAACAATTGGCACGCCGCCACAGACGCCGCGCTTGCGCGTCACGAGTGACGAGCTTCCTACAACCGTTTGCAGGCCGGCCTTCGTCCGCTTTACGGCCGGCGTGCCGTTTCGACTTCGACGACTCTTCGCGTCGAGCTCAGAAGTCGTACTCTTCTGGGGCTTCGTCGATTTTTTTTGCGACCGATGTCGTAAGGCAGCGGGCGGCGCTGCGTCTTGTTTCTGCCTCATGTTTCGAGACGTTCCAATGACCTTCCGATGCGTGCTGATTCCGCGAATTGGCGCTTCACGCCACCGCTGCGGCAATTTTACGCCGGTTTTCGGTCCCTCGCTATGTCCGTCTTTTCTAACGGATCTCGACAACGCTTCCGAATTTCAGCAATGCCCTAACGGCCTTTGTGAGGGGATTCTTCGGTGGAACCGCTACGTCCGGAGGAAAAAAATCGAGGTATCCGGCCCCTTGCCGTTGGGCGACATGGAATTGCAGGGCGATTGGTACGGAAGCTAGGCAGGATCGTTGCGCCTTTGCAGGCGGGAAACGAGTGCGGCGATGACGTTCCAAACGAGGACTGGCAACAACACGATAAGCGCCGTTGCCAGTCCGAATAGTACCGCCGGCAGCAAAAGAATACGCAGCGGGATCAGAAGCCACGGTCGCCGTGCCCATTTCGCTGGATAGGGTGGCTCGAGAGGCGTCGGTCTTTGCTTTCGCGGAAAGTAGCGATCCCGAACGGTCAACAAGCCCGCCGCAATCCATGAGAAAACCGCGAACATGACCACACTGCCAACAGCGACGAATATAGACTCCTTGCTCATGCCGTCATTCTACCGGGGGGTCAACGACCCGGCTCGCGATCTTACCGATCTGGCGTCTTACGGCCGGCTGCCAGAACCCCTGGTACACGTAGGCACATTTCAGTTGCCCAAGCACGCAGATTGGCCGTGCGCGAGTTCGCATCTGCTTCCAATTCTACGTCGGTCTTGGGAAATCCCCGAATCCACAATGACAACCGAAACTCTGGGCGGAACCAAAGGGGACGGGCGGAACCAAAGGGGACGGGAGTCAAATCGGACCTGACATTGACTCCCGTCCCCTTTAATTCGCCTCCCGTGTTGCTCAATCAGTCCTCTGGGGATTCCCAGCTCTTGTTCTTTCGATTCGTAGGAATAGACGACGAATCCGCGATCGACGACGCGGGAAGATCCTGGCAACGCGGTCACCGCCGCCGCGATCAATCCCCCCGTGCAAGATTCGGCGAAGACCAACCGCACGTTGCGCTCAATGCAACGCTCCAGCAACAATTGGGCGGCCTTCAGGATGGGCTCGGAGAACATGGCGGTTCCAACTTCTGTCTCCTTTCCTGACTCCCTACGAGGAGTCCGACGGAAACGCTTGGGTCAACTGAGACCGCAGTTCGTCTGCTTCACTCTCCGAGACGAGTCTCCTTTCGAGTAAACGGTCGATGACGCGTAACCGGTCCGCGCGGTTAAATTTCCGTTTTGCCCGATCATCGCGGTAGAGACCGAACGACAGATAAGCCGTCCCAATGAGTCCCGCGGCGCCGGCCGCGATGATCGGCCCGGCCCCATTGGCGACACCGAAGACGACCATGGCGATTGTCCCGAGAAGAGAGCTGACGAGAAGGATTTTCCAGGACAGCGGAACGCCCGCGCCTCGCACGATTTGATTGAGCACGCTTCCACGCCACTCCCGGTACTCGGCTTCTGTCAGTACATCGGCCCGGGCCTCGTTGATTTCGGTCAAGAACTGGATCCAATTCTCTTCAGGGTCGCCGCTCCCCGGCTGGATGTTGCGAAAGAGCAGCCGCACAGCCCTTTCTTGGTTAAACGCCATACTTGCACCGAAGAAGTACCGAGTCCCGTAGGGCATGCTGTGCATGCCGCCATCAATCTGCATTGTCTGCGATCTCGATCCGGGATCGGCAGGCAGAGCCTGCCCTACGAGACTGCGGCCGGCCAGCCCCCGAAAACTGCCAACACCTCGACGCCTGCACGGGCGCTGCAAGGTTAGGCGCCACTCAGAGCGATCTCCAACACGCATAGAGCAAGACGACGGCACCGAGAAAGGATGCCCAGGCGCCGAGGCTGTTGCCTACGAAGACGATTCGGTTCGACAGGGGCCCAGAGGCCGTTAGACCACGCTTGCCGACCCAGGCGGCCACTGGCAGCGCGACGGCGAAACCATAGCCCGATGCGATCAAGGAACCGGCGATCAACCAGCGTGTGAGAGGCCCGACGTCAAGGTGCGAAAGCACGGCGGCGATCGCGACCATCATCGTCGCCCCAACGACCAGGCTGCCATGCGCCAGTCGCCAGGCCCGGATCCGCTCCTCGGAGGCGCCGCGATTGATCGCTCCACCATAGGGGATCCCCGCGAGCAGGCCGACGAGGTAAACGATCACGGCATGCAAGAGCAGGTGACGGGCAGGGGTATCCATCGCTCAAAAACCTCCGCCGCCCACATGATCCACGAACACAACAAGCTGTTCACGTCTCCCGTAATCTTAACCCTTTTTCGGGACACGCGACCCTTTTGCCGGTGTTTGCCAAAGCGGAGTTTGCCTGACCGAGCTTTTTCGATTTTGGATTTGCGATTCCCGCAGAGAGCGGGATGCAAAGCCATTTGGATTTTGGATTTTTCGGAACGAAGGGTGCGCGCGCCGGTCGTCGATGGAAGGCGTCTGCACCGACAAATTCGCCAAAGCAAGTTTGCCTGACCGAGCCCTGGCGTTTCGGGCCAACGACGGTTCTCAGTGGGCGGGGCGATAACACGCTTCCGGTCCCGGTTGCTTCGAGATAGCAACCGGCACACGCAAAGAGGCTCGCGGATGCGCCGCCACCGTTGGCTTCAGGCGAGCGGATTCACGATCCGCTCAGGAAAGAACTTCCGCGACCGCTGTGTCGGCCGGGTGGGGAAAATCACCAGATGCCCCGGAATTCTTTCCTAGCCCGAGTATAGCGACGTCGACTCAAATTCCGATCGAAATTTTTTTCAGTTTGTCCCAACTTCTGAGGCGAGGGGAAGTTGCGACAAAAGATTTTTTGAGCGATACTTTGCGCCGCAAAGTTGCGAGCCCATCGGGCTGGAGTTAGCGAGAGGGGAAAGTGCATCTCGTTCCCAAGCTCCCGCTTGGGAACGCAAGTTCTCGAAGCTCCGCTTCTTGCACGGCGCAATCGGCGTGGATCGCATCTACCGGACCCGCGAAGGCGAAGCGGGAGCTTCGCGGGCTGCACGTTCCCAAGCTGGAGCTTGGGGAACGCGGAGGAAACGGAGCGGCTGCCATTTTGGCGTTTTTTGGGCGCGCCCCAAAAAAGTCGCCCTCTCTCGCTGCGCCGCTTCGCAAACCGCCGAGCCCCCTCACTCCGGCCCCTCTCCCGCAAGTGGCGAGGGGAGAAGGAGTTAGCAGACGCGGCCGCGGCGTTTGATTGCATTCCGCTAGCCTCTGGCCTCTGACCCCTAGCCCCTTTTTTGGCCTGCACACCAAAAAAGTCCCCCTTTTCAGCGCCCCAAAAAAGCCAAAAAAGTCGGAGGAAGGGGCGGGGGACGCGGGGCGAGGGGTGGGGGAAATCGAAGTCAGGCGAACCAAGAGCGGCGTGGGCAGAAAAAAGTCGGAGGGGACCGGACTTTTCTGTCCCCCACCCCGCGTCCCCCGCCCCCCGCCCCGGCTGTCGCTGGCCGGCCTTGCATCGGCGGGCGGGTCTATTTACAGTTGCCGTTTCGCCATTTTTGGGTGATGGGTTGCTGGAATCGGGGCCGGTTCGGGTCCAAGGAGCATTGAATGGGGCGCTATACGGGCGCAAAAGGGCGGATCAATCGCCGCCTGTCGACGATGGTTTACGAGAGCGCGGGCGCCATTCGGGCCGCCGAACGCCGCGAAACGCCGCCGGGTATGTACGGCCGGCGAAAAAAGATGACGACCTTCGGCGCGGCGTTCGCCGAAAAGCAGAAAATGAAGCACTACTACGGCATCCGCGAGGCCCAGCTCCGCCGTTACTTCGAACTGGCACGAAAAACCAAGGGAAACACCGGCGAAACGCTGATGCTGTTGTGCGAACGGCGGCTGGATAACGTGGTCCGCCGGGCCGGTTTCGTGCACACCCGTCCGCAGGCCCGCCAAGGAATCGTCCACAGCCATTTTCAGCTCAATGGCCGGACCGTTTCGACCCCCTCGATCGTGGTGAATGCCGGCGATGTGATTACCGTCCGGAACAGGCCGAACCTGCAAAACGTTTATCGGCTGATCGTCGAAGCGGCGACGTTGCCGCGGTGCGATTGGATTTCCTTTGAGCCGGCCGCACTCAAGGCGATTGTGACGTCGCTGCCGGGCTCAGTGGATATCAGCCTGCCGGTGGACATTGGCCAAATTGTGACCTTCATGGCACGGTAATTGTCCGCGGTGCCGCGATATTCCCCGGCGGCGGCGGAAAAAAGTGGTCATTAAGGTCTGCCTGGATTTCCCCGGCGTTTGTTGACCGCGCCCCGAAGCCGGGCTAATATGGGCGAGTCAGGTCCAAGAACTGGGTGTGGATTGATGTCCCGAGTCTGCCAGCTTTCCGGAACCGGCACGAAGATTGCCAAGTCCGCACGGACATGGCAGGAGTTTTATTGGTTTACCGGCACGGGGCTGGGCCTCTCGGGGAACGCGTTCAACTAAGAAATCGTTCAAGAAATATCCGAGGCCCTGAAATCCCCGTCGATTTCAGGGCCTTATTCGTTTTGGCGTAGCCCAAAACATTGCCTCGTTCGTTTTGGCCGGCGGCGGTTTCAGCCAAAAGTTCCCCGGTAGGGCCCCAAAAAACCGTTCAAGGGAAGGTTTGATGATCGTGGTAATGAAACGCAACGCAACCCCGGATATGATCAAGAGAACGGCCCGGCGAGTGGAGTCGCTGGGGCTTAAAGCTCACGTCATCGAAGGGACCGAACGTACGGTCATTGCCGCCATAGGAGAGAAGCGGGACGGAGCCATCGAAACCCTCTCATCATATGAAGGGGTCGAGAAGGTCATGCCGATCCTGGCTCCGTATAAAGTCGCCAGCCGCGAAACAAAGGCCGAGTCGACCATCGTCCGCGCTTTGGACCTCGAAATTGGCCGCGGCCACTTCGGCGTGATTGCCGGCCCCTGCTCGGTCGAGAACGAAGACCAGATCATGCAGGCCGCCGCTGCCGTCAAGGAAGCCGGGGCCAAGGCACTTCGCGGCGGGGCTTTCAAACCGCGGACCAGCCCTTACTCGTTCCAAGGCTTGAAGGAAGAGGGGCTGAAATTACTGGCGGCCGCCCGCGAGATGACCGGTCTGGCGATTGTCACCGAGATCATGACCCCCTCGCATATCGACATGGTTTGCCAATATGCCGACGTGCTGCAGATTGGGGCCCGCAACATGCAGAACTACCCGTTGCTGCAGGCCGTCGGAGAGACGCGCAAGCCGGTGCTGCTGAAACGGGGGCATGCCGCCACGATGGACGAATTCCTGCTGGCGGCGGAATACATTCTCGACCAAGGGAACGAAAAAGTCGTGCTTTGCGAGCGGGGAATCCGCACCTTCGAGTCCCATACCCGCTTCACGTTGCCGCTCGCGACCGTTCCGTATCTTCACGAACGGACGCACTTGCCGGTGGTTGTGGATCCGAGCCACGGAACGGGAATCGCCTCGCTTGTACCGGCAATGTGTAACGCGGCAGTGGCGGCCGGCTGCGACGGGCTTTTGATCGAAGTCCACCCCGATCCGACCGCGGCGATGAGCGACGGGGATCAGTCGATCACTCCGCCGATTTTCAACAAGATCATGCAGGATTGCCGCAAAGTGGCACAGGCCCTGGGCCGCACGATCTAAGCGTTGGCGGGTCAGGACTGCGGACTTCTGCCGTAGCGGGCCGTGTAGTATCCCGGTCGCGGAGCGGGTTTCTCTTGCTCGGTCGGCGGCGTGCCGTGCCGCTTCAGCAGGTCGACGAGCTGCTCGAGGCGGGGCTCTTTGCACCAGACTTTTTCGACCTGGCCCTCGTTGTAGGTCACCTCGAGATGCGCGGAACCGTCTCTTACGGCCGGCTTCTTGAAGTATCCGTCTTGGGCCAGCTCGAGAAAAATACCCGTCAATTCGGATTTGGGCATATCGAGGACGAGGCATTCTCCGTCGGCGCTTTCCGCGGGAGCGGGCGCTGGTCCGACCGTCATCGAGAACAATCCGCCTCCCCGGCTACTGGCGTTCGAAAATCCCTGCAGGTGCGTCGTTCGTGGATCCGCGTTCTGAGCCTTGGAACCGGGCGCAAGAGTTCGTAGCGTCACGTGGACAAAGTCCTCGTGCAGGCCCGGATACGGGTATTGGACTTCCAGGCGAACGCGTTTACTCGCCGGCGGCAGAGTGGTCGGGGCCGTCTCGGAATGGCTGGCCTGCTGCACGGAGGTGGGCGGAGTTACGAGTGCCAGGCCGCCGATCGAGTCTGCGTCGTAGACGATCGCGAGCTGTTGAAAATCGGCCGCGCCCGTTTCCGTGATACGGATTTTCTCGGCCGGCGACGCACAGCCCGCCGCCGCGAGGCCGACCACGAGCGAAAAAAGTCCCCAGTTTGCGAGCGTGCGTCTCACGGCGCCCCTTCCAGGATGGCTTGAGCCAAAGCGGGCTCAAATTCGCGAAAATCGGCCAATCGCCTGCAATTGGCTTTATCGACAATTCGAGAAACCCGATTGAAAGTTCCCCCGGCTGCCATTCAAGTCGGGCTGCCCGAAGAAATCGTGCGCGAACGATCGGCGCGCAAACAAGGCAGATCCGGCCTCAGTGAGGCTGAGCCGGCTTTGTGGCGGATTGAAGAGTGCCGATGACTTCCCGCAGGTCTTGCCAGCCTTCGGCGATCATCAGTTGGTCGAGCTGGTCGACCAGTCGTTCGGCGATTCCCGGATCGTAGAAATTCGCCGTTCCCACCTGGATGGCCGAAGCGCCGCACACGAGGTAGTCCATCACGTCGTCGATCGATGCGATCCCGCCGACTCCGATGATGGGAATGCGGACAGCTCTTGCCACCTGGCAAACGGCCCTGAGAGCAAGCGGTTTGATGGCCGGTCCGCTCAATCCGCCGAAGCCGCCGCCCAACACCGGGCTACGCTGACGCCAATTGACGACCAGACCCTGAAAGGTGTTAACGAGCGAGACCGCATCGGCGCCAGCCGCGGCCGCGGCCTCGGCAATCGCCACGATCGATGTCACGTTTGGCGTCAATTTGGCGATGACGGGAAGTCGGCAGGCCTCGCGCACGCGGCTGACTAGCTCGGCCGTCAGCTTGGGATCGGTGCCGAAATCGACCCCGCCGCTGACGTTCGGGCACGAAATATTGAGTTCCAGAGCAGCAATCCGCGGAAAAAACTCGTCGAGACGAGTGGCCATCGCCACGAATTCGCCGATATCGCGGCCCGCGATGTTCACGACGACCGAGGTCCGCAGCTCCGAGAGAAAGCCGAGGTTCTTTTGAATGAACGCCTCGAGACCGTCGTTATCCAGCCCGATCGAATTGAGCATTCCACCCGCCGTTTCGATCGTGCGCGGCGGAGGGTTGCCGATACGGGGAAGAGGCGTAACCGTCTTGGGAATGATGCCGCCGATTCGCGACAATCGCACAAACGATTGCATCTCGCGCGCGTAACCGAAAGTGCCGGACGCGACAAGAATTGGGTTGGCGAGATGCAGGCGATTCAGCGTGACGGCGAGCCGGCTCAACGGAGTCGTTTAACCTCCGCAGCCAGCATATCAAGCAGTCAATAGGGACGAAACGGCGAGGACGGACCTGATTTCAGGCGACGAAGATGCGAAGCATAAAGCGCGCGCAGCGAGACATGCGTCAGGCCATCCAACCGCGCGCAAAGACGCGGGCTAGATGATACCGCCGTGCGTGCGATAGGGGGTCTCCAGATCCGGCATGTCGAGCCCCCAGATGCGCTCCCAGCTCTCTGGGATGTGCCGGAGGCCTTCCGAAGCGTAGATCAGTTCCCTCGCGCGGACGTCGGGCGACGACGAGTAGATCGGCACAAAACAGCCGACCTGCGACGAAGCCGCAATAAGCGTCGCCGTGATGAGGAGCTTCCGCATCTGTCACCTCCACGTCGGGCGGAAAAATTGCCGAGTCTTGGGGGCTCAACGGCAACAATCCGACCGCGCTCGGCAAATATGCCGAGTTGCGAAACGAATCATCCAGTTAACGAACTCAAGTGGAAACTGTTCAGGCTTCCCGTGAGGAAGTCTGCGTTCGGAAGGGTCAACTGACAGGGATGCGGGGTCCCTTGCGTTCGATCCGTCGGTCCTTAAACGGTTTAGGGCTTTCGTAGACAGCTGCCCGAATCGGCAGATAATCGCACCGCTGGGGCGGTGCAAGCAGCCGTCTTTAACTCCATCGGCATTTGGACGGAAAAAATTAAGCCTGATGTGCCGGTTCTGGCGCTGGGGCAGACCCTGCCGCCGCCCGAGCCGCAGCATCCGCCGCTTCTTGCTCCAATTGACGGACGCGTTCTTCCATCTCTTTACCGGGTTTGAACGTAACTACCCATTTTTCCGCCACATCGACACGCTCGCCGGTACGCGGATTACGCGCTTTACGTGCCGCCCGCTTCTTCACTTCGAAGACTCCGAAGTTGCGAAGTTCAATGCGGTGGTCGGCGACAAGTGTTTCGATAATGGCGTCAAACGTCTTCTGGACAATCTCTTTGGTCTTGAGTTGGGTCAGACCAATTTCGTCGGAAATCGATTTTACGATTTCTTTTTTGGTCACGGTTCAATTCTCCCCCGAGAGATGCGACCGGAGCAGCAACTCCGTCCTTTGAGCAGTGCCGAGTGAGTCTCAACTGTAATGGTAAGTTGGACTTAGTGTCAAGTCGCTTCGCAGTGCGGAAACCGGGGAAGTTTTTGGTTGGACTCAGAAATCCTGCCCCATGAGAGTGCAAATTGTCGTGCCCAAGGCGAGCGTACGCCAGGGTCAGCGGAATCGTAAATGTATACTGCAACAAGAGTTATTTGTCTCGTGTCGATCGGAAGCTTGCTGCAAACCTTCCGGCGGGTTTAGGTCCGCTCGCCCTTGATTTGCAGTCTTGCACCAATCGCCGTGTCCAAAAGCCCGCGCGATCTCGATCGTAAGTTACCACGATCATTCGGCTTGCTTTGACGAGCCCATCATTTCCCGTCGACGTGGCTCAAACGTCGATCACGCGTGCCCGACGCTCAATTTCTGCCAGAGGCACGAATTGGCCGTGCCCCGCACCAGGACACGATTCGCACATCGTGTCCCAGGCCTCGCGACTTTCGAGATTCGAGTTCCAGAAAGGCCAAGTGCGGCATTGCGCGGGCGCGCCGCGTACACACCGCAGCGACGCGTCTTGGGATCGAAAAACGTACAGTCGCCGTTTTCGTGTTCCGTGAGGGAGATCCGACCTTCCACGACCCTCGTGTGCTGCTGCAACGTCTTCTCGACGGTCAGACCGCGAAGCTCGGCGATCTGCACGACTTCTGCTTCACTGACCCAAACGACGCCTGGTGCCCCTGTGCAACAATCGCCGCACTGCGTACACGTGAAATTGAGCCCGTCCTTGTACCACGGCAATCGTTTTCCCATGTCGGCAGTTTATGCTTCCACTTCGTAGGCGGCAACGACTGAACGGCGTCGCAGAAACGTCCTGCGACGATGCATCCGTTGTATGACGCTGCTAAGATCACCGGTTCGCGATTCGAATCAGATGGGTACGAACATGAAGCGTTTCAGCATCGTCGCAGTCGGTGCCGCAGTCGTCTGCGTGGCGGCGTTCGCCGTTGCCGACGAGGGACTTCGAATCGAACGCGTTTTCGGGCGTGAACTTCCCGATCCGTATAAGCACCCGGCTTCCTTTACCGAACTCACAAACGGGGACCTGTACCTCGTCTATTACGGAGGTTCGGGTGAGTATGGCGACGATACGTGGGTTCGCGGGTCGCGGCTCGTCAAGGGGACGACGGAATGGACGCGTCCACAGGTGATCGCCGATTCGCCGTTTCGGGGAGACGGCAATGCCGTTGTTTGGCAGGCGCCGGACGGAATCGTTTGGCTTTTTTACGTCAACCGCTACGGTCCGACATGGTCCAACTCGCGCATTAAATACAAAATCTCACGAGACGGCGCAAAAACCTGGTCGGATTCCGACATGATCTCGTTTGAAGAGGGGACCATGGTTCGGGCCAGGCCAATCGTCCTGAACAACGGCGACTATTTGCTGCCCGCCTACCGGGAAACTGGCCACGATCAGGAGTTTGTCGGAAACGAAACGGGTTCGTACTTCTACCGCATGAAAAAGGGGACGCACGACTGGGTCCCGACGAAATTGATCCATTCACGCTTCGGCAATCTTCAGCCTTCAGTCGTGCAGATTACGGACGACTATCTTATCACTTATTGCCGTCGCGCGGGTGGATACGGTCCAAAAGACCACGGACGTTTGATTCGTGCGGAATCCCACGACGGTGGGTCCACTTGGAGTGCCGGAGCCGCTTCACAGTTTCCGAATCCCAATGCGGCAACCGATTTCATTAAGTTGCGAAACGGGCATTTGCTGTTGGTCTACAACGACGATGAGAACAGCACCCGCATGCCTTTGACGGTTGCGATTTCAACCGATGGGGACAAGACGTATCCGTTCAAGCGAAATATCGTCAACAAGCCGGGCGACTCGGCGGCGTACCCGACGGCGATCCAGACTAGCGACGGGAAGATTCATGTGGTCTACACGTCCGAGGGCCGAAGTGTGATCAACCACGCGATTTTCGACGAAGCCGTCATCCTGTCCTCCGGCGGACATTGATTGGAATCCATGCCGCAAGACCGCTTTGCCGCCCGCCGCGATCGATTGCTGCGTCAACTGAAGACTGCCGGTGTCGATGCGCTGCTTGTTACCTCGCCGTACAACGTTCGCTATTTAACTGGCTTTACCGGCGAAGACAGCAATCTGGTCATTGGCGCCAACCTGACGGGGCTGGTCAGCGACAGCCGATTCGAGACGCAAATATCGCAGGAGTGTCCCGAACTCGATGTGACGATCCGGACGAGCAATCAAACACTCACCGAGGCTGTCGCACACGTTGTCGGTCGAGCCAAGCTGTCCGTGATGGGTTTTGAAAGCCGGACGACGACTTATTCCCAGTGGGAATCGTTGGCCTCCGCGGTCAAAGCCTTACAGCTGATTCCTCAGGTCGACCAGGTCGAGGCATTGCGGCAGATCAAGGATGCCGATGAGCTCGCTCAAATTCGCCAAGCAATTCGGCAAGCCGAGCGCGGTTTCGCCGTCCTGAAGGCTTCACTTTGCGGTGACATGTCGGAGCAGCAAGCTGCAAATGAACTCGAACAGGCCATGCGCCGCTTTGGCGCGAAGCAGGCGAGTTTCGACACGATCGTTGCCGTCGGGCAAAGGGCGGCTCTTCCCCACGCACGTCCAACTTCGACCCGCATCGGGGAAGCAAACTTCCTGTTAATCGACTGGGGCGCGACGAACTTTCAGGGTTATCACAGTGACTTGACTCGAATGTTGGCGACCGGTACGATCTCGCCCAAACTTGAGAAGCTACATGGAGTTGTGTTGAACGCACAACAACAAGCGATTGACGCGATCCGACCTGGTATCGCGGGATCGGACGTGGATGCAATCGGCCGGGACGTTATTGCCAAAGCGGGTTGGGGGAAAAACTTCGGACACGGATTGGGTCACGGTATCGGTTTGGAAATTCACGAAGGTCCTCGTCTTTCGCGAATTTCCAAGGACATTTTGAAACCGGGCATGGTTGTGACCGTCGAGCCGGGTATTTACTTGCCCGGCGTGGGAGGGATTCGCATCGAAGATGACGTCCTAGTCACCCGAAATGGACATGAGGTGCTTACGTCACTTCCCCGGGAATTCGCCCTGGCAAACTAAGCTCGCCGAGAAATGAGACTCTGAGTCGTAACAATGCCTGACGCCGAAACATCATCCGACGCGCCATTCGATTTCGACAGGCTGCTCGCGCTCGTCGAACTCATGGAGAAACACAGTCTCACGGAGATCAGCCTCCAGCGAGGGAGCGAGAAATGGCGGCTGCGACGCGCGCCGGAAATAACGGCACCGATCGTCATGGCCAGCGCCCGGCTGCTCAGGTCTTGCCCGCTCCGGCGCCGACCGCTGCACTGGCCGCGGCCGCGGCCGGTCCGCGGAACGACGGCAGCCTCACGATCAATAGTCCGACGGTCGGGACGTTTTACTCGTCGCCGACTCCGGAGGATCCAGCCTTTGTGAACATCGGGTCCGCCGTTACGCCGGAAACCGTGGTCTGCATCGTGGAAGCGATGAAGGTCTTCAATCAAATTCCGGCTGAAGTCAGCGGAACAATCATCGAGGTTCTGGCCAAAAACGGCGATTCCGTCGAGTTCGGACAGCCGCTCTTCCGTGTCCGTCCCGGTTAGCCGAAAATGTTCCAGAGAATTCTTGTCGCCAACCGGGGTGAAATCGCGCTACGGATCATTCGCGCCTGTCGCGAAATGGGAATCCAGACGGTCGCGGTTTTCAGCGAGGCCGATCGCGGAGCTCATTACCTGTCGCTCGCCGACGAGGCGTATTGCATCGGGAAGGCTCCGTCGTCGGAAAGCTACCTGTTGATCAATCGAATCATCAGCGCTGCCGAAATCGGCAACGTCCAGGCGATCCATCCCGGTTATGGCTTTTTGGCGGAAAACGCTCACTTCGCTGAAGTGTGCCGCAGTTGCAAGATCGAATTCATCGGCCCGCGCCACCAGGCGATGGCACTTTTGGGTGACAAAGTCAGCGCCCGCAAGGTTGCCATCGAGGCGAAGGTCCCCGTCGTCCCCGGCAGCGACGGCCTCGTCACGAACGACCAAGACGCGGCGGCCATCGCGGCGAAGATCGGCTACCCGGTCCTGATCAAGGCGACGGCAGGGGGCGGCGGCAAAGGCATGCGCGTTGCGATGAACGACATGGCTCTCAAGGCAGGCTTGAAAGCGGCGTCCGCCGAAGCGGAAAAATCGTTCAAGAATGCGGGCGTTTACATCGAGAAGTACATCGAGCGTCCTCGGCACATCGAAGTCCAGATCATCGCGGACAATCACGGCAACGTGCTGCACCTTTGGGAACGCGACTGTTCCACGCAGCGTCGGCATCAAAAACTGATCGAAGAGACGCCGGCGGTCTCGCTACCCAATTCGGTTCGAGAAGACATCTGCAAGTCGGCCGTTCGTTTGATCAAATCGGCCGAATACACAAACGCCGGCACCGTGGAGTTTATTGTCGACTCCGACAATCGCTTTTACTTCATTGAGGTGAACGCCCGCATCCAGGTCGAGCATCCCGTGACCGAAATGGTCACGGGCATCGACTTGATTCAGCAGCAAATCCGCATCGCCGACGGCCAGCCCCTCACCCTGCGCCAACGCAATGTTCCGTGCAACGGAGCGGCCATTGAAGTGCGAATCAACGCTGAGGATCCCGAGCACGGCTTTCGCGGCTCTCCCGGAAGGATCACCAAATGGCGCGCGCCCGGCGGACCCGGCGTTCGACTCGACACCCATTCACATGAAGGTTACACGATCGGGCCGTATTATGATTCATTGATCGGTAAGTTGATCGTCCACCGTCCGACGCGGACGGAGGCGCTGGCTTGCATGCGGCGGGCACTTGACGAATTTGTCGTGGAAGGCGTGAAGACGACCATCCCGTTGTTGCGCAAAATCACGGCCCATTCGAGCTTCATCGACGGGCAAGTCGATACCACGTTTATTGAAAGGACCTGGCCGTCATGAAAGTTGGCGTATTAACCGGCGGTGGAGACTGCCCGGGATTGAACGCCGTCATTCGTGCGATTGTCCGAACGATCCATAACGGCGGCGGCGAGACGATTGGTCTTCTGGAGGGTTGGCGCGGAGCGATCGAAGGCAACTTTGTCCAACTGTCGCCCGAAGTGACAGACGGCATTATCGACCGCGGCGGAACGATCCTCGGCTCCTCGCGGACGAACCCGTACAAAAAGGCCGAGGACGTCGATCGGCTCGTGGCGACCTTCAAACGGCTCGATTTGGACGCGCTCATCGCCATCGGCGGCGACGACACCTTGGGTGTCGCGAGCAAGCTCTTCTCCGACCGCGGCCTGACGACCGTCGGAGTTCCGAAGACAATCGATAACGACCTCAGCTCGACGGACGTCACATTCGGTTTCGATACGTGCATCAACATCGTGATGGAGGCGATCGACCGCATCAAAACGACCGCGGAATCGCACCGCAGGATCATGGTGATCGAGACGATGGGCCGGCACGCCGGCTGGATCGCCTGTTACTCCGGCATGGCATCGGCCGCGGATTACATCCTCGTACCGGAGGCGGTGGTTCATATCGATCGCATGGTCGAATTGCTGAAGAAGCGACGGGCGGGTGGAAAGCCTTACGGCATCGTCGTCGTCAGCGAAGGAGCCAAGCTTCCCAACGAGGCCGAATTTGTAACCCGTGCCGCCGAGATCGACGACTTCGGCCATGTTCGGCTCGGAGGGATCGGCGAAGTCATTGCCGACCTGATCGAAAAGCGAACCGGAATCGAGACCCGCGTCGTGACGCTCGGCCATTTGCAGCGCGGCGGAACGCCAACAGCCTACGATCGGGTGCTGGGCACGCGTCTGGGCATCCACGCCGCGCGGCTGGCCTTGGAGCGAAACTTCGGCCGCATGGTTGCCCTCCGCGGGACGAAAATCGTCAGCGTCCTGCTGTCGGAAGCCGTCGGCACGATGCGCACTCTGGATCCCGATTTTCTCAACGAAGCCGAGGAATTCTTCCGCTAGAGGAAGATCAGTTCGGCAAGTTTCATCCCACAGTCGGTCGATTCGTTGCCACCACTTGACACCCTTCCGGGTTCACGGATAGTTGTGAAAGTGGCTGCGGGCACCGGTTAGGGGATCTCGATGCGCCGATTTTTCCAATTTCTCGTCGCGTGCCTTCTGTTGGCGTCGGTCGTCCCCCCGCTTCATGGCGATGATCAGGCCGCTCTCAAAGCGAAGCTGGCTGCCAAGGGTATCCGCGTCACGCACTCCGGCTTGTCTCTGAGCGAGGAGAGTGAACTCTCAAAGCAATTTCGCGAACTTGCCACGCTCAAGCGAAAGCTCCAAAGTGCGGTTCGAGAGTTCAACGATGCCCAGCGTGGACTCGATGAACTCACTGCAAATCTGCACCAGCGACTGCAGGCGAATGTTGCGATCAATGGCCAATTGGCAACCTCGGGAAACTTCATTCAGCGCAATCAGCTCATCGGCGCCGCCAATGCCACGGTTGGTGAAATCAACTTGCTGAATCATGAGAAGGATGAAACGACCAAAGAACTCGACAGAACGCGCAACGCGGCTAACTCCGTCCGCGAGAAATACGTGCAACAGATTTCGAAGATTCGTGCCGAGGCCGATCGCGTGGCTGCAAGATATGCCGAGTTGGAAAAGGATGAAGAGGCACAGTCGGCACTCAAGGAATGGAACGCTGCGGCAAAGTCGTCCCTGGAGATCAAGCCGTCGCGATTGTTTCAGGCGGGACTCAAGCGGATTGCCGATCTCGAGAAAACTGTGATCTCCGAGAAGATTCCGCTTCGCCGCGAAGGAAACAGCTATTACGCAACCGTGGTCGTGAACGGCGACCATGTGGTGGACATGGTGGTCGATACGGGCGCCAACTCAGTGGTGCTGCCCTACAGAACGGCGATGGAATGCGGCGTGAAAATCGACGCGTCGGCCATGCCGATCAAGTTGAAGGTGGCCAGCGGAACAGTATCCAAGGCCAGTCTCGTGACACTTGACTCGGTCAAGGTGGGGCAGTTTACGGCGAAAAAAGTAGAGTGCGTCGTGCTTCCCCCAGAGGCCACTAACGCGCCGATCCTGCTTGGTATGACGTTTCTCGGTCATTTCAATTTCTCGATGAATGGAACGGAACTCGTTCTTTCCAAGATCGATGGCGAGCATTCCGCCTCGGACCGAAAATCGGGCCGATCGGGCAAGAACAGCAAGAAGAAAGTCCGGCAGACGGAACCCGAATCTGGCGAATGAGTTTCGGCGTCGGAGGGGAGCGGCGATTCGCCGCAGGAATGGACTTGCGGCAGATTCTGCCGGTCGGTAACCTCCCTCGCCCATCGTTGCGAATCTTTCGACCAGGTTTCGCAGATTGCCTAGTCAGGTGTTTCCCATGCGCGCCAACCTGCACGGCGCGAACAACATCCCCGTTTTGCGCTCATCATCCGCCCGTTATGCGTGGGTTCGAGCAAGACCGGCTCTTCTCATATTGCTGGCCCCGGTGCTTTGCGGCTGCAGCTTACTCAGCGGCAATTGGAACAATCAGGTCGGCATGTGGAACTACCAGCAGGCGAATTATGCCGCTGCGCGGGAAGAATTCGCGCGAGCCGTCGCCGACGAACCGTTCAGTCCCGCGTTCAATTACAACCTGGGTTGCGCGACCCAGCGTCTCGGCGACCACGGAAACGCGGTCCAGGCGTATTGGCGAGCGATTCAACTCGATCGAACGCACGAGCCCTCGTACCATGCCTTAGCTCGATTGTTGATCGAAGACGGGCGTCGCGATGAAGCGGAGCAGTTGATTTCGACGTGGGTGGATGCCCAGCCGCGCGACTCAAACGCACAGATCGAGATGGCCTGGTTGGAACGGGAAAGCGGCGATCTGAAGGCCGCGGAACAATCCTTGTTTCGATCACTGGCGGCCCGCCCAAACAACCCGGTCGCCACTGCTCAACTCGGACTGCTTTACGAGCAAATGGGACAGAGCGAACGCGCGGCTGTCATGTATCGGCGATCCTTGCAGGCCGATTGGTTTCAGCCGCAGATTCAAGCTCGCCTGGCAATGTTGCAAACCAGCGGCGGCGCCAATGGTGCGCCGAACACCATGTTGGCGCTCAATTCAGGTATTCCGGCAGCGCCCACTCTTGTGCAAGAGCCCGTGACGACCCCATCGAGACTTGCGGGCTCGCCGGTTAATGATGATCCTGCCCACCTCGTCGATTGAACGACGAGTGACTCATCCGGTCCCCAGGATCGCGCTTGTCGCCAACAGGGCCAGCACACAAAGAGCAATGGCCGCGAACCGCCATTCTTTTTCCAAAAGCCAGCCAATTGCGAGGACAAGCACCCGCAAAATGGGTGTCAGCATGAGAATCAAGATCCCGAGATTCAGAATCGCCGAACCGTCCCCGTGCATCGCTTGCAACACGATCGTACGCACACCGGGCGGGCGCTGCTGTTCGGGACCAACTTCGTGCGAAGCCAAACGAAGTGTTGCTCCGAGAATCAGCAGGGCCCCGCTGATCACCAGGCCGGTCAGCAAACTGACGTGCACGGCCCAGCCCAAGCGTTCGTTTATTGTGCGGGGAGCCATTGGAACCTCACGATCGGACGACGCGGATTAACATTTCCAGGGCGACAGCAAGGAGGAGCAGCGCGAACGTGCGCTCGAGGATGCGTCCTCCCACAAATCGATTGACATAACTGCCGATTGCCGACCCAGCGAGTACTCCCAGCACGACGGTCGCCGTAGTCAGAGGCTGCACCTCGCCACGGCCGAAGTACAAGAACGCACTTGCAGCCGCCGTTACGCCGATCATGAAGTTCGAGGTTGCCGCGGCTGCCCTGATCGGCACACCGCAAAATAACACGAGCGCCGGAACCTTGAAGACGCCGCCACCAATGCCCAGTAGGCCCGACATGATCCCTGCGATGAACGAGATGCCGAATCCGGCCCACAAGCGCTGGACTCGATAAATCACCTCGCAACCGAGTTGGGGATCGTTGAACTTTGCTCCCAAGACGCCAGTGGATTCCGCCTGCGGAGCGGGGAGGCCGGAACCTTGAGCGGATTCCGTTCGACCGCGCCACATCAGTGCGGCCGTCGGCAATAAAACGACGGCGAAAACCGTCTCGAGAATCGGCGCCGACATCCAGGCCGCGAGTAGTCCACCGCTAATTGCACCCAGGGACGTACCAATTTCGAGCGTCATTCCCAGCCGCATATTGGCCGTACCACGCTCCACGTTTACCGAAGCAACGGCGCATCGAGGTAGCGATGACACACAGAATGCTGGTGCCGACGGCCAAGTGCATGGGCAGGCCGAACACGAGAACCAGCACAGGGATGAGGAATACTCCGCCACCAGTGCCGAGGATCGCTCCGGCGATGCCGCTGCCCGCGCCAATAGCGAACAGGTAAACAGCATTCTCCGGCGTGACGTGCATGCTTTGCCAACTACGACCGCGCTGCGACTGATGGCGAAAGCGGCATTCTATTCGCGCGGCTCCCGCTACGCGACCCGCTCATTTCTCAGGGCGACCGCACTTTGGCAAAGCGGGCAAATTCTTAAGCGCCTTGGGACCAATCCGTTCCCCGTGTGGCTCGCTCGAACAAATGCCCGGCAAAATGGTTTGCCGTCGGCACGGAACCGAGCAGACCGACGACGAGTGCGGCCGTTGCGACACCGCCCGATTGAGCCGTCATCGAAGCTCCCACACTCAGGGCCTCAAGCAGCAACAGACCTCCGTATCCGAAAATGTGCAGCACGTTTTGCCTCCTACTTAGGAACTATTGCGCGTCGAGCAGAACCTTTGCCGGCTCCCAGGCGGAATGACCTCGCCGAGAGCACCAGTTGCTGCCGGAAGATTGGCAACTCGTGTGCCGAGCGATTGCTCTCTGGCCACATAGTCCAACGTTCGAGCCGTACGACCTCGTTTCACCGATTGCACGCATTCGAGGCGGCCGCGCTTGTCCCTCGTGCACGGAAGTGAAGCAGAGATTCAGCCGCAGCCGGTTGGATCTCGAAGGGCAAGGTTTTGCTAATCGGCGATTCTTATGCATAACCTGCGGGAGCATCGAGCTTTGGGTCGCAGGCGGGGTCTCGCTGCTTCGATCGTTTTTGATCGCCGCATTCGGCAACAAGTAATTGGCATACCGAGTGCATTCGCAGCGACGGCTCACTGCCCAAGTACGATCGAAGCGACTTAAAAGCGCGAAACCCTTCGATGCGTCCCGCTCCCGTTGTATCCACCCTCGATCTCAAATCGTTATCGCGAATCTATCAAACGCGGGAAGCTTCCCCGCATGACGTGCTCGCGTCGGTTCTAGAAAAAATCGCGGCGTACCCCGATCCGGCGGTTTGGATTTGCCGACTTCCCTCCGAAGCGGTCTTCGCTCAAGTGGACGCGGTTGAGAGACGCCGAAGCGCCGGCGATAAGCTGCCACTGTACGGAATCCCGTTCGCGATCAAGGATTCCATCGATCTGGCCGGTTTTCCGACGACCGTGGCCTGTCCGGCTTATTCTTACACCCCCGAGCGATCGGCGACGGTCGTGCAGCGGCTGCTCGACGCCGGGGCAATCGCCGTCGGCAAGACAAACTTGGATCAATTCGGCACTGGACTCGCCGGTGATCGCAGCCCGTACGGGGCTTGCCGGAACGTGTTCAATTCCGAATTCATTTCGGGTGGATCAAGCTCCGGTTCGGGAGTCGCTGTGGCGGCCGGCCTTGTGAGCTTCGCGCTGGGGACCGACACGGCCGGTTCCGGTCGCGTTCCGGCGGCCGCGAACAACGTCGTCGGTTTCAAGCAAGCGCCCGGACTATTGAGCACGGAAGGACTTGTCCCGTCGTGCGCGTCGCTGGATTGCATCTCGTTTGTGACATTGACCGCGGAAGACGCCGCCTACGCATACGCGGCTGCCCAAGGCCGCGAACCGTCGCCTTTGGCCGATTCGCCGCTCGCAACTTTCGCCGTTGCTCCGGATTCGGAACTCGACTTCTGCGGAGACAGCGAGCGAGCCGCGCTCTATCAGACCGCAATCGAGCGTCTCGAGCAAAGCGGTGCGCGGCGGGTCACAATTGACTTCGCTCCGTTTCGCGAAGCGGGGCAGCTCCTGTACGGCGGTCCCTGGGTGGCAGAGCGCTTTGCGGCTCTCGAAACGTTTATGAGCGAGCACGCCGACGAGATGTATCCCGTCACGCGTTCGATCATCGAAGGGGGAAGCACGTACCGGGCAGTGGACGTGTTCCGGGAGCAGCAGCGTCTGAGAAAGCTCCGTGAAGTTTGTCTGCGGGTGTTTGAACACGCCGAAGCTCTCGTCGTTCCGACGATCCCCACCTTGCCCAAGCTGGCCGACGTTCGGGCGGATTCGATCGCTTGGAGCCGGCGGCTGGGAATGTACACGAATTTCGCGAATCTCGTGGGACTAAGCGCCCTGGCCGTCCCGTCCGGTTTCACCTCCGCTGGTCTGCCCGCAGGCATTACGCTGCTTGGTCCGCCCGGCAGTGAGCGGCGATTGTGCGAAATCGGAATGGCCTGGCAGCGTCAAATCGATTTGCCCCTGGGAGCAACCGGAAATCGATTACCGGTCGGATTGCTCCACTCCGCCCGCCGACCGTCCGTGCCCCCGGATGGTTACGTGCGAGTTTCCGTCGCCGGGGCCCATTTGAAAGGCGAGCCGTTTCATCCCGCGCTCTGCAAGCTGGGGGCTCAATTCGTCCGCGCCTGTCGGACTGCCTCAAAGTATTCCTTTCACGCATTCTTGGACCTGAACCCGCCGCGACCCGGCTTGTTGCGTCTCGCCAACGGGGGGTACGGCATCGCCGTTGAGATTTACGATGTTCCATTCGACGGGTTCGGGCGACTCGTCGCGTCCGTTGCGCCTCCACTCGCCATCGGCACGGTCGAGCTCGAAGACGGAGAAATGGTGAAGGGTTTTCTGTGCGAATCGTGCGCGACCGAGCGGGCTCGCGACATTTCCGACTTTGGCGGATGGATCGCCTTCCGCAGCCAGACTTCGCGCAGCTCCGTTTCGCAATCATCCCCGTCGTGTTGAAGAGCAGCATTCAGATCAAAAGGACAGCCGCATGACCATCGTCCGACCAACTCGTTCTCATTCACTCTACGCGGTCGCCGCGACGGTCATCCTGTGCATGCCGATCGTCGGCTGTGCCAAGACGTCGGCGACCGACGCGAGCAGCACCGGATCAAAAAGCGGCGGATCGGCCAGTGCGCTGTCTGGCGGCGAAGGCGTAGCCGTGGGCTTTATCTATGTCGGTCCGAAGGACGACTATGGCTACAACCAGGCCCACGCGGATGGTGCAGCCGCTGTCCGCAAAATGGACGGCGTCAAGGTCATGGAAGAGGAACGTGTTCCCGAGACGGTCGACGTGCAGAAAAGCATGCAGAGCATGATCGAACTCGACGGCGCGAAAGTGATCTTTCCGACGTCGTTCGGTTATTTCGATCCACATGTCCTCGTGATGGCCAAGAAATACCCGGATGTGATGTTCCTGCACTGCGGCGGGCTCTGGAATGAGAGCACGCATCCCAAAAACGTCGGCAGCTATTTCGGGTATATCGACGAGTGCCAATACCTGAGTGGCATTGTCGCCGGCCACATGACGAAGTCTAAAAAGCTCGGCTTCGTGGCTGCCAAACCGATTCCCCAGGTTCGCCGCAACATCAACGCCTTCACGTTAGGCGCGCGGAGCGTCGATCCGACGATCACTTGCAGCGTGATCTTTACGGGTGACTGGTCGATGCCGGTGAAAGAGGCCGAGGCAACCAATAGCCTGATCGACAAAGGGGTCGACGTGATCACATGCCATGTGGACAGCCCGAAAGTTATCGTGGAAAACGCGGAGCGGCGCGGAATTTACACCTGCGGTTACCACTGCAGCCAGGCGACTCTCGCCCCCAAAGGCTACCTGACCGGCGCCGAATGGAATTGGGAAAAGGTCTATACCGACTACATCAAGATGTACCTGAACCATCAGAAGATTCCGAATCTGGTGCGCGGCGGACTCAAGGAACAAGTTGTGAAGACCTCGCCTTACGGGCCCGCCGTAACTGAAAAGGCCAAGAAAGCGGCGGAAGACGTGAAGTCAAAATTCATGGAAGGGAAATTCGTGATTTATAAAGGCGAGCTGAAGGACAATTCGGGGAAGGTCGTGATCCCGGCAGGAAAAGAGTTCGTGCAGACGGCCATCGAACTCGAGAGCATGAATTACCTCGTTGACGGGGTCAAAGGCGAATAATCGCCTTCTGACAAAAGACCATGCGTGCACGCGGCCTCATCGAATCGTTGACGATCACAGTCGCGGCGCTCGTCGCCTCCTTGCTGATCTTTACCGTCTTTATGTTTCTGATCGCACGGGTGCCTCCGACAAACCTCGTTTATTGGATGTACATCGGCGGCTTCGGCACGAGCTTCTCTTGGCAAAACACGCTGACTCGGGCCGCTCCGTTGATTCTGGCGGCTCTCTGCACCGCACTTCCGGCTCGATTGGGATTGATCGTCATCGGCGGCGAGGGGGCTCTCGCCCTCGGCGGCTTAGCGGCTGCCGAAGCCGCCTTGGCAATGCACAGTTGGTCGCCGTTCGGAATTCAGGTCGGAATGGCCATTTCGGGAATGATTGTCGGCGGTTTGCTGATTGCCCTTTGTGGCGCCCTTCGCCATTGGCGCGGAGTCAATGCCACGATTTCGAGCTTGCTGCTCGCCTATGTGGCGATTTCGGTTTTCAACTTTCTCGTCGAAGGCCCGCTGCGTGATCCCGCGAGTCTCAATAAACCGTCAACCTACCCGATCCCCGAAACGGCCTGGCTGGGGACGATCTTTGGATTGGACATCCATTGGGGATTGGCGTACGGCGTTGCCGCCTGCGTCGTCGCGTGGATGTTGATGGATCACACGACCTTTGGCTTTTCAGCCCGCATGGCGGGAGGCAATATTCGTGCGGCTCAGGCAGCCGGACTTCCAGTCGGCATGTTGATTGTGACGACCTGTTTCCTCGGCGGGGCCGCCGCCGGCTTGGCAGGAACTGTGGAAGTCGCCGCCGTCCATCATCAGGCTAATGCGACACTACTCGCCGGTTATGGATTCACGGGAGTCCTCGTGTCGTTCATCGCGAGACACCATCCTCTTGGCATCATTCCGGCGGCGGTTCTGTTCGGCGGATTGAGTGCCGCGTCGGGCATTCTGCAGCGACGTTTGCACATCCCGGACGCATCGGTGCAGGTCTTGATGGGCATTATTTTCGTGATGATTCTTCTTTCCGAGGCGTTTTACGGTCGATTGCGCGTCTTTCAGCCGCGCGAAGTTCGGGAGGCGGTCGCCACATGATCGCATCAGCCCTCGGATTGGGACTATCGAGTTCTCTGATTGCCGCCGAGCCCGTGACGGACGTCGGACGATGGGGATTACTGCTCGCGATCGTGGGCGGAGCAATTCGCGTCGGCACGCCGTTCCTGTTCGTCAGTTTGGGTGAATGCATCACCGAAAAATCGGGTCGCGTGAATCTCGGCCTCGAGGGAACGCTCGTGATGGGAGCCATGACCGGCTACGCCATCAGCTATCAGACCGGTTCCCCTTGGATTGGCGTCCTCGCTGCGGCCGTCGTCGGCCTGCTTCTGGGAGCGCTGCACGCGGTCATCTGCAATTTGCCGCGCGTCAATTATGTGGCAGTCGGCATCTCGATGATGCTCTTCGGAATGGGATTGGCCTTTTATCTCGGCAAGCCGTACATCCAGCCCAGTGCACCGCGGTTGCCGGCGCTCGAGCTCGGTTTTTGGTCCCCAATCGAGCAGGTGCGCACGGCATTACGAATCAACGCCTTATTTGTTGTTGGTGTCGCCCTTGCGCCCTTGCTCGCTTGGACATTGAAGAACACCCGCTGGGGACTCATCCTGCGTTTGGCCGGTGAAAGCGAGGAAGCGGCTGCCGCGATGGGCTACTCTGTCCCGCGAATACGCATCATTGCCACGGCGATCGGCGGAGCTCTTGCCGGCATCGGCGGAAGTTATCTGTCGTTGTATTACCCCGGATCGTGGAACGAACAGCTTTCGTCCGGACAAGGGTTGATGGCTGTCGCGCTGGTGATTTTCGCTCGCTGGAATCCGATTCTCTGCCTTTGGGCTTCGTTGTTGTTCGGCGGCGTCGGATCGCTGGGTCCCGCGCTGCAGGGACAGAACCTGGTTTCGGGATCGGCGCGCTATCTGTGGTATGCCGCCCCGTACATCTTGACGCTCGTCATCATGATTCTGACTTGCTCCCGCCTCCGCGCGATGGTCGGCGCCCCGGCGGAACTTTCGAAAACACAATAGCCTCGAAGGCCACGCGGATGTCCGGCGCCCAAATCTTCAACAAAACACACGTCGACGCCAATCCCTACCCTTGGCCCTTTGACGGAAACCTCGGGCCGGGAAATACGGCGCTCATCGTGATCGACATGCAGACGGACTTTTGCGGCAAGGGAGGGTATGTCGATGCGATGGGCTACGACTTGTCCCTGACTCGCGCCCCCGTTGAGCCGATTCGTGCCGTCTTGTCCGCAATGCGTGAGAAGGGTTATCCCATTCTGCACACTCGCGAGGGACATCGGCCCGATCTGGCCGATTTGCCGGCCAATAAGCGCTGGCGATCTCAACGCATCGGCGCTGGAATCGGTGATCCGGGCCCGTGTGGAAGGATCCTGATTCGAGGCGAAGCGGGATGGGAAATTATTCCTGAACTCACACCCCGGTCGAACGAGCCGATTATCGACAAGCCGGGGAAGGGCTCCTTTTACGCGACTGATCTCGACCTCATCCTCACGCGGATGGGGGTGAGAAATCTGATCCTGACCGGAATCACGACCGACGTTTGCGTTCACACGACCATGCGTGACGCCAACGATCGCGGATACGAGTGTCTGCTGTTGGACGACTGCTGCGGCGCCACCGACTACGGCAATCACCTGGCCGCCATCAAGATGATCACGATGCAGGGAGGCGTTTTCGGAGCGGTTGCCCCTTCGCGCTCGCTGTTGGAGGCCTTGCCATGACGACGACCGTTCCCATCAACCGCGACGGGGCGTCTCTACCAAAGCGATCGTCTCCGTCGATGGGAGAATTCGATGAAACGCCACCGCTGGTCGAGGTCCGCAACATTTCCAAGCGCTTCGGCGCTCTGCAGGCGCTGAGCGATGTCTCGCTCAAATTCGCGCCCGCTCGAATTCGCGCACTCTTGGGCGAAAACGGCGCGGGCAAGAGCACTCTGGTCAAATGCATCATGGGCACCTACCGGGCCGACAGCGGCTCGGTGATCGTTGGAACGCACGCGGTCGAACTCAAAAATCCTCGCCAGGCTCATGCGCTGGGCATCGGCATGGTCTATCAGCATTTCACGCTGGTGGAGAACATGACCGTTGTCGAAAACCTGATCATGGCCCGCGAACATGTGCCGGCCGTCATCAACTGGAAGGCTGAGACCGAACAGCTCGAAAACTTCATGGAGACGATGCCCTTCCGCGTCGATCCGCGGGCTCTCGTCCGCAACCTGTCGGCCGGCGAAAAGCAGAAAGTCGAAATCCTCAAACAGCTCTACTTGCGCCGCAAGGTGTTGATTCTCGACGAGCCGACGTCGGTCCTCACCCCCGACGAGGCCGACGAAATGCTCGGCATGGTCCGCGGGATGTGCGAGCAGGGACGCCTCAGCGTGCTGATGATCAGCCACAAGTTTCGCGAAGTGACCGCGTTTTGCGACGATGTGACGGTGCTGCGGCACGGACGGCTGATGGGGGAAGGGACGGTTCGCGATCTTTCTCGCGAAGACATGGCCCGCATGATGATGGGCGACGCCGAACTTCCGCAGCAAGCCGTGCGGCTCGACGTCAACGGCCGTTCGGCGGCGGAAATTCGCCTGGCGATCCACAATCTGAGCGCCTTCGACGAGACGGGTGTCGAAGCGCTTTCCAAACTTTCACTCATAGTCGGGGCCACAGAAATTGTCGGCATCGCCGGTGTCTCCGGCAACGGCCAGCGGGAGCTCGTGCAGGTTCTCGCGGGGCAGCGAGCCGCCAGCGCAGGCAAGATCCTGGTCCGCGGCGAACCGTACCGCCCCATCCGCCACGAAATGCGCAAGCATCGATTCCACGTCCTGCCCGAGATGCCGCTCCAAAATGCGTGCGTCGGCAACATGACGGTCGCGGAAAACCTGGCCTTTCGCGTTTTCGATCGCCCCCCGCTCACGCGATTCAAGAAGCTGGTCAAGCGCCGCGCCATCCGAAATCGGGCCGTCGATCTGATCGGCCGCTACCGCATCCGACCGTCGTCTCCGGCCGCGAAGATCGGCCACTTGTCGGGCGGAAATATTCAGCGCGCTGTTTTGGCTCGAGAATTGGGCGAAGGGGTTGAAGTCCTGATCGCGGCCAATCCCTGCTTCGGCCTCGACTTCACGGCGGTGGCCGAGATCCGCTCTCAGATCATGGAGGCCCGCAACCGCGGCGCAGCCGTCTTACTCGTCTCGGAAGATTTGGACGAAATCCTGGAACTCGCCGACCGCATCCTCGTCATTTCGGACGGCCGCATCGTGCACGAGACCACCAGCCAAGAGGCCGACCGTCACATCATCGGCCGCCATATGGCCGGCCATTGAGCTGATCCGCCAGCCGTTTTACCGAGAGATTTGATGGCCACCGTTGCCGCACAGCCCTATCCGTACGATTTTGATCCTGCTCGAACGGCGCTCGTGATCATCGACATGCAACGCGATTTCGTCGAGCCGGGTGGATTCGGGCATGCGCTTGGCAACGACGTTCGTCTCTTGGAGCCGTCGATTGCGGCCGTGGAATCGCTCCTGTCCGCTTTCCGCGAGCGCGAGCTGACGGTCGTCCACACGAAAGAGTGCCATCAACCTGACCTCGCCGATTGCCCGCCCGCCAAACGCAAGCGGGGAAATGGATCGCTCCGAATCGGAGACAGCGGTCCAATGGGCCGTATCTTGATTCATGGTGAACCGGGAAATGACTTTGTAGCGAGCTTGCAACCCCGAGATGGGGAGATTGTGATTGCGAAACCGGGCAAGGGCGCGTTCTACGCGACCGACCTGCACGCGCATCTTGATCGCCGAAAGATCACGCACCTCTTGATCACCGGGGTTACAACGGAAGTCTGCGTGCAGACGACGATGCGAGAAGCGAACGACCGCGGTTATGAGTGCCTGCTCGTTGAAGACGCCACCGAAAGTTATTTCCCGCATTTCAAGCAAGCAACGCTCGAAATGGTCCGCGCTCAAGGCGGTATCATCGGCTGGACGGCGACAAGCGAGCAAATTCTCGACGCCCTGCACAAACATTCGCATTCGGCATAGCTTGGCCGATGCTTGTCGCGGGAGCTCACGGACCTATTTGCCCAAGACTTCGGCCGCCTTGTCGCGATGCTCGACATCGTCAAAAGCGAAAATCAAGACGCACCGCGACTTGATCACCGATGCCGAGACGCTCCGGAGGTTGATTCCCGCGGCCGCCAGTTCGGACGTCAAGCGGTGCAAGAGTTTTGGTTGATCGCGGGCAATCACGCGCAGTCCATGCGCGTCTTCCGACTTTACAAATCCGGCGAGACTTGCGGCCTTGCCTTGTTTGGCGCCCCGTATACCACCCAGGTACGCAAGCCCCGAGCCCGGCTTGTCGGCCTTGCGAGTGCCGATCACGAAGGAGAAATCGATGCCGGCCGCCACCATTGGAGCAAGTGCCAAGGCCAGTCCCCCCGCCTCGTCGCGAATCTCGCCCACCCAAATATCAATTTTCTTCACTTTCATGGCCGTTGTTTCCCCCTCTACGTGAGCGTCAATCCCAGTTCAAATCTCGGCACCAGCGTTTTATCGAACCGGCATTTTATCAAATCAACCTGACGTTTTCGTGCGGCAGGCCGGTCGATCGGTTCATTTCGATCGTCGTCGTTCTACAATAGGGGCTGCCGCTGCGTAAAAAGTGCTCGACAGGTCGGCTCGCTCTCGACCTCGACGTCCCCTGGGGCGAACTCCAAGATTGCGCCGGTCGAGAGCATCCGCATTTTTGGACGGGATCTTCGGGCCGGCGATCGGGTGCGATTGTGGCCCAAACAGGGGGGTCGACATCTGGATTTGGCCCTCGCTGGAAAAGTTGGAACCGATGAATTTGCCGGACAACCGGCTGCCGGAGTGACCGTTGCATCCGACGCATGTGCCAAACCCGACCATTCTCATCGCCGGCATCGGCAATGTCTTTCTGGGAGACGATGCCTTTGGGAGCGAAGTCGCTCGTCGGCTCGAGTTGCAATCGTGGCCCGACGGTGTGCGGATCGCGGATTTCGGCATCCGCGGCCGGGATCTCGCTTATGCGCTGTTGGACGGCCATGATCTCGTCGTCATTGTCGATGCCGCACCGCGAGGGACTCCGCCCGGAACGCTTTCCCTGGTCGAGCCCGATCTTTCAGTGCTCGATTCCTCCGAACAGAGTGCGACTCTCTTGGACTGCGCACACCCTCGATCCGCTCAAGATTCTTGGTTTGGCTCGCGTGATGGTGCGCGCTGGAAGCGACTCTTGCTCGTCGCTTGCGAGCCGGCCGATTTGGGCGGGGAAGAGGGGCGACTGGGGATGAGCGATCCTGTTCGCGTCGCCGTCGACGAAGCCGCGCGAATGATCGTGCGACTCGTCACTGATGTTCGTAGCGGCGGACTTTCACAGAGTGACGGCGGCACCGTTGCCGCCACCTCCGGTCCCCAAGCTGGTGCTAAGAAGACTGCAATCGAGGAGCACGTTCAGAATTCATCGAAAAAGGAGCCTGACGATGTCTGGAAACCAGAACAATCATAACCATGTCTCGGCCAAACGCGGCGACGGCATCAGCGATTCGCTCGCGCTCGTCGCCAGGCGAATGGCCGATTTTCGCGCCGCCTCGAAGTAGTGCTGTCGGTACACTACGTCCATGCGACTACTTTTCCTCCGAGGCGAGAACGTGCTGCGGTTCTTGCTCTGCGTTCTTTGCTGGCCGAGCGCGTCGATTTTCGCCGCTGACCTCGATGAAGCTTCGATCACCCAACGCATCATGCAATTGGGCGGCGCGATTTCGCGAAGTGACGTTTTCGGAAGGTCCGCGACGGTGATCGTCGGACGCCCATCGTTGAACGCCGGTCGCGCCTTCGCGGACCAAGACGTTCAACTGCTGCGGTCGATCCATAACCTGACCGACCTGGACCTGCAACAAACGGACGTGACGGACGCGGGGATTAGCGAACTGCGGAATCTTCCGCATCTGACGAAGCTGCACTTAAGATCGCCCGGCATTACAGATGGCACTTTAAAGATACTGGGATCGTTCAACAGTTTGACCGAGCTCTACGTTGGGCGAAACGACGTCACCGATACGGGCCTGACAGAATTGAGGAACCTCGCCGACCTGACAGTGCTCCATCTGAATGCGACGAAGATCACGGACATCGGACTGAAGCAACTCAGGCCGCTGCACAAAATCGTCGAACTCAACCTCTCGAACAACGCCATCACCGATAAAGGCCTGACCGATCTCGCCGCGCTAGTAACGCTGACGGAGCTCGATCTGAGCGCGACGCGAATAACGGATGCCGGACTCACGAAAATTGGTCATCTGACGAAGATGAAAAAGCTCTGGATCATGCAGACTGCGGTCTCTGACGCCGGGCTGATTGAGTTGAAGCGGCTCCAAGAACTCGAACGGTTCTGGCTCAGCGGCACACAGGTCACGGATGCCGGCATGAAGGAACTCAAGCGGCTCGCGCGACTCAAGCGGCTCTTTCTCAATCAAACGCGGTTGACCGATGCGGCGATTGACGACCTCAAGGAATTTCCAAATCTCACCGTGCTCGGCGTCGAGAACACGAAATTGACGGCTACCGGCCGCAGTCGGCTTCGACAGTTGCTGCCGCACTTGAAAATCGAAGATTAAGATTTGTTCGAGCAAGAGTGAGCCGTTCAATTTGACGGTCGCTTTTTCCATCGCGAACAATTCAACTCGACCCACGGGTGATGTTGACAACGGCTAGAGGTCCTGGGGTGTCCGCTTCCTTGCCGGCAAGCTCCAGATTGAAGTCTTGTGTCTTGACGGTCGACGACAGGTCGACTTTGTATCCCTGGCGAGTCGCATTCTTGTCGGGATCGTTGTAAAGGTTCTTGAGGGCGTCCGGCCCATGAAAGACGCCGGGGCGTCCAGCCTTGAACTCGGCGAACAGCGCGACATACGAGCCGGGAGCGACGCCCTCTCCAAATTTGAAGCTGCCATCTTCCTGGCAGGCGGTGTACCGCGGCGGTCTCCCGTGCGGGGGCGGAGATTTCGGATCGAATAAGAAGATGAGGAGCGTATGGTCAGCCTTCAGTTGCGGCGGCTGGCCGTCAATCGTCACTTTCCCGGAGAACTTGATCAGGATTTGCTCCGGCAGGTTGTTCTCCTTTTTCCGCCGCGCCTCCGCCTGATCGGCGGACTCGCCACAACCGCCTGCCAACAGTGCGAGCGCCACGATTGCGGTCAACCGCCGGTACGAACGAATGCGATCCCAACCCCATCCCGTCATGTTTGATTGTCCCTGTTGTTGAGAGCATGGAATTCTTGGCGCAATAGGCCTATCGCGCCTGGGAAGGCAAACGGTCTGCCTCGCACCCGTCGATTGCCGGGTGGCTCTGAAAAAGTGGCTGGTCGTCCGCCGCACGCCTCCAGGCCGCCGCGGACTCTCAGGTGACGCAAGCTCGGGGGGCTGCCGGGCAACCCCTCGAGCATTGCCGGCGAACTCAAAGTGACGCTGGTCGATCGGCGCCAGAAGTTAGAACGCGGAGTCCGTCACATTAACGCGGCCATGAAAAGTCACCAGGCGGCAGTAGGTGACCACACTGATGTTCTCGCTGATCATGCGGGCCGAGCCGTCGCACAGCGTGATGCCGCACGCCCCGGGATGGAAGCTGTAAAGTCCTCCCCAGATCTCATTGCTGCAATTGATGGCGCAAGCAAGCCCCTTGGACTGCGGTCCGCCGTCCCATTCGCCGGACGCGAGCGTCGTTCCCGTAAAGTTCGTGCCCCACTGATAGTTCCACGCATTGTCGAGACACGCCCAGCAACCCCCCGGATTCGAGTTGAGAGCCGTGGCTTTGCTGCCACTGCTCGTGGGAACGGGTGTGCCCGGCACATCCGGCAGCGTAAAGAGGTTTCCGCCGCACGTCGCGCTCTTGGCGATCCTCTTGACGCCGCGCTGCCATAGGTCGGGCCGCCCGGCCAGTTCTCCGCAGAAGATCGTCTGAGAGGTGCCGTCGGTGATCTGCTCGATCGAGATTGGAAAGTGCTCGAGCCGGAAGGCGTCGAAAGTCAACACTCCCAGTCGGCGGTCGCCGCTGAATTGGCCGGCGTTGAACGAGTTAAGTCCCTGGGGATCGCACACCGGCGTCAACACGTTGTAAGCGCAGGCCAAGCCGTTACAGATACAACTCACGGCAGTGTAGTCGCTGGCTCCCGCCCAATACTGCGGGATCGCGCCACCCGTCTGAGTCGAGAGCGAGGTGGTCTCCAAGAAGGGATTCGAGGCACGCGGGGCAGAGGGGCATACGTACGTTGCGATTACGGACGCGGCTGGAAGTGTTGGGCCGATCGAAGAGCACGCGGACGCATTGGCCCCCGTATATTTCGCTCCACAGATCGAGCCCAAGCAGGCGGGCGAGAATTGTGGCGAGTTCATGCAGATTTTGTTGTAGACGGTGGTCCCCTCCATAAAGAGCAGAAGCCGCTCGCCCCAGGTGTGAATGTTGTAGTCGTTGTAGGCCTCGGAGCACTGGCCGCACCCTGCGGGCGAGGCGTTGCAGCAACACGAGCAAAAATAATAATGCAGCGTCGCTCGATTCAGCAGCCAGGTGAAAGCCGGCGGAAAACAATTGTTGACGTCGTGGTAATTGTGCGCCGCCAGTCCAATCTGCTTGAGATTGTTGCGGCACTGAGTTCGGCGGGCCGCCTCGCGGGCAGCCTGTACCGCCGGAAGCAAGAGCGAAATGAGAACCGCAATGATGGCAATGACAACCAATAGTTCAATCAGCGTGAATCCTCGGCGTCGATGACTCTTCATGATTTGCCCTTTTTGATGAAGAATTGCGGCGCATTTCCTGCGCGACGATTGCCTCTCCCAGTGCGGGTCGTCCAAACGATTAGCGGACATGGTCAACAGGATCGAAGAGATCCTGCAGGAGACAGAACCAGAGAACTCGTCGGCTGCGTCAAAAGAGCTATCAATTGAATCTTCATCAAACATTGTGCGGGTTTTCACCTACCGATCTGTGAGATATCTCACATATGCATGGCCATTTCTACTTCGATGCGGTGCGACAATGAATGATGAAACTGCGAATCGCACTATTGGGCGCGGGGAAAACACACGGGAAGTCGTCCCGGTACGACGTTCATCGAAACGGGAGCATCACCAATCACGTCGCCGTCAATCTCTGCCAGCAGTGGAGGCGTCGCCACGAGATCAACGCGGGCGGCCGTTAGTTTTTCGATCGACGGTTCGTTCTCCAACTCGCCACTGTAGAGCTTGGGCGTCTTGAGCAGCATCTGCCACACCGGCAGCGGTCGAAACAGCGTGACCTCGAATCGGCCGTCGTCAAGGGCCACGTTTTTCCCAAACAGCATCCCACCGCCCGAATAGGCTCCTTTGGCAACCATGATGCAGATTGCGCATCGCTCGTGAGTTTGACCGTCGGCAGTAAGTCGTACGTTCGATTGGCGCGTCCGAAATAAGCCCCGCACGGTCGGTAAGAGGTATCGGAGCGAGGTCGGCCAGTGCTTCGACATGGCCGCCTTGCGCCGGCATACCTCGGCGCTCATTCCGAACGTCGCCATGTTGACGAAATAGATGGGTTCGGCTTGCCCGCCAACTTTCACTTGGGCCGCATCGACCCGTCGAATCGCCGGATCGAGAACGATCTCGCGCCAGTCACGCCCTGCCGTTCTCGTCAATCCGCGAAAATAATCCGACCCGGACCCCGTCTTCGCGACGGCCAGGCACGCATCTGGATGCACAAGCTCGTCGTTCTCAAAAAAGCCGTTGGCGACTGCGTTGACCGTTCCGTCCCCACCGACGGCGACGATTTGCTCGATCCCGCGTTGAAGCGCCCGGCGCGTCCGAAAGATCACATCCTCGCGGCTCTTTGAAACGACTGCCTCGAATGAATTGGCGCGGCCGCGAAAAAAACGTTCCAATCGTTCGAGCGCCCGCGGCCTCATGCCGGCGCCTGCGTTCGGATTAATGACGAACAGGCGCTTCATGTCTGCGACCCGGCGACACAATTACCGTGTGGGACCAAGGCTGGATGTTCGAGAATCCAACGCTCGATCTTGTCCCGCAGATCGATCCCAGGCGCCAATAAAAACGCACCGAGTCGCCGATCGACGAGGTCGTCGACCCGCTCGACGTATTCGTTCCTCATTGAGTAGACCACCTCGGCCCAGCGGAATGGAACTCGGCTGTCGATCCGCTCCGCGAGTTCAGGCGAGTCACAAATCAATGAATCGATCGTCAGTGCTTCAGAACCATACCTCGACCAGAGCTCTCGGACTCGCGATGACACTTCGTTCGAAAGAGGTTGATCCGTACCCACGATCGGTCCGATTGTCGAGCACCGTTTGAAACGGCGATCACTAAACTCTTCACGCACGATCTGGTCGACGATCCGTTCGGCCATTGCACGATATGTTGTCAGCTTTCCACCCGTAATTGCCCATCGTCCCGGCGACGAGCGAATGATTTCATAGTCTCGCGATGCAGCATCTTCGGTTTCGGCTTCGCTGCTGCCTAAGAGGGGACGGGCGCCAACATATGACGACTGAATATCATTTGTCGTTAGGACAGCTTTGGGAAAATAGTGATTCACAGTCGCTAGCAGATAATCGACTGCCTCTTCCGACACAGGCAGCGAATTCCGGTCACCCGTGTAATACGTGTCGGTCGTGCCGATCAACACCGTTCGATCCCACGGAACCACATAGATCATGCGGCCATCGGAAGGTACTTCCAGTGCTGTCGTTTCTCGTACTGGAAATCGCTCGCGGGAAACGACGAGATGGATGCCGATCGCCAGTTTGATGCCGAATTGCTTCCCGGCAGCCAGCCGAATCTGCACTTCGTCCGCCCAGGGCCCGGCTGCATTCACCAGGCAACGACTTTCGACCTGGTGCCGCTCACCGGAAAGCGTGTCACGGATCGTAGTTCGAAATCCGGCATTCGTTTGCTCCACGCGTTCGACTTCCGCGTAATTGAGCAGATGCGCGCCGTGCCGCTCGGAAGACTTGAGCGTGTCAATCACCAGTCGAAAGTCGAGTGCCGCACAGTCGTAATACGAAACGCCGCCACGGCAATCAGTCTGGTCCAGCTCGGGTTCAATTTGCGCCAATTGTTTGCGTGACAGTAAGCGGAAATGGCCGCGGCTCCTTCCGAGTGCAAGCAGCTCATACATCAAAAGTCCGGCGGCGAGCAGCCAGCGCGGAGTGCGGCTAGTCGCATAACACGGGACGACAAAGCGGATGGGACGAACAAGATGTGGCGCGATTTGCGTTTGCAGCAGCCACCGTTCACGGCAGGCCTCGAAGACAAGCCGCCATTGCCCGTATTTGAGATAACGCAGGCCGCCGTGAATGAGCTTTCCCGATTTCGAGCTCGTTCCCGAGGCAAAGTCCCCCTTCTCCGCAAGCAGGCAGCGCAGCCCGCGGCTGGCGGCATCGCGGACGATCCCCTGCGCCGGTAATGCCGCCTCCCACGATGAGCAGATCGTAGGTGGTCTCCGAAAGACCCGCGAAGATCGCGCAACGCCTCTGGCTCATAGGAGTTTGCCGGGATTCATGATGCCCGTCGGATCGAGGGTCTGCTTCAGTTGCATGAGCATCTGGCGTTCGATGGGAGACCAGCCCGTTTGTGCGCGATGGTCCATTCCCACCCCGTGATGGTGGCTGATCACCGCGCCTTGTGCACGGATCGCCTCGCCGGCAGCGCGCTTAATGGCCCACCATTGCCCAATTGGGTCGCTGCGTTTTTGCCGGCCCAGCAGCGAAAAATACAGGGAGGCTCCGTCGGCATAGAGATGCGAGACGTGCGTGAACACGATGATTGGCTCGCCCTGCTCTTTCGCCGCGCTCTCGATCGCCGTACGCACGGTGCGATAAAGATCCCGCAGGGCCGACCATGTCGTGGCGGTTTCAAGCGTGTCGACGAGCAAGTGATTGTCCAAAAGTTCGTCCCGCAAATAAGGCAGTTCAAATCGCGTCGCCAACCAGCGCTGCCCGAATGAACCGCCCAATGAAAGGCAATTGAACTTGGAAAAGTGACGCCGGACGATGCGCCGCTCGCGACGAACCTGATCGGCCGAACCTTCAAGTCCCACCAGAAGTGTCACCATGTGAGGAGGCCGAAACCCCTTGCGAGTGAGCAGCCATTGGCCGAATCGACGTTTGATCGAGCGGCCGCCGCGGCCGGGCCGATGTCCCAAAGCGAGCGAGGCGGTCGTTTCTTCTTCGTCGGCAATCCGCAAGAGGGCCGGCCTGGAACCGGATTGCACCAGCGTGCGACTTGCGTCGATGGCGGCGCCAAAGTCCTTGAATGCGTACATCCAATAGTCGCGCGACTCAGGCTTCGGTCGAATGCGGATGGTTGCCGCAACGATGATGCCGTAGGCTCCTTCCGACCCAATCAGCATTTGGGTGAGGTCCGGGCCATCGCCCCGCCGCGGAACATGCAGCGTTTCGATCGTTCCTTCGGGCGTAACGATGCGCAGGCTTTCGACGAGCTTGTCGATTCCGCCGTAACCCAGGGAATTCTGCCCGCTCGAGCGCGTCGCGATCCATCCCCCCAATGTCGAAAACTCGAACGATTGGGGAAAGTGGCCCAGCGTAAAGCCGCGCGCGGCCAACTGTTGTTCCAATGCGGGCCCAAAGATGCCGGCTTCGACGATCGCCGTCTGTGAGACGGCATCGATTTCAATCACGCGACTCAAATATGCCAGATCGAGTGTGACGACGAGTCTGCGCCCACCTGCCTCGGCTTCGAGGCCGCCAACGACACTCGTTCCACCGCCGAACGGTACAAGCGCCAAATTCAATTCGCGGCAGCAGGCGAGGATTGCCACGACCTCCTCTTCGCCGCACGGATAGACGACTACGTCGGTGGCTTGATCCAGCGTGAGCTGCCGGAGCCGCACGAGGTCCTTATAGCCTTTCCCGACCGAGTGCAGCACACGCTCCCGTTGATCGAAACGGCAGTTGGCAGTTCCGACGATTGCCGCGAGCCTTTCTCGCGACGACGGATCGAGACGACTTTCGGGCAATCGAACCGATTCGAGACATAAGGCGGAGGGTGCTTCCAACCGCTCCAGTCCCAACCGACTGCGTAGATAATCCAACGTGGCCGGCGACTGCGACAATGACGCGCGGACGTTCTCCGCGCCCCAGCCCCACCACTTCATCTTGAAACGTCGATCGGCAGTTTCCAAATGCGCCTCCGAGTTGGCGATTGTAACACCGACGGACTTTTTCGCCTTCAACGAGATTTTGACACTGCATACTCGATTCGTGCGATTGTTGACTCCGCCGTTGCGATGCTGTAAAGATCCGGTGCAGGCCCCCATCGTCTAGCGGCCCAGGATCCGGGGTTCTCAGTCCCGTGACGAGGGTTCAAATCCCTCTGGGGGTATTCGATCCACAGGTTCCCGTCGTGTTTCGCGACCGATGGAACCTGTGGATTTTCCTTTTTGCCGCCCTTCTTCGTTGTGCCCGACTTCACCGAATGCGCTGTTGTTCGGGGTGTTGGGTGAACGGATGTCTCGCGACAAACGGCACAAGAGGCTGCAGTTCCGGCATTTCCAGGGAGTGCCGCTTCCGTCTGTCGGGCGGCGGACGATATAATGCGAGTGCAGGGTTTGCTTTTGAGTGTTCTCGAAGCGAACCTTGTCCTACCGAAACTCGTTCGGAATCGCGCACCCGAACGCCCGCGTTGAAGCCTGCCCAGGCCACGTGACTGGTCGATCCATGTCGACGATCGGTTGCCGCCAAATTGCCGACTCCATGGAGAGCTGCTCCGTGCGAACTGCCCGGTTCGCCCTTTCGAGGCGCGACACAAGCCGCATCGTCTTGGCATTGATGCTCGGTCTTTGCTTCCTCTGTCCCTGTCGAAACGCGAGAGCCGAAGACGCCCGGCTCCAAGCGGTCGGTCACCCCAATTCCGAGCAAGAGGCGTTTTTCGAAACGAAGGTCCGTCCGCTGTTGGCCGCACGATGTTTCCGTTGTCACGGCGAAAAAGAACAGAAGGGCGGCATTCGACTCGATTCCGGCGAAGCCTTGCTCGGGCACAATGAGGACGAAGCGCTCGTCAGACCGGGCAAACCCGAGGTGAGCCGCGTCATCGAAGTGATCGGCTACAAAGACGAACCGAAAATGCCCCCGGATGGAAAGCTGCCGGATGCCGATGCGCAGATCCTCCGCGAATGGATTCGACGCGGAGCTCACTTTCCTTCGAAGCAAACCGCCTCGACCGTCGTGCGTCTCAGTAGTCCCGAAGGAATCGTGCAAGCCAAGAAAACGCTGTGGTCCTTGCAACCGATCAAGTCGCCGATTCCGCCGGCCGTGAAGGAGCGGAGCTGGGTGAAAAGCCCGATCGATCAATTTATCCTGGCAAATCTCGACGCCAACGGATTGACGCCGTCTCCGCCAGTCGATCGGCGAACGCTGCTTCGACGGATGACCTTTGATTTAACCGGGCTGCCTGCCACGTTCGCCGAGGTCCAGGCGTTCGAGAATGACCGGACTTCCGAAGCGATCGAGCACGTGGTCGATCGTTTGCTCGCCTCGCCACTTTACGGCGAGCGCTGGGGCCGACACTGGCTCGATGTGGCGCGGTACTCGGACACCAAGGGATACGTCTTCACTGAAGAGCGGCGGTATCCGTTCTCGTACACGTATCGGGATTACGTGATCGAGGCGTTTAACGAGGACCTTCCGTTTGACCAATTCATCCGCGAACAACTCGCCGCCGATCAGCTCAATCTGGGCAAGGATCACAGTGCTTTGGCGGCGATGGGTTTCCTGACAGTCGGCCGGCGATTCAGCAACAATGGCAACGACATCATCGACGACCGAATCGACGTCGTTTCTCGCGGACTGCTGGGTCTGACAGTCACGTGTGCACGTTGTCACGATCACAAGTTCGACCCGATCCCGACTGAAGACTATTACTCGCTGCACGGTGTCTTTGAAAGCTCGTTCGAGCCCGCGGAATTGCCGTTGCTCGGCAACCGTCCCGAATCGGTGGCTTTCCGCAAGTTTGAAGCGGAAATGCGCAAGCTCGAAGCCGCCCGCGATAAGTTCAAGGCCGCCAAGCGCGTGGAAATTCAAGACCAATTTCGGCTCAAGACGCCGGCTTACCTGACGGCGGCCTGGCGTGATCGTGCGAAGGAAACACCGTCAGAGCGCAAAACTCCGGGTTCGGAACTTCGTCCTCTCTTGATCCGCCGCTGGTCCCTCTACCTCAAACGGATGATGGACACGCCGGACCCCGTTTTCGTCGTCTGGCGTGAGTTCTCCCGGCTGCCGGAAAAGGACTTCGCGCGTCGCGTGCCGGAAGTCGTCGCGCGGCTCAAGGCGATACCCAATGTTGGGGCACCCAAATCCGACAAGAACGCAGTTCGCATCAATGCCGTTGTTCAATACGCTTTCGTTCACAATCCGCCGAAGTCGATGCGCGACGTCGTGTCGCAATACGGAGCGATGCTCGCCGCCGCCGAGAAGCGTTGGAAAAACCTCAGCAAGCAGTCGCACAACGGCAAGCATCCGAGCGCGCTGCCAGAGCCTGCCTGGGAGGAATTGCGGCAAACCTTGTATCGAGAAGACGGGCCCGGAGTCGTGGCCGTCGAAGATGTGAAGCGGCTCCTTGATCGCGCCTCAAAAAAAGAGCTCGTTAAACTCGACAACAAGATCGAAGCATTGCGGGTCAATTCGCCCGCGGCGCCGCCCCGCGGCATGGTGCTGAACGATGCGCCGACGCCAGTCGAACCGGTCATTTACATTCGCGGCAATCCGGGCCGACCCGGCAAGCAGGTTTCTCGCCACTTCCCGCAAGCGGTCGGAACTCTTGGCGGAACCCGGTTCAAAAAAGGAAGCGGCCGGTTGGAGTTGGCCGAAAACATCGCCAGCCCACAAAATCCATTGACTGCCCGCGTGATCGTGAACCGCGTCTGGATGCACCATTTCGGCGCGGGGATCGTCCGCACGGCCAGCGACTTTGGCGTTCGCGGTACGCCACCTTCGCACCCCGAGCTGCTCGATTATCTTGCCAACCGCTTCATGCACGAGGGTTGGTCGCTCAAGAAATTGCATCGTCAGATCCTTCTATCGGCGGTCTACCAACAATCGAGCGTATTGCGGCCGGACGCGCAGGAAAAAGATCCCGAAAATAAGCTCCTCTGGCGGATGAATCCGTCACGCCTGGAATTCGAGCCGATGCGCGATTCGTGGCTGGCGGTCGCCGGCAATCTCGATTGCCGGATGGGCGGACGTGGCTTCGATGTTCAAACTGAGGAGGGCCGCGGCCGTCGCGCGGTTTATGCGTTTATCGATCGTCAGGATTTGCCGCAGTTGTTTCGCACATTTGACTTTGCCAGCCCCGACGTCAGCACTCCGCAGCGACCTCAAACGACGATACCACAGCAGGCCCTGTTCGCCATGAATTCGTCGTTCCTGGTGACGCAAGCCCGGGCGTTGGCTCGCGAGGAAGACGGGAAGAACCCGGCCGATCGCGTGCGGAAAATGTATCGCCGCGTCTACGCCCGCGATCCGTCAAAGGCCGAATTGGAATCGGCCCTCGACTTCGTCGCCGGTCCGGTGAGTGGAGAGGCGGCCGACGACGTAGCCAGTGCGTGGCACTACGGCTACGGCACCCTCGACGCTTCCGCCAAACGTGTCGACGAGTTTTACCCGTTCGAGCATTTTATCGATCAGCGTTGGGGGGGAAATGCGCTGCCCGATCCGGCGCTCGGATGGGCGCATCTCTCTGCCACGGGCGGACACCCAGGCCCGGACGCAAAGCATTGCGCGATTCGCCGCTGGATCTCGCCGATTGCCGGACAGGTCGAAGTGCAAGGACGCCTCGTGCATATGGCCGACAAGGGTGACGGCGTACGCGGCTGGATCATCTCCAGCCGGCAGGGTGCCCTCAAAGAATGGACTGTGAAGCACGGCGGTCACGACACCGTGATCGAATCGCTCGCGGTCGAACCAGGAGAGAAGATCGACTTCGTCGTTGATTGCTTGAAAACATCCGATTTCGACAGTTTCGACTGGGCTCCAATTCTCCGCACGAAGCAAGTCGCCGGCTCCGCGACCAGCGTCGTTCAGCTTTGGCACTCGACGAACGATTTCAGCGGACCCGCGCCTCCGCGACTGAACCCCTGGGAGCAACTGGCGCAGGCACTCCTCGTGTCGAATGAATTTGTGTTTGTGGATTAGCCCGCAATGCGGCGAACCAACGAGTCGACCTCGGGAACGACATCATGAATGATCGCATGCTACGAACGATTGCCGCACAGAGCGACGGCGCCTTCTGCACGCGTCGTGAAATGCTGGTTCGCTCCGGGATGGGGATGGGAATGTTCGGGCTGGCCTCGCTCTTCGGGGAGGCGCAGGCGTCGACCGCGCAATTCGAGAATCCGCTGTCGCCCAAGCCGGCGCACTTTCCCGCCAAGGCCAAGCACATCATTCACGTCTTTCTGAATGGCGGACCTTCGCACGTCGACACATTCGATCCCAAGCCGATCCTCGAAAAATACGCCGGCAAACCGCTGCCCAACGAGAATCTGCGCACCGAGCGCAAGACCGGCGCGGCCTTTCCGTCGCCCTTCAAGTTCAAGAAGTACGGCCAGAGCGGCATCGATATCAGCGACATTTTCGCCCCGCTCGGCAAGCATGCGGACGATCTGTGCGTCATTCGGTCGATGCACGCCGACGTGCCGAACCACGAACCCTCTTTGATGCTGATGAACTGCGGCGATCCAACGCTACCGCGGCCCAGCGTCGGATCGTGGATCACATATGGACTAGGAACCGAGAATCAAAACCTACCCGCGTTTGTCGTGTTGTGTCCGCGCGGGTATCCGATCAAAGACACGGAAAACTGGCAGTCGGCTTTCCTGCCGGGAAGTTATCAGGGCACCTACGTCGATACGCAGTTCACGCAGGTCGACAAGCTGATTGCCAACATCCGCAATCGGACGATTACGTCAAAGGAGCAACGCAGGCAACTCGATCTCATTCAGGCGATGAACCGACTTCACGCGGAGCGTCGCCAGAACGAAAGTGCCCTGCAGGCCCGCATCCAGTCATTCGAACTCGCCTACCGCATGCAAATGGAAGCGACCGATGCCTTCGACGTCGAACGCGAGCCCAAGCACATCCAGGAGGCTTACGGTTTTAATACCGAAGCCCGGCAGCTGTTGATCGCCCGGCGGCTCGTCGAGCGTGGCGTGCGCTACGTGCAAGTCTGGCACGGTCAGGGACAACCTTGGGACAGCCACGACGACCTCCGCGAGCGGCACGCCGATCTTGCCGGACAAATTTCAAAGGCGCTGAGCGCCTTGCTGACCGATCTCAAGCAGCGGCGCCTGCTCGACGAAACGCTCGTCATCTGCGGCGGCGAATTCGGTCGCACGCCAACCGTCGAACTGCCGCAAAAAGGCGCGAACGCCGGCAAGATCAACGGCCGCGACCACAACCATTACGGCTTCACCGTCTGGATGGCGGGCGGCGGATCCAAAGGCGGCTACATTCACGGTGCGACCGACGAGTGCGGTTTCCAGGCAGTGGAAAAGAAGGTGCACGTACACGACCTGCACGCCACGATGCTGCACCTGATGGGTCTCGATCACAAACGGCTCACCTACCGCTTTGCCGGCCGCGATTTCCGGCTGACCGACGTGCATGGCAATATCGTGCACGAGCTGTTGGCCTGAAAACGAATCGCACGTGAGACAATCCGCGGCCCGGCGGTTAGACTGTCAATGGTGACCGTCGACCTGCGTCCCGCCTCAAATCCCACCGTTGGTTAAAGGGACTTCGCTGATGAGCGCAAAGAAGCGACCCACTCGCCGCGATTTTTTGAAGACCTCGGGCGCCGCTTTTGGCGTGCCGTTTATCATCACGTCGAGCGCATTGGGAAACAGTGAGCGGCCGGCCGCCAGCGATCGCATTGTGATGGGCGGCATCGGCATCGGCAACATGGGCCGCGGCGATCAATGGGGCTATCTCGAACGAAAGGATGTCCAATACGTCGCCATGTGCGACGTGCGCGAGGAGGTTCGCCAACGATCGAAAGCCGCGATCGACGAGCACTATGGCAACAAGGATTGCCGCACGTACAACGATTTTCGCGAGCTGCTTGCCCGTCCCGATATCGACGCTGTCCACATCGCGACACCCGACCACTGGCACGCGATCATCACGATCGAAGCCTGCCGCAACGGCAAAGACGTTTTTTGCCAGAAGCCGGAGACGCTCACGTTGCGGGAAGGTCCGCTGATGATTGCCGCGGCCAGGCGCTATGGGCGCGTCGTCTCCGGCGGAAGCCAGCGCGTGTTGGAAGATTACCGCAAATACGTCGATCCGGTCTGGGCGGGCGAGCTCGGCACAATCAAATCGATCAACGTGAGCGTCGGGCCGCTGCCCAAGCTTTGCAACCTGCCTCCCGAACCGATGAAGGAAAAGATCGACTGGGAAATGTGGCTCGGTCCGGCTCCATGGGCTCCGTACAATCCGAATCGCTGCAGCGGCAGTTACTCGATCAACGGCAAGAGCTGGCGATCGTTCAGCGACTATTCGGGCGGTGGCATGACCGACTGGGGCGCCCACCACTTCGGCGGAGCGACCTTCATTTGCGATGTGCGCGAACTGCAGCCGCGGGAAGTGATTTATCACGACGACAAAGAGGGCCGCTACCTCGCCTACAAGTATCCCAACGGCTTAACCCTCTACCACAACAAGCCGGGCGCCGCGAACATGCAGATCGAAGGCACGCCGGGCGAAAAGCTCCCGCCCAAACCGGTGCCGGCTTACAAGGGGGGAACCTCAATTGGGGCCGACTTCATTCACAGCGTGAAGACTCGCGAAAAGCCGTTCCGCGACATCGAATTGGCGGTCAACACGGCCGTCGTCTGCCACCTGGGAAACATCGCCTACCTGCTTAAGCGATCATTGAAATGGGACGCCGCCCGACAGGAATTCGTCGACGACGTCGAAGCGAATCGCTTAATCGACCGCGCCGCAGGGAACCTTGGCAGATCTGACGCGCAGGGTCGAAATCGCTCTTCACCTGGGAATTCAACTCGCAGACGAGGAATCGCGACATGCTGGCCGATGCCTTTGCAGCACTCAAGAAATACGATTGGGGCACCGATCTGGCCGCACTCGAGCCGATCGACAACGCGACCGTCGCCCTGCGCGGCACTTCAGGCGCGGACCCGGAACTCGAGAGCCAACTTCTCGCGGCATTGAAGGGGCCTCTCTCGCGCGACGCTCACGACTATGTTTGTCGCAAACTGGCGATCGTGGGCACGGCGACCTCGGTGCCCGCGCTGGCAGCTTTGCTGCAGGCTCAGGCGACCTCGCATATGGCGCGGTACGCGCTCGAGCGCATCGACGCGCCACAAGCGGGCGAGTCCCTTCGCAAAGCACTGAGCGCTGCCCAAGGAAAACAGAAGATCGGTGTGATCACGTCAATCGGCTCTCGCCGCGACGGTGAAGCGGTCACGGCTTTAGCGGATCTGCTCGCGGATTCGGATCCGGGTGTGGCTCGCGCCGCCGCGCTGGCGCTCGGCACGATCGGTTCGAGCGAGGCGGCCGACGCGTTGCAAAAAGCTCGGCAATCGGCGATCGGCGACAAACAAGCGCTGATCGACGGTCTTCTCAATTGTGCCGAATCGATGCTGCACGATGGAAAACGGGCGAATGCCCAGGCGATCTACGAATCAATGTCACGCGAGGGAAACTCGCGATTAATCCGCCTGGCGGCCACGCGCGGGCTCTTGGCCTGTGCGGACCAGAACGGATAGACGACATCCGCGAGTAGTGAAGTCTTTTCAAGCAGAGTGAAACATTCGCTGGCGGGCTCGGCTTGGCCGCCGGTGTGGGAGAGAGCGATGCCGTTACGAGTCGTTCGCGCTTTGATTGTTCTTGCATCGATGGCCGCGCTCATCGGTCGCGGGACCGCCTTCGCGGCCGGGAACAGCAACTCGGACCAATTGGTTGCACAAATCATCCGGTTGATCGGCGATAACGACAGGGAATTCCGCGCCGCGGGATTAGAAAAAATCCGCACGGCCGCGCCGGGAGCCTCCAATACGCAACAGTTCGCCGCTCAACTCACGAAGCTCAGTCCAGACGGACAAATCGCACTTTTAGACGCCTTGGCCGATCGCGGTGACGCGGCAGCCCGCAAGCCTGTTCTGGAATTCCTCGCGTCGAGCACCGACGCGACTGTTCGTGCGGCGGCCTTGGGTGCGTTGGGCCGGCTCGGCGGACCGGATGAAGTGCCTTTGCTCATCAAGGCCGTTGCGGACGGCTCGAAACTCGAGCGCGTGGCGGCCCGACAAAGCCTGTGCCAAATCACCGGGGCGGCGATCAACGCCGCGCTGGCTGCCGCATTAGCCTCGGCGCCGCCTCAGTCCAAAGTCGCGCTGATCGAGGTCCTCGCGGTTCGCCGACTCGAGCGACGCGTTGCCGGCGCTGATCGATGCCAGTGTGGACGAACACGAAGGTGTGCGTCGTGCGGCCATGGCGGCCCTCGGTGAAATCGGCCGCCGCGAGGATCTGGCCCGCATGCTCCCCGGCGTGATCAAGGCTCGCCAGGGATCGGAACGCGACGAGGCCGAGAAAAACGTCGCGCTTGTTTGCAGCCGTATTGAGAACGAAGACGAGCGGGGCGCGGCCCTGATCGACGCGCTCAATACCGTGAGCGTTGAACAGCGCGACCAGTTGTTATCGCTCTTGGGACGCGTGGGCCGCAAGAAACTGCTCGAATACGCGACGAGCGTCGCCAAGAGTGACGATCCGGCGCGACGAAAGCTCGGAATCAACGCGCTTAGCAAATGGCCCGATGCCAGTGTGGCCGAAACCTTGTTCGAGATCGTGAATTCTTCGACGGATCCGGTCCAGCGCGACCAGGCCTTTCGCGGCTACCTGAGAGTATCCGCGAACCGTGACGGCCGGCCGGATAAGGAGCGTCTGAATCTGCTGAAACAGGGGATGAAGGCGGCCAAGACGCCAGCCGAGGTGATGCTCGTGATTAATCGCGTACGCACGGCTTACGACATCGACGCCCTGCGGTTCGTGCTACCGTATGTCGACCGGCCCGAATTCGCGCAAACTGCCTGTCAGACGATCGTCGAAATCGCCCATCACCGCGAAGTCCGCGATCCCAACAAGGCCGAAGTCGACAAAATGCTCGACAAGGTGATCGCCACGAGCAAAGACCCCGTCGTCGTCGAGCGTGCTCGTCGCTACAAGCGGGGCGAGACCTGGGACCGCCGATCCTCGCCGCGGCGAACCTGACCCGTTGCCGGCGCCGCGTTCTGTTCGGAAACCCCGAATTGCCTGACAACTCGCTTCTCTCGAGACCGGTCGCTGCGCCCGCCGCGATTCGAACGGCCGAGCTGATAAAGTCCTACGGACAAGGCGAAGCAGTCGTGCATGCGCTCGCCGGCGTGACGTTGTCCGTCGCAAGCGGTGAGCGCGTTGCTTTGCTGGGCAAATCCGGGTCGGGCAAATCGACTCTGTTGAACCTGCTGGGCGGTCTCGACCATCCGACCTCGGGCGTATTGGAAGTCGCCGGCAAGAGCCTTGGCGCGCTCTCCCGACGCGAATTGGCCGAGTTTCGCCGCGTCTGCGTCGGGATGATTTTTCAATCGTTCAATTTGATCCCTTCCCGAACGGCCTTGGAAAACGTCGAGCTTCCCCTGATTTTCGCGGGAGTTTCGCGAAGCCAGCGTCGGATCGACGCGCGGCGAGCGCTCGACGCAGTCGGCCTGGCCGGAAGGGTCGATCATTTACCGGCCCAATTGAGCGGTGGTGAGAGTCAGCGCGTCGCGGTGGCGCGGGCTCTCGTGGCTCGACCGAAAATTTTGCTGGCGGACGAACCGACCGGCAACCTCGATAGCGCAACGGCCCACGAAGTGATGCAATTGATCATCAATCACATCGCCAGCCACGGCACCACCTTGATTATGGTCACGCACGACGAGGAACTGGCCAAAGCCCACACCGACCGCGTGATCCGCTTGAAAGACGGTTACGTCGCGACGTGAACGGGTCGTCGGGCCACCAAGATCGATGCTGTCGCCGCGCTGCGCCACGAGTAACCGAGCGATGGCTTCTGGCGCAAGGAAATATCCCCGGCAGGATTCGAACCTGCAACCTTTGGCTCCGGAGGCCAACGCTCTATCCAATTGAGCTACGGGGACAGCTTGCCGGCGGAAGATGGGCCGCTTGGGACTCGGCTGCTTCGCGCGATGGATTTTACGTGGGCACCGTACCGTTTGCCAGCCATTGAAAAATGGCTGTGTGCCTCAAAAGTCGCACGTATCGCTGTAAACCGGCGCCCGCTTCAAGAGCGGCACGAGCTTGTCGATGCGTACCTTGCGCGGTTTCGCGCTGTTTGGATCGAAGATGACATGCGTGACGCCGGGGGGCAGATGGCGATCCAGGATGCGAGCCAGCCCAGTGGGCGTGTTGATCGGCAACGGCCGGTCATGGCTGCGCTCGTGCCAACGCTCGAACAGGAACATTTGCACGAGTTGGGGATCGGTGAGAATGACGATCGCCTGTTCGCCGGCTGGGAGCTGAACGACGGCAAACCGCGACGCGTCGTCCCGGCGTACGATAAAGCAGGGAAAATTCAGTTCGAAACGCGGCGGCATCTGGAATGGCCCTTCTCCAAATCCGTCCCCCCATTTAACCAGTCCGGCGTCAAACCCGCAAGTACTGGCCAAGACGCAGATCCTTTATCGTGAATCGCCGGTGGAAATCTGTTGCCTCGTTCACTGGGGCGCGGTTTACTGCTAAGGACTTGATTTGCCGCGGTCAAAATTTCTGCCGGGCATTCTGTAGGGACCGCATCGAATCTCGAGTTCATTCTGCGACGTTGCGCTCGTGCCCCCCAGCACACTCTGGCGAGTTACCCGATGGAGCCGCTGACTTTGACGACGGAACGGGTTATCGCGTTGGTCGTGGTTGTCCTGAACGTGGTTGCGGCGATCCTTTATTCCAAAGTCTCGCAGAAAGTGGGAATTGTCGCCGGGTCGGCATTGCTGCTCTCGCTACCGGGCCTGGCGATCATTTGGTTCCGCGACGCGCTGGGTGCGACGGCATTCGACCGCGGCGTGATGCGCGAATCACCGCCCCTGTTCGTCGACGTGATCGGCTGGCTGTTCCTTGTTGCCTTGCCCATTATCTTTCTGGGCGGTTTCCTGCCGTAGGAAAAGTCGCGTCGAAGTCCGATGCGGCAGCCTTTGACCGCGTCGTCCGTTTGTCCGACAATTGGCCGCATGCGAATCGCGTCTTTGCACTTTTTTGGGGCCGTTCTCTGGCTCTTGCTGTCGATCCAGCCGGCAACGGCCGGCGAGTCGCAGGTCCGGCCCAACATCGTGCTGATCCTTGCGGACGATCTCGGGATCGGCGATCCACGGTGTTACAACCGCGAATCGAAGATTCCGACGCCGAACATCGATCGCATTGCCCGCGAAGGGATGCGGTTCAATGATGTCCATTCGGCTTCGTCGGTCTGCTCGCCGACGCGTTACGCAATTCTGACCGGCCGTTATGCCTGGCGCACGCGAATGAAAAGCGGCGTGTTGCAAGGTTATTCACGAGCGCTGATCGATCATGGTCGGCCGACCGTCGCTTCGCTTTTGCGGGACGCCGGGTACGAAACCGCAGGATTTGGCAAATGGCATCTGGGCTTTCAGGAATTCGATCGCACGCGTCCGCATACAGATCAGCGTGTCGATTATTCGAGACCGCTGCGACCCGGTCCGAGCACGGTCGGGTTCGATGAATTCTTCGGAATTCCGGCCTCGCTCGACATGCCGCCTTACGTGTTCGTGGAGAACGATCATCCTCAGGAAATGCCGACGGCGCGGATCGGGGACAGTGGCGACACGAAGAATGCGCGCGGCCCCTTCTGGCGCGGAGGAGCAATTGCTCCATCGTTTCGGCACGCCGATGTGTTGCCGCGGATCACCGAACGGGCCGTTAAGTTTCTCGATCGCCGGGTTCAGACGGATCAACGGCGGCCGTTTTTTCTCTATCTCGCACTGACAGCTCCGCACACCCCTTATTTGCCCGGCCAGCGATTTCTTGGCGCGAGCGGCGCCGGCGACTACGGCGATTTTGTCGCCATGGTCGACGCTTCGATCGGTGAAGTTCTCGGTTCACTTGATCGCAATCGGCTGGCCGACAACACGCTTCTGATCGTGACGAGCGATAACGGCGCTCGCTGGACACGCGAAGAAATTCGCCAGTTTGGCCACCGTGCCAACTTCAACAACCGCGGCCAAAAGTCTGACATCTACGAGGGGGGACACCGCATTCCCTTTCTCGCTCGCTGGCCGGGCAGAGTCCGCGCGGGCTCCACTAGCGACGAGCTGGGATGTCTTGTCGATTTGATGGCCACTTGTGCGGAAACGGCAGGCTTACCACTTCCCGCAAATGCCGCGGAAGACAGCTTCAGCCTGCTGCCGGCAATTCGATCCAAGAAATTGGAACGGCCGATTCGGGACTCGCTTGTGCATCACTCCGGATCGGGAATGTTTGCCATTCGCTCTGGCGACTGGAAGCTGGTGATGGGACTTGGTTCGGGGGGATTCACGCGTCCGGTTCGCATCGTTCCCATGCCCGGCGAACCGGCCGGCCAGCTTTACAACTTGGCTCGAGATCGGGAGGAGACGACAAACGTCTATGCGCAGAATCCTGAAATCGTACGCAACTTGACAGAGAAACTCGAGCGGATCCGAGCGCTCCGGCCGCAGCCGTTCTGCGGATTGAAGGCTGCGTTCGATGTTGCTTCCGCGAACGTCTCGCTAAGCTAGCTCCCCGCAAATGCACAACCGCATGCCGAACGCAGACGCTTTCTTGATGGCCGTCGCCGCCGTCGAATTTTTGCTGGGCACGGGGACGACTCCCGATAGCGCCGCCATGCCCGTTGCGATGCAGCACCTAATTCAGCTCTCCGGCACGCACTGGGCAATGATTCTCGCCGGCATCTACTGCCTGGCAGTCGTTCTGGCGTCGCTGGCGGGCGGATGGCTGCCACTTTTCGTGCGGATGACACACACGCGGCTGCAACTCTTCATGAGCCTGTGCGGCGGCCTCATGCTCGGCATCGGCCTGCTGCACCTCTTGCCGCACGCCGTCGCCGTGCTCGATTCGCTGGATCGCGCCGTGGCGTGGATGATGGCGGGTCTGCTGACGATGTTCTTTCTGATCCGCGCGTTTCACTTTCACCAGCATGAGCCGATCGAAATGCCGGCAGACGCGGGTCATTCCCAGGAACACCACCACGAGCACGCGCATCACCATCATCACCCGGCGAAGCGACTGAATTGGATCGGCGTCGCGTTCGGACTGGGCATCCATTCCCTGATCGAAGGCATGGCGCTGGCTGCCAGCGTGCAGGCCGACGCCGAGCACGGTGGAATTGGCCTTTTGGGCGTGGGAACCTTCCTTGCGATCTTGTTGCACAAGCCATTCGATGCCGTTCCGATCTCGATCCTGATGCGGGCTCGCAAATCCTCAAACCGGCTGACGCACGTGGTCAATGCGATCTTCGCTTTGTTCTGTCCGCTCGGCGTGGGAATGTTCTTTCTCGGTTTTGAACAGTTCAGCGGGCATCAGGCGGCGATCGTGGGTTGCGCACTGGCTTTCTCGGCCGGCGTGTTTCTCTGCATCTCACTGGCCGACCTGCTGCCCGAGCTCGAATTTCATTCGCACGACCGATTTAAGCTTTCACTGGCATTGCTCGTCGGTGTCGCGATCGCTTATGCCATCGGATTTGTTGAGCCCAAACACGCGCATGAGCACCATCAGGCTCAACATCAGCACGACGACTGACGCGGGAAATCCTGTCCTACGCCCGGTTAGTTGAGCGGTTTGAGCTCAATATTCTTGAACCAGCAGGGCGATCCGTGGTCCTGCAACCCGATGTATCCGTGCCGGGGATGGGACTTGTAGGCGATGTCAAACTTGTGCGACGTGCCGTTGGGCCGCTTGTTTTGCTCGGTGAACTTGTCCAAGTCGATCGAATTCACTTGCTTGCCGTTGAGGTTGACGGTGATCTCGTTCTTGTCGCACTTGATCTCGATGTGGTTCCACTCCCCGGTGGGCTTGGTCGCGTCGATGAGGACGGGCGAGAGGTCGTAGATCGCTCCCGTGGCGTGATAGCCCTCTTTGATCCCGTCGTCGATGGCTACCTCGATCCCGTTGAAACCGACGTCTTTTCCCTCACGCGGCTTGAGCGGATAGGTTCGCACAAAGATGCCGCTGTTGCAGAGCGGGCTGACTTTATAGTCGAGCTTCAATTCGAAATCGGTGAACTCTTTGTCGTAAACGAGCATGTAGGCGCCGCAGCGGTGTGGGTTGATCGCACTGTGATCGACTCCGCGGTTGCTTGGTTTCCCGTCGCTCCGCAGCCAGCCATCGAGGGTCTTGCCGTCAAACAACAAGGTCCACCCGGCTGCCTTGTCCTCGGGCGAGAGTTCGTTATCCGCAGAGTGTGATCGCGCGGGCCAGGCAATAGACAAGAAAAGGCAAAGGGCGACGGCGAGGCGGTTCATGGTTCGATCTCCTGTTGGCCGCGTGGACATGAATGTCGTCGGTGGCGGCACAACCGGATCTAACCATCTCATCAAACGAGACACAACCGTCTCGCAGCGGGCTCCAGGCTTAGGAGCAACCAAACCTAGAAATGGAAGTCCAGGCCGACGTTGAGACCCTGTGCCCAATAGCTCGTCGTGTTGGCCGCGTATTGCGGTTGATTGGGGCCCGCCTGCCCGTAGCTCGGGTCGGAGGGGATCAAATTCGGGCTGACCGTCGAATTGACCTGGTCGCCCGGCCGCAGCACGTTGCTCCAATAGATAAATGTGTAGCCGAGCCGCACGTTGAAGCGGGGCGTGATGGCAAAGGCGAGATTCAGATCGAGTTCCGGAACGAGTGCAAACGGGCTTTGGTAATACTCTCCGATGTTGGCCGTGGTGGCGAGAACGCCGCCTGTCGCCGAGGTTCCCGGTCCGTTTGCGGGATAGACCGTGGTGCCGCCGCTGATGATCGCTTTTTCCTGCGTCGTGCCCATCGCTAACTTGGTGACGAGGTCCACCGACCAGCGCCCCCAATTCCACTCGAGTTGAGTACCAACCTGGCCGCCGTAAAAGTTGTTTGTCGTTTCGAAGCGGTCAAAGTCGAACATGGTGCTCGACGTATCGACGGGCTGCCCCAAAAACGTCAAAGCGCCCGGGGCCAAAGGTTGAATCTGATCGTCGAGCTCGAGCGATTCCCGCAAATTGAGGTAGCGAAAGCCCAGGATGCCGTCGAGCCGGAAATGATCGGTCTGGAAAATCTTGAACAGCCCGTTGAGCTCGTAGCCGAAGAACTGGCTCAAATTTGTGGAAGCCATCCCGCCGGCCAGGGCGCCCGGACTCGAATCGAGGTACGAACTTGGTCCTCCTCCCCCGGCGATATTCACGGGACGCCCCAAGAGCGGATTCCCATTGCCGTCCGAGAACGCGCCGAAGTCCGCCTCTTGCCGTTCGAGGATGAAAAATATGGCTTGCAGGCCGAACCGCTGCTCGTGGTCGATCCAGCCGCCGACATCCAGCCGCCAACCGTTGGCCGCGCCCATGTCGACGTTCTGCCCGCCATAGAGCACTTGAGTGTTTGGTTGGCCGAGCGCTCCTGGTATCGGATCGCTTGCCGAGCCGGTCGTGTAAAGCGGCGTCGGCAGCGGAGCGTCCTTCGTCCACCACGCGAGATATTCTGATCGAATCCAGAAGTGCGTCGGGCCCATCGGTTCGGCCGGAATAATCAGCGGCACCGGGCCCGGCGGCGGCACGTAGACCGGAGGCACGTACGTGCGAGGCTCCGGATACATCGGTCCAATCGGAGGCGGTCCCGGCGGGCCGAACGGCGGTCTGGAACCCGGAGCACTGGGCGCATCGAACGGCGGTTCCGATTCCAACGGCGGCGGCGCGAGCCCCGGCGAGGACGGGGAAGCCGGCGTGGAATCCGGACCGCCAAAGCCCGGTCCAGGAGGAGGCGCGGGCGGCAGGCTGGATGTCGACGGCGCATTCAACCGAGGCGCATCGAACGGCGGCGCATCGAACGGCGGCACATCGCCAGACTGAGCAAACCCAGTCGTCGTGGCGACGAAGACCGTCGCCAGGAAAACGCAGACCCGAGAATTCAAAAACCGAACGGGCATTGCCATCCTCGCCTGTCTCGTTCTCGCGGGGGGTGAAGTTGTACGCCAAGTCGCGAAGTCGGGACAGTCCTATTTTTCGGCACGCGCGACCTGTCAAGACCAATCGGCAGGTTCTGCCGGAGAGGCCTCGCGCCAGCTTGCGCAATTTGCACAGTCCCCTGCCGGGCTGAGACCGATGCGAATGTTCGCGACGACAGCCGGATATGGTGGCGTCGTTCGATCTGCTTCCCATCGCCAAATAGTCCGGCTATAGTGCGGCTAAGCGCGGTCGGCCGCGCGAGTTCCAAGAGAGTTTCCTCCTCGGTCGCCCACCCAGAGAGCACGTCACCCATGATGTACAACGCGTTCGCTCACGGCGTCACACGAACTACCACACTTGCCTTGTTTGTATCTCTTGCGACCTTTTCGGCGCTTCGCGCTGAAGACGCGCCGTGCAATTATCCGCCGGCGTCGGCAATCGGTTCAGACGGCTGGATCAACCTGTTCGACGGTAAAGACCTGGACGGTTGGAAAGTCAGCGACACAGCCCAGAGCAAAGTTCATGTCGAGGATGGAAAGATCGTCATGGGCGGGCCGACCTCTCATTTGTTCACGGATTGGCAATTCAAAAATTTCGTCTTCGAAGCGGACGTGATGACCACGCCCGGCAGCAATTCGGGCATTTATTTCCACACGCACTACCAAGAACACGGGTTTCCGAAGACCGGTTACGAATCGCAAGTCAACGTCAGCCATCGCGACCCGGTCAAAACGGGAAGCTTGTATCACGTCGTGAAGCTCTATAAGACGCCGGCCAAAGACAACAAATGGTGGAAGCAGACGATCATCGTCGAGGGGAATCACATCATTGTGAAAATCGACGATGAGAAGGTCATCGACTACACCCAGCCGGCCGACGTCGGCAAGCAACAAGAGAAGCTCGGCTGCGGCAGCTTTGCGCTTCAATCACACGATCCCAAAAGCGTGACGTACTTCAAGAACATCCGCGTTAAGCCGTTACCGGAGACCGCCGAGAAGTCGGCGACTTCCGAAAAGTCGCCAGGAAAGACAAGAATCATTCGTCGTGCGGCAGAATAGTCAGACCTGACGATCGCCCTTCCTAGTGCTCGGCGTTCTGTACTCAGGCCGACGATGACGCGTGTTCCGTGACCGGCCGCGACGGTCGACGGAACATTGCCCCGTTGAAAACGACGTACAGGACGCGGAGCACCAACAGCGACATCACCATCGCGCCAATCACGCCTCCAATGACGACGGTTGCGAGCGGGCGCTGGACTTCGGCGCCCATGCCGTCGCTGAACGCCATCGGCAGGAAGCCGAGACTGGCGACGAGTGTCGTCATCAACACGGGTCGCAGGCGCGTAATCGCCGCCTGCGTCACCGCATCGTCCAGCGAGAGTCCCTTTTTCCGCAGTTGGCGGACGGTCGATACGAGGATCATGTCGTCGAGGACCGCGACTCCCGACATGGCAATAAAGCCGATGGCCGCCGAGATCGAAAACGGCATCTCGCGGAGCCAAAGTGCGAAGATTCCGCCGACCCACGCGAACGGAATTCCGGTGAAGACCCGCAGCGCGTCCACCACGTTGCGATAGGTGCCATAAAGCAGCCCGAAGATCAGCACCAGGACGACGGGCACGACGATCAAGAGCCGCGTCTGTGCGCGCTGCAGGCTTTCGAACTGGCCGCCGTACTCAATGCGGTACCGCCCCGAAGGCAGTGCGACTTTTTCCGCGATTTTCTCGCGCGCCTCGGCGACAAAGCTGCCGAGATCGCGGCCGCGAACGTTGGCCGTGACGGTGAGCCGCCGCTGACCCCATTCGCGCGTGATCGTCGAAGGGCCCTCGACGACGCCAATTTTCGCGAGTCGCGCCAGGGGAATCCGCTCGCCCGACGCGGTCGGGACCAGCAGCAAACCAATCGCCTCGGGACTGCGGCGAGACTCGTCGACCAGCCGCGCGACGAGTGGAAAGCGCAGCTGCCCTTCGACGACGTCGCCGAGCGGCTTGCTGCCGATCGACTCGACAAAATCGAGCACTGTCTTTGCCGGCACGCCGTAGCGTGCAATTTGATCCTGGTCGATCTTGATCTCGAGCATCGGCTGACCGGTGAGTTGCTCCGTGTTGACGTCGGCGGCGCCCGGAATCGCGCGGAGGACCGCCTCGATCTCGGCCGCCTTCTTGGTCAATACGTTGAAATCATCGCCGAAGAGCTTGACGCCCAAATCGGCCCGCACGCCCGAGACCATTTCGTTCATCCGCATTTCGATCGGCTGCGAGTAAGCCAGCCGCTGGCCGGGCAAGTCTCGCAGAGTGTGGTCGAGCAAGTCGGTGAACTCCGCCTGCGTGCGGCACTTCGTCCACCGTGACCGCGGTTTGAGCGTGACAAAGACGTCCGTCAACTCGACCCCCATCGGATCTGTGGCGATCTCGGCGGTGCCGATGCGACTCCAGACATGGTCGACTTCGTCAGGGAACGTCTGGCGGATCACTTTCTCCATCTCGGTGTTGTAGCGGATCGATTCGGCCAGATCGGTGCCCGCCAAACGCGTCACGCTGATCGCGACGGCGCCTTCCGAGAGCCGCGGCACGAATTCGGATCCGAGATTCGGCGCGATCATGCCGAAAGCGATGACCAGCACTCCCACCGCGAAGCCGATCACCGGCAGCTTGTGGTGCATCGTGAAGCGCAGAATCGGAAAATAAATGGCGTGGACAACCCGCATCAGCCACGGCTCGCGCGTCTCGACCCGCCGCGGCAAGAGCAAGCTCGCCAGGACCGGCATCAGCGTGATCGACAGAATCATCGAGCCGATCAGGGCGAAAATGACGGTCAGCGCCATCGGCCGAAACAGCTTGCCTTCCACGCCTTCCAAGGTGAGGATCGGCAAGTAGACGATCATGATGATTAGCTCGCCGAAGATCGTCGGCTTGCGGACTTCGACCGCCGCATCGCGGATGATCTCGATGCGACTCTTCGTGCCGGCTGCCTCGCCGGCCAGATGCCGGACGCAGTTTTCGATCATCACGACCGAGCTGTCGACGATCATGCCGAAGTCGATGGCGCCGAGACTCAAGAGGCTCGCGGCAATTCCAAACCGCAGCATGCCGCAAAACGCGAACAACATCGAAAGTGGAATCGCCGCCGCCACGATGAGCGCCGCCCGCAAATTTCCCAAAAAGGCAAACAGCACGGCGACGACCAACAGGCCGCCTTCGAACAAGTTCTTGCGGACGGTGTCGATCACAAAATCGACGAGTTCGGTGCGGTCGTAAACCGGCACGACTTGCACGTTGGGCGGCAAGGTCGCCGCAAGCGACTTGAGCTTGTCTTTCATGGCCCAGGTCACCGTATGGCTGTTTTCGCCCATCAACAGGAAGCCCAGCCCGAGCACGACTTCGCCGCGCCCGTCGGCCGTCACTGCGCCGCGCCGGATTTCGTGGCCGATCGCCACATCGGCCACGTCGGCCACGCGGACGGGCACGCCTCTCTTGGCGCGCACGACGATTTGTCGAACTTGATCGAGACTCGTCGTGCGGCCGAGTCCCCGCACGAGCAACATTCCGCCCGACTGGCTGATGTTGCCGCCGCCGACGTTGAAATTGTTCTTCTCGACGGCACCGATGACGTCGGCGAACGTCAAGTCGTGCTTGATCAGGCGCTGCGGGTCGATCCGGATTTGATACTGTTTCTCGTAACCGCCCCAGCTGTTGATTTCCGCCGCGCCGGCGACCGTGCGCATCTGCGGACGAATGAGCCAATCCTGGACCGTGCGCAATTCCGTCGGATCGGTGCCGACTCCGGCGACAATGTAATGAAAGACTTCGCCCAGACCGGTTGCCACGGGGCCCATTTTCGGCCGCATGACCGTTGCCGGTATCTCCACTGCGGCGAGGCGTTCGTTGATGACCTGGCGAGCGAAGTAGATATCGGTCCCGTCACGAAAGACAACCACCACCTGCGACAAACCGAACTTCGAGATCGAACGCAGCTGCTCGACTCCCGGCAGTCCGCTCAGTCCCTGTTCGATGGGATAGGTGATTTGCCGCTCGACCTCTTCCGGTCCGAGCGCCGGCGCAACCGTGTTGATCTGCACTTGCACGGGCGTCGTATCGGGAAACGCATCGACATCCAATCGTCGCAGGGCGAGCACGCCCGCGATCGCGGCCGCCAGGACGGCGACAATCACCAGGAAGCGATTTCGCAGGGAAAAGTCGATAATCCGATTCAAGATGTTCATCTTGGGCTCGCTCTATTTCCCACAGCCGCAGCCCTCGCCGAGGCTGCTGCGTAAAAGCTGGGCCAACAGCGCGGGGCTGCCCGAGGTGGCGACGACTTCACCGGGCAAGACTCCGGCCAAGAGCTCGACGTATTCCTCATCGCTGGCTCCCGTGCGAACTTGACGCACGTGGAACACCTTCGGATGGTCCGCTTTCGCATAGTCCTTGTCGCGGACGAAGACGAATTGGGAGCCCGCGGTCGATTGGACGGCTTCGCGTTTCACCACGACCGCGTGCGGCTCGCTCCGCAGGAGGATTTTCGCCGTGCCGAACGACTTGTCGCGCAGTCGCAGATCCGAATTGCCGAGCGCGACGCAAACCCGCAGCGTGCGCGAACGCTCGTCGATGGTCGGGCTGAGCCACGAAACGGTGCCCTGCACGTCCTGCGTGCCATGGTCGGTATGAAACTCGACGGGCAGACCCGGGCGGAGATACCGGGCATCCTCCTGCCGGACGCTGAGCAAAAGCCACAGCGATCGAGGATCGGCGACGGTGAACAGCAGTTTTGTCGCATCGACAACCTCGCCCGCCACGATATCGGAAGCCACAATCACGCCCGCGTACGGAGTTCGTAGCGGGAGCAAGTTGGCCGTTTTGGTCTCTGCGGGAAGAGTCGCCAGAATTGCCGGCGGAACACCCAGAAAGCGAATTTCTTCCGCGAGCTTTTTCGCGTCGGTCCCCTCGAAGTGGTCGGCCATCTCGAAGCCAAGATTGACCAAGCCCTGTCGGGCCGAGAGGAATGCGATCTCCGATTCCTGGAAGGCGGCCTCGGCCTCTGTCAGGGACGACGCGGGCACGGACATGCTGTGGCTGCGAAGCCGCTCGAGAGTTGTCCGCCTGAGTTCGCGTTTGACGACTGCGTTGAGAAGCTGCGTTTTCGCCTGTCCAACCTGGGCGGCGTCGACCAAGGCGATAATCTCCCCGGGCTCCACACCGTCGTTCACCTGCTTGAACACGGCGGCCACGGTCCCCTGCAAGCGGGACGACAAGTGGGCGACCCGTGCCGGATCGAAGGTGACTTCCCCGTTGGCGACGACGGCGTCGGTCATTGGCCGCTCGCGGACGACGTCGACATTGATTCCGGCCTTTTGAGCGGTCGCCTCGGTCGCCAATTGCACGCGCCGCGAGTGCAGCGTGTCCTTAGGATCGTTCTCCGGTCGAGTCATCAAGGCGATTGCCTGAGCCGTGTCGTAGCGAGGCAATTGCGGCGATCCGTCCACTTGAGCCAGCTCCGGATGATCGATCACGCATTCCGCCACGCCATGCGCGCGGCAGAATCCGAATTCGTGCGGCTTGGGCATCAACTTTTCGTTGCATTCCACGCAAGCCGACTCGATCACCAAATGCTCGGGGCACCAATCCTCCGCGGGCGCCGCTGTGGTGCCGCTGAGGCTCCAATCGTGGGGCACTTTCCAGCCGGTGCGGTGACCCACGAAGAACACAACGGCCAACAACGAGAACACGACGAGGTTGGGAAGCCGGTCAACGATGACGCGGCGCCAACCGGGCAAGTGAGTCGTTGCAACATGCGACTGCGACGAGTGCGAAGCGGGCTGTGACATATCGATGCTCCCGCGGAATTTGTCGATAATTGGGCGAAACGCGCAATCCGGCACGATCTGCAGAATCTGCGTAGGAAGGTCGGACAGGCGTGTTGAAGAAAAGTCGGCCGTGACTATGGGTCGACCGCTCAACAGCGAAGAATGGCCGTGCGCGCACCGCGTTCGCAACAGCGGACGTCACGGTTTACGGTCAGCGGAGAATCCTGCAATTTGGGTGTCAGACTGCGTCCGATTTCATCATCGGCCACAAAAGGTGTGAGGCTCGACAAGCGGACCAGGCGTGTTGCATCGGACGCGACAGTCACCACCGTCCAAGGCACCGTGATTTGCAGATGCGTGCAATCGCAAGGTGAGCCACCGATCCTGTGTTCGGGACGGCCTTGGTCATTGACCGGCTCGTGCTCATGTCGGCAGCAACTGCACGACCCCGGACCCAGATCGATGCACACTTCGCCGTCACTGTCGAAGCACAAAAATAACGGCGAGGCGCTCCATGAAATGAGCTGCGCGGCCAAGAGAGCAATAATCAGCAACACACGAGGCATCGTGGAACCCTGAAACCTGATCGTATTTTCCGTGGTGAACGGCAATTGTGTCAATATGAAGTGGTCACACGCCTCAGTTTGGCACGGTTTTTGTTTCGAAGGTGCGCACTTTTCGTGCGCACCTTGCAAAAAGGTGAGCATCTTCGAAGGAATCCTCGGGGTTTTCCAAGATGCTCACTTTTCGAAAAGGGTGAGCATCTTCGAACAACGTGAGCACCTTCGGCAGGGCCTCGGCCCTGCACCCGGTGCCGTTCTCGCGTAAAGTCGTGAAGGCGCTTGCTTCGGCCTTGATCGCTGAGTCTTGTATCGAAAACGAACAGACAAATCCCCCGAGCCGACGTGCAACAGCGCGCGTCGCATCGCTCGGCACGGGGTCCAGAACCGTGCCCAGGTATCTTGGTTTTCTCGCCTATTGTCATTCTCCGTCTCCTGCGGCACCCGGAAGGCGAGCAAGATCCACAGATTTCGCCGATTTGAATTCTAAAATCTGCGTCATCGGCGAAATCTGCGGATCCCTGTCTCTAACCACGAATCACACTGACTCCAGCGAAAAGACAGGACGTTGACCCGCCTCGATCAGTGTCATCCGAGCAATCCGTGGATTGGTTTTTTCTGACACAGCGCAACAAAAAAGCCGCACCCAGAATGAGGGCACGGCTCCGCATAAGCGAGATTTACAGCTTGCGCTGTACCGTATTTCGTCACCGTATTTCGTCGTTCGTCAGCTTTATTATCCTCGATGAGGTCGAGTCGTTCAATAGCAGAATTTTTTAGCACTCCCGGCTCGCGCCCGGTTTCGAGGTCAAGATGAAGTCACACTCGGTCTCCGCGAACGGCCCACGACAGGGCCCCCAATGCGGCAAACAGCAGCGTCGGCAGCACAAAGCCGTGCACGGGTTCCACGCGTCTCAATTCCGATAAAGAGTGTATAGTCTGGTCGACGTTTGAGCGCGGGTCGCGGCGATGCGGGGGCCTGATGAAGATTGTTCGTCTCGAGACATTTCTGACGCACGCCGGAGTGCGGAACTACCTCTTTCTACGACTCACGACCGACTCGGGACTCACAGGCGTGGGCGAGGCTTCGCTCGAATGGCAAGAGCGGGCCGTCGAGTGTCTGCTGCACGATTGGGTCGAGGAACGCATCCTCGGGAAAGATCCGTTCGACGTCGAGTCGCTCGTTGCCGACATGATTCGGGACCAGTATCAGGGCGGGCCGACCATTTTGACGGCGATCAGCGGCGTCGAAATCGCTTGCTGGGACATCATCGGCAAGGCGCAAGGTCAGCCCGTCTATGAGCTGCTGGGCGGCCGAGCCCGCGAGCGGCTGCCGGCGTACGCCAACGGCTGGTACGGTGGCGCCCGCACTCCCGATGACTACGCTGCCAAGGCGCGGCGAAGTTGTCGAGCGCGGTTATCGCGGGATGAAATTCGATCCCTTCGGCGTCGCGTGGCAGGACCTGTCGCCCGATGAGATGGATACAGCCGTCGGGATTGTGGGCGCTGTTCGTGCGGCCGTCGGCGACGAGGTCGATCTAATGATCGAAGTACACGGCAGGCTGTCTGGTCGATCGGCCATCGAAATGGGCCGACGGCTGACGCCGTACAATCCGGCCTGGTACGAGGAGCCCGTGACACCTTACGACCTCGATCTCTTGAAAGAGGTGAAACAGGCTTTGATGTTTCCCGTCGCCGCCGGCGAGCGGCTTTACATGCTGGAAGAATTCGCACGGCTCACTTCGCTTCGGTCTTGCGATATTGTGCAAATGGACCTGGCTCACTGCGGCGGCCTGAGTATCGGCAAGAAAATCGCCGACATGGCCTCGGCGAACGGCCTGCATCTTGCGCCGCATTGTTCGGTCGGTCCGGTCGCGCTGTGCGCGGCGATTCATTTCGGCTGGGCGACGCCGAGCGTCATCATTCAAGAAAACTTCGCCGAATATGACGTGCCCTGGCGGAACGACTTTGTCCGCGGGTGGAATCTCTGTGATCGCGGCGAATTCCGCTTGCCGGCGGGGCCTGGATTGGGCCTTGAGCTCGACCCTGCGGTCATTTTGGCACATCCGCCGCAAAAGAATCCGTTTCCCTCATTGTGGGACGAGGCGCTGGCTGACGGACTTCACGCGAAACAACGAACGAGGCTGACCTTCGATGGGTTTCGTCGCCGTCCGACTCAACGCACACAGCTATCCGGTCGAAGACGCGGAACGCCGCGAGCTGGAAAAGGCGGATGCGCAACTGATTGCCGTCGAAGGCAAACAGCCGGAGGAGATTGTCGCCGCGGCGGAAAATTGCGACGCACTGCTCGTCGTCTCGTCGAGCGTGCCAGCCGGCGTTGTTCGGCGACTTGCGCGTTGCCGCGTAATCTCGAGGCTGGCGCGGGGACCGACAAGATCGCGATCGACGAAGCCACGCGGCAAGGCATCGTGGTGGCGAATGTGCCGGATTTCTGTACCAACGAGCAAGCCGAGCATGCATTCGGCCTCTTGCTGGCCTGGGCGCGACGCTTGCCCTTCATGTTCGCCGCCATGCGGCGCGGTGAGTGGACCGCGCAATCACCAAGGAGTGCACCGAGTCGCCGGGCAGACGCTCGGGCTGGTCGGTTTTGGGCAGAGCGCACAGGCCGTCGCCGCCCGCGCCGCGGCATTCGGTATGCCGATCATGGCCTGGACTCGCGACCCGGCCAAATATGCCACGCTCGCCGCACGCAGCGGTGTGACTCTCACCACGCTAGACCGAGTGCTGGCCGAGGCCGATTACGTGTCGATTCATTTGCCCCTGACTTCCGAAACGCGCGGTCTCATCGATGCAGCGCGGATCGGCCAGATGCGCCCGACGGCCGTACTGATCAACACCGCGCGTGGGGCAATCGTGGACGAGGCAGCCCTGGTCTCCGCGCTCCAGGAGCGGCGCATCGGCGGAGCCGCGCTCGATGTGTTTGACGGGATCGACGTCTTTGCCATGCCCGGCGCCGCCGCGGCATCCGCTGTTGGAACTCGATAATGTCTTGCTTACGCCGCACTGCGCGGGGAGCTCGGTGGAATCGACAATCGACTCCAAGACGCGCGGAGCGCGTCAGGCGGCCGACGTTCTCATGGGCCGCTGGCCCAGGCACGTTGTGAATCCCGAGCTCCTGCCGCGGTATACTCTCTCGGAGTCCATTTGGGCGAAGGAAAAGACTTGATGGCCAAGCGCTTGGAAGGTCAGGTCGCCTGGGTCAGCGGCGGCGCGTCGGGAATCGGCGAGGCGACGGTGCGCCTGTTTGCGGCAGAGGGCGCACGCGTGGCGATTGCCGACGTGGACCCCGAGCGTGGGCCTCGGTTGGAAACGGCCATTCGCGGTTCCGGCGGCGAAGCGATATTCACGGAATGCGACGTGGTCCGCGAAGACGACGTCCGGGACAGCATTGAACAGGCGGCTGGCCGCTTTGGTGGATTGCAAATCGTCGTGAATTGCGCGGGAGTGGTGCACGTCAAGCAGTTGCACGAGTATTCCGCGGCCGAATGGGACCAGCTGATGGCGGTCAACGTCCGCGGCATCTTTTTTTCGATCAAGCACGCGCTCAAGCACTTGCGGGCCAACTCGCGCAGCTACATGGTCAATGTCGGCTCGATCAGCAGTTTTGTGGGGCAGGCCGACACGCCCGCCTACACGGCCTCGAAGGGTGCCGTTCTCTCTCTCAGCCAGTCGATCGCGCTCGACTACGCGGCTGACGGCCTCCGCTGCAATTGTCTCTGCCCCGGGGTTACGGATACTCCCATGCTTCGCCACCATTTGGGGGCAGCCCGCGATCCGGCGGGCACATTGGCCAAGCGGTTGACTCGCGTGCCGCTGGGACGTGCTTTGACGCCGGATGACATTGCTCGAAACATTCTCTATTTGTCGTGCGAAGATTCGGCCGGCGTCACGGGGACGTCGTTGGTGGTCGATGGCGGTTACCTCGCGGCGGCCGAATGGGATTCCTCGAACATCACCTTGCCGGACGATTTCTCATGAAGGTGGCTCCCATGAAGCTGGCCTGTGCGGATTTCGCTTTTCCGCTTTTGACGCACGAGCAGTCGTTACGCTTGATTAGCATGTTGGGCTTTCAGGGGGTCGACATCGGCCTGTTTGACGGTCGGTCGCACCTCTGGCCGTCTCGGGAGTTCGAGAACGTCGAGCAGAGTGCCGCTGCCCTCAAACGACGAACGGACGGTCTCAATCTCCAGATCGCCGACGTGTTTCTGCAGACGGCCCCGGATTTTCGGCCGTACGCCATCAATCATCCGGATGCCTCGCGCCGGCAGTTGGCCCGTGACTGGTTTTCGAAGACGCTCGATTACGCGGCACGCTGCTCTTGTCGTCACGTGACAATTCTGCCCGGCGTTCTTTTCGACGAGGAATCGCCTGCACAATCGTTGGCACGGGCCGTCGACGAACTGGCGTGGCGCACGGAACGAGCGAAGTCATGCAGTATTACCCTCGGGACCGAGGCGCACGTCGGCTCGTTGGCACCCGATCCGGCCGCGGCCCAGCGGCTCGTCGAAAGCGTTCCCGGCCTGACGCTCACGCTCGACTACACGCATTTCACCCGCGCCGGAATGGCCGATGATGCGATCGAGCCGCTTTTGCGTTTCGCATCCCACTTTCACGTGCGCGGTGCGCGCACCGGCCGCCTGCAAGCGGCGTTCAAAGAGAACGTCATCGACTATCGTCGCGTCGTCCACGGACTGGCTTCAGCGGGGTACGAAGGTTGGCTCGGTGTTGAATACGTGTGGATCGATTGGGAACACTGCAACGAGTGCGACAACCTGTCCGAAACAATTCTGTTTCGGGACTTCCTGCGCTCACTGTCTGCTGAGTCCCATTGACGGTCGGTTTGCCCCTGGTCCCGGTGGGATGGTTACTTGGCAATCCGCCGATGGCGTGGGTACGATCGGGAAACGCCAATCGCCGTTCGGCGAGATCTCGCTTTAGAGCCCGCGGCACCGATTCAAAATAGCCCTCAGAACGAAGGTACTCCGATGACACGGTTCCAGTGTGCGATTTTGGCAGCAGGCCTTTTTCTCGGTCTAGGACACGCGGCTACTGCGGCTGACGAAGAGGCAAAGGCCGTGGTTGATAAAGCGGTCAAGGCGGTCGGCGGATTCCGCCGACGCTGCCAAGGCCTATTCCTGGAAAACCAAAGGCACCTTGACCCTCAACGACACCGAAAACAAATTTACGACCAAGGTCACCGCGCAGGGGATCAACCACTATCGACAAGAATTCGAAGGGGAATTCGACGGCAATCCGATCAAAGGGGTCACAGTTTTGGACGGTGACAAGGCCTGGCGGAAAATCGGCGATGACGCGAACAAGCTTGAAGATGATCAACTGGCCAACGAAAAGCGAACGGCCTATCTGCTGATCGTCGGGCAATCGCCGTCGTTTTTGAAAGGCGAAGGCTTCAAGGTCGAATCGGACGAGGAACAAAAAGTCGACGGAAAACCGGCGACCGAACTCAAAGTCACGGGTCCCGACGGCAAGGACTTCGAAATCTGTTTCGATAAAGCAACCGGTCTGCCCGTCAAAATGAACGCGACGGTCGTCGATTTCCAGGGGGAAGAATACAAGCAAGAGACCCTGTTCAAGGACTACACGGAATACGACGGCATCAAGCGGGCAAGCAAAATCGAAACCAAGCGCAACGGCAAGAAATTCGTCGACTACGAGCTCGTCGAGTTCAAAGTGCTCGATAAGGCCGACAAGGACGCCTTTGCGGAGCCCAAGTGAGGCTAAGTCCCTCGATCATCGAACAACTCATGACTGTCTAACGCTGCACGGTGGAAACCCGCGGTGCGAGCACGGGTGGCGAAGGCCGCTGCGCCCGGGCGCGATCGGCCGGCGCTGACCACGGCTCCGTTTCGCGCGAATTTCCAGCCGTCGCAAAGGACCGCGCCTTTGTGCACGACGGTGATTCCGTCCCGGATGGACACATTGTCGAAGTCGGCGTCGGCCGCGTTATCCGTCGCGCATTCAATGTGCACGTTTTTGCCGATCTGACAATTCTTGTCGACGATCGCGCCGCAAATCGTGCTCCCCTCGCCCACTCCCATACGAGGCTGCTTGACTTCGTCGTCCTCGGCGGACGCACCGGCGAACGGGTAGAAGTCGGCTCCCATGAGGATTGAGTCTCGAATCGTGACGTTTCGGCCGATGTGGCAGCGCAAACCGATCACGCTCCGCTCGATGCGGGCTCCCGGCTCGATGATGCAACCGTCCGCCAAGAGGCTTTGGCTGATCGTCGCTCCGTCGATGCGGGCCGGGGGCAGCGATCGCGCGTGCGTATAGATGGGGCCCAGTTTGGACTCGAAGTCGAACGTTGGAGGAACGCGGGCCAGATCGAGGTTCGCCTGGTAGAACGAGCGAATCGTGCCGATGTCCTCCCAATAGCCGTCGAACGGGTACATTTGAACTCGGCGGGCTCGGATCGACATCGGAAAAACTTCCTTGCCGAAGTCCTGATAATCCGATTTGCTCAAGAGCTCGAGCAGGGTCTGCCGGTTGAAAAGATAAATCCCCATGCTCGCCAGGCAGTCGCGGCCGCGGCTTGCGATGCCTCGCGCATCGAGCCAGGCTGGATCGCTGCGAATCAGGTCAAATTCCTTGGGTGTTTGGGGCTTCTCCAAAAAGCCCACGACCCTTCCCTTGTCGTCGATCCGCATAATGCCGAATCCGCGTGCGGCCTCGCGCGTCACCGGCAAGGCGGCAATCGTGACGTCCGCCTTCTCGCGCAAATGCGTTTCGAGCATTTCGCCGTAGTCCATGCGGTACAGTTGATCGCCCGACAGCACGAGGACAAATTGAATGTCCGGCTGTTCGATGTATCGCAGTTGTTTGCGGACGGCATCGGCCGTTCCCTGATACCAATCGCTGGCTTCGTTTGTTTGCTGCGCGGCGAGGATTTCCACAAAGCCGCCGTCGAAGTGATCGAATTGATAGGTCTGCCGAATGTGACGATGCAGGCTGACCGAGTTGAATTGCGTCAGCACATAAATGCGGTTGATGCCGCTGTTGAGGCAGTTGGAAATCGGAATGTCGATCAGCCGGTATTTGCCCGCCAAAGGGACCGCCGGCTTGGAGCGATGCTGGGTGAGCGGCAAAAGCCGCGTCCCTTTTCCGCCGCCAAGAATCAGTCCCACCGTGTTTCGCATCGAGATGCCTTTTGAGAGGAGCCTGCTCCTCTGATTTCGTGTGATGCAAGGTTGATGCCGCGATCCGCGTCCCGCTTAATCGCGATTTGAGGACGGTTCGGAATCGACATCCCAAATCGTCTGGGTTTTCAGGTCGACAAAGACGCGCACTTTGTAGCGCCGCAATCCCTGCCACGTCCAGGTATAAATCCCCGTCTCAACCGCGGAATGGTTGCCTTCCGTGTAAACCGGATCGGATGGCAAGGTCCCTTTGAGCTCGTCGAATGTCACGTGGGTGTCCTTCCCTGAGCCTTTGCCCTCTTCCGTGCGCTCTCGGGCAGCGTTGACCCTCGCCAAAGCCCTGTTGTACGCCAGCTGTGCCCGGAACTCGGCCGCTGCTCCCACAGCCAAGAAAGCAAGCACGACCCAGAGCACAACATCCCGCCATGTCCGAGTTTTTTTCTTGTCCGCCTTCGCGTCGACTTTTTTCTTGACCGTTCGCTTTCGCAATTTCGGTGCCGCCGGCAGCGAAGGTCGGAATTCGGGATCCGATTGCGGGTTCATGACGTGCTCTCCTGGCCTGGGACATCGATCCGAAAGCGCGACTGACGGCAGCAGGCCCGCGGGAAATCGCCGTCAGGGCCAGTATGGAACGCTCGGCGCAGGAAAGCAAATTGGAGTTAGACGCGTCGGCGAGGCCGGACGCGCACTGACCGCAGCGTCAGTGCGTACCGTGAGCGGCTAATGCCGGCGGACCAAAGTCGAGGCTTGGAGAAGCGGTTAAACCGGCCACTCGGCTCCGCAGGCGTCGCAGTAGAAGCCGACGAGGGTTGCCGAGCCCGGAACGGGCATGGCCGCGTTCCGCTCGTCGCCGTCACCGAGATCGAGCGGAATCGCACCCGCGCGGCGGCAGCGAGGGCAGCAGCGATTCTCGTGCAAGGCGCGAGCCCGCGTCAGCACATCCATCGAGGTTTTCGGGCGGCGGAAATCGCCGAGCGAAATCCGCTGAGGGCCGGTTTCCTCGCGGTTGCGAGATTCCGGGCGCGCGGCGCTCGCCAGCCCTTTCGCGAGAACGATAAAATAACGGGCTCATTCTCGTCGCGAAAAACACGAAACAGAAGGCGCGACGACAGCCGCTTGAAGATGGGGAGTCGGCTCATCCATGAGCCCTTTCACAAAGTCAGGGTATCGCAATCGGGCGGAATCCATTCCGCGGGGTGGAAAACATACTCTCAGGCAAGGAAAACAGCAAGGCTTTTCAATTGCACGATCCGGGCCGATGATCTAGAAATCCGGTCCAAACAGTTTAAGGCGACAGGACTTGAGCGTTTTTCGGCGAATTCTTCACCTGCTGCAGCAGGCATTTCACCTCTTGAAGCAGAATTGGACCTGGCTCAAATGGCCGGTCGCGCTGCTTCTGTTGGGATACCTGTTTTTTTCAAACCGTCAAGATCTGGAGCAATTGGCTGCTAGGCCCAAAAACTGGTTCTACATGATCCTGGCCTTGCTGATGGCCTCGGCCGCGATGCTGCTGACGTTTTACCGATGGTATTTGCTGGTTTGGGCCCAGGACTTCCCGTTCACGGTCCGTGACTCCTTTAGGTTGGGTTACATCGGATACCTCTTCGGCTACATCGCTCCCGGGGCTGCGGGCGGGGATGTGGTCAAAGCCGCAATCATTGCGACGGAACAAACGTCGCGTAGGACGGTCGCCATGGCGACTGTGCTCTTGGACCGCATTCTCGGCGTCCTGGCGTTGTTTATGGTCGGGGCATTTGCCAGTTTCTTCCAGGATCAGCGGCTGCTGCAAAATGGCATCATTCGCATGTGTGTCATTTTTTTGTGGGCCGGAAGCCTGGGCGGTTTGATCGGGCTGGTGATTATGCTCCACCCGGCCTTCCCGCGATCCCCGCTGCTCAAACGTCTCATTCATATCCCGAAAATTGGCAATTTGATCGGCAGCCTGATCAATGCCGTCCTGCTTTACCAACAGCGACGTGCCGTCGTAGTCCTGACGGTGCTGATCAGCATCGTGGGCCACTTCGGCACCCTTTCGAGCTTCTATTTTTGCGCACTGGCGATCAATGCGGGTAACGCCGCCCCCGGATATTGGACGCAGTTGCTGTTGATTCCCATTGCGGAACTCTTCGCCTTCGTGGTGCCGGTCCCGGGCGGAATTGGAGCGCTCGAGGGGGCGATCAAGTACTACTATGTTGTGGCCAACGAAGCGCTCGGACGGGTTGGTGTCACTGCCGCCCAGGCCGGTGCCGCCGGTCTCGGCGCGGCGCTCGCGAACCGCTTGGCGACGGTGATCATCGTGGCGATCGGTGCCGGCTACTACATGATGGCGCGCGGTGAAATCCGCCGGGTCATCGGAGGCCAAGATCCACAAGTCGGCGAACAACCGAGCGGCGGCAGCTAACCGACCAATTGGCCCGCGTTCCGATCAGCGATTGGCGATCGGAATATACTGGCGATCCACCGCCCCCAAGTACTCGGCAGAGGGGCGAATGATCTTGTTATTGGCCAGTTGTTCCAGAATATGGGCACACCAGCCCACGATCCGGCTCGCCGCGAAGATGCAGGTAAACATGTCGCCGGAGATTCCCAGAGCGTCCTGGGCGCTGGCCGAATAGAAGTCAACGTTGCAGTGCTTGCCGACGGCCGCCAGCACGCGTTTTTCCAGATCGACGGAAATATCGAACAGCCGCGTATCGCCCCGTTCCAAGCCCAGTTGGTGAGAGGCGGCTTTCAAGTGCTTGACCCGCGGGTCATTTGTCTTGTAGACCGCGTGGCCAAAGCCCATGAATTTTTCCTTCCGTGCCAGGGCCGCTTCGACCCACGGGCCGACCTGCTCGACGCTGCCGATCTCTTCCAGCGATTTCAGAACGGCGGTATTCGCTCCGCCGTGCAGGGGGCCTTTCAGTGCCCCAATCGCGCCGGTGACCGCCGAATAGATATCAGAGAGCGTGGCGGCAATCACGCGGGCCGCGAACGTGCTCGCATTCAAGCTGTGTTCTGCATGCAGGATCAGAACGAGATCCATCACGTGCGTTTCATTAACCGTCGGCATCCGTCCGGTCAGCATCCACAGGAAATTCGCCGCCAGCGGCAACGATCCGTTGGGCGGAACCGGTTCCTCTCCTCTTCGCAGCCGGGCAATCGACGCCACGATGACGGGAACCCGGGCAACCAGCCGCACAGCCTTGCGATTCGTGGCCGGTAGGCTGTCCCCTTCGGTGTCATAAAGACTGGCGAATGCGACCGCCGCCTCGAGGGCCGCCATTGGAGGCACGTCGGGCGGAAGCCGCCTTAGGAATTCGTCGACCGGCTCCGGCAGGTTCATTTGCCGCAGGAGGGCCGTGCGAAACTCGTCCAACTGGAAGGGGGTCGGCAACTCCCCATACAGCAGCAAATAGGCCACTTCCTCGTAGGTACTCGACGTGGCAAGGTCGTCGACGTTATAGCCACGGTAAATCAACAAACCGGAGTCGCCGTTGACGTCGCAAATGGACGTTTCGGCGGCAACGACACCCTTCAAACCCTTCGAGAAACCGACTTTGTCCGCGTCAGACACCGTCATGCTGTCCGCCTCCTGAAAAATGCAATTTCAGTATAACGCCCCCGGTTGGGGCTTCAATCAGAAACGCTCGCGTCCTGGCGAGACGACTTTTTTGGCTTTTTTGGGGCATAAAAAAGGGCCCAAATCGCCCAAAAAGCTCCCTGACGGCCCGGGATGTCATTTTGGCAGTGCCACGAGGCTGCGCATTTTGGCAGTCACCCGGCGCGGCAAACTCGTGTCACAACTTGAGAAAGGTGATTGACCTCCGGCAATCATCCCCCGAATAATTCCGCTGCAACAGGGATGCATGCAACAGCACGGCTTGTACCAGGCGGATCGCAAAACAGTTCGGATGCGGCTCCGAAACCTTGGCGGCACGGGGGTAAATCCCTGTGGCGAGCAAGGTTGCCACGCGAGGATCGTCAAACGGCTGACCCATCAAGCCAAAGGAACGTGGTCGAATCTCGGGAAACGATTTTGGAAATTTTTTCCCGACCGGCAAAAATTGCGAGAATCGGTCTCGCACATTTGGTAGCATGGGCGGTTTGAAACGGCGGATAATGGATTCGCCCTTTGGTTCTCGCTGGGGAGAAAGGATGCTTTTGCAGAGAACCCGCTCTTCCCTTACGCTTGCCGGCCTTTTGAGTACGTTGCTTTTGCAAGTAGGCCCGGGCCTATCGCAAGAGAGCCCGGTGCGGGTGTCGTAGAGGTGAGCAACACCGTGGCGACGCCCTGGCCAACTTGCCTGCTGTCGCATTGCCCGATGTCCTAAGGGGGGCGTCGTGGTGGGGGGCCGACAAAGCGGTCAACGCGTGCGGATTAATTCGGGAGGAATTCTTGCTCCGCAAGCGGATGATTTGACCGGTCGGAAATCTGCAAGAAATTTGGCATCGGTTTTTTGTCTGTCATTCGTGCACGGACGTGCGAACCGAACGTTCCATGAGGAAGGGAGCAATTCGTGTATCAGGTTGAAAAGGCGCTCAAAGACCTAGTCGATGTGGCTTTGAAGCGAGGTTACGTCTCGTTCCATCAAGTGAACGACTATTTGCCGGACGAGGGAGGCGATCCGCAGATGGTCGATCGCCTGATTCTCGTGATGGAAGAACTCGAACTGAAGCTGGCGGAAGATCCGGGAGCCCCGAAGCTTCCCGAGGCTGACGATCCGGCCAGCTCGAACTGGTCCGATGACGGGCACGCGGGCGCCATGCTCGCCCGCTCCATCATCGGTGCCGAGGCGGCTGCCCTGTCGTCCCGCGACCCCATCCGTATGTATCTGAGTCAGATGGGCAATATTCCCCTGCTCTCCCGCGAGCGGGAAATCTTCCTGGCCAAGCAGATTGAAATCACCCGCAAGCGATTTCGCCGCACCGTGCTCGAGTCCGATTTCGCGCTGCGAATCGCCGTCGAGACCTTCGAGAAAGTCCGCAACAACGAGCTGCCGTTCGAGCGCACCCTGCGTACCTCCGAGACCGAGGCGGTCGGCAAGGAGCAGATCCAGGGGCGCATGACCGAGAACCTGCGAACCCTCAAGTACCAGCAGGCGCAGAACGCCGTCGACTTCCGCATCACGACCTCGCCCGACTCATCGCGCGAGGACAAGAAGGCGGCCGAGTTGCGACTGAAGCTCCGCCGCCGCAAGATGGCCACGCTTTGCGAAGAGCTCAGCCTGCGAACCCAGCGGCTGCAGCCGATCATGAAGCGGATGCATCAGATCGCCGAGCGGATCGCGGATCTCCAGCGACAAATTCATCGCGGCGCTCACCGCCATTCGCGGAATAACGACGCCGAATGCATGAAAGCGCGAACTGGCGGAGCTGGTCGAGATGTGTCTCGAGACGCCGGAACAATTCCGCGCCCGCTGCCGCGAAATTGCCAAGCGGTTCGACGGCTGGACCGACGCCAAGCAAAAGCTCTCCGGCGGCAACCTGCGGCTGGTCGTTTCGATCGCCAAGAAGTACCGCAACCGCGGCCTCAGCTTTTTGGACCTCATCCAGGAAGGCAACGCCGGCCTGATGCGGGGCGTCGAGAAGTACGAGTACCGCCGCGGCTACAAGTTTTCGACCTACGCGACCTGGTGGATTCGCCAGGCCATCACGCGGGCCGTCGCCGACCACGCGCGAACGATCCGCATCCCGGTCCACATGTTCCAGAGCATCTCGACCTTGAAAGCCAAGAGCGAGCAGATCCGCCAGGAGACGGGACGCGAACCGTCGATGGAGGAACTGGCCAACGCCGTCGGCTTCGGCGTCGACGAGACCGAACGGATCATGAAGACCTGGAAGCATCCGATCAGCCTCGACACGCCCGTGGGCGAGAGCGAGGACAGCAGCTTCGGCGACTTCCTCGAGGACGACAACGAGGACAGCCCGGCCGATTCGGCCACCCAGCAGATGCTCAAGGACAAGATCGAACATGTCCTGAAGAGCCTCACCTATCGCGAGCGGGAAATCATCCGCCTGCGTTACGGCCTGGGCGACGGCTACAGCTACACGCTGGAGGAAACGGGCCGCATCTTCAAGGTCACGCGGGAACGCATCCGCCAGATCGAGTCGAAGGCCCTGAAAAAACTCCAGCACCACACCCGCAGCACGCACCTCAAAGGCTTCGTCCAGGACTACCTGCCCGAGGGCCAGGAAATCAACCTGGAAAGCCCGGAACTGGTGGGAGCCGCCAGCGAGTAATCCCGTAGCTGCGTGTCGGGTGGGACAAGCGAGGCTCGGCGAACGCCGGCCCACCCCGCCCGTAGTTCAGAATGACATCAAAAAAGGCATCGGCAGCTTCTCTGCCGGTGCCTTTTTCTTTCAGGGTCACGCCAAGCGAGCCTCACGCGGCCGCTCGCCGAAAGAAAATTCGTGGCAAAGTTCGCCATTGGTTAAAATCCAAAGGCGTTCGTGAACATCTGCGCGATTTCGGTTCGTCGCGTAAGGCAGATGCGAAATGAGACGGCAATTCAGCGGGCCTTGCGCTCCCGCTCGAACTCGACCTTGATATCACCCAATTCAAGCGTCTCGGCCTTCTCCGCACGCACGGTTTTCTTGTGCGGGGTGATGTCGTCGTCGACGTGAATCTGGAAGTCCCGGCCGGTCGCCAGGTGCGTCAGCGTGAATTCGCCTCGAGAATCGGTTGTTGTCCCGTCAGCGAATGACCACAGCCCGCCCCCAGAGTCATAATGGATCGAAATGCCATAGCTGACCCGTTGATGTGCGATCGCCCCGCCGGTGCGTATGTCGATCAGACGTCCGTGGACCGACTGCGCACGGTCCGACGGGAATTGTCACGTTGTCGTCGACGACCGATAATCGAGCGAAGCCCGCCAACAGGCGGTCGGCCGTCCTCGCTCTGATGAGTAGGTCGGTGTCCCGTCGCACGCGAAACTTGCCGTCGGCGTCGCAGTCGGCTCTGAAACCGCGATAGCGCTTAGGATCCACCGACTCCGCCTGGATCTCGGCCCAGCCGACGCCGCGGGTGGGATCCGCCTTGAGGACGACGCGGCCCGAAAGAGGCGTGTCTTCCCGCTGGTCGCTGTGGAAATTGTGTTCGATTTCCGGTTGAGTGCGAATGTCGAGTGCGACCTCTCCGTCGCCTCTCGGCCCTGAAAGGCGATACTTGCCGGGCCCCACAAACAGCTCATAACAGCCCCGCTCGTCCGTGGTCGTCCTTTCCCAGAACGAGCCGCCGACCCCGCCGATGGGTTTTCCCGGTTTCGACAGGATTTGTTCCCTCTTGAATAATTGGTAGTATGAGACCGGCGGCCCGAGAGTCATCACGATTTGTTGTCGCGGAACAGGCCGGTTCTTTTTGCCGACGGTCACCGTCCCGTGCATGCGCGTGGCCGGCTCCATCACCAGATTCAAGGGCTTGGTCGGGAAACCCGCGCGGACGACGCGCGTCTGGACTTCGGAGATCGCCTTGCCGGATTTGGCGAAGAACAGCACAAACTGATCGGGAGCGACGCGGGCCTCGAAGCGGCCTTCGTCGTCGCAATTCGTTTCGCCGACAAACGCCTCCGATTGGTAACCTCCGCCTTGGATTGTGACCTTCGCACCGCGACCGGGCTGTCCGTTGGCAGAGATCACTTTTCCGCGGACATGCTCCCAGGGAGCGACGACGCCGGCGATTTCGTTCGATTTCGACTTGGGCTCGAACTCCAATCGATGCAGGACGAAAAAGTCCTGCGTTGCGAGATGGAAAATGATCGTCCCCTGATTATTTGCGGGTACCTGTGGAAAGGCTGCTTTTCCCTCGCGATCCGTGATGGCCACGATCGCGTCGCTGGCCAGGTTCAAGATGTTCCCTTTTTGGGGAAGCGTGAAAATCCACGGTCGCACGCTCACGCCGGCGACCGGCTGTCCGCCGGTTTGGGTCACGCGCACCAGCACAGGCCGAGCGCCCGCCAATTTGAGGTTTAACGCCTTCGCGTCGTCCTGCGCCCTTGCATACGGATTGGAGGCCCACTCGTCTGTCGACCGGTAAAGGCAATAGTCCAGACCCTCGCCGGCTTTGAAGGCATAGACAGACTGCAGCGGAATCGACGCGGCAAGCTGCAGTCGTGTTTGTCCCTGACGATCAGTCTTTTGCTGTTCGACGGTGACATATCTGGACTGCACGCCCACGGTGGCCTGCTCGACCGGGCGATTCGCCTTGTCGGTCACCAAGACGATCACCTCCCGCGCCTTCTGGAGCACGAGGCGAATCGTCGAAACCGAGGGTTTGGTTGGCCTACCGTTATCGACGAGGAAAGCGGCCCGGCGCGACCCGTTCTCGTCTTGAGCGAAAATCGCAAAGTTCGAAGACAGCGCCTTGGGAACCGTCACCACAAAACTTCCGTCGGAGGTCGGCCGAATTGTCTCGAGAAACGAAAGATTGCGAATAGTGATCGACGCCCGCGGTGCCGGTTTGCCGTTTTCCGAGACCACCGTCCCCCGTAGCTCCCACGAATCCGCGTTGCCGGCAGCGGGGCTTGTCGCCCTCTCACGCCTTGGAAGCGAATGATCGCGCCCTTGCAAGGGTAATGCGATCAATTGGACGACCGCCCAAAAGAGAGCGGCCGGAGCGAGTCGCAGAATCAGTGCCATTGGTGGGCCGCCATCCTCGGGACCTGACACCCGGTTTTCAGCTCGCCCACCAGCATATGCGGCGCTCGCGACTCATTCAAGATCAAAATCGGCAACGGCTGCTGCTCGCAGTCTCCTTCCTGCGCCGCGTCTTTCGTCGACAAGGCGCCCGATGTTGCGCTTGCGCTCCTGGTTGTCCTGTCGGCCAACGGAAAAACCATCGGACTGGGCGTGCAGACGATTTTTCCCCCGGCGTTCCGCAGTCGGGACGGCCGGAGGTGGGCCCGGCAAATCTGGTCCTATCCGCGACTTCCGGGATCCGTCCAACTTGAGGCGAGAGGCGGTCGTCCGGGAGCCCGCGGTCCCTCGATGTCCCGGTCGCCGATCTAAGAGTTGAGCACATCGACGGCTGCCGAGACGCCGGCCCATTGATCGGATTCGCCGGCTGTCGTCGCGTCGGTTGGAGCGACGACAGCCGAAGCCATCACCACGCCGACGATGATTTTCCTAGGCGCCACAGAGATGGCGACGCTCGCCGAGCCAGAGAGACCGTCGCTGGCATTATTTACCGTCACCGTCAGCGTGTCCGAGCCGGTGTAGCTGGTTGCCGGGGTGTAGACGAGGCCGTTGAGCGCGGCGTTGAGATTGGCCAACGTCCCCTGCACGGTGATTGAAGAGGAGCCATTCGCTCCCGACGTGATCGTCAGCCCGCTCAGCGAACCCAGATTCAGTTTGCCGTGCAACACGGTCAGCGTGAGTGAATCGGAGGTGCCCGACGCCCCACCGTCCGTGACGAAGATGGGATCGTTACCTGCGGTGGAAAACGTATACGGGACATTTTCCAAGACAGCCGCCGTGGCCGGTGCGGTGACGATGGGATTGACCGCGATCGCGACGGCCGCGGCGCCCGTCAGCTTGTCGATCGAGTCGGCCAGCGAGATCGAGAGCGAGTCATGGCCGCTGAAACCGGAATTGGGCGTGTAAACGAGCCCGCTCAAGGCCGCGTTGAGGCTTGCCAGCGAGCCCGTCACCGTCATCGACGAGGAGGTGTTGGAACCCGAGCCGAATGTCAGTCCGGCCGTCGACCCAAGAGTGAGCTTGCCGAAGGCGACGGAAAGAGTCATCGCGTCGGACGTGCCGGTGGCGTTGGCGTCGGTCAGGCTGATCGCGTTTGTGAATGTGTACGACGAATTTTCCTTCAGGCTCGCAGTCGCCGGAGCGGTTAGCTTCGGAGGCGCGGAGACAGAGATGGCCACAGTGGCCGACCCTGAAAGCCCGGTCGCCGTATCGTCGATCGAGATTTGCAGAGAATCCGAACCGGTGTAGCCGGAGTTTGGGGAGTAAACGAGTCCGCCCAAGGCCGCATTAATGTTTGCCAGGCTCCCGGAGACCGTCATCGACGACGATCCGTTCGACCCGGAGCTAATCGACACGCCCGTCGTCGTTCCCAGCGAAAGGGTGCCATCGGCTGCAGAGAGCGTGACCGAATCGGAGCCCGCGGTGGCGTTGGGATCCGCAACGCTGATCGCGGTTTGAAAATTGATGGAACCGTTTTCACCGACGTTGGAAGCCGGCGGCGCGGTGACGCTCGGGTTAACCGGCGGATTCACTGTGACCGTCAGATCGGCCAAACCCGTGAGATTGTCGGCAGTTCCTGTCACCACAAAACCGACCTGCGTCGTTCCGTGGTACCCGATGGTGGGCGTGTAAACGAGGCCGTCGAGAGCCGCGTTCACATTGGGCAGCGTTCCGATAACCGTCATGATCGATGAGTTGTTGACGCTGTTGCCGCGGAATGTCAGGCCGTTCGTTGAGCCCAGCGTGAGAATGCCATTCAGCGCGGACAGCGACAGCGTTTCGGTTGTGGCCAAAGGATAGGGATCGGCGATACTGGCCGTGCCCGCAAAGGTGTACGTGTTATTTTCGTTCACACTGGCGGTGAAAGGCGCGGTGATCACGGGCGCATCGTTGCCGATAATCGTGATCGGAACGGTGGCCCTTGCCGTCAGGCCGTTATTGGAATTTCGGACCAGAATCGTCAGCGAATCGGCACCGTAATAGGGGAGCGACGGAGAGTAGACGAGGCCGTTGAGCGCGGCATTCAGGTTCGCCAGGGTTCCGGAGAAATTGATCGACGACGAACCGTTATAGCCGGCCGTGACGGTGATTCCCGTCGTCGATCCCAAGTTCAATGTGCCGTCGTTGACGGCGACCAGAACCGTATCGGAGGCGCCGGATGCGGTCGGATCGGAAACACTGAAGGCATTGGAAAAGGTATAGGGAATATTCTGGTAGATGCTCAGCGGACCCGGAGCCGCGATGGCGGGCGGGGCATCGACCGCAAGCGAGACGGAGGCCGATCCCGTCAATCCGTCGTTCCCATTCGTGGCCGTGATCGCGAGCGAATCGGAGCCCGTGAAATTCGCGTTGGGCCTGTAGACGAGCTCGTACAGAGACGAGTTCAGATTCGCCAGCGTTCCGGTGATGGTCATCGAGGAGGATCCGTTCGATCCCGAGGCGATCGTGATCCCGCCGGTCGCACCCAAAGTCAGCGTGCCGTTGGCCGCCGAGAGGGTGAGCGAATCGGAACCGCCCGAGGCGGCCGGATCGGTGAAGCTGAGGGTGCCGGGAAAACCGTAGGCGGAGTTTTCCTGCACGATAGCACTCGCCTGAGCGGAGACGGCCGGAGGCGCGTTGACTGTAATGGATACCGCGGCCGACCCGGTCAAACTGTTCAGCGAATTGTCGAGCGCGAGATCCAGCGAATCGGCGCCGCTATAGCCCGAGTTGGGAGTGTAGGAGAGACCGTTCAGATCGGCATTCAGGTTCGCTAATGTGCCGGTGACGGTCATCGACGACGAGCCATTGGACCCAGAGACAAACGTTAGACCCGCGGTCGAACTCAAGACGAGCCGGCCTTCGTTCACCGAAAGCGCAAGGGAATCGGACGTGCCGGAGGCGGTCGAATCGGTCACGCTGATTGTGCTTGCGAAGTTGAACGAGCCGTTCTCGTTCAAATTGGCCGTCGAAGGAGCGGCGATGGTGGGCGGCGAACCGCTTACGGTGATGGGTATGCCTCCGGCGCATTGACGGTTATGAGGCCAGTCCGTGAGATCGACGCTCAAATCGTCCGATCCCACGTAGCCGCTCGTCGGCGTGTAAACGAGTCCATTCACGGCCGCATTGAGATTCGCGATCGTACCGCTGATCGTGATGGACGAGGCGCCGTTCGATCCGGAGACGAAGCTCACTCCCGCGGTGGTCCCAAGATTGAGGATGCCGTGGCTGACCGACAGACTCAGCGAATCCGGCGGGCTGGAGGCGCCGAGATCCGCCACGCTGATGTCAGCCCCAAAATTAAACGAAGTATTGGCGCTCAGATGAGGACCACCCGACAAATAGACCACGGGAGCCGGCGCAACGTTGATGGACACGCCGGTCGATGCGGACTGATTATCGTTTGAATCGTTCACCAAGAGTTGCAGCGTATCGGTGCCGCTGTAGTAGAACGTCGGTTCGTATGCGAGCCCGCTCAGCGCGGCATTCAAGTTGCCGAGAGTGCCGGTCACCGTCATCGAGGATGTGCCGGCGGCGCCCGAAGTGAAAGTCAATCCGGTCGTCGATCCCAGGAGCAGAATGCCGTCGGAGACAGACAGGCTGAGTGAATCCGACGTTCCCGCGGCCGTAGCGTCATTGATAGCGATCGTTCCCGCGGAAAAGACGAGAGCCGTATTCTCCCACAACCATGCACTCGCAGGTGCCGCAATGGTCGGCGGGGCTTTGACGCTCATGGCCACTGCGGCTGAGCCGGAGAGAGTGTCGAGCTGATCGACGAGCGAAATCTGCAGCGAATCCGACCCACTGTAACCGGAAGCGGGCTCGTAGACGAGACCAGCGACGGCCGCGTTGAGGTTGGCCAAGGTGCCGGTGATCGTCATCGACGGCGATGCGTTCGCTCCGGAGCGAAACGCGATACCCGTGGTGGATCCCAAAGTGAGCGTGCCGTTTGTCACCGAAAGCGAGAGCGAATCGGATGTGGCAGTCGCCGCTGTGTCTGTGAGACTGATCGTGCTTGCGAAGTTGAACGAGCTGTTCTCGTTCAGATTGGCGCTCGACGGAGCGGCGATGCTGGGCGGCGAGGCGCCGCTCGCGGTGACGGCCAGCGACACGCTCGCCGATGCGATCAACCCGTCGAACCAGTCCTTAAAGGAAATTTGAATGGCACCGGACCCCGCGAAGCCGGCATTGGGCGTGTAGACCAGGCCGCTTAAGGCCGCATTCACGTTGGCCAGCGTTCCCGTCACGCTGATCGTCGACGAGTTGTTGGAGCCGAAGCTGTCGAGCAAGCCGTTTGTCGAGCCCAGAGCCAGCGTGCCATTTGCCGCGGAGAGAGTGACCGATTCGTAAGCGTACCCGTCGAAATCATAGATGGCTCCCGGGTCGGCCACGCTGATTGAGCCGCCGGGGAACGTGAGGGAACCGTTCGCGTTCAGACTTCCGGACGTGGGCGCCGTCACGACAGGCGGAGCGACCGTCATCAGGACAATGTCGGCAGCCGTTAGATTGTCGACGGAATTCGTGACCGTGATGTACAGCGGATTGGCGCCCGCGAAGCTGTTTTGCGCTGTGTAAGTCAGCGTGCTGAGTGCGGCATTCAGGTCCGCCAGCGTCCCCGTCACCGTCATGAGATTCGAGTTGTTGGAGCCGTTGGTGAATGTCAGTCCGCTGGTCGTTCCCAGTGACAGGGTGCCGAAAGTTAAGCCAATCCTCACCGAATCCGAGGTTTCCGAGGCCCCCGGATCGGTCACGCTAACCGCGTTTGTGCCGGTAAACGCAAGCGACTGGTTCAACGCAAGCGCCATCGAGGCGGGCGCCGTGACGCTGGGGCCGTTCGGGTCAATGACGTCGAAGGTCACGCAGTTCAGCGCCCTCGAGTCCATTCACGGAGTTGCGGAGCACGACATAGACTTGCGATTCCCCCGTGAACGCGGCATTGGGTGTGTAAGTGAGCGTGTTGATCGCGGCATTGAGATTGGCCAGGGTTCCGTTGATCGTCATCGAGGACGAACCATTGGAGCCGTTGACGACCGACACGGCCGCCGTCGAGCCGACTGTTACTATGCCGGGTCCGTTGGCGACAGAAGCGATAAAGATTTCGGCTGAATCCGACGTGCCCGAGGCATTGATATCCGACAGAGCGAACGTGCCTGCAGCGAAAGCATACGGACTGTTGTTCAACACGGTGGCGGTCGCGCCGACCGTAGACGTGAGCTGAGTGCCAACCGACGGCGGGACACTTAACGTAATTGAGACGGCGGCGGAACCGCTGAGACTGTCGCTCGAGTTGGCAAGCGTGAGCTGGAGGGTGTCGCCGCCCACGACGCCGATCGTCGGACTGTAGTCGACGCCATAGATCGCGGCGTTGAGATTGGCCAGCGCGCCGGTCACCGTCATCGAAGACGAGCCGTTCGCCCCGGAGACGAATGTCAGTCCGCTGGTCGTCTGAAGCTGCAGGCGGCCGTTCGTCACCGAAAGCGAGAGTGAGTCGGATGTCGAGGTGGCGGCGGGGTCCGTCAGTGTCGCCCAAAATTGGTAACTACCATTCTCACCAACGTCGACCTGCGAGGCCAACCCGGTGATGGCCGGGGGTGAACTATCGGCGGCCTTGAGCTGTCTGGGCGCTTGGGACGTTGCCGCGGCCGGTGCCGCGGTTGTCGTTACGGGGTGCGCCGATCCAAGGGGCAACGACTGACCGCTCACGATGACGGGCGGGTTGTACGAGAGGGCCGCGGCGGACAAGAGCAGCCGGTCTTCGAGAATTTCCAGCGCTGTGTGGCAGCGTCCACCCCTCAAAAGAGACGGCAAGGCATGCCGCCGCCACCTCGCATGTTTGCCCATTCCCCATGCATGCGGCCCATTCCGCAGACGTTTGACAAACGAGTGCAGTGAGTGCGTCAACATGCGGCTTTCCCTGCGCGTGGTATACGACCGCAAGCGTTATGGCGAACCCGCGATGGGCGGGCAGAATTTTCGCGTGGACACACTATGGACAATTAAGCCCGGCGTTTCAATGACAATTTGTTAATTGTGAGGCCCCACGCAGTCTCTGGCGCACGTCGTTGCCAGGCAGTCTTGTAGGCGGCCTACGAACGCTGCGAACTCGACCGCGAAGCGGTCGGACTCTTCCAAAAAGGCGGCCTGTCCGCCAGCAGAGAAGCTGACTTGAGCGGGCGCTCTGGCTTGCCTAGTTCGCGGCCAGCTCGCGGAGCTTCACGTTCTTGAACCAGACTTTGTGATTGTGGTCCTGCAGGCCGATGTAGCCGCGCCGCGCGAAGTCCTTAATCGCCATATTGAATTTGTTTTTCGTCCCATCGGGACTGCGATGGGGCTCGGTGTATTCGTCGCAATTGATTTCGGAAATCGTTTCGCCGTTAACGGCGGCTGAGATGTGCGGTCCTTGGCAGGTGACGGTGATCGTGTTCCACTCGGGAGAAAGCTGCGGCACCTTTTTCGGTCCGACGAGATCGTAAATCGCGCCGAAATCGTGCTTGCCCGTGCCGATTGAAGTCTCCACCTGCACCTCGAGTCCCGTTTGCACCGGTTGCTTGGGATTGCCGACGCGGACGAACACGCCCGAATTGCATTCCTTGTCCATCTTCACGTCGCAAGTGAGGACGAAGTCGCCAAATTCCTTTTCGTAAATGATCAAGTAACCGCCCGAGCGGTACGGCACGAGGGAATTTTGTTCGATTTTCGAGGCGATCGCGCGGCCGTTGTTGCAGCGCCAGCCGCTGTAGTCCTTGCCATTGAACAAAAGCTGCCAGCCCGCGGCTTTTTCGGCCGGCGTGAGTTCGTTATCCGCGGCCGTCGCGACCTGGGCGAACAGACAAGCCACGCTGGCGAGCGCGATCCACGTGGTGATTTGCCGCATGGCAACAACTCCTGTTGTGAATTCGTGATGAAGGACGACGTCACGCGTCGTCTGCGATGGTATCTCTGGAGCGCGGTGATTGCCACGCACGGGGACGGCGTGGACGAATTGCCAGTCGTTCCCAATAATGACCGAACCTTGCACCAGCACGCGTGTCGTGCCGGCGCGTCCTTGGCTCCAAACAAACGCACCTCGCAATCCGAACCCAAAATTGCCAGCCATCATTCGCTGTGAAAACCTGGTGAAGACTTACGAGGGCCGTCCTCCGGTGGAAGCGGTCCGCGGTCTCGATTTGCACGTCGAAGAGGGGGAGTGCTTCGGACTGTTGGGACCCAACGGCGCCGGCAAGACGACGACCATCGAGATTCTCGAGGGGCTGCTGCCGGCAACTTCGGGAACGGTCGAGGTTCTGGGCCGCCAATGGGGCCGCGACGACGACGCGATCCGGCAGCGGGTGGGCATCTCGTTTCAGGAAACCAAGCTCTCTGAGAAGCTTACGGTGCGCGAGACGCTGTCTCTCTTTCGCAGCTTTTATCGCGGCGGCATTCCGCCCGAGGTGGCGATCGAACGCGTCGAACTGACGGAGAAGTCCGGAGCACGCGTCGGAAAACTTTCCGGCGGTCAGAAACAACGCTTGGCCGTCGCCTGCGCGCTTGTCGGCGATCCGGAGCTGTTGTTTCTCGATGAACCGACGACCGGCCTCGATCCCAAATCGCGACGCCAACTGTGGGAGATCATCCGAGCGCATCGCCAGCAGGGGCGGTCGATTTTGATCACCACGCACTATCTCGACGAAGCCGAGCGGCTCTGCGATCGAGTGGCGATCGTCGATCGCGGCAAGGTGATCGCGCTGGGCACGCCGCGCGAGCTGATCGTGAGCCTGGGGGGCGAGCACGTGATCGAGTTTACGCTCGACGAACAGGGAGCAAATGGCTCGGCGAGCGCCCACGTTCTGGGCGACGAGATCTTCCTGCGACTGCCGTCGGTTCGCTCGGTGCACGACGATCATGGCCGCACGTGTCTTTCGGTTGCCGAACCGCACAAAGCGCTTCCCGCCCTGCTCGATTGTCTGCAATCGCTGAACCTGCCGCTGGCCAGCCTGACCACGCGCCATGCGAGTCTCGAGGACGTCTTCGTGAAACTGGCCGGCCGGCATCTCGAAGACGAGGAGACTCCCGCGTGACGCTTGCCGAGCGAGACGCGAAAGCAGTGCACGACGCCACGCCCCGTAAACGATTAGGCGATCGGGCGTTCGTGCAACTCGTGCTGGCACGGTTGCGCGAGTTTTATCGTGAACCGGAAGCCGTCTTTTGGTCGTACGTTTTTCCGCTGTTGTTGATCATCGGGCTGGGAATTGCCTTTCGAAACCGGCCCGTCGATCAAATGATGGTCGACATTGAAACCGGGCCGCAGTCTGCGGCCGCCGCTTCGACGCTCAGTGCGAAGTCGCAATTTATCGTGACGACCGGCGATCGGGCCTTGTGCGAGATGCGGCTGCGGACCGGAAAGACGCAGTTGGTCGTCTCCGCCGGCGGCAATCCGCCGGCTTACAAATATCACTTCGATCCGTCGCGGCCGGAGAGCGTGCTTGCGCGAAACGCCGTCGACGATGCCCTCGAGCGCGCGGCCGGACGCACGGACCTGCTTAAAACGACCGACGAAACCGCCAGTGAGCCAGGCGGACGCTATGTCGATTTTCTCGTCCCCGGCCTGTTGGGCATGAGCCTGATGGGAGGCGGTTTGTGGGGCGTCGGCTTCGTCACCGTCGATATGCGAATTCGCAAGCTGGTCAAACGCTTTCTCGCCACGCCGATGAAGAAGCGCGAGTTTCTCGCCGCGCTCATGGTGAGCCGCATGCTGTTTATGATCCCCGAAGTCTTCATCGTGCTGCTCTTCGCGCATTATGTGTTCGGCGTGGTCTATTACGGATCATTATGGACCGTGGCACTCCTCATCCTCGTGGGGGCGACGATGTTTGCCGGGATTGGATTATTAGTGGCCAGCCGGGCAAAGACGATTGAAGCCGTCTCGGGTTTGATGAACCTTGTCATGTTGCCGATGTGGATGCTCTCGGGCATCTTCTTTACGTCCGACCGCTTCCCGGCGGCCGTGCAGCCGGCGATTAAGATTTTGCCGCTGACCCCCTTGATCGACGCATTGCGGTCGGTCATGCTGGAAGGATCATCTCTCTCATCCCAAGCGCCGCGCATCGGCATCATGGCGGCCTGGGGCATTTTGTCGTTCGCCGTCGCATTGAAGATTTTTCGCTGGCAATGAAATTTTTCTTAGACAAAACGGCCTCTGGCGGACGTCTAAACAAACGTGGAAACCGGCGAACCGATCGACTTTGCCGAACAGGTTCGGCACTGCGCTCTTGAGTTGGCGCGGGACGGGGTTGGGGCATTAGCCAGCGTTTACGACGTAACAGCCTCACGGCTCATTCGTTACGCATCAACGCTGACCCGTCAACGCGACGACGCTGAAGATGCTGTGCAGGCCGCGCTCGTGCGAATTGCACTGCGACCTCGGGTATTGGCCGAGGCTCGGTATCCCTGGGCTTACCTGCTCAAGGTCGTCCGGAATGAGTCGTTGAATATCGTCCGTCGCCGTAAGCCGATGCGTCGCTTAAAGGTGCGGACGAAGTCGTGGTGTGAATACGTCGCCGAGCCGGGCGAACAAGAGCTGCACAGCTATGTTCGCCGGGCGCTGGGCAAACTTCCGCCGACGCAGGCCGAAGTCGTTGTCCTCAAGATTTGGGAAGAAATGACTTTCGCGGAAATCGGCGAGGTCTTAGGGCAGTCGCCGAATACGGCGGCGAGCCGCTATCGCTACGCCTTACAAAAATTATCGCAGCACCTTCATACGCTGGCGGAGTTATATCATGACTGATCTTCGCCAGCTTCGCGAAATCGAACGACTCGTCGAAGACTCGGTGTTTCTACCTAGTCCAAGACACCAATTAAAGCATCGCGTCCTCAAACGGGCGATCGAAGCGAAATACCGGCACAAGTTGTGGAAGCGGTTTGGCATCACAACTTCGGCCGTGTCAGGAACATTGGTGATTGTTTACGTCGGTTTCCGACTGTTCGGTTCGGCACCAACGCCGACCCAAAACTCGACCCAAAATGGTCCCGTGAGCGTGCGCATCTACTCGCCCGGCCACAATCTCGAACCGCCTGTTGTTGAGCAAACGACAACTGCAGCGGGAACGTCGTTGGGCGAGTCCTTATATTTTCATCCTGCCCCTCTCCAAAGCGTCGACTCATCGTCAGCCGCAAGGCCGGCGGCCGAGTCGGGACAATCGAATCTGTCGAACAATAAAGACGTTCCGACGAATCCTTAATGACAGGTGATCTGGTTGTCGCCCTTTTGCGTTTTCGTCCGTGATATGGGACTGGATTTTGCGACCGTAGGGAAGAGCGGTCTTTTACAGGCTGATCCGGCGTAGCGCCTTCACCCCGAGCTGGCATGCACGACGGCTCCCGGATCGATCATGGATTGCTGCAACTATGGACCTTCGGATCAACGCGCAGCGTTTCGTGGTGGCCCGCCCAGCCTGACGAGCTGGCCGCGCTCAAAAGTGAAATCTCCTGCCTGCGACGAGTCGGCATTCCCCTTGCCGAGGGTTTGCGCGAAGTCGCCCAAGACCAGCCGGAACGATTGAGTCAAATCGCGCTGTGGGTGGCCGAACGGCTCGACGCGGGGGTTGAATTGTCCGAGGCGCTCGCCGCCCTCACTTATGACGCGCCGACGTCAAAGGCTGTCGATCCCCAGTGGCGCCGCCGCGGCATCGGCTGAGATTACGGGCCGCCCGAATCGCGGCGAACGTTCCAGCTTGGTTCCCGCTTTTCCAGGAAGGCCGTCAGCCCTTCGCGCGCTTCGGCCGTGCGCCTCGCTTCGGCGGATACTTTGCGTCCAGCTTCGAGCTGCTCGAAAAGCGTCGCCTGGGAAATGCTGCGCATGAGCCTCTTGGTCATCGCCAGCGCACCCGGCGCACCCGTGAGAATTGACGCCGCCAACTCGCGCCGAGCGGAATCGAGATTTTCCGGCGTCGCCAGGACGTGACACAGTCCCACGCGATGGGCCGCCTCGCCGTCCAAAGCCTGATCAGCCAGCAGAATCGGCGTCGCCGGGCCCGCGCCGATGCGATGGATGAGGAGCGGAGAAACGACGGCCGGGCTGATCCCGCGGCGCAGCTCGGGGAGCGCGAAGCGCGCAGCAGTCGACGCAATCACGAGATCGCAGGCCAGAACGATGCCAAATCCGCCCGCGATCGCCGGCCCTTGCACGACGGCGGCGGTGGGGACGTCGAGCCGCAGGATCGCGGCCAGCAGATCGCGAAAGTCGGTCGCGTCCTGTTCCCATTCCGCCGACGCATTCACGGCCCGCGCCCGGTCTCGCATCTCGTCGAGATCCATTCCGGCGCAGAACACGGGTCCGCTGGCGCAAAGCATCAGGACTCGCGTCGACGCATCGCCGGCGACGCGGGCGACGGCGGCGGTCAGTTGGGCGATCAATTCTCGTGAAAGCGCATTGCGCTTCGCGGGCCGATCGAGGGTGATCGTGGCAACGCCGTCCGCGATTTCGATTTTGACGAGCGAGTCGGGCATGGGAAAGGGGCCAGGGGTCAGAGGCTAGAGGTCAGGGAAAGAAGGATTACCGGTTCTCTCGAGTCGGTGGCGGCGGAATGCGCATTTCGAGCAGGGCCAAGGCCAGCGTCTTGCCCTGGCTGTCGATGCGCAGCGAGCGGCTGGCTCCGCCGGCAAGGACGTCTTTCAACACGAAGTTATACGCGTGAATGCCGGGCATCGCGTAGCGCTGCACTTCGCTTGGTCGCAGCGGCAGAAAAAATTCCGCCACGCGTGTTTCGGTCAGCACTTCGCCCAGGTGGTGAAAATCGTCTTCGCGAAAGGCGATCACGCCGACGTTGGCGTGATTCCCCTTGTCGCCCGAGCGGGCATGGGCAATTTCCGCGAGCCGGATCAGTCCTGTCATTTGCTCGCTCCTGCCGTGCGGATCCAATCGTCCGCCGTCCGCACGTCGACTCGTGGTTGCATTCGCTTGCGCGAAACGGTCGTGGGCCAATAGGCCAAAACGGTCCGCGGTTTGGTGCGGCCGCCGGTGTAACCCGTGACGCCCGGGGGCCCCGCCGTCACGAGCGGCGCGAACTCGCGCACGAACCGATCGAGCACGCCGCGCGACGGATCGGCCGCACTCACGCGAAGCACGACCTCCCAAGGACGCGCATCGCCGTTGAACGAAAGTCCCGGCATGCTGTCGCCCGCCCCGAGCACCTCGACATTCGTTCGCGCCGGCTTGATGCCCGCTTGCGCCAGTTTGTCGAGAATGATCGCGCCGGACGTCCGGGCGATTTGCGTGGCGTTCTGTCCGCAGAGCACGAGCGTCGCCGATGCCATGAATCCGTCCTGGTAGGCGATGGAGACTTTCAGCGTTTCGGGTGCCGCGGCGCCGCGTGCTCCGCTTACCTCGACGCGATCCGTGCCGTTTTCCAAGAGCCGCACGCGGGAAAAATCGGCGTCAACGTCGGGAGTCAGGTAGTGCGCCGGATCGCCGATCTCATACACGAGCTGTTCGGCCACCGTCTCCACCGTCACGCGTCCCCCGCTGCCCGCGGGTTTTGTGATCGCGAAGCGGCCGTCGTCGCCGATTTCGGCGACCGGATATCCCACATCGGCCAGGCTGATCTCGGGCCGCCAGGCGGAAAACATGCCGCCGGTGCACTGGGCACCGCACTCGATCAAATGCCCCGCCACCGAGCCCGCCGCGAGCCGGTTCCAGTCGCGCCAATCCCAGTCGAATTCGTGGATCGCCGGCCCCAGTGTGAGCGAAGCGTCGGCCACGCGACCGGTAATCACGATCCGCGCCCGCGGTTGAGCGCCTCGACAATTCCCGCGGCTCCAAGATAGGCGTTCGCGCTCACGATGCGGTTGCGAATGGCGTCGATCGCTTCGCCCGTCTCGAAATGGGCGAACGACTCGCCCGCCTTGGATAGTTCATCGAGCCGCCCAAAGAGATCGTCGCCCGTCACGGTGCCGATCGAAACGCCGGCCAGACCCTTCTCGCCAAGCCGCCGGGCGACGGCCGCCGCGCAGCCGTGCGGATTCATACCGCCGGCGTTGGTGACGATCTTGAGCCCCGGTTGCGTTTGCAGCGACGGGACGAGATCGCCGATCACGTCGCCGAAATCTGTCACCCAGCCGGCCGACGGGTCTCGCGACTTCTGATAGGCGAGGATCGACATCGTGAGTTCGGCCAGGTACTCGAGCGTCAAATAATCGAGTCGGCCCCCTTCACAAAGCCGGCGGGGCGCATCGAGGTTGTCTCCCCAGAAGCCGGCCCCGTTGCCTACGCGAATCGATTCCATCGTGCCGGTATTGTAGCAACTTCCAGTTGCATCGCAGGGCCGCCGGAACTACAAGACGCTCTATGGGATGGAGCTACCGCAAGAGCGTCGATCTCGGGCCGTTCCGGGTCAACCTCAGCAAATCGGGAATCGGCTACTCGCTCGGCGCGAAGGACTTCCGCGTCGGCGTGAATGCAAAGGGCCGGCGCTACGAATCGGTCACCATCCCGGGCACCGGCATTTCGTACCGCAGCAGCAAGGGCAACTCGCGCAGCGAGGCGTCCGGCTGCTTCCCCGCGGTCTTTCTCCTGGCGGCCGTCTTCGCGACGGGAATCTACGAGTTCGTTTTCAACCATTAAAGTGACGATTATGGCCCTGCACTTTTCGCGCACGGTGAGAACGCCCTCCTCGGAGCGATTCCTGATCCACCCGGACGGCGGCCACGACGCGGCCGCGCTCGAGCTGCACTACCTCGGCGACCAAAAAGTCGTGGGAACGCTGATCATTCTCGACGACCGCATCTTCCCCGAGTCCAAAGTCCCCGAACTGCTCAGAGAGATCGACGAAAAGCTGCTCCCCGATGTGAGCATCGAAGACGGCAAGCTTTCGTTCACTGTCGTCTCCGGCCACATCGTCGGCACGTTCTTCCCGCACCCGGGTTAGAGCGGACGCCGAACTGCGAGCGCTTTTGGCACGTCAAACCTTGCACGTAAATTGCGTCGTGGGTCCAATTCACGTGGATCCCCGAACCAACGTGCGAGCGACCCATGACCGCTAACAAACCAGTCTGGTCCGCGGCGAGGCTCAACGCGGAACTCGCGAACAACGAGGGCGCGCCGCTGGCATTCATGCCCTACGGCGAAGTTATCCGGCTCAAGCTGTCCGCCAGTCGAACCGGGGCAACGTCGGCAGAAGAGAGCGGAGAGTCGCAAGATCCGACACGGGTTGCCGACGTCGCATTTCTCAAGCTGGGTCGAACTGAGACGGTCCAAACCAACATCGCATTGATGCCGCCGCTTCTCGCCTGTTTGGCAATCGATCCGGAGCCTTGGTCGATTTTAATCATTTATCCCCACGCCACCGACGCGGCGGGACCATTTCGCGACGGTTCGTCCCCGCTGCGAGATTGGTTGCTCCGCGCGTTTCGCCTCGGCCGTACGGTCGGCACGATCAACACCCTCTCCCCTCTACCGCACGCGAAGACCATTCTCTTCCAGGGCCCCGGGATGCTTGAATTGCTGCCGCAGGAAAAGATGGAGACGGGGAAATTGCCGCGTTTTCCGCTTCCTGATCTGGTTCCGACTGCCGAACGGCGTTCCGCGTGGCTGGCAGAGCATCTTGGGCTCTTCGACGCGCGACAACTGGGAAGCGAAGTGAAATCGCCGGACGACGCCGTGGCGCTCGCGGCGGGCCTGTGGCAAATGAACGGCTTTCTCGAACAAAGTCACGAGTTAGCTCAAAGCGTCGAGGGAGGATGCCGGGAAAAGGCCGGCGATTACTGGCATGCGATCATGCATCGTCGCGAGCCGGATTACTCCAACGCCAAGTATTGGTTTCGCCGCGTCGGGACACACGGCATCCACCCATTTCTCGCACGCGACGCCGACGACATTCTCACGGCGTGCCCCTCGACCGAAGCACCGCTCTGGCAAGCGAAGCTAACGGGAAACAATGCGACAAAGTGGAATCCCCTCTCCTTCGTCGACCTGTGTGAACGCGTCGAAAACGGCGGGGATGAAGAGCTCGGGCTTGCCGCGCGGCAGATTCAGTTGATCGAGATGGTGCTCCTCTTGAAGAGCACCCACCACCAAACGTTTCGCTGACGCGAGCTAGAGTAGCGGCCCCAGAAGCCTCGCGGCGTTTTCGATGAACGCGCGGATGCGGCCTCGGGCTTGCCATTCGGCCAGGTTGAGGACGTGCGATTCGGCGGCGTATTCCGCCTGCAGTTGTTCCAACTCGGCCGTAAACGCCGCGTCGTAGATCGCTAGCGTGATCTCGAAATTCAGGTGCAGGCTCCGTGGGTCGAGGTTGAGCGAGCCGAACAGACTGTATTCGCCGTCGACCGCGATCGACTTCGTGTGCAACAGGCCGCCGCGAAAGAGGAGCACCTTCACGCCGCTGGCCACGAGATCCCCCTGGTTCGCACGGCTGGCCCACCACGCGAGGCGCGAGTCGACTCTCTCCGGCAGGATCAGCGTCACGTCGACGCCGCGCTGTGCGGCGGTAATCAGGGCCGCCATCATCGCTTCATCGGGGACGAAATACGGAGTCGTCAGGATCACACGCTTTTTCGCGCTGTAGATCGTGGCGATCACAATCCGCTCGATCGTCGCCCACGCCTGCTCGGGTCCGGACGGAATGACTTGAACCAGGGCCTGACCGACGGGCTGATTGTCACAAACGCCCCCCGTCTCACGCAGTTGTTCGACGCTCTCTTCGCTTTCCTGCGCCCAGTCGCCCAGAAACGTAATGGCCATCGGTTGGACGGCCGGTCCTTCCACGCGGACGGCGGCATCGATCCATTTGCCCACGCCGGCCGACTGCTTGAAGAACCGCGAGTCCACGAGGTTCATGCTCCCGGTGTAGGCGATCGAGCCGTCGATCACGGCGATCTTGCGATGCAGCCGCAAATCGAAGCGCACAAACGGGAGCCGCCAGATGCGGGCTAGGAGGGCCGATTGCATCGACACGCCCCCTTCGCGAAAGCGGTCGGCCCATTCGCTGCGCAGGAACTCGCGGCTTCCCACGTCATCGAGCAGGATGCGGCAGATCACGCCGCGCTCGGCCGCGCGCAGCACCGCGTTGCCGACTTCGTCAGCCAGCCCGCCTTCGGCCCAGATGTAGAACTCGAGATGACAGGTCTGCTGGGCCTCGTCGATGTCTTTGATCAGCCGCACGAGCCCTTGTTCGGAGCTTTTCAGGAATTCCACTCGGTTGCCCGCGCGCACTGGAATGCCGATGGTCGTCTCGCACATCCGCGCCAGCGCCTCGGCGGATGCGGGGTGCTTCGACCAGTCGACGTCTCCTTTCGAGAGCTGGGTCCGCCAGCGGTGAAAAGGCGTTTGCAGCTCCGTCGAGCGAATGGCCCGGCGATGGCCGAGCCGCAGTTCGCCGATGAACAGATAGGCGATCGCTCCCATGAAGGGGAAGGTGAGCACGATGAACATCCACGCCAGCGAGACGCCGATCGGCAAGCGCCGCATGATCACGCGGGCCGAAAGCCCAAGGCGGAGCACCAGGTCGGTGAGGAAGACGCAGATCGTCCACCAGCTGGCGTGCTCGAAGAACGCGGCGTTGATCGGAAGAGCCCCGGCAAAGTGAGAGGACCGAATCGGGATCGACGGATTCTAGCCGCGGGCCGCACGGCGAGCACTCAACCGACGGGCGAACCGCCGGGCCGGCCGCTTACTTCACGAGGATCAGTTTCCCATTGCGGGTGACCTGCAGCCGGTAGGTCTTCTCTTCGTGCTGAATCAGGATTTCGCGTGCGCCATGGAACAGCTCGGCCGAACTGATGGTTCGCAGCGCGCGGTCTCCGGCGCCCGCCGTCTCATGAGCGGGCGCATCCGAGTCGATCGATTCGTCCGGCGAGTCGTGACCCGTCATCGATGGTCGGTCCACAAAGACGGCGAGCCTCATCTCAATGGCTCGCAGGATGTTACGATGTCACGGGAGATCGGCGCCCCGGTCGCTTGTCACGAGCCCCATGGGCGCTTAATATATTGCGACTGAGTCTCAGTGTCAACTTCGACCGAGCCCCGGCCGGGCGGGGCCCCGATCCACGACGTTCGTGTGGACTGTCTACTCGGATTCGTCCGCGCTTTGACCGCCGCGAACGAGTAAGCCGATTTCGCTCATGCCCATCAAGCGGGCGAGCGCGAAGTACACGGCCAACGAGGCAGCGATTGGTGCAAAGACGCTGGCGAGCCGCTGTCCCCAGCTGTGTCCCGCGGGAATTTGCCAGGCGACTAGCATGCACACGATCGACATGGCCAAGGTGGCAATACACGTCTGCAGCGTCGAGCGCCGAAGATCGCGCCAATCGAGCCGCCCCACGCGCTCCTGAAACAACCAGGCCACTAGAGCGAACTGCAGCGCCGATGAAATGGCCGTTGCCAGCGCCAAGCCAGGGCCGCCGAGCGGCCACATCAGAATCAGGTCCAAGCTCAGATTGACGATCATCGCGAAAAAGCTCATGACCAGCGGACTGCGGCGATCGCCGACGGCGTAGAACCCGCGGTGCACGATCAGTATGCCGCAATACGCCCACACCGCACAGCCGAACATGCCGACCATGCCCGCCGTTTGCCGCACGGCGTCGGCGTCGAAGCTGCCGTGCTCGAAGAGCAGCATCGTCACGGGTCGCGCCAAGAGGACGAGACCGGCACTTGAAGGCACGCTGATAAACAGGACTAGCTTGAGTCCGCGGAGCAGATCGTCTCGCAGCTTGTCGAGCCGATTCTCCGCGGCGTGCCGCGACAGGACGGGAAACAGCACTGTGCCGAGCGCCACGCCGAAGACGCCCAGCGGAAACTGGTACACGCGCTGGCCGAAATAGAGGGCCGACGCGGTTCCCGATTCGAGCGGATAGGCGTGCCCGCCCGGCAGCCAATTGATCACGTCGGCTGCCCCGTCAGGCCGACTGAATCCCCAGGCGATCAGGCTGTCCAAGAGCGTGTTGAGCTGCGTGACCGAGAGGCCAACCGTCACGGCAAACAAGGCCTTGCCGAGATCGATCAAGCGTGCCTGCGATTTTCGCCAGTCGGCCTTGTAGCGAAATCCGAGCCGCCGCAGCGTCGGCAGCGGAGCCACCAGTTGGAACAGACCCGACGCGACGATCGCCAACGCGACGGCGTAGATGCGGGATGTCGGCGACGCGAGCCGCGGCACAATCCACCACAGGCTGGCAATCCACACCAGATTCATCAGCACCGGTTCGAGCGACGGCCACGTGAAGTGGTTGAGCCCGTACATCACGGCGCTCAACTGGGCCACGACGCACACGAGCACCAGGTAGGGCAACAGCACAGCCGTGAGTCCGACCAGAAGACGCAAGTCGCCGGCCGGGTCGCACTGCACCCAGACCGCAATCAGCACGATTTCGGCGACGACCACACAGGCGGTGAGGCCGATCGTCAAAATGGCGATGACGCCGCTAGCCAGTCGCCAACCGGCCTCTTCTCCCTGGCGAGTGCGCTCGTGCAGAAACGCGGGGAGAAAGGCGGCCGTCAGCGCGCCTTCGCCGAACATGCCGCGGGCCAGGTTCGGAAAGCGAAAGGCGACGGAAAACGCGTCCATCAGCGGCCCGTTGCCGAAGGCGGCCGCCATGCCGACGTCGCGCACCAATCCCAGCACGCGGCTCAGAAGGGTGAGAACGCTGACCGTTCGCAGTCCGGAGGTCATGCCCCCGGATCGGCCGCTTCCGTGCGCCGGGGCGTCGGATTTCGCTCGGTCCGACGCGCTACCGGACGAGGGGGTCGAATCGGGCGCGGTTGACGTCGAGTCGGGCAAGGATATCGACCACGCGATTTGTGGGCAGACCCCAATCGATCGCCCAATTGATGATGTCGAGGTTCTCGTAGCCGGCATACACGCGGTCGAGGATGCGATCGACCAGAATGTCCTCGGCCGTGATCATCGCATCGACTGCGGTCGATGGCTCGTCGTCGAACTCGGCCCAGCGTCGCCGTCCGCGGATGTGCTCGAGTCGGCGGTGGCGGCAATAGGTTCGCCAGTGTTTACGAAACCAGTCGCGGATGGCCTGGTCACCGAGATCGCGCCCGTGCTTCTGGCTTTCGATCCACTTGTGACGATGGGCTTCGCGAAGCGCTTCGTCGTAAATGCTGGCAGTCTGACCCGAACTCTTCGTCTGAACAGGCATCATCCACCTCCGGCCTTCGCCGTCATGCGCGGGGACCGGCGTTCAACGTTGTCGCGCTTTTCGTTGAACTCCCTCCGTCGTGTTGGGAATTCAGCATCGGTGTGGATTATCAAATTGGACTATAGCCGCTCAATTCCGGCGCGACAAGACAGATGCGCCTCCCAGTTGCACCGCCAGCGCTTCGAGAATCAGCCGCTCGTCGATCGTGAGACCGCCTTTGAGATTCACGTCAGTCGACAGCAAGCGCGAATAAATCCGCAGCGCCTCGGCCCGGCCGAGCCGCTTCAGGTAGGCCGTCGACTCGCCGAGCTCCCGCGGAAAAACGCCGGCGTCGCGCACGGCGGCATCGAGCGACGCGCCCTCGCGCACACGCTCAACGGCTTGCGCGAGTCGGCGAAAGACGAAGGTGAGGCCGGCGGAAATCTTGTGCGCCGATTCGCCCGCGTTGAGCAGATTGTCCAGAAGATCGAGCGCTTCGCCTGTTTTGCCGCGGCGCAGCGCACCGGCGATCGCCCACGTCGTTTCCGTGCGCCAGCCGCCGACGAGCGTCCGCACATCGTCGGCTTCGATCGTCGAACGGCCGCCGACGTACGAGGACAATTTTGCCAACTCCTGTTCCAACAGACCCAGGTCGTCACCGGCCAGTTCGTGCATGAGGGCGGCTGCATCGCGAGGGAGCGTCTTGCCGAACTCGCTGCGCGCGGAATCGATGAGCCAGCGGATCAATTCGGCGCCGGAAAGCGTCGAACATTCGACATCGAGGCCGATCTTGGCGACGAGCTTGGCCAAGCGCGTCGTTTTGGGCCAGCTCTTGACGTCGAGCACGAGGACCGATTTCTTTGCGGGGTGCCCCAAGTATTTTTCGAGTCCGTCGCGGTACTGCGAAACGAATTTTTCGGCCCCGTCGACCATTACGAGGCGGCGATCGCCCCACATGGAAACGGTCAACAGCTCGTCGCACACGGTTTTGAGTTCGGCCTCGTCGCCCGGAAATCGCGTCAAACCGAGCGATTCTTCGTCGTCCCCCAAAACGTCCTTCGCGAGCCGCTCGAAGGCGGCCCGCTTCAGGTGCCGTTCGTCGCCGGTCAAAACGGCGATCGGGCCGACGTTCGGCAGGGTTTTGGCTTTCAGAAAGGCGACGGCGTGCACGCGTGGGCGACCTTGCGGGATTGAGTCGAATCCGCGGATTCCGTACAGTTCCGCTCGAATTCGGCTCCGCCGATTACAGCAGCGAAAGCCACGGATGGCAATCGACACGCGCGACAAGGAATACATCTGCCCGGGCGAGCGGCACCCGATCTCGCGGTCGATTCATCTTGCGCGGCAGGCGGCCTTCTTTCCGCCGTGTCGCCAGTGTCCGCTGCGCGAGGACGAGCGACTCATCGCGCTGCGAACGACCGTGCCGCCGGCAAGCGAGATCAGCGAAGCCGACACGCCGGCCGCTCGTTTCGTCGAAGGGAGAGGACTCGCGATCTCGCCCAGCGACCTGTTCACCTCGGAGGGCATTCGCGGCGTCTTTCTCAACCAGTTGACGCGCGGACGGGCGGAAACAATGGCCGCCGCGTTCGCGATTTGGCTTTGGGAAATCGCGCCGGTCAGCGGACACAACGACGGCATCGATCGCGGAGCGCGACAAGTGCGGCCGACGGTCGTCGCCGGTTACGACGAGCGTCCCTCGTCGCCGGCCATCTTGAGCAGCGTGATCGCCGGTCTCAGGCGGATGGGCTGTCATGTAATCGACATCGGCCTGGCGACAAAACCGTGCCTGTGGTTCGCCGTCGATCACCTGCATGCTTCGGGCGGCGTTTTCGTCACCGGGGCCGGATGTGAGCCGTCGTTCGCGGGGATCGATTTCGTCGGCGCTTCGGCCCGGCCGATTTCGTTGCCCGGCGGTCTCTCGCGCGTGCGAGGGTTGGCCGGGCGGCCGCTCAGCCGTCCGACACGTGACGCGGGAACAGAGCGCACGTTCCAGCCCGCTGGTCCTTACCAGGAGTCGGTCCGTCAGCAATTTCAGAATCTGGGAAGTCTGACCGTCGCGTGCGCCTCGCCGTCGGTTCTCGTGCGGCAAACGGTCGAGCGCGTGTTCGCTTCGCTGGAGTGCAAGTTGCTCGCCGTCGATCTGCCCGTGCGGGTGCGGAACCCCGCGCACCGACGCGATGCCGACATCCTGCGGCTTTCGACCGCGGTCCGCGAGTCGGCGGCCGACCTGGGAATATTAATCGACGACGACGGTTTGCGCTGCGGTTTCGTCGACGAGCGGGGCCGCCACGTTTCGCCGGGTGCGATCGCCCGTTTTATTGTGCCACCGATGTTGGCCAAAGCGAGCGGGGCAACCGTGCTGCTTGAGCCGGGTGCGTTCAACGAAATGCGACCGCTGATCGAGGCACTGGGAGGCCGCTGCCAGCCCTCTCCCAATACGTTCGAGGCCACGGCGGCCGCGATGGCGGACAACGAGGTCGTTTACGCGGGCGGCGACACCGGGCGGCATTGGTTCCGCGAATCGGTGCCGACCTGCGACGCGCTCCACATCCTGTCAAGCCTCCTCGTCGCGTCGAGCCAGGCGAACGTGCCGTTCTCGGAGCTGGCAGCGGGTTAGCATTTGTTTGAGCGGGTCGTTGAGAGGTGGAGCAACCGCTCGGCCAGTTCAGCCGCGGTCTCATTGCCGGTGATGTCCACGGCCTGGCACTCCTCCAGATGGCGAAACCATGTGTGCTGCCGCTTGGCGAACTGTCGCGTGCGGGTCTGAATTCGCGTGATCGTCTCAGCGAGCGAAAATCGCCCTTCGAGATGATCGATGGCTTCCTGATAGCCGAGCGCCTGTCGCGCGGTGCGGCTCAAGGTACGCGGGGCCGCCAGCAGTCGGCCGACTTCCTCGAGCAGGCCTTCGGCAAACATCTTTTCGACGCGGCGGTTGATCCGCTCGTGAAGCCACGGGCGCGGCGGCGCGAGCCAGAAGACGTTTTGAGAACGGTGCTCCGGCGGCCGCGGCACTTGCCGCTGAAACTGCGAGAGAGCGAGCCCCGTCTGCGCGTGAACTTCCAACGCGCGAATCACGCGGCGGACGTCGTTCGGGTGCAGCCGGGCAGCCGACGTCGGATCGACACTTTGCAGCCGCGCGTGCAGCTCATCCGGAGAGACTCGCGCGGCGTCCGCCTCGAGTTCCTTGCGAATCGCCGGATCGCCGGACGGCCCCTCGAACACGCCGCGCAGCAGGCTTCGCAAATAGAGCCCCGTGCCGCCGACAAACAGCGGCACGCGGCCCCGCGCGACGACTTGTTGTGAGACCGCGGCGGCGGCGTCGACGTATTGTGCGACGCTGAACTCTTCATACGGCTCCGCGACGTCGATCAAATGGTGCGGCACGACTCGGCGCAGTTCCGGCGAGGGCTTTGCAGTCCCCACGTCCATGCCGCGATATAGCGACATCGAATCGAGCGAAACGATCTCGGCGTTGATCCGACGCGCGAGTTCGACGCCGATGTCCGACTTGCCCACGGCCGTCGGACCGGCAAGGAACCAGCACTGTTTGAGAATGTCGCTTGCAAGATTCATGACACGCGTCAACGGAAACAAGATGTTCAACGACGAGATTAACAGGAGCGATTGGAGAAAACAGAGAAAGCGTCGCTGTTGCCCATGTTGCCTCGTGTGAAGGCATTAAGGATTCGTCACCGGAACCAGCTAGAGTTCGATTCAAGTTCCCGGTACAGCGCCGACGAAGAAGCGGACTACAGGAGGTCGCAGCGTCATGGATGTCGGTGCGCGCATCGGATTTCGGGAACTGTCGCGGACCGAGATCGCGCCGGCGGCCGAGCTGCTGGGGCGGGGAATGGGCGACAATCCGATCGTCGTGCAGGCCTTCGGTCCGGACCCGGAAAAACGCCAGCAGCGACTCACGCGATACTATGCTCAGGTCGTGCGGTTCATTCAGTCCAAGGGCGGCTTTCTGGGCGCCTTCGAGCGGGGCACGCTGGTCGGCGTGATCGGCACGATGCGTCCCGGATGTTGTCAGCCCGGCCCGTTCGACGCGCTGCGATTCGTCCCCACGCTTTTGGCGAACAATCCGCCGGCCGCCGCCTTGCGAGTGAAACGCTGGCTCGACGAATGGGCCCGGCACGATCCGCGGGAAGACCACTGGCACGTGGGGCTGCTCACCGTCGAACCGCACGTGCAGGGGCTCGGCGTCGGCACGAAATTGATGATCGAGCACTGTGCCCGCATGGACGAAGCCGGGACGGTCTCCTATCTCGAGACCGATAAGGCGATCAACGTCCGCTTTTATCAAAAGTTCGGTTACCGGATCGCCGGCCAGGCGCAGGTGCTGGGCGTCACGAATTGGTTCATGAAACGGATCGCCGGCGTCGGCCCGGTGACGAAAAGCCTCTCGCAGGCGTCGCACGACGAAGACGGATCGGCGCTCACCGCGGGCTCTTAGCCGCGGGAGACTTCGGCGAGAAATTCCTTGGCGAATTTCTCGTCCTTGGCCAGGTGACGGTGCACGAGGGCCAACGTCTTGCGGATCCGCTGCACCGTCTGCACCATCGGCCCGGTCAGCCGGTCGATGATTTCCTGCGGTGCGTGCTGCTCCAATTCGCGGAGCGTCTGCACCTTGAGAAAATCAAAAATCTCGCGAGCCTGATAATCCTTCTGGAAGAGCAGGTCGAGTCGCGCATCGGCGGCCACGCGGACGCGGCCGAGTGAGGCAGGGCCTTTGCGGGCGGCAGTGCGCGGCTTTTTGACCGTACGGGACGTCTTGGCGGGGCGCGAGCCTGTTTTTGCGGCTCGTTTCGCGGCGGCCTTTTTGGCCCCCTTCCGCGCCGCCGACGGGGCGGGCGGTTTCCTCTTCGGGACCTTTTTGGCGACTTTCTTCCCGGCCTTTTTCAGGACGGCCATCGGGCGGCTCCGTCAGGTGACGCCCATCTCCAAGGCGGTGCGGACGATTTCCTCTTTGGTCATCAGTCCGCACATGTTGGTCAGAAAGCCAGCCGACATCGACCAGCGGCCCAAGGCGTCAAACATCACCTCGAAGCGGTTGTCGTCGAGGCCGAATTGGCGCTTCGACTCGATAGCCTCGTCGGGCGGCATATCCTCGAACTGGCTGATCATGAGGAAGTCGCCGTCGCTGGCGAGGTTCAAATGCAGGGCCCGCAGTTCGGCGGCCAGAGATTGGTCGATTTTGACAGGCACGGACTGCGGTCCGCCAGCCATGTAGCGGCTGATAACGGTTGGATCCTGTTCGACAATCCGTGCCGATGTTTCGCAAACGGCGTAGATCACGCTTTCGTCAAGAAGATCCGCGACGAACTTTTCCGAAGCGGCGTGCTTCCGCCACGTCGCGGCCAGAAGATCGAGTTGCACGTGCGGCGGGACGGCCCGCAGGAACGGCACCTCGGTCAAAAAGCCGAAGCAGTCGGCGGTGTAATTGCCAATTTGCTGGGCCAGGCAAATCCGCTCGAGCGTTTCTTGAAACGCAATGCGGAAGGCAAAATAGCTGAGGCCCGTCTGCGGGAAGGTGTCTGTCTGGATGGCGAGCATGAACTCCATGCTCACTCAGCGAGGCACCAATTACAACAGTAAATCTACAGAAAATCCGGCCACTCTTGAGGGGTCTTGGCAACATCCCAATTCGACCCGCAGCGCCCGAATACAGCCCGCAAAACGCACCTTTTTCGCAGGTTGCCGCGCCGCAACCAGGCGTTAAAGTCGGACCGGGGGAATGGAAGGATGAATGCGGAAGGATGAAGGATGAACAAGAAACTTGGGAACAGGCGATTTGGAATTGGCGGCGTCCATTCGTCGGCTGAGGCTTGGCAGAACGCACTTTCTGGTTCATCCTTCAGCCTTCCGCCTTCATCCTTCATTCCCTTGGAGAATTCATCTTGCGATTAGCCACCATTCAGGCGTCTGGCGGTCCTGTTGTCGTCGGCGTTCACTCGGACTCGGGGAGTGAGAAATTCGTCGACTTGAAGGCGGCCGACCCAGGGTTGCCGGCGACACTGCTCGGCATTCTTTCGGCCTCGGGCGGGCTGGATCAGGCTCGAACCGCGCTGGCAGAAGGCATCAAAGCGGGCCGATTCGTAACCGGGACGTTCCTGGCCCCAATCGCGCGGCCGCCGAAGATTCTGTGCATCGGCCTCAATTATCGCGATCACGCCAAGGAGACGAACGCCACGATCCCGAGCGAGCCGATCGTGTTCAGCAAGTTCGCCACGGCCGTCAACAATCCCGGCGCGCCGATCGTGCTGCCCCGCGTCTCTACGAAGGTCGATTACGAGGCGGAACTCGTTGTCGTGCTCGGCAAGGGGGGCAAGAACATCCCGGCCGCAAGCGCCATGGCGCATGTTGCCGGTTATATGAACGGCAACGACGTCTCGGCCCGCGATTGGCAAACCGAAAAGCCGGGCAAGCAGTGGCTCTTGGGCAAAACGCCCGACACATTTGCACCGATCGGCCCGTACCTGGTGACGGCCGACGAAGTCCCCGACTTCCGCAAGCTGCCGATCAAACTGCGGCTAAACGGCCAGATCATGCAGGACTCGTCGACGGCCGAACTCATCTTCGGCGTCGACCAGTTGATCGAACACATCTCGAAGCTGGTCACGCTGGAGCCCGGCGATCTGATCTTCACGGGAACGCCACCGGGCGTCGGCGTGGCCCGCAAACCGCAGGTGTTTCTGAAGGCGGGCGACAAGGTGGAGATCGAAATCGGCGGGCTTGGTACGCTGTCGAATCCGGTCGCTGCCGAGTGACTCAACGTAGGGCAAGCTGCCAGCTTGCCATTTTGAGATTCGGAATGCGGCACCGCATCCGGGTGCAAAATCCAATGGCAAGCTGGCAGCTTGCCCTACGTTAGGCGGCCGTGAAATGCCAGACTCCGAGTGGATCTTGTACGGAGCAAACGGCTACACCGCACGCTGCATCGCCGAGGAATGCGCGGCGCAAAAGCCTGCGGCCGCTGCTGGCCGGGCGGAACGCGCGTGCGATCGCCGAGTTGGCGGCCCGATATGCCTTCGAGCAACGCGCCTTCGCCTTGGACGACGCGACCGAACTCCGGGCGAACATTCGCGGGTCAAAAGTGATTCTCAACTGTGCCGGCCCCTTCTCGGCGACGGCGCGGCCCCTGATGGAGGCCTGTCTGGCCGAAGGCGTGCATTATCTCGACATCACGGGCGAGATCGACGTGATCGAAGCCGCGGCCGCCCGCGATGAACGGGCGAAAACGGCGGGGGTGATTCTGCTGCCGGCCGTCGGTTTCGACGTCGTGCCCAGCGATTGTCTCGCCAAGACGCTTTCGCAAAAGTTGCCCGATGCGAATCACCTCGAACTGGCATTCGCCGCGGGCGGCTCTCTCAGTCCGGGCACTGCAAAGACAGCCCTCGAAGGGGCCGGCCAGGGCGGTCGCGCGCGGATCAACGGTCGCATCGAGCGCAGTGCCGTTTGCGTGGAAGACGCGCGAGGTGCCCTATCGAGACGGCCCGCGAACGTCGATGACCATCCCGTGGGGCGATGTGGCAAGTGCATACTACTCGACGGGCATCCCGAATATCGAGGTCTACACAGCCGCGCCGGCGAAGCAGATCGCCATGCTGCGACGCTTCGGCTGGTTGATGCCCGTCGTTTCCGCCGGGCCGATGCGGACGCTCATCAAAAATTGGATCACGAGGCGCGTCGCAGGTCCCTCGGCCGAAGGTCGCGAAAAATCGAAGAGTTCGCTCTGGGGCCGAGTCGAAAACGCCGCGGGGCAGTCGATCGAGGGAACGCTGACGACGCCGAACGGTTACACGCTCACCGTGACGACGGCTCTCGCAGCCGTTGAGCGGTTGTTGCAGTCGCCGCCGCGCGGCGGATTCTTGACGCCTTCGCTGGCTTTCGGAGCCGACTTCATCACTAAGTTTTCGGGCTGTGACCTGCGCGTTTGAAGGTCGAATGGAAACGACCGTCGCAAACGACGAAGGGGCGAATTACGGACCGACCTCCCAGCCGTGCAGCCAGTAGTCGATGCTGAAATAAGCCAGGTAGGCGGCAACAGCCCAACAGGCGATCGCAGAAAAGAGCATCGCGCGGAGAAAGCGGTTGTGCAGCAACGGCGCGGCGCCCGCGGCGGCGAGCAATGCGTAGCACGGCAACAGGCCCAGCGTGTAGGTCGCCTTCGCCGTGCTCAAGACCGGCAGCCCGATGTAGAGATCGATGATCGCCACCAGGTAGATGGCCACCGCGGCGAACGCGAAAAGAAGCGCATTGCGCGAGGGCCGCAACTCTCGTCGCCAGCACGCGGCCGGACTGAAAAGCAGTAACGCCATCGGGACGATTCCCAACCACGTGCCCGCCAGCATCCAATGGACATTCCAATGTAAAACTTCGGGACGAATCACAAGCCCGCTCACGGTCCCGTCGAGCCACAAGCTCGAGTAGAGCGTATCCCACAAGCTCCAGACTCCGCCGTAGATGGGTCGTGACAGCGAAATCCCAAAAGACGTCAGTTGCGGGACAGTCCGGTAGCTGGGATCTTGCCACCAGATGTTACCCCTCGTTTGGGCCGACGGCAGGGGCGTGCCCAAGCGTGCCCAATTCCTCAGAAACCACCAGCCCGCGGTTAGAAAGCACGTGCCGAACACCAGTCCGCCGCGGACAAATGCCTGCCGCAAAAATGTCTGACTCCAATTGCTGGCCATGTTGCGGCAATGCACGGCGATCACCCCGATCAAGAGCGGAGCCAGCAGCAGGGGCGTCACTTTGGCCAGGATGGCCAGCCCCCAAACGAGTCCCATGGCTGCGAAAAACCAGGGCGATCGATTTCGCAGGGGTTCGACGATCAGTGTCACACTCATCAGAATCAAGAGCGCGGTCAGGCAGCCGGCAAGCGGCTCGTTTCCGAGCACTTGCGAACTGTAAATGCTCATCGGCATCAGTCCGCCGATTGTCGTCGCGAGCATCTGCAAATCTTTCTTATCGGGAAAGACCGCTCTCGACGCCCGATAGACAATTTCGATTTGTGCCAGGCCACAGAGCAGAGGCACGATCCGCAAGATTTTGACGATGCCGATCACGCTCACGTGCGACGAAAGCAGACCGTACCAGGGCGCGGCCATTAAATAGAACAGGGGTGATTGGAACATCTCCCAACCGTCCGTCGCCAAGGGCAGCGCCCGACGATCGGCGATATACATCACGTATTGAAAGTGGGCGAGGAGGTCTGGTCCGACCCAGGAACGGATCTGCCAGATATTGTTCACCGCAAGCACGACCCACGCCGTCATCAAGATCCAACGCAACAAGCCGGGCGTGAGCCGCCTGGGAGGCACCGTCGCGGTCAAGCGCGTTGGGCGGCTGTTCCACAGCGTCCACGCGAGCGCGAGGACAAAGGCCGAGGCCAGCCACGGCGCCTTAGCTCGAAACGCTTCCGGAACGGTCGGATAAAGTAGCGCTTCGTCGGGCAGCCGGACGTGCGCTGCGCTGACGGCCGCCCTGCGCTTTCCATTCTCGACGACGAACCAGTCTGTGCCGGTCTTGATGCCCAGTTCGTTGCTGATGGCCCAGACACAGGGGTGCGCGTTGAAGTTGAAGACCGTGATCTGGAGTTGATGGGCTCCCGCCGGAAGCAACTGGGGAATCACGAAGTCCTTCGGTTCCTTCCAGCCGTCCGAGCTGTCCGCCCTTTCGCGTGCGAGACGGGCCCGAGCCTCTAATTTCTGACGTTGCGCGGGCATCGTCACTCGGGCCGCAGCCTCGAGTCTTTTCGAACGGATTTCGATCGGCTTGCCGTCAACCTCCACGTGACATCGACGAAAGGCACGGATGGTCAAGAGGGCGTTCTGAGCCGTCGATGCGGTGGTAAATTGGCACTCAAACACGGTGGCCGTTTGCGCCGATCGGCGGCGCTCCCACGAGGCAGGGCGCATCAGCCCGGATCGATTGCGCGCCCGCTTCGTCGCGCAGAAAGTAAGTATTAGGATCGTCATCGATGCGATAGATTTCACGGACGCCGACGACCACAAGTGCCGTCAGGATCGCCGCACACACAAAGATGAGCGACCGCCATCGCGTGACGGGTCCTTGCTCAACGGGCAGTTGCGGCAAAGTGGGCTCTACGTCCGAAACCGGTTCTTTGCGGTCTCGAGGCGATCTCGTCATCGGTCGCTTTCTACGTCGCCAAGCGCCGAAGCGCCGCGCAGCCCGCCCCCAGTGCGGTCGCCGTTTTGCGTACGCGGTGCATGCCAGAAACAGCTCTCTTTACCGACGCAGGGTTCGGACAATCCGCCCGCCAGATTCCCTCGCGCACGATGCCCCGGTCAAGTCACAAGATCACGGCTCCCTGGAAAATTAACGAAGCGGGTCCGGATTTCTGACCGAGTTCACTCGCCCCTCCGGTTACGGACCCGTCTCCCAGCCGTGTAGCCAATAATTGATACTGAAATAAGCCACATAGGCGGCAACGGCCCAGCAGACGACCGCGGCACAAATCATTGCGCGAAGAAAGCGAAAACGGAACAAGGGTGCGGCGCCGGCCGCTGCGAGCAATCCGAAACAGGGCAGCAGTCCCATCATGTAGGTCGCCTTGGCCGTACTCAGCACGGGGAGCCCGATGTAAAGATCGATGATCGCGGCCAGATAGACGCCCACCACGGCCAGGGCGAAGAGAAGCGCATTCCGCGAGGGACGCAGTTCTCGTCGCAAGCACGCGGCCGGACTGATAAGCAGGAGAGCCATCGGAACGATGCCCAGCCACGCACCGACGAGCATCCAATTGATGTTCCAAGGAAATTCCTGGGGACCGATCGTGAGCCCGCTGGCGGTCCCGTCGAGCCACATGCTCGAGTAGAGCGTATCCCACAGGCTCCAGACGCCGCCGTAGATAGGCCGCGACAGCGAAATGCCAAACGACGTGAGTTGCCGAACGGTGCGATAGCTCGGATCCTGCCACCACACGTTTCCCGAGGCCTGGCTCGTCCCGATCGGCGTGCCCAGACGGGCCCAATTCCTGAGAAACCACCAGCCCGCCGTCAGGAAGCATGTCCCGAACACCAAGCCACCGTGCGTCAGTATCGCACGCCAGGTGCAGCCCAGCTTGCGGCCGTGCACGGCGATCACGCCGATCAACAGGGGAGCCAGCAGCAAGGGCGTCACCTTCGACAGGATGGCCAATCCCCAGACGAGTCCCATCACGGCGAAAAATCCTTGCGAACGCGTTCGCAGGGGTTCGACGAGCAAAGACACGCTGAGGAGAATCAAGAGCGCCGTTAGGCAGCCGGCAAGCGGCTCGTTTCCAAGCACCTGCGAGCTGTAAATATTCATGGGCATCAGCCCGCCGATCGTCGTGGCAAGCATCTGCAGATCGTTCCGGTTGGGAAAGACCGCTCGGGACGTCCGATAGACGATCTCGATCTGGGCCAGGCCGCAGAGCAGCGGAAGGAACCGCAAGATCTTTACGATGTCGATTGCGTTGACTCGCGCCGAAAGCAGTCCGTACCAGGGCGCGGCGAGCGAATAAAACAAAGGCGATTGGAACATTTCCCACCCGTCCGTCGCGACCGGTAGCGACCAACTCCGGGCGATATAAACGACATATTGGTAGTGGGCGTAAAGGTCGGGGCCGATCCGTGCGGGGACTTGCCAGATGTTGTTCGCCGCGAGCACAACCCACGCCACGATCAACATCCAGCGCACGAGGCCTGGCGTGACCCGCCAGCGAGACTTTGTCGTGTCCAATCGTGTGGGCCGACTGTTCCAGAGCGTCCACGCGAGCGCAAGGATGAATGCGGCGGCCAGCCACGGCGCCCGAGAAATGAAGGCGTCCTGAACTCTCGGATAGAGCAGCGCTTCGTCGGGCAGTTTCACTTGAGCGGCAGAGATCGCCGGGACGCGCTGTCCATTTTTCCCGATCGTGACCCAATCAGAACCGGTTTGGATGCCCAATTCGTTGCTCGAGGCCCACACGCAGGCGTGCGCATTGGAGTTGAAGACGGCGATCTGCAGTCGATGGGCTCCCGGCGCGACCGGGTCGGCGATCACGAACTCGTACGGTTCTTTCCAGGCGTTTGAATCCTTCGAGCCGACCTTGAGGGGTTTCTGATCCAGCTCGACGATGCAGCGACGAAAGGCACGGACCTTCAGCCGGGCGTTCTGCACGGCGGCGACCGTGGCAAAGCGGCATTCGAATACCGTCACGGTTTGCGACGCTCGGCGCGCCGCAAACAGGCAGGGTTCATCCGCCCGGATCCATTCTGCGCCGGCTTCATCCCGCAAGAAATAAATTTTTGGATCGCTCAGGATTCGGTATGTTTCACGGCCACCGACGACCCCGAAAGCCATCAGAATCGCCGCACACAGAAAGATGAGCGGCCGCCGTCGCGTGAACGGTCTTGGTTCGGCGGGCCCCTGGTCCGAAACCGACTTTTTCCGGTTTCGAGGCGATCTCGTCATCCGTCGCTTTCTACGTCGCAAAAACGCGGACGCGCTGCAAAGCCGCCCGTCGGGTGCCACTTAGTGGCACCCGATCTACAACCTTGAAGTTGAGTCTACTCGCTCCACGGGAGGAACGAGGCGCCCGCGGCTTGGAACTAGCGGTGCAGGCTGGTAATCGGCTCTCTGAAACCTACCGCAGAGGTCCGCACAAATCGCCTGCAGGACTGCGGAAAACCGGCAAGAATTGCCGAACGGAGCCGAAAACAAGAATGACGTTGCGGCAACGGCCCAACCGCGCTAAAACACGTGCGAAAATCTCTCTTCGCGACCTCGACCTTCCGTCAATCCTGACCCCAGACCCCTGCCACGGAGTGGCATATGCCAGACGCGGAATGGAAACCGCTGTGGAAGCGCTGGTGGGTGTGGTGCGTCGTCAGCATCGCGTTCATCGGTGTTCTGGCCAACGAGGGCAAACGCTTTTACGACCGGCAAATCGCGGCGGACAAGAATCCGATCGGCGTGATTACTTCGGTCGGAGAGTCGTTCAACGCGGGCTACGCGAAACCCGGCGATGACACGTCCGGCAACGACTCTCCGGAAATCGTCAAGGCTCCCACTACGGGCGACACGCAAATCGATGCCTTCTTGCGCGACGAAATGCGGCGCTGGCAGGACGATTTTGGCTTCGACGAATCGGTTCTCGTCCAGTGCGTCGAGCGCTCGATTCACGCCTTTCGACCGTTCCTGCTCTTCCGCGCTGGCCGCGAGGCCGTCCAGGAGGTGTGTCGCGATGCGCACGACGACGCCGAGCGCAGCCGCAGGAGACTGAACCGGGGCGGACAATTCGGCCGCGCCGGTCGCGAAGACACTCTGCAACGGGGAACGTACGTCGTGAACGCCATCGAGGCGGCTGCCGGCGATTGGCTGCGGGACAAGACCCTGGAAAATATCGATCCGGAGGTCCCCGTCGGCGGGCGGGCTCACCGAACCGCTGCCACGCTTCACGTTGGGCACGGCAACCTGATCGATTTCAACGGCCGCATGATCTGGCCAGGCCGCCCGGACCTGCCGACAGCCGTGAATGCCCGAATCGCAGCCGCGATGACCGAATGGGTCGACGAGTTTCAACTTTGCGAGGAGGACGTTGCGCCTCTTGCACGAGCCGTTTTGTCGCGCTTACTTCTCTTGCAGCCCGGACCGACCGGCGCTGCTCCGATCGAATCGGTCCGGGTGCGTGCCTGCGATGACGGATTGCGATTCTTGCGACAAGCCCGCGATGAGGCACGGCCACTTTACCAACGCATTGGATGGGTCAATGTGCCGCATGTCGCGCGGTTGGCTGCGGAGAGCGCGGCTCACGAATTTGAGGTGGCCCGCGATTCACAGATCGTGCAGGCGAGCGAGAGTGAAAACGCGACCTCGAAGTCGTCGGCCGTCACCAATGCCGGACTCGCCATGGTCGCCACGGAAATCAGCAGCGACGTCCACGACCGGCCCGGTTCGCTCTGCGCACCGTTCAGTGCGGCCGCCGCACAGAGTGCCCGGGCCTGGTGGGCTGCGGGGCTCAAGCTGCCGGTTCAGTTGACGAATTCGGTCGGAGCGAAATTGATGCTGATTCCCGCGGGCGAGTTCTACATGGGCTCGACGCCGATGGAAATCGGCCGCGTACGGCGGATTGATCCGACATTCAAAAAGGAATGGGAGCAGGAAGAACAACCCCAACATCACGTGCGGATTACCCGGCCCTATTTCATGAGCGCGCAGGAAGTGACTCGGGGCGAGTTCGCCCAATTCGTGCGCGCGTCGGGCTATCGCACCGATTCCCAGCGCGACGGCAAGGGGGGCTGCGGATTCGACGCGGCCACCGGCGAGTTCAAGCAGGATCCGGTCTACGACTGGCAGAACACGGGCTTTCCGCAGACGGACCGCGACCCGGTGGTCAATGTCTCCTGGAACGACGCGGTGGCCTATTGCGAGTGGATGACACGACGGGAAAAGGCTGTCTACCGGTTGCCGACCGAGGCCGAATGGGAGTACTGCTGCCGGGCCGGAACGACGACGCTGTTTTACTGCGGCGACGATCCCGAGGCCCTGTCGACCGTCGCCAATGTGGCCGACGCCACGCTCAAACAGAAATTCCACAGTTGGACGGCCATCGCGGCTCGCGACGGTTTCGCCTTCACCGCTCCCGTGGGGTCGCTGCAGGCGAACGGCTTCGGCCTGTTCGATATGCACGGCAACGTTTGGGAATGGTGCCAGGACTGGTACGCCAAAGGCTACTACGCCAAATCGGCCGAGAACGATCCACAAGGCCCGGCCCGCGGTTCGGTCCGCGTCTTTCGCGGCGGCAGTTGGTACGACTCAGCCGCTCTCAGCCGCTCGGCATTCCGCAATTGGGACGTGCCCAGCTATCGCGATTACTTCCTCGGTTTCCGCGTCGTTGCCATTCCGCCCGGACGGTAAGTGCACTGCCACCCGGTTCGTCGACGGACTCATTTCTTCGCGGAGTTCTGTTTCAGCTCCCGCGTTCGGGTCAGCTCTTGCTCGGCCCGTGGTTCGTAGGGTGCCTCGGCGACGACTTGTTCCAGGCGTTTGATCGCCTCGTCGAAATGGCCCTCTTCGCGGAGGGCAATGGCGATGCAGATTTGGGAGGCCGGCAGGTTGGGGCTGACTCCGAGAGCCCGTTCGCTGTAATCGATGGCCGACTTGTAATCGTGCTGTGCATAGGAGAGAGCCGCCAGGTTGACGAAGGCGGGCACGCAACGCGGATTGATTTCGAGCGCCTGCAGATAATAGCGTTTCGCATCTTCGTATTGATTTTTCGCGAAGTAGGTAAGCCCGAGGTCGCAATGGGTATCGGCCGATTGCGGATCAATCGCCAGCGCCGCACGGTAATGGGCGATGGATTGGTCGTATCGCCCCAATTGTCGGTAAGCGCTCCCCAGCTCGACATGGACTGGAAGATAGGCCGGCACTAAGCGGCTGGCCTGCTCCAACTCCTCTGCGCCCTCTTGCAATTCGCCCACATGCAACAGGGCGTTGCCCAGGAATTCGTGCGCGGCCGCGCAGTCGGGCGTGGACTCCTTCGAGTGCACCAGCAAGGTCACGCTGTCGTGCCAGTAGGTGATCTGGCTGTACGACGTGGCCGCCAACAAAGCGAGGCTTGCCAAGACGGCCGCGGGGAGCACGCGCGTTCGCAGGAATCCGGGCGGGACCAGCTCGGGAACCAGCCAGGTGATCGCAATGAAAATTCCCACCAACGGAAAATATGTGTATCGGTCGGCCATCTGTTGCGAGCCGATCTGCACCAGGCCGATCATCGGCACCAGCGTGCCGAGGTACCAGAACCAGCCGACCGGAAGAAACGGATAGCGTCGGTAGCAGGCAATGGCGATTGCCGAAACCGCCATCAGCGAGAGGAGCGAGAGGCCGAGCACGGTCCAGCTCAGACTGTCGTGCGGATGCGGATAGTAGAAGGCCAGATTCTGCGGAAACAGCGTCTTCTCGAGGTAGGCCACGTAGACGTAGATCGCGTTCTTGAGCCGCCAGACGAACGGGAAGCCTTCCAGGGAGAGCACCGCGCCGCTTTGCGATTGGGCCATCAAGACGATCGCCGAAAATCCGCCTGCCGCGGCGAAGAACGGCACCTTTTCCAGAAGGAGCCGGCTCAACGGCTGGAGCCTTTGCGGAGTCGCAGCTTCGACATTTGGCGCGGCCTTCGAGCCTGCGCCGCGGCTGCGCGTGGCGGGGGCCGGCGGTGCGGCCTCTTTTCCCAGGCTCAGACGGGCCAAAGGCCAGTAGTCGAGGAGCAACAGGACAAAGGGGAGCGTCACGAACGTCTGCTTGGAAAGCAGGCTGCAGACGAAACACACGAGCGAGACGGCCAGCCGCCACATGCGTCCGCGCGTTGCATAGCGCAAGTAGAACAGCAGCGACAAGAAACCAAAAAACGTGCTGAGCACGTCTTTGCGTTCGGCGACCCACGCGACCGACTCGACATGCAGCGGATGCAGGGCGAACAGGGCGGCCACGACCGCACTTCTTGCCCGGGCTCGTGTCGCGGCAGCCAGCGCCAAGTACAAGATGATCGAGTTGGCGGCATGCAAGACGGCGTTCGTGAGGTGATATCCGCCCGGATGATAGCCGTAGAAGCTGGTGTCGCACATCAACGACATCCATGTGAGCGGAATCCAATTTGAATCGTGAAAGTGCGTCCAGCTCCACTTCACGCTGGGCAGAGTCAGGCCGGCCAGCACGTAGGGATTCTCAGGCACGTAGGCCGGGTCGTCGACGTTGATAAAGTCGAAACCGGCCGTCTGGAAATAGATCGCCAGCGTGACGGCAAACAGGGCGACGCAGATCAGCGCATCGCGGCCTCGACCGCCTTTCGGCGGGGTGTCCCGGGCGCCTTGAGGCGCGGTGTCTCGGGCGCACTGCGGCGCGGTGGGAGATCGAACGGGCACTGGCTTTCGGCGAGTCATGCACGTTAAGCATTCTCGATGACCAGCGGAGGGTCAAGCGCGTGCAAAAGGACAAGTCGCGGGCGCGATGAGCGGAATTGCGAACGTGCGACGCGGCGGGCTACGATGAATCGCATGGCTGTGTCCAAGAGCGTGGAAGAACTGGCTTCGACGCGGTCGGCTCAAGGCAAGGTGCCGCGGTTCCGTTGGACGCAGGCTGTTTCGATCTGTGCCCTCGTGCTGACCATCGCCGGGACGGCGGCGATCCGCGTGCGGCTGCTGTCGATGCCGCTTGAGCGCGACGAGGGCGAGTTCGCCCTGGCGGGCCAGCTCATTCGCCAAGGCCATCCGCCGTACGACCGCCTGTACAACATGAAGTGGCCCGGAACGTACTACGGCTACGCGCTCATCGAATCGGTGTTTGGCGAAACCATCAAGGGGATTCGCCTGGGAATCCTGTGTCTGAATGCGGTTTCGATCGTCTTGGTCTATCTGATCGGCCGTCGGCTGCTCGACGCTTATGCCGCAACGGCAGCGGCCCTCGTTTACGCCATGTTGTCGATCAGCCCGGGGATGTTGGGCGTGGCCGGACATGCCACCCATTTCGTCGTCGCTGCCGTGCTCTCGGCCATCCTCTCGCTGCAACAAGCCTTCTCGACGCAGCGGTTGAGCCTGTTCTTGCTCGCCGGTTTCTTCGCCGGGCTTGCCCCCGTGATGAAACAGCCGGGAATCGTGTTTACGGCATTTATCGCGACCTATTGGCTGTTTCTCGAGGTGCGCGCGGGGGAAAGCCAGCGAGTCGTCGTCCGGCACGGAATCGCGCTTCTGACGGGGATCGGGTTTGCCATCGGACTGATGCTCGTCTCGATCGTGGCGACGCACACGTTTCGCACGTTCTGGCTCTGGACGGTTTCCTATGCACGTCAGTACGGACCGCGCTTCACCGCGAGTCAGGCCGTGCAACAATTTTTCCTGGGATTGAGCCTGAGCGTCGGCCCGGGGCTGCTGTTCTGGGTCCTGGCGGGCGCGGGGGCCTGTCTGCTGCCCATGCATCCGCGGACGCGTGCGCGGGCTCCCTTTCTGTTGGGCTTTCTGGTGTTTTCGTTTCTGGCCGTCTGTCCGAGTCTGATCTTCCGCACGCAATACTTCCTCATGCTGCTTCCCGCCGTCGGCTTGTTGTGCGGGGCTGCCGTGTTCGTCGTGCGGCGGCGGATGTGGACCGAATCGCCGCGGGCCGCGTTTCTTTGGGTGTGCGGGCTGATTTTGGTGCCGTTGTCGGTTGATCTCCTGTTCAACAGTCCGACTTATTTCCGGGAGAGTCCCGATGAGGTGTGCCGCGCGATGTACGGGCTCGATTGCCCGTTCGTCGAATCGGCGGAGGTCGCCGATTACCTGCGACAGCACACCGACCCGAAGGACACGATCGCCGTATTGGGGTCAGAGCCGCAAATTTATTTCTACGCTCGGCGGCCACCGGCGACCGGCCACATTTATACGTATGCCATGATGGAGGATCAGCCGTATGCACATGAATTTCAGGAACAGATGATTCGAGAAATCGAGGCGGCCCGTCCGCGATACGTCGTTCTGGTCAAAATGAAGATGTCGTGGCTCGAGACGCCGAAATCGGACCCGACCCTGATGCAGTGGTTTGAGCGCTACCAAGCGAACAATCTGAAACTGGTGGGAATCGTGGAGCGGGATCGGCCCAGGCATTCAAGGTTCCGCTGGAACGAGACGGAGCTGCGAGAAAGCAAAAATGCGCGGCCGGTGATCATCGTCTACAAGAGAATCGCGCCATCTTGAGTCGCGACTCGGCGGCAGAACTTGTGAAACTTACGCCAAGTTGAGGCGGCCCGTGAAACGGTTCGCGACTAGTCTAGTGCGAGACGCCCAGCGACTTGAGCAGTGCCGCGGCTGCGTCTCGCACGGTCGGGTCCGCATCGTGAAGGGCGTTGGTGAGTGGCGGAGTGATGTCCCGACTCGGTCCAATCTTTTGCAGGGACTGAATGGCGTACCGTCGAACCTGTGGATCGGCGTCCGTCAGCGCGGCGATGAGAGCGGGCATCGCACCGCGACCCTCGGAACCCATTTCCCCGAGCGAGGTTGCCGACCAGCGTCGCACGGGGATGTTTTCGTCCTTGAGCTCGGCAGAGAGGACGGGAATCGCGTCCTTCGCCGCCGGACCGATATTGCCCAACGCCGCCGCAGCCGCGCTGCGACTATTGGCCGCTCGCTTTCCGTCGAATTTTGCCGGCAGTTCGCCCAGCGGGCCCTTGAGCACGGCGATCAGCGTGGGAACGGCCGGAGCTGCGGCTGGCCCGATGTCTCCAATTGCACTGATCGCGTATTGGCGAACCTTGTCGTCGGGATCTTCCGCCGCTTGGATAAAAATTGGCAGCAGTTCGGCCTTGTGTTCGAGCGCCAGCTTTCGTGCCGCAGCCCGGCGGGCCGTCACGTCGCCCGTAATGAGCCGATCCGCCAAGGCGGCCTGCGTCGGGGGGGCCGTCGTCACGACGATGTAAGTCTCGACCGCGACGATCGCGGTGACGCCCAACGCGGCCGTCGCGCCCGCAAAAATCAGCGAGCCGCGGCCTGGACCAAGCCACCCGAGGCCAAGTCCCGCCCCCACCAGGAGAACCGCGCTGCCGAGCCAGCAGAAATACCCAATGGAGTAAGAACGCGGCGAAAGCATGCTGTGATCCGCCAGGATGGTCAGATACATCGATCCGAGTCCGACGGCGATGAGTCCGGCGGTTGCTGCGATGAGGGGCCGTTTGCGAGCCAGGAAAAATATTCCCACCCAAATCGCAAGATTGGCAAACCACCCGGTCCGCTGCATGAAAAGGCCGACCAGAAACGCGTGCCAGCCGTAAACCGATCCATTCGGTCGCACGCCCAAATGGTTGGCCAGCAGTCCCGTGTCCTGGAAGACGGGTAGCGCGAATGCGATCAAGTAGACGCCGACGATCGTCAGCCAGGCTCTTTTGAGCAGCCGGCCCGCTCCAACTGTCGCGTTCGTTCCGTTTTGCGATTCCTCCGCCTGCACAATCGACGCGGACGGCGTTCCTTCAATCAGCGTCATTTCGCTGGTCCAAATTAGGGGACTTCAAGTCCGCCATGCTACGTCGGCCAATTCGACCCGGTCAAACCTGTGTTGCCGCTTGGGGCTCCGCCATTTCGGACGTTTGCAGCCAGGCGTAGAATGGAAACGACAACGATTGTGTCCGCTGAGCACTCCCCAAAAAACCTCAGGACGAATGACGTGGGACTTCGAACCGTTTTGATCTTAGCCGGCCTGGGGCTTGTCGTTACCCTGCTCGTGGGTGTGCCGCTCAGTGCGGAGGATTCAGCCGCAACGGCGCGGGCGGGGAAACCGGGCGACGGACTGATCGCACTCAACCCCAATCGAAGCGTGCTTCTGGATCGCGAAGGCAAGCGGCTGCTGGTGAAGACACATGTCGTTTTGCGTGAAGGCATGCTGGAAATGCTGTGCTGTCCCATCCAGACCAAGGAGCATGAGGCGATCGTGGCCGTCGACGCACGGGCGAGCGTGATCCATGCCGGGTTGATAGCACTCGGGGCAAAGCCGGGAACGCCCGTGCAATACCGGCCGGAGTTCAAACCGCCGAGCGGCCAACCGATCGACATTTTCTTGCAGTGGACCGACCCGCAGGGCAAGCCGCATCGCGCCCGGGCTCAAGAATGGATTCGTTACGCCACGCACCGGATGTACGTCGCGCCGTTCGAGACGCTGCCGGCCGGTCTGAAATTGCCTGAGCGGGACGACGACCTGCCGATCCGCTTTCTTGCAAAGTTCAAGGAACTGACCTGGTTCGGCCCCATGTCGGCCGCCCAGCGCGACAAGCTGCTCTCGCTCAGCCAGGACGAGGCCTATCAAAAGGCGATTCGCAAATTCTTTACCGAGGGACGATCGCGGCAACTCGATGTGGGATGGGTCTTTGCCGGCAGCGGCTTTTACGTCGATCCGCAAACCGGCGAAAAGTCCTATTTGGCGGAAGGGGGCGATCTGATTTGCGTCTCGAATTTTCCGTCCGCCATGCTCGACCTTTCGGTCAAGAGCACCGACAAAGAGGCCGAGGGCTTGATGTTTGAGCCCTGGACCGAGCGCGTTCCGCCGAGGGGGACCGAGGTCACGATGGAATTGATCCCCGTCTTCCCGAAACCCGCGGCGAAATAGCTGCGTCGAGTTTTCCGGCGAGGCAAACGCTTCGGCCTGCGGCCGCCGCACTCGAGACGGCGAGTCGGCCGATTAGTCCTGGAGGCGTTCGCGCGCCGATTTTCCCGCGAGAAGCGGTTTATTTCAAATCCCTTTCGCGGACCAGTCGATGTTAGGAGGCTGGCGGTTCCTGCCGAATCAATGCCGCCTCGCGCGCGACCAACGACGATCGCCTCAAGGTATTGCGTATGACGTGGCTCAGGGATTCCGGCAAGCCGTTGCCTCGAAGCTCAAAATGGCTTGCGAGTTCCTCGGTCCTGCTCGCGACGGGTGTACTTTATCTGGTGTTCCGGCCCGCATTTGCCGGTTCCGACCCGAAACAAAAGTCGCCAAACGGAACGCGCGTGGCGTCGATTGCGCGAGACACGGCGAAGCCCCCCGCGCTCCTGACCGTCCCCAATCCGTCGTCCGCGAAGGCTGGTTCCGAGGCCGACTCATCGGCAACGACCGAAGCCGACCGCGTCGCCATGCTGATGAACCTGGCCCTGTTGGAACAGGGGCGTCGACGGCTGGCGGAGTGCGCCGATTACACCTGCACCCTCTTCAAGCAAGAACGCATCGGCGGCGAGTTGACCGACGGCCAGTCGATCGAGCTGAAGCTGCGGCACCGTCCCTTCAGCGTCTACATGAAATGGGGATCCGGTGACAAAGGCCGCGAAGCGCTCTACGTCGAAGGGGCCGACGACAATCGCCTGACCGTGCATCCCGGCGGCTGGAAAGCGCGGATCGTGCCGGCGATCAAAATCGATCCCGAAGGCTCGCTCGCCTTGAGCGAGGCCCGTCACCCCGTCACGATGGTCGGGCTGATCAAGCTCTGCGACGAGATCACCGTTCGCCGCAAGAACGAGCTGGCTCACCGCCTTCCGGTGCACTGCCGCCTGCTCGAGAACGAAGTCGTGAACGAACGGCCGTGTTACGGCTTCGTGTCGACGTACCTCGACCGCAAGTGTTCCGAGGATTACCGCAAGTCGACCCACTATGTCGACAAAGAGTGGCTCGTTCCGATCTGCGTCAAGAACTACGCCTGGCCCGAAGCCAAGCAGACGTTTGCCGACGACAACGCGCTCGACGAGGCCACGCTCGTCGAACACTACGCGTATTCCGAGCTGCAATTCAATCAGCGGCTGGCTGCGCAGGACTTCGACCGGGCCAACGAAGCCTACGGCTTCCGCCGCTAAGCGACTGCATCAGATTCGCAGATGCTTGAGTGCGTCTTCCGGCGACGCCACGTAGCTGATGTAAAACGGGCCGAATTCCGCGTAGCGGGCCGACGCCCGGTCGAAACGCATCGTGTAGACGATGGCCTTGATGTCCTCCGGCGATCGGCCCCACAGTGTGACGCCCCATTCCCAATCGTCGAAGCCCGTCGACGCGGTGATCAACTGGCTTACGCGGCCCGCGAACTTGATGCCCGAGGTGGCGTGCTCTGCCATCAGCGTGCTGCGTTCGCTGAACGGCTCCTGATACCAATTGGCCAGCGGATGTCGAATCTTGTTCATCGGATAAAAGCAGGTCACCGGAAACGGCGGAAAATCGGGGTACAATCGCTGCTTGTTCATGGCCGGCAGACGTTGCGCGTAGGCGTTGATCTTCGCCTGGTACGCGGGGTCCGATTCGATGGTGCCGTCGTGCTTCAGCCGCTCGCCGTATTGCTCGACGGTGGGCACGTACTCGGAGACTTCGGTGATCGAGACGAACGAGTAGCTGGGAACCAGCACCGGTCCAAGCAGGCTGGCACGGATTCCCTGCTGCACCGAATCGATCACGAGCGGATCGGGATCCATGATCATCAAACCCAGATCGGCCCTGTGCCCTGAGACAAGCGAGGTTTGCAGCCGCTGGGGTGCTCCCTCGCGTTCGGGGTTGAGCAGCCGCGCGAGCTCTTCCCGCCCCCGGACCAGTGCTGCCTCGTCGAGGTGATTCAGCTCCTTCTGGTCGACCCGGTAATAAAGGTGCAGGCAATGCCAGCCTTCGGACATGCGGGTCGTCGGTTCGGGCAGCGGCTTGGGAGCGGAATGCGGCGGATGGCTCACGGCGGAAGGATCCTGCTGGGGAGTGACGTCAATGTTGCCGGGTCAATCTTAGAAGACCAACCCAGGAGTGCAAAGCAAGACCCCTCAATTCTGCGGAAGCGGTGGCTTCTTCTTCGCATCTCGATCGAACAACGCCGGTAAGTCGTCCGGCGGGTAGTCGTCGGGCAGGAATCGAATGGAGCCGTCTACAAGGGAACACTGCGCACCGCCTTCGTGGTGGCTGGAGATTCCTATTCCCGACTTCGGATTAATGCCGCGGATCGCCTCAACCTCTGACAAATCGCGCGGCTCAGCCCATTGAATTCCGGAATTGTCGACCTCGACGAGCAGGATCGTCTGCGTTGTGCCCGCGGTGATTTCAGAAATCTTCACGCACTTCGATCCGGGAAACACGGTGTTCGGTCCGACGACGACCAGGTAATTGGTTTCACTGTCGGAGTGCTTTGCTTTCGGGCACTGGAACAAATGGATCTGCATTTCAGCCAGCTTGCGGTTGTGGGGGCCGTTCCAGGGTTCGTCGAATCGGTATTGTTTGTAAATCGGTTTGAATTCGAGGTAGGGCAAGAGCAGGGTTCGCCAGCTGTGCATCGGGCGACCCTGCTGGTCCGCGATGTAGGCAGGGGGAAAGCAGCCGTAGTCGTCGTGATAGTTATGCAGGGCCAGTGCGATTTGCTTGAGGTTGTTTTTGCAGTGCGTGCGACGGGAAGCCGGTGCGGTGCTGACGGGCGGAAGTACCAATACGATGGCGACGAACACAACGACCAACCCTGCAAGAATCTCCAGGAGGTATCGAAATGAAGAAGGACCGCGCGTTCCGTCCGGCGCTTCCATCAGTTCGCCTTCGTTGGGGTCAACCTAAGGTTTGACCTGCATCCAGAACTGCCGATAGATCGCGTAGTCCGTGCCGTTGCTCCCGTTCCCGAGAATGATTGTATTGTAGCGTTGCACGCCCTGGACGCTGACCCCGGGGTAGATGTCGACCAAGGGAAGTCGATAGGCCGAACGGCTCTCGGGGACGGGATAGCGGGCCTGCACTTCGGGCGGCAGGACGTGGCTGAAGTACGAGCGGCGGAAGACCCAGTTGTCGCCGCCCCATGCCGGGCTTGCGGCAAAGGCACTCAGGCCGGCCGTGACTAAGAGAATCACGCCGAGCCGTGCCGACCACGCTGATTTTCGAGTTCTGCTCTTCATGGCGATTTCCGGCGAGTGCACGTTTCGATTTCACCACGCCCTGCGAGTCATCTGTTGCCATTTGGCATCATTTTTCCGTCAAAAAGGGCGTAAATCGTAGAAGTGCATCCTCCGTGCCAGCAAGTTACCGACTGAGGTCGAGACATTTCAGCGTATGCTCGTCGCGGACGTATACTCGGCCATTCGACAGGGCCGGCAAGGCAAATGTCTTGCCGGTGAAAATCGAGGCCGAGGCCAGCTCCACGTAGTGCTCGGGATTGCAACGGATCAACACCAGGCCGCCATCGGTCTTCTGCGCGATGAGCTTGCCGTCCGCCTTGAGCAACGTGCCGTAGCCGAAATCGGCCTTCTCCCACACGACCTTTTGGTTCGCGGGATCGATGAGACGCAGGCTTGCCCGGCCGACGTCGTCCCGGCCGTTGATACCGTAGAGCAGGCCGCGATCGGCAATGCACGTCGCGTATTGAGTCGACAGAACGTCGTCGGAGGCCCAGAGCGTGTCGAATGACGCGTCATGAATGCGGCCGTAGACCGCGCCGACTCCGTAACTGGCCGTCAAAAACAAGTGATCGCCAATCACGGTCGGATTGGCGCCGTTGACCGTCGGTCCCCGCTGTCCAAAGGGGAGCAGAAAGCGGATTTTGCCCGTCTCGGGATCGAAGGAATAAGTCGTGAGACGCGTTTCCACGATCAAATGCCGCGTGCCGCCGATGGTGACAGCAACCGGTGAGGAATAGCTGGCGTCCTCGCGGCCGACCTTCCACAGCACTTTGCCGGCGCTGAGCGAGAATGCGACCACGCCCGCTTCCGTTTTCGCGCCGCCGACGTTGACGATGACCTTGTCCCCTTCGACGATCGGCGAGCTGCCCGCTCCGAAATAGCCCTCCGTCGCGCGAAATTCGGAATGTGTGTTCTGCGACCAAACTTTAGCGCCGTCGGTCAGTCGCAGGCACGCCAGCGTGCCCTGAACTCCGAAGACGACCACTTGATCGCCGTGAATGATTGGCACACAGCGCGGCCCGTCGTCGGGGGAAATCCCCGAAGAGTAATTGGTGGGAATCGCGAAGTGCCACCGCTCCTTGCCGGTCGCCACATCGATTGCCTCGACCCGTTCCTCCTCCTCGATGCGATGGAACAGCACTCCTGTTTGGCCGACGACCGCCAGGCCGGCATAGCCCCGGCCGACGGGGCGCTGCCAGATTGTTTTCGGACCATCGCCGGGCCAGGAATCGGCCAGGGTCTCGTTTTCCGCTTCGCCATTCCGGTGCGGGCCGAGAATCTGCGGCCAATCTCCGGCCCGCAGTGCCGGCGGTGTGCTTGGCAATCCGATCAGCACCACGCATACAACGAGGCCGCCGCAAAATGACGCCCCTCGCTTTGTCTGTCGCAACATCAGGGCATCCTTTCAGTGAGCCGTTTCCGCATAGGCCGACGGTGGAAAGACCTCGCGGCCACGTCCCTGTTGAATCAGCGGAATGTAGTTTTCGAGTTCCTCAACCGTCTTGGGATCGGTCAGATCGACCGTGGCCTGTCGCTCGGCCGACAGATAGGCGGCCATGGTGAGCCGCACGATCTCCAGGCCGTAATGCCAATCCAGCAGCGGCGGTCGTCCGCTCAAGAGCGCGTCCCGCGCGTTGGCGTTCTCATCGTTGTAGCCGTACAAATCGGCCTCGTTGGGCTGAACGGCCAGCAGCCCCCGGCTGGCTGTCGACTTTTCGATGGCCGCCTCGGCATCCGCGACACCCTGTGCCGCCTCGTCGCCGATGAAGAGTTCCAGCGGCGAACGCAGCGTATTCATCTCGAACGCGTAGCCCGCGCCCAGGCCGTCGAGCGACAATCGCAAGCCCTGCTTGTCGTACATCCACGAAACCGAGAATTGAGCCTTGGCAAGGCGACCGCTTTCCGGATTCTTGTAGGTGACCATGCCCGTGGCAAAATCCTCGGCCGGCGTCTCTGCATAATCGACGGCGAAACGGTCCACAAGCCGCTGGCGCCAGCGCGGCTGTCCCCATTTGAGCAGCGAAAGATCGGCAGTGACCGACTGCGGTTGCAGATAGGAAGGCGATTTGCCGGGAGGCGTGAGCGCGTACCATCCCACGGCCAGACAGTGACAACCCATGTCGCTCATCACACCGCCGCCTTGACGCGTCGGATCCCAAAACCAGGCGTTGTGCGGCCCGGAATGCTCTTCGCCGGATCGCACCAAGAGTGGCGGCCCCATCGCGCCCATCACGGCCGCCATTTGCGCACGAACCGACTGCAGCGTCTTCATGTGCAGCTGGTTCTCGAAGTAGATGTGCCGCAGTCCGGCGTCTTCGACAAGCCGGATCAGCCGCCGCGCCTCGGGCAAATTCCGCCCAAGCGGCTTCTCGCAAATGATTCCTTTCAGACGGCTTCCCGCCTTGACCGCGTCGACGACTTCCTGCACGTGCGAGAGCCGCGCAAAGTTCGGCGCAAACAATGCGATCACGTCGACATGCGGAGCCATCTCTTTGATGGAAGCGAAAATCCGCCCCTCGCCGAGCCCCTCGCGACGCACAAAGTCGGCCAGTTGAGTCGGCGGCCGTCGACTGACGAGTCCGGCCACTTCGATCCCCCGCACGCCGCACAGCGCCCGCAGCTGAAAGCCAGTGATAAAACCGCCGCCAACGATGCCGTAACGCAGTGCGGGCATTGCAAATCCAAATCGTTCCAGGACCAAATCGCCGAGTGGAGCCGCTGGGACTCGAACCCAGAACCAACAGATTATGAGTCTGTCCCCAGTTCAGGGAAAACAGCGGTTTTCCCCGGATATTTCTATATCTCGGGACCCACTTGTAAATGTTCTTGTACACGACGGCGCGGTTTGGGGCGAGGATTCTGAGACGAATCGGCGAAGTCTGGCCTACGCTCCCGGACGCAACCCGTCGCGCCATCATGGCAATCGTCGATTCGGCGGCGGCACCATAAGGGCGGACTTTTTGCTTGCCCCGCGACAGTTTTCGGCTGTAGCTTGGCGTTCCCGCTGCGCTTTCGAAGTCCGTTCTTTTCAGGGGGGAAGAAAAAATGTCGAATCTAGGATCCATCAAGAGCGAGGCCCGATCGGTCGCCTCGAGCGTCCACGCGTCGCAGGAAGTGAAAACCCTCGCAGAGATCGTCGCGAGGCTCTGCGATGAATGCGAGCAAATTGAGAGGAGAGCGAAGGACGCCCAAAAGCGGTCCAAACAAAATTAGACGGGCCGAACTTTGGGCCAGCCCTCCACGAACGCCTGTTCGGCCCGAAAGGCCAACGACTTCATCTTTGAAAGGCGGCGGTCCAGCTTCGAGATTGCTCGCCGCGCGTCGGCTAGAATTTCGCGGGCCTGTTCGGTTTCGCGAATGCTGCCCTTTTCGACCGCTTGGACAAGGCGCATCAGCTCATCGTCCATTTTGTTCAGCCTAACTTTTCTTGGGAATTTTGACAAAAAATACGTTCGTCGGCAACGCGGTTTCGGCGCCTCGCGCGCAGAGATTTTAACCCCCCCTGGGGGTTGTGTGTTGCTCTTGGTCGAATCATCGATCGACCGTTAGAACGTCCGGTCATGCAAGGCGATACGGCATGGATCGCGGCCATCCCCGATTGGCTGGCAACACCCGGCATGTCCCTCCACCAGGTGTGCACCTGGTGGGGATGTAGCAAAAACTCGGCGCGGGCATTCGTCGAGACGCTGCCGGTGCTGCGCACGCTCGGGAAGGGGAGACAACGGCGATACCAGTTCCTAGTCAGGGACATGCCGTATCGGTATCTCGTGACGCATCGGGCGGACCTGGCACTCCTTGTCCCAAACTCGCCGGATGAGGACGGTTCGCAGTCTTCTGGTGTTCCGTCGACCGGGCGATCGCGGGTAAATGTCGCGGCATGACCACGCTTCTCAATGAAGATGAGGCGGCCGACGTCCTGACGATCACGCGGCGTCAATTGCGCCAGCTCGTCGAGAAAGGCTGCGTGCCCATCGTTGCGGTGCCGCTCGATCGCGAGGCGGTTCGCTTCGACCAGCACGATTTGCGACGCACGGTCGAGAGCTGGAAACGGCCGGCCGCGGCGGCGGGAAAATGAAAGCATGACCCAGGGCAGAGTCACGAAGGTGGATACGGCTCGGGGCTTCGGTTTTCTGGGCACGACTGACCGCCGATCGATTTTCTTTCACGCCAGCGATTTGGTCGACGGTTTGGTTTTTGACCAAAAGCTTTGGCAGCGCGATCTCGAATTCGAGATTGTCGAAGACACCAAGGGACCGCGGGCCGTGAACGTACGGCCGATCTGTATCCCAAGCATTCCGAGACCAAAGGGCGCGATGCAATGACCGTCGACATTCTCAAGCGACTTGCCAATTCTCCGATCGTCCTGGATGCGATCGCGAGAGAAGACCAAACGATTTTGGACCAACGCACGGCGGCCGTCGCGGAGATCGATCGCCTGGCGCGGACCGCGTCGGCGAAGCGCGGACGTTGGCCGATGCCTTGAAGCAAGCGGACAAGGCCCGCGACGACGCTTTGCAGCATTACCGGCTGAGTTGTGTCGCGCACGTTCAGGCGCTTGCGCGACAATACGATGCAGCGGTACGGTTCGACGGCGCGGAATCAAAGCAACAGGCGATCTTGCGGCAGAGCGCGCCGGTCGAATTGGGCGAGCTACTGACCGCGGCGGCGACGATCGAAGCCGACGCGAGGGCGGCCTTCAATTCGCGACTCGTCTCGCATTCGCCACCGCGGTTCGGGGCGCATGGCGAAAAACTGCGCGTTCATTTCCAACGTGCAAAAATGCGACGCGATCGTGGCTCGTTGTAAACACGTCCGCGACGAAGTGGAGCGGCTGACATATCTCGCTCTTCCGAAAGAGGAGCTGCTGTCGGAAGTCGGCCGGCTGCGCGAGTTTTTGGCGGAATAGTTCGCTCGCCGGCAAAAAAGCGAAAAGGGGAAATCGTCCAATGATCTTTGCCACAACGACGCGCGGCGGGCATGTGGTCCGCGGCCTGCAGGCGGTCCGGGACGTCGAACGTGAGGCGGCGCGGCGAGAGCTTGTCGCCGCGTCCGGATGCTTGGTCAATGCCATGCGCGGCGGATTGCCAGGTCGCAAGTTCGCGGAGCAACGCTATCAACTTGCAATGAGCGAGCTGCACGCGCTTGATCCGCGCAGCCGTCCGCAACGATCGGCGAAACGGCCGCCCCGGGCCCGTCGGTCCGTCGCCCGGCGATCGGATCCCAGCTATTCGCCGGTCACTAACTGCGGCGCCCCGCGAAAGCAACTCAGCACCCAAGAGCGGCGGCGGATCGACGAAATCGATCGATTCTTGCGCGAGACGGAAGAATTCCGCATGCGCGTCAGTCGGTAACGAGCGCTCCCGAAAGGGCTGTCCCAATGAGCGGTATCGGCGATCTTGTCGCGAAAATGTCGATGGACTCTGAGGGGTTCGCAGGCGGGCTCGCCCACGGTGAGCACGCCATGCAGCATTTCAGCGAGAAGTTTGTCGAGCTGGGTGCGGTAATCGGCGTGGGCTTTTCCCTCGAGCGCGTGGCCGAAGGCATCAAGGGCAGCATTGAATCGACCGTTGAATTGGCGCACGCGGCCGAGAAGCTGGACACGTCCGTCGGGTTCTTTCAGGCGCTGCGGCACGAAGCCACAATGAATCACGTCGAATTCGGCGCGCTGGAGACCGGACTCGCGAAGATGACGCGAACCCTGGGCGAAGTTGCCGGCGGGGAAGGCAAAGAGGCAGCGGCCGCACTCGGAATGATGCATATCAAAATCGGGAAAATCGTCGATCTGCATAGCGACCAGCAATTCCGTGTTATCGCGCAGGGAATCGCCGGGCTCGGAAACACAACCGATCGCACAAACGCGGCCATGTCGATTTTCGGGAGAGGGGGCGCCGAGCTGCTAAACGTGCTGGGCCAGGGCGCGAAGGGCATCGACGACGCGACAGGCTATCTCGAAAAGATGGGGCTTACGATCGACAGCGTCGAATCCGAGAAGCTGGTCGAAGCCGATAAGGCGATGAAGCAACTCGGCGAGTCGGTCGATGGGCTCTATCGCAATTTCGCGATCAAGCTGGCACCGAGCATCAGAGATGCTACCAACGCGCTCTCCGAGTTTATCGCGAAGGGCTTAAAGAGTAACAAAGAAACGGGATTTTTGGAGACGGCCGTCGAGCTGGGCAAAGGCGCGTGGAACATCGGCAAGGCCGGTGCAGGCGGACTGACGATGGGCGCTGGCGGTCTTACTGGAATTAAGGAGCTGGAGACCGCCGGCAAAAAGCAGCTCAGCGAAGCGGGCGGATTTTTCGGCGGCATCGTCGATCGATTAGTCTGGGGAGAGGGCGGCAAGCCGGGTCTCTCGCCGGGCGACGAAATCACACACATCGCCGAGAAAGCTGGCGACGCGATGGCCGGAGCCGGAGAGAAATCAAAGGCGTCTCTCGCCGCGGCCGCTGTCGAAGCGGAACGGTTGAAAAAAGACTTCGATGAAATGCAGGGGCACGTCAACCGGCTGAGCGATTCGTTCCGTACGCCGCTCCAACACGCGCAGGACGACGTCAATCAGTTGTGGAAAGCGATGATGAAGGGGCACGACGTCAGCAAGACGATGCAGTCGGCCCTGGCGAAAGTTGCCGACGAGATGGCCAAGATCGCAGAAAAAGCGAACGGCCCAATCGAGGAATGGCACAGGCATCTTGAGGGCATCGCGGAGGGGATCCACAACGATGTGGAAACGCCGCTTGAAAGACTGCAACGGAAGATGGAGGAACTCAAAGGGCTGCACGACGACAAGCGGCTCAGCGATACGGACTACGGTCGCGCCACGAAAAAGGCGCAAGACGAATACCGCAGTTCGCTCCCCCAGGCGCCAACGGACCAAGGCCTGTCCGCGATGACCGCCGACAGCGGCGAGCTGCAACAGATGTTGGCTGAACTCGCGCGATCAGGGGCAATCCCGACGATTCGGCCAAAACAACCGCGCAGGCGACGCAAAGGATGGCGGAGCTGTTTCCCGTGCTGATCCAACAGACCGATCCGCGGAATATGCGCGTCAAAAGCAAGGTCGTCAATCTCACCGGCTCGCAGATGGATGTGGCCGAAGCCGGCGGATACGGCTAAAGCAAAATCACCTTTCAAACCGGGCAAAACATGCTACTGCCGTCGGGTCGCTTCTACTTGATTCGGGACAAGTTTGTCCGCGACGACGGGCATCTCGTGCTTCACTTTCAACTGTGGCGCGATGAGGCGGATTATCAAGCGCGTCCGCATGAACCGCGTGCAGAGCACGACGGGCGATGGGACGGCTGCGCGTTCTACAAAGAGGTAATGATTGACCGCCTCGAGCGCTGCCTTGATGCGGACGGCAACGGGATTCGCAGCGTCGACACCCGACACAAGCGGGGCACGTCCGATCCGCACGGCTATCTCTCGCATCCCGACGTTGCGGCGCTCGAGGTGACGCAATGAGTTTCGTTACGTCCGGCCCTGGCAGCACAACGCAAAACTCGTTCAGCTTGGGCAGCCAGGCGTGGACAAACCCGTCCAACGTCGAAACGTCTGGATCGTCCTACGCCACGACGGGCACGCTCGGCAGCGGCACGACGATGGAAGACGTCGACGGCTACGATTTCGGGTTCAGTCTGTCGGGCGATACGATCAACGGCTTGGCCGTCTCGGCTGTCGCTTTCCACGGCACTACGCACGCCTGCTATTGGCCCACGACATCGTGCAAAATCAGCCTGAATGGGACGACAGGCGCGCCAGGTAGCCAGCCATCCGGCAATCTCGCCTCGAGCGCTACGACGGTGAATTGGGGCACCGGCTCGACTGATACGTGCTCACTCGGCGCCGCTCTTACCGGGTCGAATCTTGACCTCAATACGACGTCCGGCCCCGTTGTCGGCATCACGCTCGCGAATAACAGCGGCGCGAATTCAAACGCCAGCCTGAACGACGTCCAGTTGACGGTCTATTATACGGCTGCCGGCGCGGTGCCCGGCCAAGTAACCGACCTGACGATTGTCGACGCGACATCCACGGCGCCTATGCTCCGTTTTTAGGGGGGGACAGGCGTTGTACAACTTCAAACAAACCGATCTTCCACACGTCGTTGAACTGCAAATCATTGACTGGGTTGGCGACTTCGAGAATGATGCGCTCCCGACCAGCGAAGTGGTGGACCGAACGCTTGAAAAACTGGTCGAGAGATTTATGAGGGGCACCACTCGCGGGACGGAGATTCATATTCGAATCGATGTGGAGGGGGGGCTGGCGCTCGTTGCCAACGGCATTTGCGATTTGGCGAAACAGTGCCAGCGCCGCGTGACAACAACAATTGATGGATTCGCGTTGTCTTCCGGCTCGATCGTTGCGCAAGCGGGTACCTGGCGCCGAATGGCGTCCGACGGCGTCCTGATGTTTCACCCGGCGCAATTGACAGTCAAACATGGCGGTGAGTTCAATTTCAGCACTGGCGACATGCGCCGCTGTGCCGATGCGATTGACGAGGCGACTGAGAGGCAGCTCGTCATTCTGATGGAGCGGACGGGTGCAGCGCAGCCGAGCTCCGCAAGTTGTACGAAGTCTATTTGAACGCGGAAGAGGCTTTGGAGAATGGCCTGATTGACGAAATCGTCGACCCGGTGCCTCAGCGGGCGACGCATAGCGCGGAGTGGAGGCGGCTGTATTGGGCCAAAGTTGAAGCGGCACTCGGCCGCCGGGCGATGCGGCTCTCGCCCAGCGAACCGCTCCCGAAATCCGAGGACGGCGCCCAGCGCGTCACCTCCCCCCGCCGGGCAGAGGTCCCCGCCGGCCGCCGGCGAGCCGGTACCGCTGTTGATACCTTCTGCCACGCGCTCGAGGGAAAAGCCCAAAATCGCCGCACCCACTTCGGCGAACTGTGAGAAGCGATATTGGGCGGTTATCGCGCCCCGGCGTTGCAAGATGTTCAAACACGGCTTGTAAAAGCGGGCTGAAAAATCTGCAATTCCGGGGTGATCATCGGCCTACTAGACTCGCGCCACAACGGAACCGCGGGAGGGCCAAGGGATCAGCATCGTCGACGCGAGCGGCCAGCAAGTTACGATGACCGCCTCGAGGCGCTGCGTGCCCGGCCGGGCGGCTCATAGCTATCTTCGCCAATCCGAGAACGGGCGGCTCGCGAATGTCCGCACGTTGAAACTGTTGGCCTTTGCTGGCTTCCATGCGTATGGCTTGTCGATTGGCCAAATCTCCCGGGCTCTGAATCGCAGCGATTCGAGCGTGCGACAGGACCTGGTCGACGTCCAGTCCGCACTTATGCTGGAATTGGACAAGCTGGGCATTCCGAGCGAAGCCGTCTTTCCCCGCCGAACCCAGGCGTTCGACGATGGCGCCGGCATCTAGTCGACACAACCATTGTGCAACCGAAGACTTGAGCACGATCCGGGGGTAGGGGGTCTCAAATCTCTGGCCGGATGGGCGCCGAAACCGCAGCGAGAGACATTTTTGGGCGAAATCGTTGGGGGGAGGTCCCAGGTCCTCAAAACGGCCTCTCAGGATTGCGCAGGGCGCAATCCGATCGGACACCGAGGGTCAACGGACGTCCCCCCAGGTCCGTGCTGGTTTGTCCTCGCCCCCACCGGTTCGGGCAAATTCTCATTTTTGAGAATGCCAGTCGCCACCGGCATTCTCGTTGACTTCGGGACCGAAAAAGGTTCCCATCTAAAGGCGCAGGGGCGCCAGTTGTAGCTGGCGCCCCCACTTCCACAACCTGCTGGATTGGAGCAAGGCCATGGCTGAGGCCATTCTGCCCACGCTGGGCAATTCCGCAAGCGTCGACGAGTCCGCGATTCGCGTTTTTGCCCCGGCGGTTTCGCCGCCCGAAATCGCCGATTGGCAAGCCCGCGACCTGCGGACGCTCGGCAACATCTCGAGCGAAGAACTGCCGGCGGGCGCCGTCGGGACGCTGCTGCGCCTCGCCGCCGGGGCGGCGCCTGCCCCGACTTCACAGCGTGGTAGCGCGCCAATCGGTCGCGAGAGGGTCTGGACCGCACGCGAAATCGAACACACGCTCGCGGCGGCCCGCAGCAGCCCGGGTGCCATTGGCGGCATCCCGGCCGGCCGTGCCATGCCCGCGATCGTTCTCACCCTGATCGACACGGGATGCGCGCTGGCAATCCTGGGGCAGCTCCGCCAAAGCGCCTTCGATAAAACCGCAGGCACTCTGACGATTCCCAGGCCGGCCCGGCGTTCGCCCGCGATGGCCGCGCGAGCCATCACGTCATCCGCGGACGGGTCGCTCGTGTTTCATCTGCATCCATTGACTGTCGCCGCGCTGCACGATCTTGAGCTTGTTGCCTGGACGGCGTCGTCGAAGAATGACCATCTTTTCGGTTGGGCGCAGCACTACTCAAGTCTCTTATCTCGCCTCGAAGGCGTCCTATCCCGTGCGAATCTTCCGGTCGAGAGAGGGCGCGTCGTAAGGCGACTCCAGGCCGTGACTCGAAACGCCCCGACGCTGTTGGATGACGTCAATCCGGCTGCCCCTTGCTTGATTCGCACGGCCGACATTCTGCTTTCCAAGGAATGGAGTGCGACGCCGCGGACTACGGGGGACGTCGTTTTGCACAACCCGCTCCGGCTCACTCTCCGCACGTTCATTCGTGCGACCTACCTCGTCCAGCGGGGTCTGGCACGTGGTCGTGCACATATGCGGCGAATTGAATCCGCCGCGGACCGCCTGTGCGACTTCTACGGCGCCGAGGTTCTGCTCGAGCAGCTCGATCAACCGCTCCTAAAACGCTTCGGCGACTGGCTGCTGTCCTCCTCCAGCCGCGAAGAGGCGCGGCGAATTGTGAGGCACGTTTCCATGGTCTGGCGTTTCGCTCACTCCGCCGGCAAAGTCGCGACCGAACCGCCGAGAATCAAGTCGCAAGAGACTCAGAAGTCGCACCGGCCGCCAAGGGCGACCGACACGCCGGACGTCGTGTTCATTGGGAACACGTCGCCGCGGTCGCTTACCAATTTCCTCAACAACGTCTACGCGCCTCGCCGCATGGCCGCTTGCAAGGCGACCAGCGTGCAGGAGTACGCGCAGGTGATCAGCGCATTTCGCAGATTTCTCGGCTGCGAACCGACGCTGGACCAACTGAACGACGATCAGATCGAACGGCTTACGGCCTTCTACGTTCGCAGCGGTCGATCCGCGGCAACCATTAACGGCTATATCACCTACTTGACCACGCTTTGGCGCTTCGCGTGGAAAAAAAAGCTGCTCGACGAGTTGCCCCGAGACATCGTGAAACTCCGTTGTCAGAAACGACTGCCGGAAGCCTGGAGCCTCGAGCAATTTGGCAGGATCCTCGAGGCGGCCGCGGCGGAGCCTGGAACATTCACTCTCTTCCAGATCCCGGCCGGGATTTGGTGGACCGGCCTTCTACTGGTGTTATTCGACACGGGGCTGCGTATCAGCGCAGTCCTGACACTGGATGCCGCCGCTTTCGACCCTACGACCGGTTGGCTTTCCGTGCCCCCGGAGTTGCAAAAACAGAAAGCCGGCCAGGCGTTCAAATTACATCCTCAAACCGTCGACGTCCTGGCCAAACTGCCGCGAACGGGCAAGCTGTTTCCGACGCGGTGGAAGAGCCCCAAGGAACCTTTGACACGCCGGTACAAGCAGATCGTCAAGCGGGCGGGACTGCCCCACGGCAAGCGGGACGGCTTCCACAAAATTAGAAGAACCGTGGCCACGTTGATCGATAGCGTCGGCGGCCTGGAGGCTGCAAAGCAGCAAATGGGACACAGCACGAGCTCGCTCACCCGCAAGAGCTACGTTGATCCCCGCTTGTCTTCGAGGCAGTTTATCGCCACGGACAAGATGCCCCGGCCGGAGCTGGCGAGCGGCGCGTTCTCGCCCCCCGTCGTCACGACGCCCGAGGCCAATGCAAGTATTCCCGGCCCGGAATCCAGTTCGTCGTGCACGTTCTCGCGGCCAATGGCTCCTCCCGCGTCGCCCGACACCGTTTTCGCGGCCCCCGCTGCTGCGCTGGATGACGAGGCGTTCGCCTGGCTCTGAATCCCCCGGCGTTTTCAAACACCCACCAGTTGGCCGCCGAGCGCAGGAGTGTCGAAAGGTGCCGCACTTTCATTCCCCAAGGGCGCGGGGACGATGGATCGCCCGGCTGAAGCGCAGGCTCTTGTCGAGGGGGCAGGCGTGTTTTTACTGCGGGGCCACGCTAAGAGAACTCCCGCCCCACCGCTTCACCATGGATCATGTGGTACCCCGGTCAAAATCCGGCACAGACGAAGAATACAATCTTGTCTTGGCGTGTCGGCGTGACAATTCGCGCAAGGCTGACAGGCCACTCTCGTTGTGCGTCTGTCAGCTCCGCCGCGGAGCCGGCTTGTTCGCACTCGACGACGCAATCCGCCGCGGCCTGGTCGCGGCCGATCGCTTGAACGATGGCAAAATCAAGGTAGATTGACCACAACACTCGGGACGGCCGCCGGGGTTCGAAACCCAGCGGCCAAGCGGTCGGGGCGGTTGGTTGCAATCTTGCGTCCAACGCGACCCCGCCCAGACCGGCCCGGTTTTCACAAGGACGCAACGTAAATGGCAATGGCGGCCAACAAGTCGCACTGTTGAACCCATCGAGCGCAACGGCGAAGTCTTTATCAAGGATTGTCGGGGGCATCTGGCTCAAGTTCGTCGGAGGCGAGCCGGGCGCGATCGATGGCTGAATTATGCGGCGGTCGCGCTGGACTTTCAGATCCCGCTTTTCAAGGTGCAATGGCGGCAGTCAAATGGTTCTTGGCCCAGCCGGCCAGACGGGAAGCTGATCTCGCATCGATTCCGCGTGAAAAGTCCGCGCGGCCGATATTACGAGCAAGAGTTCATTCTTGAGAGCGCCATAAAGGCGGCAATCGCGAATGAAAGGAAGCTCCGGCAAAAGACCGAACAAACTGCGGATCGGTTCTTTTTCGAGAGGGAAATCTGGCTGCGGCGCTGGGGACTCTCGAAACTCTTCCACATTGCGGCGGGAAAACGGGCGAATGCCCTCTACAAAGAGTTGGAAATTGAATTCAAGGAAATCCGTTCTCCGGTGACCGGCAATCGAGTAGAGGCCTGCCGGGAGGCCGTGGCACTCGACGCTTTGAAGCGATTCAAGACGCGATCGCCGAAGCTCCCGGAAATAGACAAGGCTCCGACGATCAAAGCGAGCGATTTCCGTCGCGCAATGTACGCTGCCATCAATGACGAGAAACCATCCGAGAATGACCGTTTGCCGCGAATCCCCAAGAATTGGTACGTCGATCGATCGAGGCGACTCAAAAACGGGCAATTGAAAGAATATCCGGCGAGCTGCAGATTTCTGGGCGGTCGAAGACTCCGCTTTACGAGAAGACACGACACCAGCGGAGGGCCGCAGCTTTTCATTCATGCCGCCGATGCGGACGCGGTTTGCAAATCGCTCGTTTTGGAACGCAGAGGGGAATTCGCGTCGCTCCGCGGCGGCCTGGGCAAGCGAGAAATCAACAAGGTTCACGGTTGGACGGGTCGGATGATCGATCGTTGGTCGGATAAAGATTTTTTGCACCCAATAAAGACGCCATTCGTCAAACCCGGCAGGAACGCAAACCGGAAACAGACCGTGTTCTCAATTGCAGAAATCGACGAACTCGCCCGAAAAAAGGGCGGCAAAATCCGCGACTTCAAGGGGACTTATCCCGACGGCTGTAAAAACTTTCAGGCGGCCGCCCGGGATTTGGAAATTGCCGCCTCGACGTTGCACACCTATCGCAGATCGGCTCCCTATCGCCGCGACGGCCTCAAAACTGAGGTCAGGATTCGTCCCGGTTCGCTGCTGCTCAAAGAATGCGCGATCACCGAAGAAGAAATTAAACGCCTGTTTGCGCCGCCCGGACCTAATGAGGGTCGCGGCTCGCGGCAAAAAACCGATTCGAAACGGGGCCGCGGTCGCCCGCGTCTTGAACGGTTCGCCGATCACGTCCGAAACCATACAGGCGAAACCGCACGGCAAATTCTTGAGACGTGGAACGCCGATCATCCTCAAGAGGTCATTCCAGTCAATGGATCGACTCTCGCACGCGTGAGGCAGTTTCGATCGCGTCTGGCCAAGCAAATCTGATCGTCGCCCCCGATTTTTGTCACATGCGCCGATTTTTGTCACACCCTGTGACATCGGAAAATCACCAGTTTTTGTAGCGCGGGTAGGCGTTCCGCTTCGCAATCTCGCGAGGCATCATCGGCGACATGGCATTTGTCGCCAAGAAAGCAAAACCGCCGCGGATCGTCGAACGGGAACGAGCGAAACCGTTCCCGACGTTGCTGAGCCTTGATGGCGCCTTGTTGGTTGACGTCCGCGGAGCTGCCCGCCTGGCCGGAGTCTCGCCGGGATCGCTTTACCGGATGATCTCCGCGGGGACTTTCCCCGAAGGACGCCCCTACCCCGGCATCTCCGGCAAACGCCAGGCGTGGCGAGTCGACGATGTGGCCGCTTGGGCGGATGAGCATTTCCCACGCTCCGTCGAGGACCCGGGCGAATGACGCAGGGCAAGCTCGACTTTGGACTCTCAGCGCATTGTCGGCGCCTGCTCGATCGACTGGCCGCCTTACTCGCCAATGAGCCCCCCTGCGGCGCCGGGACATGGCTGCTCTTGGCCATTCTCGAGGAGCTGTATCTCGCGACCGGGAAAGGAACCGCGGTCCGAGTCGCAACGACGCAACGCATCATCCGCAATCGAATTCTCGCTCGACTCCGCGCCTCGAAGGCGAATCGACAGCGACTTGGCTTGCGACAAATGACGACCGCGATGGGGATCCTCAAAAAGCGATTCCGATTTGTCAGCATCCAGGAGCAAAAATCGCGGCTCAAGAGTCTGCCGGCGATCTATTGGCTGGAATGGCCGGCAATCGAATCATTCGTCGTCGCTGGGGGATCGAAACCGGCAGGGAAGGACAGCGATTTACAGAGCGCAGTTTTGGCCGCTACAGAGCGCAGTTTTCTGCGCGTCGAGACCGAAAACTGCGCTCCGGATCTAGATCCTACCTTTAAAGAAGATCCTTCTCCTTCCAATTGGAGCGCAGTTCGACCGCCGGACAATTGGCGGGAGGTGGAGGAAAGTTTGGTTGAAGCGGGGATTGGGAATTGGAGTCACCTGGTCGACATCGTCGCCGCGAATGGCTGTGCCCCGTCCGAGATCCTCGAAATTCTCCGGCATGCGGCCGCCCGACCGGGAGCCTGGGGGCCGGGAGCGGTCCATCATCGGATCAAGTCTCAATTGCCAGGCCGTCCGGTCGGCGAATTCTGGCCGCAGCCGAACGCCGCCTACGAACGCGCAGAACGGCAACGAGTCGAGCGGGAAAGGCGAACGGCCGAAATCGAAATACGGGGACCGGTGGGTATGGCGAAGGCGAACTATCAATCAGGGCAGAAAGATCGCGACGCGAGGTACGGGGCGACGCTTGACGCAATGTCGAAAGCGGACGTCGACGCGCTGGCGGACCGGTTGCCCGAGTTCGGCGCAAGCTCTATCGGCTCAAAGGACCGAATCCAATTCGCGATGAGTTGTTGAAACTCCTGCAGGCGGGGCGGCCACCACCGTCGCAGGAGACGTCAGGCTGAAAGGGGAAAGGACTGCGGCGAGCGGATCACGTTGAACGGTTCATCGCTGGCTCGATTCGGAAAGCTACGAAAATGACGATACCTCGACAATCGTACCAAACCGCGTCGTCCGCCTGGGATGCCGATTTTCAGTCGTCAGTCGACTGGTTTCTCGCCAATCGCCGCTTCCTTCCCCGTCGGCCTTTTCTGCTGTGGCCTTGGGCCCGCGTTTCCGATCCACATCGGTTTTATGCGGCGGTCGCCGCGGACATCGCGTACGGACCGACCGGGCCTCGAGCTGCTGGCCCGTTGCAAGAAGACGTTGCGAAACTTCGCGAACTGTTCGAAGCCCGCACGAAAACGCCACGGCCAAGAAAATTGCAGCTTGGAGGGGCGACGTCAGCAGAGTAGTGTTGAAAGCTCGGAAGGATCGGAGCTGATTACGACAGGGAAAGGAGACCCGAACAGTCGAAATGAATTGCCTTTGCTGGCCGGACGCGGGTGAGTCGAGTCGCAACCGATTCCCCGCGTCCGGGCGGCCTGTTGCGAAAGGGTTTCATCATGGGGCGACTCTATAAGCCCACATACACCCGTCCGATCCCAAAAGTGCGCCAAGATCATTGAGAAGGACGGCAAACGGTTCGCTCAAATCCGTATCGGCGGCAGTGGGGTGAAACCGACTCTCGCCCCGCTCACAAAGTCGGGGGACAAGTGCATCGTCCCCGTCTCGAAATGGTGGGCGATCTACCGCGGTGCGGACGGCAACGAAATCCGCGAATCGCTGCACATTTCCGACGCCACGATGGCCCAACGGAAGCTTTCCGAATTGGAGCTCAAGGTCGATCGCCAACGGAGCGGAACGGCCGCCCCGCACGAATTTCATCTGATACGGCCGATCGTAGAACTGATTCGAGAGTACCGTGCGAGCCTGGAGGATAACGACCGCGACCAGCAGTATGTCGACAACGCCATTTCCTACCTTGAAAAGACTGTCGAGGCCTGCAAGTTCCAGACGCTGGGCGCCGTCGACGTCACGAAGGTCGAGAGCTATCTGAGTCGTCGCCGCAAAAAAGGTTTGCGCCGCGGCGGCCACAATAGTTATGTGCGAACACTCAAGGCCTTCGGCGGTTGGCTCTTCAAGACGCGCCGTTACGCGCAAAATCCCTTCGCGACCCTGTCGCAATTGAATGCCGATGTCGATCGTGACCGCGTGCGTCGGCCGGCGACGCTTGATGAATTGCAATGGCTCATCACTGCGGCCGTCGCCGCTGAACCGTTTTTGGGACTGCCCGGGCCCGATCGGGTGATTTTGTACGCCGTCGCAGTCTGCACCGGAATTCGCGTGTCGGAATTGGCCAGTATTACACCGGAATCTCTCCGCCTCGAGGACGACGTGCCGACGATCACGGTGGCCGCCGGGTACAGCAAGCACCGCAAAGAGGATGTTCAACCGATTCCGCCGGCGATCGCAGCGCGTCTCAAAAACTGGCTGGCCGAGAATCCCGTGCAGTCGCGCCGTCCGCTTTGGCCTGGTCGATGGCGGGAACGAGCTGCCGAAATGCTTCGCAGCGATCTGGCGGCCGCTCGAAAAGAATGGGTCAAGGCCGCGACCGATCGGGCGGAAAAGGTTCGACGCCGCGGCGACCGCAATTTTTTGCGGTATCGTGACTCAGACGAACGCGTGTTCGACTTCCACGCTCTTCGCGGGACGTTCGCCACGAACCTGGCACTCGCGGGCACGCACCCCAAAGCGGCTCAAGAACTGATGCGGCATTCCGACATCAATCTAACGATGGGGACCTATACCAACCTTCCCAAGGCCGCGATCGCCGCTGAGCTCCACCGACTTCCGCCCGTTCCCGAGGCAGCGACTGGCAAGAAATCGGCAGTCGCTTGTACCGTTTCTTGTACTCCTTCGCGCGACGCACAGGAACACAGGGAACATAATGCACTGGAAAACAGTGGAGCCGCTGGGACTCGAACCCAGAACCAACAGATTATGAGTCTGCTGCTCTAACCGATTGAGCTACGGCTCCAAGTTCACTCACAGTAGCCAGTTGGGCCGATCCTCGCCACGTCCTGACGGCCAGCCATTTGTAAGCTCCTTCGAAGATGCGCACTTTTTGGTGCGCACCTTCGAAAAGGGTGCGCATCTTCGAAGAAATCTCCGGGGTTTTCCAGATGCGCACTTTTCGAAAATGGTGCGGATCTTCGAACCAGGGCACGGCCCTGGACCCGGTGCCGTTGAAGCGTAAAGTCGCGCAGCTTCGGGCTTCGGCCTTGGTCGCTTGCTTGGCATCCGACGCGAGGGCGGCGCCCTCGTAGGTTGATTTCATTCAGGCATTCCTGATGGACGTGTCACGCGCGGACTCTGAGCGACACGGCCGCCGGGAAATAAAAAAAGCCGCGCCCTGATTCTGGCACGGCTCCGCATAGGCGAGATTTACAGCTGTCGCTGTACCGTAACTTCGTCTGATCTAATTATCTAGCCAGATTATGCGCATGGACGCCTGGGTAGGTCAATATGGAATTTTTCTGCCAGGACGCGAAGAACGCGCGATGGACTCGGAAAAACAATCCAAAATCCAAAATCGCCAGCCTCACGTCTCCTCGGGCGTCTTGACGTAGAACTCTCGCTGCGAGAAGAGGACTGCGGCGGCGACCGCGCAGAACAGGTCGATTTGTCAAAAAAAGCTCTCGAAATCCAGTCCGCCAATCGGTCGGCCGTTGTCCGGCACTTCTGTCAAAAGCGCCTCCTGCCTGTGCGACTCAACTCAGTAGGATGCCGAGGTCAGTGGCCATAGCCCGCATCAGCGTCGGTCTTGCCTCGAAAGGAACGAAACAGGAGCACGAAGTACGCGGCAACCAGAATAATGCCGATCGTCCACCAGGGAACTCCGACCTGCAAAGCGTGCCGATTTGCCGCAGCGTTCTCTGCGGTGAGGCTATGCGCCGGATCCAAAGTCGATCGCAGCCAGAAGGGATAATTGCCAGCCATTGTGGCCCCAAGCACGCCCAATAGAAACACGCTTGAAGAAAGGAACGCTGCGCAATCACGTTCACGTTCACGCTTCAAGAAATGAAAGACTCCGAAGAATCCTGCAAACATGAGAACGACGAATCCAAGCGACCAAGGACGCGAGAGGAGGTTTGTGAAGACAATCGGCTGAATCTGCACGGTGGCTCCGGTAACAAGCGCCCAGAGAGGCACGGCAACCCACCACGAATTTCGCGCCCAATTTCGGCTGCGGGATTGCACCGCGCCCGACGTCTTCCAGGCGAGATAAATCGCGCCGTGCGCGCCCAAGATACAGAATGTGAACAGTCCCACGAGCGTCGTATACCAATCGAAGATTCCCGGTCGTGAGCCCAGTCGAAAGTTCGTGAACAGGGGCATTGCAAACCAACCGCTTGCGTCGATTGGAACGCCGCGAACCACATTCCCGAGCGCTGTTCCCAACACGATCGCCAACAGTGCGGAGGCGAGCGCGAACGTCGTGTCCCAAAACTCGCGCCAGAGCGGGTTCGCTTGCTGCGAGCGCGATTCGATCGCGATCCCTCGCAAGATCAAGAGCCACAGCACGATCATCAGCGCGAGGTAGAAGCCGCTGAAGGCGGCCGAATAGACTCGCGGAAACGCGAGGAACATCACGCCTCCGGCTGCGATCAACCAGACCTCGTTGCCGTCCCAGATCGGCCCGATCGCCGCGAAGACCGTCCGCCGCTCATCGTCCGTCCGGGCGACAAAGCGATGCACGATGCCGGCTCCGAAATCGAATCCATCCAGGACCGCGTAAATCGCAAGCATCCCGGAGACAATCGCAAACCAGAGCGTTTCCACCGGGCATCTCCTATGACGCGCTCACCGGACCCCGAGCGACTTGTTTCACCACTTGCAACACGAAGAGCAGGCCCAAGGCCAGGTACAACCCCGCAAACCCCAATGCCGTAAAGACCACGTTGCCCGCGTTGACTTGCGGCGAGCCGGCCTCTGCCGTGCGCATGAGGCCGTGGATGATCCAAGGTTGGCGCCCCAACTCCGCTGTCCACCAGCCTGCCGTGGTTGCGATGTAAGGAAACGGAGCGCTCAGCATCAGTATCCAAAGCATCGCCCGCGACTGCTCGAGCTTGTTTCGCCAGAGCAAGAGGGCCGAGATCGCCATCACCAGGGTCAGGATCGTCCCCAGTCCGACCATGATGTGGTAGGTGTAATAGAGGAGTTCGACGTTGTCGGGCCATTCCTTTTCGGGAAAGTCATTGAGCCCCTTTACAGTACTGCCGAAACTTCCATAGGCCAGGAAGCTCAGAATGTCGGGAACGACAATGGGATTCTCGAGTTTGCGTTCCTTGACGTTCGGCTGACCGATGATCGCCAGCTCGGCTTCGGGGCCACCTTTGAAGAGCCCCTCCATCGCCGCCAAGGTGACCGGCTGATGGCGTGCCACCATTTTCCCGTGTTGATCTCCGGTGGGCATCGCGATCAGCACGCAGGCCACGAGACCTGCGATAACGCCACAGCGCAGGCAAATCCGGGCGTGCTCGACGTGTTCTCCCATAAGCGACCAATACGCACCGACCGACGAGACGACGAAAGACGCCGTAATGACCGACGCGGTCATGTTGTGGGCGTATTGCCAAAGTGCCCAGGGGTTGAAGACAAACTCCCAAACGTCTCCGAGATGCAAAATCTTGTCGTCGCCGACCACGTAGCCGACAGGATGCTGCATGAAGGCATTGAATTTCCAGGTGGAAGCCCTGACGAGCCATGCCAGCCAGTTCCTGCCCGATCCGGCCGAAGCCGAGGATGCCGAGCTTCTTGTTCTCCAGCGTCACGCCCACTAGCTGCGTGGTCCACTTGCCCGCGCGGACCATGCGATCGCCTTCTCCGGCTTGGCGGGCTGCCGTCGGCATCAGCATGAGGGCACATTCGGCCACGGCGAAGGAGCTCGCGCCTGGCGTGTTCGTCACTACGATGCCGCGCGCCTTGGCAGCGGCGATGTCGATATGGTCGAAACCGACGCTGAACGTGGCGATGATCTTCACGCTCGGTGGCAGCGCGTTGATGCAGGAGGAATCAAAGCCGTCGCCCGGAGCGCACAAAATACCCGAGGGGCCAACTTCGCGGGCGCGGCGGACAATCTCGACTCCCTCGCTCGCGCCGTGTGCGTCGTCACGATTGAGTCTCGCATCATAATCGCGGGCGGCGCGCGCCTCGATGGCCTCGGGCAGCTTGCGGGTGACAAGTAAAATGGGCTTCGCCATGACGTCTCTCCTTCAAACGTAAGCGCGACGTTCTCACGATTGCTTCAGGCCATGGAGAAAACTCGCGCAAGATCGCTCGCGTTCTAATCATCCGCGTACAGGGCCTCGAAACGCTGATGGGACGCCGCGAGGGACGCCGGATTGCGTCACAACCGGCGACGAAGCGGCCCGTTCGCGCCGGCTGCTGGCTGCTGTAAGGCGGGTACCGGAGGTCGGGGTCCATCCGCGTTTCGTGGTACAGGACGCCGCGGGCGTTCGTATAACCGCGGAAGCCCCACTCGCCGTGGTACTTGCCCATCCCGGAGTTGCCAACGCCTCCGAAGGGCAAGTCGGGAACGAGTGGCTGGATCGTGCACTCGTTGACGCCTGCGTCCCCGGAGCTCGTTGAGCCCAGGATCTGCTCCACCACTTGCTGGTCTTCAGCGAAGACGTACAGCCCAAGCGGGCTTGGCCGCGCGTTGACGAAGTCGATCGCCTGTTGGACGTTGTCCACCTCCAACACAGGCAGGATCGGGCCGAAGATCTCCTCTTGCATCGCCGGTGACTTCGGCGACACATTCACGAGCACTGCCGGTGCGATGAACTTATCCGCCCGATCGTGCTGGCCGCCGTGATAGATGGTCCCGCCCGCGAGAAGTGCCGTGAGCCGGTCGAAATGCCGCGTGCTGACGATCCGGCCGTAGTCCGGACTCTTCTGCGGTTCCTCGCCGTAAAAGTGCAGGAGCGACTCCTTCAGGCGTTCGAGGAACTGCTTGGCGACGTCCTTGAACACCAGAACGTAGTCCGGCGCGGTGCAGGTCTGCCCGGCGTTGTTCCAGCGGCCTTGCGCGATGCGCCGCGCCGCGACCCGCAGGTCGGCCGACGAGTGGACGATGGTCGGGCTCTTGCCGCCGAGCTCAAGCACCACGGGCGTCAAGTTCTTCGTGGCGGCGGTCATCACCACCTTGGCGACCGCCGTTCCGCCGGTGAAGAAGATGTGGTCCCACTGTTGTTCCAAGAGCGCAGTCGTCTCGGGCACCGCGCCGAGAACCACCGAGAAGGCGTCGCGGTCCAGGTACTCTGGCAGAAGCCGCGCGATGACTTCGGCGCTGGCCGGCGCTACTTCCGAAGGCTTGATGACGGCGGCATTCCCCCCGGCAATCGCAGCGACTAACGGGGACAGCGTGAGCATCAGCGGGTAGTTCCACGTCCCGATGATGAGGCCCACTCCGAGCGGATCGAACTGCACCTCGACATGTGCCGGTTGCAGCACGCGAGGCGCGTCGAGCAAGACGGGCTTCATCCACTCCCGCAGGTGCGACAGCGCGTGGTCGGCGTCGTCTGCAAGGAACTTCACGTCGGTTGCGTCAGCATCGGTGCGGTTGCGGCGGAGGTCAGCCCACAGCGCCGCGTGGAAGTCCCGAGCGCGGTCGGTCATCATCGCCCTCATGGCTGTCAGCTGGCTCTCACGCCACTCGGCGGGACGAGTGGCACCCGTGCGGAAATAAGCGCGGTGTCGGGCGACGAGAGCGGTGAAGTCGGGAGTAGTCATCGGATCATACCTCCGTTTTTTGTGGTCGAATTGATTGACAAAATCGACAGCATCGTCATTCGCGATTCTCGTGCCACGAAGAAACTTCGAATCGCTGCGCATGGACGCGTGCATCGGCATCCGAGGAACAAACCACGCTTGGGCTCCTCTGGTTTCGTCGTCGGCTGCGGCGATTTCGATGCAACCTGCTCGAAGCGGCTGACGAGTTTTCGGCAATTGTCGAATTCTCGCCAGGGACGGCGCAACAGCCTTCCGAATGTGCGAACGCCTACAAAACAGCAAGGTGTCCGTCTAAACTCAACGTTAAGTCGGCACGGGAGCCCTCACCTCAATTTCTCTGCGGAACGCGTGTCATGGCAACCGCCCCGGCGAGCGAACCAGCGCCATCACTTCCTTCAGCGGACGATTTGCAGCGCCTGGTCGACACCGCCCCGGCCTTACTCCACTCCGCCCAACCTGATGGGAGCGTCGACTTTTGCAATCAAGGCTGGCTCGATTTCTTGGGGGCCAGGATGCAGGACCTCCAGGGCTGGGGTTGGGCTCGCTGGGCCCATCCCGATGACCTTCCGCCCTTCGCCGATAAATGGCGAGCCTGCTTGAGGACCGGAGAGTGCTTCGAGGCCGAGACACGGGTCCGGCGGGCCGACGGGCAATACCGCTGGGTCTGGATGCGTAACGTACCTCTACGCGATGAGACGGGACGAATCGTCCGTTGGTACGGAGCGGGCATCGACATTGAAGGTCGCAAAGGGGCTGAGGAAACAAACCGGCGTGACAAAGATGCCTTGCGACGAAGTGAGGGATATCTCGCGGAGGGGCAGTCCCTGACACACATGGGAAGTTGGGCGTTTAACCCGAGCGGAGCGTTCGACTTCTGGTCGCACGAGACCTACAAGATTTTCGGATTCGATCCGACAAAGCCCCTCACACTCGACAACTACCTGGCTCACGTCCATCCCGAAGATCGAGCGGACAACGCAGCGATCCTTCAAAAGATGGTTGCCGAAGGTTGCAACTGCGATCACAAATACCGCAGCGTCCGGCCGGGCGGCGAGTTGCGGTTCGTGCGGTGCGTGGGTAAAGCCGTCCGCGAAAACGGAGTCGTGACGCAGCTGATCGGCACCTGCATGGACATCACTGAGCAGGAACAAATGACGCAGGAGCTGCGGCGCAGCGAGGCTTATCTGGCTGAAGCTCAGCGGCTCAGCCACACGGGGAGTTTTGGCTGGAACGTAGCGAGCAATCAATTCTTTTGGTCGGACGAAACCTTCCGGATCTTCGAACACGACCGTGCGACGTTCAAACCGACCCCGGAAACGGCGATGGAACGAGTTCATCCCGATGATAGGAAGTTGGTTCAAGCGACGGTCGATCGCGTTCGCAAGGATGGAAAAGGTTGGGATATCGAACATCGATTGCTAATGCCGAATGGTTCGATCAAGTACCTGCACGTCGTGGGCCATCCGCTCGTCAACCAGGCGGGCGAAACGGAATTCTTCGGATCCGTAATGGATGTGACCGAGGCCAAGAAAGGCGCTTCACGAGATCCAGGATCTCAAAGATGGGCTTTACAAAGAAAACATCGCACTCAAGGAAGAGGTCGATCAGGCGTCGATGTTCGAGGAGATCGTGGGCTCCTCGGAGCCGCTGCGGCGGGCCCTGGGACATGTCGCCAAAGTGGCGCCGACAGACTCGACGGTGCTGATTACGGGCGAGACGGGAACAGGCAAAGAGCTGGTGGTGCGCGCGATCCATAAACGGTCCCAGCGGGCCGGGCGTGCTTTCATCCGCGTGAACTGCGGCGCAATTCCCCAGTCGCTGATCGGTTCGGAGCTATTCGGCCACGAGAAGGGAGCCTTCACCGGCGCAACCCAGCGGCGCCCGGGCCGATTTGAACTGGCTGACGGAGGCACGCTCTTTTTGGACGAAGTCGGGGAATTGCCGCCGGAGACGCAAGTCGCCCTGTTGCGTGCTCCAAGAGCGCGAGTTCGAGCGGGTGGGAGGATGCGAGCCCGTCACCGTGGACGTGCGCGTCCTCGCGGCGACAAACCGAAATCTCGAGCAGGCGGTCAATGACAAGACGATCCGCGAGGACTTGTTCTACCGACTGAACGTCTTTCCGATTCACATGCCCGCGCTTCGCGAGCGCGTCGACGATATTCCACTTCTGGTCACGTATCTGGCCGAGCGTTATGCGCTCAAGGCCGGCAAGAAGATCAACAGGATCGAGAAGCCGACCCTCGAACTGCTGCAGAGCTACTGTTGGCCCGGCAACATTCGCGAGCTGCAAAATGTCATCGAGAGGGCTGTCATTTTGCGCGATGGCGAGGTGTTGTCGATTGACGAAACCTGGCTCGGTCGCGAACACTCAGCGACGTCCAAGCAATCCAGTCCGCTTGCCACGTCCCTCATCGATCAGGAACGTCAACTGATCGAGTCTGCGTTGTCCGACTGCCGGGGCCGAGTCTCCGGAGCCTCCGGTGCCGCCGCGAAATTGGGCATCCCTCGATCGACGCTGGAATCGAAGATCCGCAGCCTGCAGATCGACAAACTTCGGTTCCGATCGCGTTGACGGCTTTCCCGAGTGCAGCCGCATTCATCGCTTGGGCGGCGAAGCCGCTGCCTTGCGGCGTGCTTCCAGTTCCTCGCGCCACTTTGCCGCGTCCATCTTCTTGCCCGTTGTCTCGTACAACTGGACCAGCTGCTCCGCCGCATCATTCAGGCGAGCCCTTTCGGGTGTCGGAATCTTCGCTTCCTGCTTCTTCATCCCCTGGTAGCCGGCTAGCAGCAGCGGTTCGGCGGTGGCATATTGTTTCCGTGCCAGATAGACGCCGCCGAGGACAGATTTGGATCGATACGTGAGCCACGAATCGGGCGTGATTCGTTCCCGAGTCCGATGGCAAATCCGGAGCAGACGAATCGTAAACACCAGGATCGGATCGTCGTTCGCGCGGGCTTTCATTCGGTCAAGGACCTCGACGAGTGTCCGTTCCGCCTCGTCGTACCGGTTCGTGGCCATGTACAACTGGGCGATGTCGCGGCGAGCCAGGAGAGTGCCGATGTCGTCCGGGCCGAGTTTGGCCAGATTCAATTCGTAGCGATCCTGGGCTGTGGCCATGTTGCGTAGAAAATCCGCCTCGTGAATAGTGCGGCGTGTGTCGGGGTGCTCCTTGCCGAGTTTGGTTGTCTTGGCCCTGAGCACTTCCTCCACGAGCGGCAGCGCCAATTTCAGTTTCCCGGCATACTGATACGTCATGGCAAGCCGGTACATGGTCAGGAGAGTGTCGGGGTTTTCGCTTCCAAACGTTTCTTTCTGAAGCTTCAGCGCCTCCTGTAGCAGCGGCAGGGCCAGGTCCAGCTTCTCGGCCGCCTCATAAGTCATGCCAAGTTTGCTCATCGTGCTGAGCGTTCTGGGGTGGGCATCGCCGAGTTTGGACTTCTGAAGCGAGAGCGCCTGCTCGAGCAGCGGTAAGGCCAAGTCCTGCTTCCCAGAATCGGCATAGACTGTGCCGAGATTGACAATAGTCGTGAGCGTTTCCGGATCTTCGCCCCCGAGCGTGGCTTTCTGCGCCTGAGCGTTTCTTCAAGTAAGGGCAGGCAGAGGTCACGCCTGCCCGCGAGTTCGTACATCCCGGCCAGGCTATTCATGCAGCTGAGCGTGGAACGATGGTCGGGACCGTGGACCGCTGTCATCCGCCGAAGCGTCTCTTCCTGAAGCGGCAGGGCCCGATCCAGGTTGCCCGCAGCTTTAAGATCCATGGCGAGGTTGTAGCGGGTGCCGAGTGTGAGGGGATCGTCCGGGCCGAGCGTGGCCTGCCGGGTGGCGAGCGCTTTCTCGTCCAGAACGATTGCCTTGCCCGGCTCCGCCAGCGCCCACAGGGAAACGGCGAACCTGTCCTGCATCTTCGCCACCACCAGCGGATCGCCGATCGACTCGCCTTCGAGTTGCTCGACTGCTCTGTCCAGCTTCCCGACCAGGATCGCCCGCAACGGACGATCCGCCCCGGCGACCTCGTTCGGGTCAAGGCTCTCGAAAATCGAGCCGAGGAGGTCATTCGCCTTCTCGATCTGCTTCAGGCGCTTCTGCGCCTGTGCGTTCGCGGAGTTCGCCCGCGCCGCCTGCCAGGTGCTGATGACCGCGAGTACCAGAAGCACCAGGCAAAAGGCAGCCGCCATTGGGTTGCGGCGGCACCACCGCTCAAACCGCGCAGCCCAGCCCAGGGGTCGCGCCTGAATCGGCCGGCCTTCGAGGAAGCAGGTGAGATCGTTGCTCAGCGCCGTGGCACTGGCATAGCGATTTTCCGGCTCCTTGCGTAAACATTTTAGACAAATGATCTCCAGGTCGCGCTGCACCGCGGGGTTCAACCGCGACGGCGGCACCGGCTCCCGAAGAAGGACTTGCTGCACCGTTTCCGCTCCCGACTCTCCGCGGAACGGAGGACGGCCCGTCAGCTGCTCGTACAGGATCGCCCCCAGCGCATAGACATCCACCGCTGGGCCGATCGCGCTGGTTTTACCTCCGGCTTGCTCAGGAGCCATGTAGCTCGGCGTTCCCAGCGGGGCACCGCTTTGCGTCGCCGCTGCCGCGTCTTCCATGCGTCGCGCGAGTCCAAAGTCGGCGATTTTTGGAATGCCCTCGACTGTGAGCAGGACGTTTGCCGGTTTCAGATCCCGATGAATGATGCCACGCTGATGCGCCACCTGAACCGTTTCGGCGAGTGTCGACGTCAGAGCCGCCGCCTCACGAACCGGCTGAGGGACACCCGCGAGCTTTTGCGCCAGGCTTCCTCCCTCAACGAACTCCATCGTGAAGTAGGGTCGTCCCTCGACGTTCCCGACCTCGTAGATTTGGACAATATTCGGGTGGTTCAGGCCGGCCGCTGCCTGCGCTTCGCGTACGAAGCGTTCAAGTTCTTTTTGCCGGGCGAAGGGACCAGCAAGCAGCATCTTCACCGCGACCGGCCGATGGAGGCGCAGGTGCCAAGCTTTGTACACGACACCCATCCCACCGTAGCCCAGCACTTCAAGAACCTGATGATCCGCGATTTTCGGGAGCTGACTCACCGAAGCGATCGGAGGAATGGAGTCGTCGGGGCTAGCCGAGTCTGGAAAGAGCACTGTCAGTTCGGTTTGAATCTCGCGGACGCGCTGCCACTCTGCCCGGACCTGGGGCAGGAGTTCAGGACAGCCGCGACAGACCTCTTCAGCGTCCCCGCGAGAGTTCAGCAGCTCCTCCACAAGTGCTTCGACGCGGGGATCATCGGCCATCGGTACTCTCGCCATCACCGCTCGGCCGAAGATGATCCAATTCTCTCTTCAAAAGCAGAATGGAACGATTCAAGCGGCGCTGAATGGTTTTTGTGGAGACTTTCAGCAGTTCGGCCGTCTCCGCGTGCGTGAGCCCCTGGATGTGAACCAGGCCAAAAACCTCCCGCTCTTCTTCCGGGAGCTGATCAATTGCTTCAAGGATGCGGCGGCCGTCCGGCGTCAGCACGGAGCCGCTGCTTGCCGGCGCCCGTGCCGCTCCCTCGTGCAGACCGACGATGGTCATGTCTTCGTCTAATCGCCGAGCCAGGTCGTTCAGTTCCCACCGCATGTGCTGATTCACGAGTGCGAAAAACTGTCGCACATTTTGAGGGCGGACCGATTGCATGGCCTTGAGCAACCGTTCAACGACCGCGTCGAGCATTTCGACGGGCTGCAAGTTCAGCGGCGGCATCGTGAGCCGCCGGTATTTGCGGTAAAGCAGATTGGTGCAAAGGAGCTGCAAACGGTGCGCCGACCGCTCCAGCAAGGCACGCACAATCGGTTCGGGAGGTGTTTTTCCATCGAGTGCGTCCAGATAAACCTGGATCGCCCCCGTTGTACGGTCGTCATTCGTCACGGACAAGATCCAGAACAGCGGTCCAAGGGCTGCCGAAAGCCGATGTCCACCCCGGCCGCTTAATAGAGGGAGGGTCGCGGGCCCAATATTACCAATCCAGGTGTCCAGTGCCCACGCTTAGAAATCGTCGCTGAGAGAGGACTCAGCGACGACCGGCCTGTCGAAGGGCAAGCCCACCGGAGTCGCCGTCCTTTCACTTCGTTCGCACCGAGTAAAGGACTTGTCATCATGGCTCCGACAATTTTCGCCCGATCTCCAATCTCGAAAGGATCAGATCGGATAACCAGCCTCAGTCCTGTTCGGCTCACGAATGGGCCCTGTCGCCCGTATCGAGAGTGGCAGGAATCGCGGCGCGACGATCGACTCCTCGTCGCTGACAATTCGGCGCGTACGGGAGCGGTAGGCCGTCACCTCTTCAACGAGCCGGGCGACACCAAATTCGCGGGATCCGCGATCGATTTGACTCGAGGCCTTTCTCTGGGTGAGACAAATCGAGACGAGCGGTTTTACCTGGAGAGCGTCCCCCTCAAGGACAAAATCGATCAGACCCCCATGGTCGATGAGATCGTGGGCTCCTCCGAGCCGCTGCGGCGCATCCTGGCGCACGTCGCCAAAGTCGCGCCAACAGACTCGACCGTGCTGATTACGGGCGAAACGGGTACTGGCAAAGAGCTGGTGGCGCGCGCGATTCATAACCGCTCGCCGCGTTCCAGGCGGCCTTTCATCCGGGTCAACTGCGGCGCGATTCCCCAGTCCCTGATCGGCTCGGAGTTATTCGGCCACGAGAAGGGAGCATTTACCGGCGCCACGCTGCAGCGCCCGGGCCGCTTTGAGCTGGCCGATGGCGGCACCCTCTTTTTGGACGAAGTCGGAGAGTTGCCACTGGAGACGCAAGTCGCCTTGCTGCGCGTGTTGCAGGAGCGCGAATTCGAGCGAATTGGAGGAAGCAAGCCCATCACCGTCGACGTGCGGATCGTCGCCGCCACAAACCGACATCTCCGAGACGCAGTCCGCGACAACAAGTTTCGCGAGGATCTCTTCTACCGGCTGAATGTGTTTCCTATCCACATGCCGACACTTCGCGAGCGGGCCGACGCTATTCCGTTGTTAGTCCAGTATTTGACCGAGCAGTGCGCCCTCAAAGTCGGCAAAACGATCGACAGAATCGAAAAACAGACGCTCAACCTGCTGCAGGGCTATCACTGGCCCGGCAACATTCGTGAGCTGCAAAACGTCATCGAACGGGCGGTCATCCTCTGTGACGGGAAAGTACTGTCGATTGACGAAACCTGGCTGCGTCGCCAACCGCAAGCGCCGTCCTCAAAAACGGGACCGCTCGTCAGTTCGCTCATCAATCGGGAACGTCACCTGATCGAATCCGCGTTGTCCGAATGCCAAGGCCGGGTCTCCGGAGCCTCCGGCGCCGCCGTGAAACTAGGCATTCCTCGGTCGACGCTCGAGTCGAAAATCCGCAGCCTGCAGATCGACAAACATCGGTTTCGATCGCGCTAATGTGCGGACCGGAGGGACAAAGCTGGTGCGATGGACTCATCGATAATCACAGCCACGGCCGCCCTGCTTGGATCGCTCGCGGGCGCCTCCGGCTCGATGTTCACAACTTGGATGACCCAGCGAAGCCAGTTCATTCGCGACCGCGCCGTTGAGGAGCTGCGTCGACGAGAATTGCTCTATGAGGAATTCATCAAGGAGGCGTCGAACTCCGTGATCGACGCCTTGAGTAATTCCCTAGACCGGCCGGACAAGTTTGTGCACCTCTATGCCAACCTGAGCTGCATCCGACTTCTTTCCTCTCGACCGGTCCTCGCGGCGGCGGAAGAGTGCTGCCGTCGAATCGTCGATTTGTATTCCAAGCCGAACCTTTCAGTGGATCAAATCCGCGCGACATTCGAGGCCGACGATTTCGATCCTCTCAGGGACTTCAGCGCCGCGTGCCGCGCGGAACTCCATGAGCTCGCGCGTTAGTGCTCGATCAGGTCCCGCGCGCACGGAATTGCGCTGGCGAGAACTCGACAATTGCCGAAAAGTCGCCATCGCCGCGCCCGAAAACCGTCATTCACTCGCGAATGAGTGGGCGGCACTCTTGTTGCACCATGCGGCCAAAATGATTCTCAGAATCGTTGTAGAGTCAGGCGACGAACAAATCGTGTTGCGACTCATCGGCCGCATCGAGTCGGAACAGGTGCACGATCTCAAAGCTCAGCTCGCAAACGAGACGCGAGCGATCGTGCTGGACTTGACCGAAATCAAGCTCGTTAACGCCGCCGCCGTCCGCTTCTTGCGGCTCAGCGAAGACAAAGGGATCGAACTGCGAAATTGCCCGGCCTACGTTCGCGAATGGATCCGCGGCGACAGGCGATCCGGCAACGAGACCGAATGAGGGTTCCATCGCCGCAATGTGGATGACCCGTCGCGGCGGCATGAAACCTGCGATGCCGCAAGATCGTTGAAGTGAGGTGGGAGGATTTGGCGTGTCAGAGAGAACAGCAACTGTCTTGATCGTTGGCGGAGGATTCGGCGGCCTCGCGGCGGCGAAGGCGCTGCGTAAGACGCCGGCGCGCGTCTTCCTGATCGACCGGACCAACCATCATCTGTTTCAGCCTCTCTTGTATCAGGTGGCGACTTCCGTCCTGACGCCTGAGCAGATCGGTTCGCCGCTGCGGGGGATCTTGCGGAGCCAAAAAAACGCGACGGTCATCCTGGGAGAAGTGAAGGCAGTGGACAAGGACGCGAAACGCGTCCTCGTCGACTCGGCAGATCGAAACAGTGTGCCGCTCGCCTACGACTATCTTGTTCTGGCAACCGGCGCAAGCCACAGTTACTTCGGGCACAATGAATTTGAGAAGTATGCCCCGGGTTTGAAGAGTCTTCCCGACGCAGTTGCGATCAAAAACAAGATTCTGGCTGCCTTCGAACAAGCCGAAGCGGAGGACGATCCCAGTCATCATCCGGATCTTCTGACGTTTGTCCTGGTTGGCGCCGGACCCACGGGTGTCGAGCTCGCCGCCGCGATCGCCGTCCTTGTGCAAAGCACGCTCAAGTCGGAATTTCGTCGCATCGATCCGGCGTCAGCCAGAATCGTGCTGGTCGACATGGCCAACCGCGTGCTCGGTCCTTTTTCGGAGCAGCTGTCATCAGCGGCAAAGAGACGGCTCGAAAGTCTGGGAGTGGAGGTGCTGTTGGGGCACGGCGTGGACCAGATCGACGAGAACGGCGTCACGGTCGCTGGGGAGCGAATCGCCGCCAAAACGGTAATTTGGACAGCCGGGGTGACCCCGTCGCCGGCCGGCAAATGGCTGAGCGTCGAGACGGATCGCGCCGGTCGCGTGCGCGTCGCCAAGGACATGTCTGTGCCCGGACACCCCGAGGTATTTGTCGTCGGAGATACCGCATCGTTCGAGCAGGGCGGAAAACCATTGCCGGGCGTCGCGCAGGTCGCCATGCAGCAAGGACGTTACGTCGGAAAGTCGATTCACCGTCGGATTGTCAGCCGATCGCAGCTCCCTCCGTTTCGGTACTGGGACAAGGGAAACATGGCCGTGGCAGGCAAGGGCTTCGCCGTACTCGAGAGCGGCAAAGTCCGGCTTAGCGGGCTGCTCGCATGGCTCGTCTGGGGGGTAGTGCATTTGCAGTTTCTGGCGCAGCGTAATCTGCGCGTGAGCGTGTTTTTGCAGTGGGTGTGGACGGGCGTCACCGGGCAGCGCGGTTCTCGACTGATTCTGAATTCTCGCCCGTCCGTAGGCGAGAACTTGCCGCATGCGGAATCTCATTCGGACGGGATCGCAAATCGGTCTCTTACAGCGAACGAACCCGCCTTAAGTGGAGGTGGACGATGAGCGACATCGTGACCGAGCGTTCTGGAAGCATCCTCCGCATTCAGTTCAACCGCCCGGCGCGAAAGAACGCGATGACGGCAGCGATGTACGTCGGCCTCGCGGACCTGCTCAATCAGGCCCTCGGCGACGAGAGTATTCGAGCGGTGCTCTGGCACGCCGCGGGCGACTCGTTCTGCGCCGGTAATGATGTCGAGGACTTCCTGAAAAATCCTCCCGCGTCCAGCGAAACTCCCCAGTCGCGACTGATGCAGGCGTTCCTCAACTTCGACAAGCCCCTGATTGCGGCCGTGCACGGGTTCGCGATCGGAGGCGGGGCCACCATGCTGACGCATTGCGATTTCATCTACGCCGCGGAGAGTACCAAGTTCCAGATGCCCTTCATCAACCTGGCTTTGGTCCCCGAGTTCGGCACATGCTGGTCGCTTCCGGCACGAATCGGCCACCTCCGCGCGGCGGAACTGATTCTATTGGGAGCGCGTTACGACGCAAAACGCGCGCTCGAGCTGGGCCTGGTGACCTCCGTCGTGCCGGATCAAGCGCTCATGGCGACGGCGACCCAGACGGCGCAGAAGTTGGCGGGCATGCCGTCTGACGCGCTTCGGGCCTGCAAACGACTGATGGTTCAGTCTTATCGCGAACAAATCGAAACAGCGATGCGGCTCGAAAACGATGAGTACCCGCCGCGGCTTCGGTCGGCAGACGCCAAGGAGGCGCTGACGGCGTTCCTCGAGAAGCACCACCACACTTTGCAGGGGCTGCAACTTCATAACGTCGTCGGCCATCCGTGCCGCAGACAACAAAAGAAAGGACAGAAATGACGACACTTGCAAAACCCACCGAGCAGTCGACAGCCGGAGCAAAACCAGCCAAACCACAAAAGCCGCTGCCCGCGCCCAACAGCGACTTCTACTCGCTCGCCGAAACCTTGAATGCGGAAGAGCTCGCACTTGTGCGACAGATCCGCGCGTTCATGGAGGCGAAGGTCGCGCCGATTATCAACAAGTACTGGGCCGAAGACGCCTTCCCGTTCGAATTGATTCCCGCGTTTAAGGAACTCAACATTGGCGGCCTCGGCATGCAGGGGTATGGCTGCCGAGGCGGAAGCGCGCTGTTGTTCGGTTTGGCCGCGATGGAGATGACGCGCGTCGACGCCTCGATCGCCACGTTCTTCGGCGTTCACAACGGCCTGGCGATGGGCTCGATCTACGAGGCCGGCTCTGAGGAACAGAAGCAGAAGTGGCTGCCGCCGATGGCCCGGTTTGAAAAGATCGGCTGCTTCGGACTGACCGAGCCGCTCGTCGGTTCCGGGGCTTCCGGCGGCCTGATGACGACGGCCAAGCGCGAAGGGGGCTCCTGGATCCTCAACGGTCAGAAGAAGTGGATCGGCAATTCTCCCTGGTGCGACATCTCGGTCATCTGGGCCCGCGACGTGGCCGACAACCAGGTCAAGGCCTTCATCATCGAGAACAAGACGACGCCCGGCTTCAGCGTGGAGAAGATCCAAAACAAGATTGCACTCAAGGTCGTCCAGAACGGTTTGATCACGATGAAAGACTGCCGAATCCCGGAAGACCACCATCTGCAGGTCGCCACCTCCTTCCGCGACACAGCCAAAGTGCTGCGCATGACGCGTTACCTCGTCGCCTGGGAGGCAACAGGATGCCAGATGGGAGCCTACGAGCACGCGCTCAAGTACGCACAGGAGCGATTGCAGTTCGGCAGGCCCATCGGCTCGTTCCAACTCGTCCAGGACCTTCTGGCGAAGATGCTCGCCAACGTCACGGCTTGCCAGTGCATGGTGGTTCGCACCGCGCAACTCCACGCGGAAGGAAAGTTGGGAGACCATCACGCGGCGCTGTCGAAGGCGTTCACGACGGCCAAGATGCGCGAGACGGTGGCGTGGGCCCGTGAAATCTGCGGCGGCAACGGCATCAGCCTCGACTACCAGGTCGCCCGGTACTTCGCCGATGCCGAAGCGCTCTACTCCTACGAGGGCACATATCAGATGCAAAACCTGATCGTCGGCAAAGCCATCACCGGCCTGAGCGCGTTCATTTAATCTCTTTCCCGAAATGCCAATTGAGCCGGCCACCAACAGCCAGGGTGCGCGCTCGCTGAGGAGACATCGAAATGAGTTCGTCCGTCGCCGAGTTAACGCTTGAAAATCTCTTGTACGAGAAGAAGGGGCCGATCGCATACGTGACTCTCAATCGGCCCAAGGTACTCAACGCACTGAATCAAAAGACTTGGGAGAACTTGCACGCGGCATTCGAGGACGTGCGAGACGACCCGGCAATTCGAGGCGCGATCCTGACGGGTGCCGGCGAAAAGGCGTTTATCGCCGGTGCCGATATCAGCGAGATCGCTCAAATCTCCGCGGTCGAGGCGCAGAAATCGAGCAGGTACGGCCAGTCGGTCCTCGATGTCATCGAGAATCTCGGCAAGCCGGTGATTGCCGCCGTCAACGGATTTGCGCTCGGCGGCGGATGCGAGACGGCCATGGCTTGCACCATCAGGATCGCCGCCGAGAGCGCCAAGTTTGGTCAACCGGAAGTGACGCTGGGGATTCTTCCCGGCGGCGGCGGCACTCAACGACTTCCTCGACTGGTCGGCAAAGGCCGGGCGCTGCAGCTCGTCCTCTCCGGAGAAATGATCAGTGCCCAGGAGGCCTACCGCATCGGGCTCGTCAACGAAGTCGTCCCGGCGGCCGAGCTCATTCCGCGCTGCGAAGCGATCCTGAAACGCATCCTGGCGAACGCTCCGATCGCGGTGAAGTACTCGCTCGAAGCCGTGAACCGAGGGCTCGAAGCCAGTCAGTCCGAGGGTCTCGCCCTGGAAGCATCGTTCTTCGGGCTGTGCGCCGGGACTGAAGACAAGAACGAGGGAACACAAGCTTTTCTCAAGAAGCGGGCTCCACAGTTTCAAGGCCGCTGATGCTGCGGCGGCGTGCGTCATCGGTGGCTCGGTCGAAGTTTGGCGACAACCAAAGGTGCGGTCATGGCAACTGACAATATCTTTTCGGGACTCAAAGTGGTCGAACTGGCAAGCTTCATCGCCGGCCCCAGCGCCGCGGTGATTCTGTCCGACTTCGGGGCGGACGTCGTCAAGGTAGAGCCGCCCACCGGCGACTATTGGAGAAATGGCCACAAGATACCGCCCCAGCCGCAAGCCAACGACGCGTATCCGTTTCACCTGGCCAACCGGAACAAGCGCGGCATCACCCTCGACCTGAAATCTCCGAGATCCGGAAAAGTTCTCGAGCGACTGGTCAAGTGGGCCGACGTGCTCATCGTCAACACGCCGCATCCCGCGCAAGCGATTGAACCTCGAATATGAAGACGTGGCGCGGTGGAATCCGCGTCTGATCTATGCGGATCTCACCGGGTTCGGCGACAAAGGTCCCGATGCCAACCTTCCGGGATTCGACATCACCTCGTATTGGGCGCGTAGCGGCCTGTTGTCCATGACGCGCGACGCCGGCGCATCGCCGACCTGGCCGGTGGCCGGCAGCGGTGATAATGCGTCGGCCGTCGGGCTGTATTCGGCGATTGTGACGGCCCTCTATCGTCGGGAACGCACCGGCAAGGGATCGAGCGTGACGACGTCGCTCCTCGCCGAGGGAGTATGGTCGGCCAGCGTTTCGATCCAGGCCGCGCTCTGCGGTGCGAAGTTCTACGGGCTGCACGACCGGAAAAATCCTGCGAACGCCGCGATGAACGTGTACCGCGCCTCGGATGGCACCTGGTTCGTGCTCCTGGTTACGCCCGACAAGTTGGCCGCCGTGGCGACGGCAATTGGCCGTGCGGATCTCCTTACGGATCCGCGATTCTCCGATCCGGCCCAATTGGTGAAGAACATGCCGCATTTGACGGCAATCCTCGATGACGTCTTTGGCTCGCAGCCGATGGCCCACTGGTACGAAGTCTTTGGCGGCGTTCACGTCACGTTCGGCGCCGTGCGCGGGCCACAGGAAGTCGTCGATGATCCGCAACTGCGGGAAAACGACGTGATCGTTCCGCTCGAAGGGGCTGGCGGGAAGCTGAACTCAACGATCAGCAGTCCCATTCAGGTGCATGGCGTGACCAAAGTGCCTGCCCGTCGCGCTCCTGAACTCGGGGAGCACAACGACGAAGTGCTCAAAGAGCTCGGCTTCTCCGACGCGGAGATCGATTCTCTGCGGACGAGCGGGGCGGTCCCGAAAGTGAAGAAACCGGCGGCCGCGGCCGTCTCGTCGGCGAGTTAATGGCGTCGAAAAACTGGGGTCGGCCGATTGGTCACACCGGCGTCTCATCAGTCGACTCTGCCGCCTCGAGAAACCGAATCAACCATCACCTGAAAGGAAAACCATGTCGACAAAGGCCTCCAAATCCGCCCGATCGTCGAGCCACAAGGCGACGGTCGGTCGATTGTTCCTGCTCGATTTGAGCGGCAACCGCCTGCTCTCGGTTAATCCGGACGGCTCCGACAAAAAAGTGCTCGTCAGCGACTGCCTGCGTCCCGATGGCGTGGTCGTCGATGTCGAGGCCGGCCACATCTACTGGACCGACATGGGCGCTTTCGGCGTGAACGACGGCTCGATCGAGCGAGTCGATCTCGACGGGCGGAATCGGACGACGATTGTCCCCAAGGGAGGCACGCACACAGCGAAGCAGCTCCAACTCGAGAAGAAAAGCGGCAAGCTGTATTGGTGCGACCGCGAGGGGATGCGCGTGATGCGATCGAACCTTGACGGTTCCAAGATCGAGACGCTCGTCCAGACAGGGGAAGGCGACACAGACCGCAAGGATCAGACCCGATGGTGCGTCGGCATCGCCGTCGATCCCGAACGCGGACACATCTACTGGACGCAAAAGGGGGACGACGACGCCGGCGTCGGCCGCATCTTTCGCGCGAACCTCGAGATTCCCAAAGGACAGTCGGCCGCCAATCGGGCCGACATCCAGCTCTTGTTCGACCACTTACCGGAACCGATTGATCTGGAGCTCGATCTCGAGAACCGCGTCCTCTATTGGACCGATCGGGGCGACCCGCCGCGCGGCAACACGGTCAATCGAGCCTCGGTCGCGGGGGAAAAAGCGCCGCGCAGGAGCCCGAGATCCTCGTCACGCATCTGATGGAAGGCATCGGCATCGCTCTCGACTTGCCGGGCAATCGAATGTTCATGACCGATCTGGCCGGGACGGTCTATTGCGCCCGGCTCGATGGGTCTGAAAAGCGGGCAATCCTCGCGGCTCAAGGAAATATCACTGGCATCGCGTTCGCGGAATTACCGCAAAAGGAAAACTAATCATGTCATACGAAAAACCAATTCACCGCGTGGCCATCGTCGGCACCGGCGTGATCGGCGCGAGTTGGGCCGCGCATTATCTGGCCCGCGGGTTCGACGTTGTTGGCACCGATCCCGCCCCGAACGCGGAAGCCAACTTACGCAAATACGTGAGTGAAGCCTGGCCGGCGCTCGTCACCATCGGCCTCTCGCCCGGCGCTTTGCGCGAGCGACTGAGCTTCACCTCCAACATGCGAGAGGCGCTGTCGAAGGCCGACTTTGTGCAGGAGAACGGCCCCGAACGGAAAGAGTTCAAGATCAAGCTGTTCGCCGATATGGACGACGCGACTCCGCCCGATTCGATCATCGCCTCGAGTTCTTCGGGCATCACGCCCAGCGTCATGCAATCGGCGTGCAAACGGCCGGGGCGGATCCTCGTAGGTCATCCGTTCAATCCCCCGCACATCATTCCGTTGGTGGAAATCGTGGGGGGCGCGAAGACGTCGCCCGAGGCGATCCAGCGGGCGATGGCTTTCTACGCCTCGATCGGCAAAAAGCCAATCCAACTGCGGAAAGAAATTCCCGGCCACGTCGCGAATCGGCTCCAAATCGCGCTCTACAAGGAAGTCTTGTATCTCATCCAGGAGGATGTGCTGAGCGTGGCCGACGTGGACGATGCCGTGAGTTGGGGGCCTGGGCTTCGTTGGGGAATCATCGGACCCAATCTGCAATTCCACCTGGCCGGCGGCGCAGGAGGAATGAAGTATTTCATGGAAGGAGTGTTCACCGGACTTGCTCCGGTCATGGAGAACCTCGGCAATCCGCAAGTTACGCCTGAGTTGAAACAAAAGGTGACCGAAGGCGTCCTGGCTGAGGCCGGCAAACGCAGCGTTGAGCAAATCGCGAATAGCGAAAACGAGCAACTGCTCGGCCTGCTTCGAATCCGCACTCAAGCCAATTCAGCCTGAGCCGCGAAGCGAAGGGCATTTTGTTCAAGGAGCCGATCGAGGCCGGGACTTCTGCGAAGAGAACGGCTTGAAGTAACGACCGTTGGCCGCGGGTGCGACGGTCGTCGGACCCACGAGCATGCTTTACGTCCATTCACTCGGCCGCGCTGCCCGGTATTATCCGAATCGGACAGGGCTGTCAGTTGGCGGCAAGCGATTGAGCTTTTCAGAGCTTGATGTCCGCGTCGGCCAAGTGGCCGCCTCGCTCGTCGCACACGGATTTCGACAGGGCGACCGATTGGCCGTCTTGCTGCCGAATGAATCGGAATACGTCGAGCTGGTGTATGCCTGTGCCCGGCTGGGACTCATCCTCGTCCCGATCAATGTTCGCTACTCAACGCTCGAAATCGATCGCGTGATCCAAGACGCGGCCCCGCGCGGGCTGGTACGACACTCTTCTTTGCCTGAGCCCAAAACGCAGGTCGAATGGAATTGCGTTCTGGATCAGAATCCGTTCGAGGCGTCGGACAATTTGCCGCCCGCGATCTTCTACGATCCCGAGGCCGTTCTGGCGATGATTTACACCAGCGGCACGACCGGGCAACCGAAGGGAGTCATGCTGACCCACACGAACGTGCTCTCCAACGTGACGAATCTCAATTACTGGGTGCGATATCGAGAGGGCGGAACTTACCTGCATGCGGCGCCGATCTTTCATATCGCCGATCTCCCGGCGATCTTCGCCGCGCCCGCCTTTGGGGCGTGTCAGGTCGCACTGCCACGTTTCGATCCGCTGAGTTTTTGCGAAGCCGTCGAGAAAGAGCGAATCAGCCATACGGTCCTTGTGCCGACAATGATGAATTTTTTGACCCAGTTTCAAGACATCAACCGATTTGACCTGAGCAGTCTTGAGGTCCTGGGCTACGGTGGGTCGCCCATCGCGCCGGAGCTCATCCGACGGACTCGCGAGCTTCTTCCACAGGTAAAGCTCGTTCAGGTCTACGGACTGAGTGAAACGGGTTTTCTCACGGGGCTGCGGGACCACGAGCACACTCCCGACAGGCTGGCTTCGTGTGGTCGCCCCTGCCCGGGGATCGATCTCCAGGTCGTGAACGACACAGGCGCTCCGCTACCGGCCGGGCAGCACGGGGAGTTGATCTCCCGCGGGGCAAACGTGATGCGCGGCTATTGGAACAAGCAACAAGAGACCGCCGAGGCGTTCCGCCACGGGTTCTTCCGCACCGGCGATATCGGTTATCAGGATGCCGCCGGCTTCTTTTACATCGTCGACCGCGCCAAAGACATGATTGTGACCGGTGGGGAAAACGTCTATTCCGGAGAAGTCGAAGCCGTCTTGTACAAACACCCGTCAATCCGCGAGGCGGCCGTCATCGGCATCCCCGATCCAAAATGGGGTGAACTGGTCACTGCCTGCGTGGTGTTAAAACCGGGAATGACTGCCACCGCGGAAGAGCTGATGAGTCACTGTCGCCGAAGTCTAGCCAACTACAAGGCCCCTCGGCGCGTGGAGTTCATGACTTCCGACTTGCCCAAGAACGGTTCCGGCAAAGTGATGAAGAGAACTCTGCGCGAGCAATTTTCGACTCACGATAACGGACGGGCGAACAGGTCACGACTTTGAATTCCTGAATCGGCGAAATCTGGTGCGTCAGGCAAAGCTTGACGGTTCTTGTCAGTTGAAAGGTACTGACCATGGTAGTTGTTCGTTCGCCATGTAGCCGACCGAGCGGCTGTCGGAGTGATCCGGCGGTCGAAGCCTCGGAAGGCAAAGGCGTCAGCCGTAATGCGAAAGCGTGAACCCGATTCGGCCTCGTTACGCATCTGAGAGTGGCCAGCCCTTCCAGATAGGGTGAAGCCTGACACCGACCGTGAAGCAACGAACGCCTGCAGCGGCCGGGCTCTCCGGGGTGGGAGGGGACAGCGGATGCCGACAGAATCGTCAGGAACCTGAGAGACCCGTTCGAGTGACACTTGGCGCGTAGGCCCTGTGTCAACAAGGTGCGGGAACCCATAACTGCGCTTTGGCTCGATCGGGAGTCGGAGGGGCTCATAGTAGCGATGAAGCGGGGTAATGCCCGCGGAGCGAAGGGGCCCTGCCAAGGATTCGACGTGCAAAAAGGGTGAGGATACACATGGAGCATTGCTCCCAGAAGAGGCTTCGGCCTACCTCACTCTGCGGTAGCGTCTCAGCCCGTCGGCCAAGTCGACGTCGGTCGGCGCATGCCTTCGAGCGAAGTGTTCTTGGGTAAGCCGGATGCGGGAAATCTGCACGTCCGGTTTGAAGAGGGGGGAGGCGGCGCTGGTTCGTTCCAATTGAATGGATCATCGCTCCTCCCCTACTCGACCGGATCTTTGTCTTTATTCTTGACGGAACGAGACAACAAATGCAGCGCAACAAAAAGAGCCGTGCCTTGATTCTGGCACGGCTCCGCCTCTGCGAGATTTACAGCTCGTCGCTGTACCGTAACTTCGTCTGATCTACCTAAACTATGCGGCACGGACCCTGCGGTCGGTCAAGATGGAAGTTTTTTGCCAGGACGCGGAGCATGGGCGACGGACTGGGAAAATAATCCAAAATCGGCAGTGCCTCACCTCCACAACTTGGCCCCTCAACAAAATGAGTGGTCAAATCAGAGTGATCAGGCTGAAATGGCGCCTCAATTCGAAAGCCCCTCACTGCTCGCCTTGCCGCGGCTGAGTCGTGAACGTGTATAAGATGATCTTCCACTCCGCACCAAACCGGCGGAGAACGAAGATTTCACGGTTGAAATCCAATTTCCTGGAGCCATCATTGATGATGAACTCAGTCTGACCAACCGGATGATGTGTCCGCACGATCGCCACGTCGCCGTACAAGTCGACCGCATCATATTGGAAATCGGTGTTGAACTTGATGGCTTTGAAAAGGCCCTCGTACGGCTTCGCCATCGCATCGACGCCGACCACCGTCGCCTTTTCGTTCCACTCCGCGACCGCGTCAGGGGCAAACAAGACGTGGATCTTGGAAAAGTCAGAGCTGTTCAAACCGTCCTGATAGCGTTCAACGACCGCCTTGACGTTCTTCTGCACGGCAGCCACGTCAGCGTCGCGCGAGTAACTGAATGCCCCCGACGGTCCGCCGTCCTTACCCTTGTCGCCGTCCGAGTAGGCGAGCTGGATTGAGAGAAGGAGGGCTGTCGCAACGACCGCGATCTGTAAGTACGCTTTCATGGGAGTGGTGTTTCCAGTTTGTTTAACCTGACGGATTTTTGCGGTGCCAGATAGGGAACCTGCGGACCATCGGAGCGAGTCAACGAGTTGTCTGCATTCACTTCATTGCTTCGGCGGCGGGTTGATGACGGAGAAGCTGTATCGGGCAATCTTCCACGTCCCACCCGGGGACTTCTTGAAGATGAACAACTCCTGGTTGGCTTCGGGCACTGTGCCGCCGGTCGCGTTGATCCTGATTGTCCCGGTCGAAGTCGTGCGGGCGAACGCCCACTCAGGCGTCAGCTCGACCACCTCTGCGACGTGGAATGTGATGTCCAGCGCAATTGTCTGGAAGAGTCCGACGTACGCCCGCCGGACCGCCGCGGAACCGACGGCCGGCGGAGACTCCTGCGCCAACAGGACGCCGTCATCGGTATAGAGTGCCGCGACGGCGTCTGAATCGGCCGCTTTGAGTGCTTCCGCATAGGTCGTCAGGACGGACACAATCGCTTTCCGGTTCTCTGTCATGGTCATGACCTCGTAGGAGAAAATCGTGTGGGGTCGGTTTTAGGCCGTGATGATCGCCGCAATGTGCTCGGCCGCAACAAGCGTCGTCAGGTTGGTTGCCACCGATGGGACGTCCGGGAAAATAGAGGCGTCGACGACGCGCAGGTTGCGGATGCCGCGGACACGCCCCTGTCCATCGACCACCGCGTGCGGGTCCCGGTCGCCGCCCATCGGCACTGTCGACGTGGGATGGTGGTACGTGTCCAGCGAACCTGCCAGGCTCGCCTCGATCTTCGCCCGCGTGTCGGCCGCACGTCCCGGTGCCAATTCGCCGTGGATGAACCGCGAGAGGGGCGCCATCGCGACGAACGCGCGCACCAATTCGACGCCATCGACCAGGCCGTCGCGGTCGCGCTGCTCCTTCAGGAAGGCGAGATCGATGACAGGCGGATCGCGCGGGTCGCGGCTTCTGAGCTTGAAGGTTCCGATTGAAGCGGGACGCGTGTTGACTATGGCGAGCATGAAGATGGCGCCGGTCGGCGAGTTCTTAGGGTCGCCGTAGTGAACTGGAACCACATGCAGGTCGAGGTCGCCCGGCGCGGCTTGCTTCGATCGCCCCCACAGGATCGCGCCAACCGGCGGAAATCCCAGGCCGACCGTATCCTTCCGCGCCGCCCAAACGCTGAAGTACATGGGGTGGTCCTGAAGGCGCTTGCCGACCGGAAGGTCGGCCGCGACCTTGATGTCCAGGCGCCGCAACTCGGCGGCGGGCCCGATACCTGACCGCATCAGGATCGCCGGGCTGCCGTAACTGCCGCCCGACAGGATCACATCGGCGGCAAGGACCTCCTCCCCCCCAATCAGTCGCACGCCAGTCGCACGGTTGCCATCGAGGATCACCGAGTCGACTTGCGACATTCGGCGGATCGTCAGGTTTGGGCGTGCCCGTGTCGCGGCGTCGAGATAGGTCATGCCGGTGTTGAGCCGGTTCCCCATCCGCGTGTTCATCGGGTAGGAACTGGCCCCGAACGGTTCACGGCTGTTGAAATCGGCTACGTGAGGGAAACCGGCGCGAATGGCTGTTTCGACGAACGCGCGCTGCATGTCGGAGGTCTCTTCAAAACCGAGTTGATGAATCGGGAACGGTCCCGATCTGCCGTGCAGAGCATCGGCGCCCGCCGAGGTGCGCTCCATCCGCCGAAAGGCGGGCAGCATGTCGTCCCAACCCCAACCTTGCAGGCCGTGTTCGCGCGCCGAGCGGTCATGGTCGACCCGAGGCGCGGCGCATGGCCACCGCACCGTTGATCGCGGAACTGCCGCCCAGAACCTTGCCGCGCGGCACCGGAATCGAGCGACCGATGAACGACGGCTCGCTCTTGTAGCCCCAATCATGCGCAGCGTCGCCGCCGATTATGTCCTGCCGCCGGACCGGGTCGGGGTAGGCGTCGGGCGCGTAGGCGGTGCCGGCCTCGAGCAGCAGCACGCGGCGCTTGGGGTCCTCGCTCAGGCGGCGCGCTAGCACCGCTCCGGCGGAGCCGCCACCGACGACCACGAAATCAAATTGGTCGGCGCTGCGTGCCAGGGCGAACGCCGGTGAGATCGCCGCCACCGTTGCGGTCGCGGCGGCGGATTTCAAGATGGTCCGGCGCGTCGGCAACAGCGGTTGGTCGATTGGGGAACTCATGTCGCACCTTTCCTCTGAGTGTCGCAATCCGCGGACAACGGCCCGCGCGTTGCGTCATGGTCTGGGAGGATTTGTCGGCGAAAAGCTGTAGCGCGCGATTTTCCAAGTGCCGTCCGCGCTCTTCTTGAAGATGAAGAGCTCCTGGTTCGCCTCGGCGCTCTTGGCGCCGGAAGCGTGGACTGTGACCGACCCGGCAGAATTTGTGCGTGCGAACGCCCAGTCGGGCGCCATCTGGATCACCTCAGCCACACGGAACTTGACGCTCAGCTTGATGTTTTTGAACACCGCGTCGTACGCTTGCCGCACGGCTATGGTGCCGACCGCCGATTCGCTGAAGGGTGGCATAAACACGCCGTCCTCGGCGTACAGCGGCATCACCGCGCCGGTGTCGGAAGCGTTGAGCGCGGCCTCATACAAGGACAGGACGCGCCTCACGGCCGCCGTGTCGTCATTCGCCCCGGTTGTGGCACGGCCATGCGCAGGTGTCGTCTGCGCTCGGGCTGCCTGTCCCGCCGCCAGGGCGACTGTGACAGCCGCTGCCACGACAGGAATGTTCAGCAATGCCTTTGCCAGATGCGTTCGACCAGCCTGACGCAGGGTGCTCGCATTGATCGGCCAATGACGCCGCACCGCAACAGCGCCTAAGGCCGAATGGGAGTTGGACGGCTTGAACACGCCGTCTTCAGCACATGGCGGTACAACCACGGCGATGTCCGAGGCGTTGAGCGCGACCTCGCATGTCGAGAGCAGCGTGTCGATTTCGGCGCACTCGACCGGGGCAGCATCAACATCCGCTGCAGACATCGATTTGGTGGGATTGACCATCTCCGCGCTCCTGGAGTTCGAGCTAGATAGTGACAACGCTGCGATATTACCTGTTTCCATTAATGAGAGTAGTCTGTATTATTTGGATTCACCTTCCACACAATGGGATAATCGTGACGGACGTGAATGCACTCATCGTTTTTGCAAAAGTCGCCGAAGCGAGGAGCTTTTCGAAAGCGGCTCGAAAGCTCGGCATGCCACTTTCGACCGTATCCCGCAAGATCGCCGACCTCGAAAAATCCCTCGGTGTCAGGCTCTTGGAGCGATCGACGCGGAGCCTACGAATGACAGATGTGGGTGCTGAGGTGCTGGTCCAGGCGCAACGCGGTGCGGAAGTCAGCGACGCCGTGGACAACCTCATCTCGAATCAGATGTCGAAGGTGTCGGGCACCTTGCGGATTTCCGCGCCGCCCAGCATCTCCGACTCGTTACTTGCACCTTTGGTCGGCGCGTTTCAGGCTGCCTATCCCGACGTCCGAATCCATATTTTCATCACAGAAAGGATCGTTGATCAGATCGCCGAAGGAGTGGACTTTGCGTTTCGGGTCGGGGAACTTGCAGACTCGTCGCTCGTTGCGCGCAGACTGCTGACTTACCGACATCAACTTGTATCGAGTCCCGCCTATCTCAACACGTGCAGACCACCAAAAACACCGCAGGACCTGCTCAACCATCGACTGCTCGCCTTTTCGTTTTGGAAGCCCGAGATCACTTGGAACTTCAATCATACGAATGGTAAGGACAAAGAAAGACTGACCTTCCAGCCTTACCTGGCAATCAATGAATACTCCGGGCTTGCGGCAGCGCTGCTGAGGGGCACCGGCATTGGTGAGCTTCCGCCCATTGTGCTGCCTCAACTCTTGCACGACGGACGGCTCGTCGAGGTCATGCCCAAGTGGCACTTACCCATCTTCGACCTCTCGATTGTCCATCTCGGCAATCGATATGCCCCGCCCGCTTTGCGCGTATTCAAGGACTTTGCAGCGCAGATGGTGCCGACACTTTTCCCCAGCCTTCCGAGATGACTAACGTCTCTAGGTCAGTACCCATGAAGGACTACAAGTTCCTGAGTCACATAACGGTCTTGAATGTGTTCTTCGCGATCATCTGTATCCCTACGGCGGGTAAGCTGGTCGACGTCTTGGGTGTTCCATTGTCTATCTCAATCTATTATTTTCCTTTCGTCTACATATTGGCGGACATATTGACAGAGGTGTATGGCTATGCTATCGCGCGGCTTGTACTGTGGTACGGCATTTCGGCACAAGTGTTGGCGACTGTTGTGTTCCTATTCGTCGTTGCCTACCCTCCGTCCACCGCGATGATCAACAACCAGTCATATGTGGATGTATTGGCACCCGCTCCGCGCCTGGTGCTATTCGGCTTTTTGGCGGTGTTTTGCGGTGACATCGTCAACAACTACGTGCTCGCCAAAATGAAGGTGTGGACGGCAGGCCGCTACATGGCGGCGAGATTTGTGATGTCGACGCTCTGTGGGCAGGCTGTAAATACTGCGACGTTTTATATATTTGGCCTTTGGGGGATCCTCCCCGGCAGCGCGTTAGTTCAGAGCATTATTGTGGCCACCGTGATAAAAGTTGCGATAGAAGTAACCCTGCTACCCGTGACGATCAAAACATCATTGTGGCTTAAGAAAAGCGAAGGTGTCGATGTCTTTGACACTTCCACCGACTTCAATCCCTTTAAATTGTGAGTGGCCACGAGGACTGCAGCAGGGTCGTCAGCGACGGCGTTTGCCTCGCGCGAGCCTGGGCTTGATCTGCCCTTCTCGACCTGCTGGCGCGTATGGAGCGGCGTGCGCTGAAAGTGTTGCTGACGTTTTCAGCATTTTCGAGCAAAGACCCACAAGCATGATGGGGCGTCTGCTCTGACCGATCGAGCTACGACTCAAACCCGAGCGATTTGAGTCGATGATCGCCACGCCTCTCGGGCTTTAACGGGCTCACGTCTTCTCGGGCGTCTTGACATAGAACTCGCGCTGCGAGAAGAGGACCGCGGCGGCGATCGCGCAGAACACGCTGACGGCCAGCAGTACCGTCACGCAAGCGCGGATTTGCGGGTGTTGGGCCAGTCCGGGGTCTTCTGCGACGTTGAACTGCCAGACTTCGGCGGCGATGTCGTTCTTGATTGTCCGCCCGGCGTTTTCAAAAGTCGTGACAAAGGCCAGGCTGCGATAGGCGATGAGCCGAGTGTAGTAGATCACGGTCGCCAGGCGAATATTGAAGGGCAGATTCGCGAGCAAGCCCTCGAACACTCCCGTGTAGAGAATGCCCACGACCAGGGCTCGACTTGTCAACAGGCTGATCAGGCCGAACAGGCAGCAATAGGTGATCACCGCCAGCGAGTGGATCGACGCGGCTTTCAGACGACGCAGGGCCACATCGTTCAGATCGGCGTGTTCGCCGGCGTAAATCGTCACATAGAGGAGAGCGGTCATGGCGGCGGTCAAGAAAACCGTGGTCGTGAGCGTCGCGAACAACTTCACAAGATACAGGGCCCATTTCGGAATGGGCCGAATCAGCAAATAGGTCATCGTCTGCTCTTCCTGCTCGTCCCGCACGATTCCCGAGGCGTACACGAGGGCCAAGAGGGGCAGGATCGCCTGCGGAATGAACATGAAGGCGACGATGAATTCCAATTGCACAGGCGGCAGATCCGGCGCTGTTGCGCGAATCAGGATCGCGAGGCCCGCCGAAAGTAGGAACAGGGCCGCCATCACCATCCAGCGCTTGCCGTGCAGGTGTTGGCGGAGCGTGAGCGTGTACAACGCCCAGAGCGACGTCAGCCGGCTCAAGGCAAATTGACTTGCTTCCGCCTCGCGGATCGAACGGCTCTCTGCACTGTGCGCATCGGCCAGACGCGACGAATTCATTTGGTCACCAGGTATTTGAACACGCTTTCCAATGAATCGTCGTTCGAGTAGACCTCTTTGATCTCCAGGCCGTCCTCGAGAGCCAGCGACGGCAGGCGGCCGTAAAACGCGTCGGGAGCGCGGGTCTCGACCATGATGCTCTTTTGGTCGTGCCGCACGCGGACGCCTTCGACGTCCTCCCAGGCCAAAACACGTCCGGCCAATTTCCGGAACTCGTCGCACACGAGCACGATGTGGTGCGGGTGCTTGTCGATCAGATCGCGAATTTGCCGCACGTGGCCCTCGGCCAGCAGCCGTCCGTGATTGAGCAGGATGATGTTCGGCGTGAGGGTTTGCACCTCGTAGAGCACATGGCTGGAAACGATCACGCTTTTTCCCTGGTTGCCCAGCTTTTGGATGATGGTCATCAGGTCGTGCCGGGCCAGCGGATCGGTTCCGGTCAGCGGTTCATCCAGGAAGAGCACCTGCGGATCGTGCACGAGCGCCTGGGCCAATTTGATCCGTTGGCGCATCCCCTTCGAGTAACCGCCGATCGCCCGGCCTTGATGGGGTTTCATGCCGACGGCATCGATGGTTTGTTCGGCCGCCTCGCGGGCGTCGTGGCGATTCATGCCGGCCAGTCGCGCATGGGTGTGCACAAAGTTCCAACCGGTCATCCACTCGTAAAACGCGTCCTGCTCGGGGCAAAGCCCGATCTGGCGGTTGAGGGTCGCGTTGTTCCAAACCGGTTGGCCGAGCACGCGGACCGTTCCTTGACTCGCGTAAAGCTGACCCGTCGCGAGTTGTAGCAGCGTCGACTTGCCGGCTCCGTTCGGACCCAAGAGCCCCGTCACCCCGGGCGGAATGCGCAGACTCAGCTTGTTGATACCGATGACGTTTCCGTACCACTTGGAAACTTCGTGAAATTCAACAATCGGCGTCGGGGGCGGCGTCATCGCAATCGATCCAGCGAGCGGACAGAGAGGCTCAGAATGCAAGCAGACAGAACGAACAGTCCGGCCAGCACGGCGCCCGACCAGTACCAGGGATACGACGGCTCGGGATCGCTGATTCTGTGTCCACGGGCGATCGGCAATGCGCTGAGCGTTTTCCAAGCCGCGTCGGTGCCGAGCAGCTCCGAGCCGATCCGCGAGAGGTTGGCTTGATACGAAACGATCGGCCGCCAATTCGACTTGCTGTCCTCTTCATCCTCCTTGGCGAAGTTTGCTCGGGCTTGGCGGCGTTGTTCGCTATCCATTCGCCTGGACTTGTGCGTTCTTGCCGTCCGGGTCATCGGGAGCCCGTGGCGCTGCCGGCGCTGCCATCGTGCGGTTGAATGACTGTTGTCGCCGCTGATTCTGGTCGGTCACGTTCAGGATGATGCCGACGATCGCGCTGATGATCCAAACGGCGAGCCAAAACAGGGCCACGTATCGCGAATTTCGCGATAACGAGGACAGAGCGAGGATCAACATGCCCGCCGAGAGAATGATCACCAATCCGTAAGCCAGACTGGCGAAGAGCAAGCGGTAGGTGTCGCGGAGAATGCTCAGGTCCAGGCTGAACAACAGTCCGAGTGCATATGCCAAAAGCGAGGGCACAATGAGCACCAGTCCCAGGAAAGTGGCGATCACTCCCAGCTTGCCGGCGAGATAATCGATCCGTCGCAACGGCCGGGACAAATACAGCGGCAGGGCGTTGAAACGCAGGTCCTGGCTGATGAGTTCCGGTCCGACGAGCAGAATCAGCACCATCGACAGAGTCAGCTCCATCGAATGGAACATCGTGTAGCACATCGTCCAGATTTCAACCCGATAGTGCCGCGGGTCCGCGGCGACCGCCGGGCTGAGCAGATTCATCGACGTCAAGAGTCCCACGATGGGCGAGACGAAACCCGCGTTTCGCTCGATCAAACCCCAGATCGAGATCGCGACCACTAACCCCGCGGCCGGCAACAACCCCAACAGGAGAAACAGCCGCAAAAAGATTCCCTTGAACCCGATCCGCACCCCGTGGCGGGTCACCGCGAGCCAGCGCCAAGCGTGGCCCGAGAGCGTGCCGTTCCAATGCTGATAGCCCTGATCGAAAATCGGCATCAGCGCTGCTCCACGGCTTTGAGAAACACCTCCTCGAGCGTGCTCCGCTGAGGTCGCAAATGGCGGATTTGCAGATTCTGTTGGGCGGCAACCTCCCACAGGATCTGCGGAGAACGCCCTTCCGGAATCTGCACGAGGAGCGCGTCATCCCGCGGCTCTGCGGTGCAGCCCAACTCCGCCAGTCGCTGCGCAAACAGGGGACTTTCCGCTTTCAATCGCACGTCATAACAGCGGTTGTGCAGCTGCTTCAGGTCGCGAATGCTGCCTGCCGTCAACAACCGGCCTCCGCCGAGGACGACGACGTGATCGCAAACCGCCTCGACGTCGGGCAAGAGATGACTGGAAAAGAGCAGGCTCATTCCCTTGTTGCGGGAAAGATCGCGGGCGAGACCGAGCACGTCCTCCCGCCCCTCCGGGTCCATGCCGTTGGTCGGTTCGTCGAGGATCAGCAATTGCGGATCGTGCACGATGGCCGCGGCGATTTTGACCCTCTGCTTCATGCCGGTGGAATACGACTCCACCTTGCGGTAACGCGCCTCGCCCAGGTCGACGTAATTCAGGACCTCGTGAGCGCGCTGTAACGCGTCCTTCGACGACATGCCGACGAGTTCGCCGGCGTAGGTCACGAACCCGACGCCGTCCACGCGGGGAAACAGGCACTCATCCTCGGGGACGAATCCCACCAGTTTGCGGATGTCGAGGCGACGTCGGCTGAAATCCAGGTCGAGCACGGTTCCCGTGCCGTGATCGACCCGCGTGAGGCCGAGCATCGAGCGGATGAGCGTCGTTTTGCCCGAACCATTTGGCCCGAGCAGGCCGATCGCGCCTTTCGGGACTTTCAGCGACAGGTTATTGAGCGCGACGACGGCGCCGTATCGTTTTGTCACCTCTTCAAACTGAAACAGCATAAATCGATCCGGCACCCTGTCCGGCTGTTCTTCGCCCGGGCCGGCTAAATATTGGCCCATTTCGAGCGTTTTTGTGAGACCCGATTGGAACCGCCCAATGTCGCCGGGTCAAGCAGGTGCCATCGGTCTGCGAATTGCACCGCGAGCCGACGAAGGTGCCGCCATCACAGTAGAGATTCAATCCCCAAGCCTTAGCCGGCGTCAGAGTTTGGCCGGCGCGGACTCGGCAGCTTGCCCGCCAGAGGCGGTGACCGCCGGTCGCCTGATGGCGATGGGGATGTCGTCCAAGTGGATATTGCCACTGTGATTGGTGACGACCTTCTGCGACCTATGACTGAGCCATTGCACGCGGTTGATCACGTACCAGCGCAACGTCTCGAGCGTGATCAGCCCATCGGTGTTGGGCTTCGGCCAATTTTCGTCATTTGTCACCGAGTCCGACCGCTGGCCGGTCACGCCTTCGAAGACGGCCTGCGACAGGTAGCCGAAATTTCGGTTTTGCTTGGCAACGCCTTCGGCGAGCGATGCGGCGATCACGATCAGCCCCGCCTGCGCCTGGCGGAATTCGTTCACCGCCTTGTTGATCGAGCCTTCCATGGCGTCTTCGTCGGCGTCTCGGGTTGAATCCGCCCGCGTGATGGCGCCGCTGTGGCACGTGTCGGCGATCACCAAGACCATGCAATGCAGCGGTCGGAAAGCGCGATGGAAATCATCCCAGCAGACGCCGGTGCTCGATAAGACCTTCGTCTGATCGTAGTCGAACGGCAGGAAGAAATAATTGTTGTCCTCGTCGACGGTGCCGTGACCGGCCAGCGTCACGACGACCAGGTCGCCGTCGGTCGCCTCTTTGCGAATCTCGTCCAGCTTCGCCAGGATCGCGTCCTTTTTTGCCTGTTCGTTCAAGAGCGTCGTGACACTCACGTGCTTGAAGAAAACACCCTGCTGGCTCTGAAAGGCGTCGGCCAGTTTCTCGGCGTCTTTCTTGCAGGCGTTCTCCGCGACGTCCCGCTTCTTGTAGTCCGCGCCGATCGATAGCACGAGCAGCTTGCCCTTCTCCGGATTGAATTCGGACGCGGCTGCGACCGCAGGCTCACCGCGGCTTTCAATGCGATCGATCGGCGGCTGCTTCTCGATCTCGGCAGGCCGCCGATATGTCCAGAACCATGACAACGTGAGGAGCAGGACGACAGCACAGGCGACGGCAGCAATTGCCGTCTTGGGGAGTGGTTTTCGCGGGGGTGACGCATCGGCCCACTGTCGCACGACTCTCAACACGTCTTCATCAGCGAGACTCGTCCTGTGCTTGGGAGAGGCGATCAACGAATGGGCGAAACGTTTGCCGTCAAACCACGGGTCCGACTTCGTTTGCGTGGACGCGGGAGCCTGCCTCTCTTCGGCAGATTGCAGGCGTCCGCACAATGACTTCAGCGAGAGTCTCTGGGCCGGATCGGTCGAGAAAATCCACGAATCCTCGTCGCGAACTCCCAAGACGAGATAGCCGTCGCCCGTTGGCGAGTTCACGTCGACGCGCGCCCAATACTTGAAGAGCAAACTCTTGGGCCGATCGAGAATCAAGACGGAGGACCGCGGGCCGTTTCGGGGACTCCGTTCATTCTGCGAAGCGCCGCTCGAGATTCCAAACACGTCGGAGGGGAGGCAACCCAGCCACTGCCGTCCGCGTTTCACATCTTCCCGATAGACGCTGCGATCCTTCTCCAGGAACGCCCGCTCTTCGGCGAATTCGCCGCCGTCCGCGAACAAGGACGTGGTAAATGGATCCACATTCTTTTCGGCAGCGTCGAGAATTCGGTCGGCCATGCGGAACCAGCCGGCCAGAAAGGCGTCGGCCGCTTTGGCATCGGTCAAGTCGTTCGTCACCGAGTTGCGGATCGCCAGAAAGATGCCCTCCAAAGATTGCTCGGCGGCGATTTTGGTCGGCCTCAGACCTTTGCGGAGCACGGCCGAATAATGCGCAAATGCTTTTGCGCCGCTCGGAAGACTCTGCCCCGAGACGAGCCGCTGCGCAAAACTTGCGGCCAACATATCGTCGAGCGTCGGACCCGTCGCAGTCAGTGGGACGACGATAATTTGGGACGGGCCAGTGCCTTTGATCAGCCCGTCGAGCCCATGCTCGAAGACAATCGCTGCCAGATCGAGCCGGTCGCGATCGCCGTCGGCGCGTGGTCGCAGCAGCACTTCGCCGGCCGCCGGCCTTGTTGAAGAGCCCGCTGATCCCTCTTTCCGGAAAACGATGCTCAACGAGGGCATGTTCGACTCCATTCGTCGACTCGCGGCAAATCGAGCAGCCGATCGCGATTGTGATCTCGCTTACTTCGCGCGCGAGAAAATCACTTCGCGCGCGATGAGAGTGGACTTTGCCGATTGCGCGGTCCATGCCGTCTTTATCGGCATTCCAATGTCAAACTGTAGCGATTCCGCCGGTGCGTCCTTATCTAACGGAAAATCCGCGTCGATCGATCGTAGTGGATCTGTCGGTTATGGCGGGCTGCTATCGGTTTGTTCAGTGTCCAGAGCACTGACAACGACCGCCGATCGTAGGAATGGATGCCTATGAGGTCGCGACTCGTGAATCGAACGCTGGGTTGGGCGCCGCTCTTGTTGAGCATGGCCCTGCTCTCGGGCTGCATGGACTGGCAGCTACGGAAGAATACCGTCGAAGTCAGTTACTCGGTCGGCGAGATTCAGCAGCAGCAGGTTTTGGACAACCTGGCCCTGTTCGTCTGCGATAACAACGCCTTCCCCTCGTTCTGTTACCCGAACCAAGGGGGCTCGAATGTAACGGACCAGGGAACTGCGGGCGTGACACCGGGTTTCAGCCGCGTTGGCCTGACCGGTTCCGTGGTCAAGGCATTTGTGTTCAGCACCCTGGGCATGAATGTCGGCGCACAACGCACTTGCCTCGAATCCTACACGCTCACTCCGGTCAACGATCCGCGGAAGCTCGAACTGATGCGCTGCGCGTATCAGCGAGCCGTGAAGAGCTGCGGTTGCGGAGTCGAATCGACGACCTGTCCCGACTGCCAGGCGATCTTCAACAAGTTCTACACGGGGGATGTCAACGGCGACATTCAAAGTCACGCCGGTGGAACGGTCACGTCGGAGTGTCTGAATAACCGGCCTTGCTGGTTTCATGTCGGGTGCCATCGCTGCGTCCCCAAGCATTGCGATTGTGTCGGGCATTATCGCGACACGTACGTTTGGGTGCTTCCCGAGGGTCGGGACGAGTTGACGAAGCTGACGCTCGCCATTCTCGATTACGCCATCAACAACGCGCCAGCCGGCTTGAGCAAACAGATCATGTTCTATATCGACGAATACGGATTGCCGACCAATCGCCAAGAGGCCGTGGGGCAGGTCACCGCAACCGTGGCGATCGACGAACAGCCGGCCTCGCTGTTGAATCGGCCGACTGCGGAGGAATTGCGGATCGAGCGCATCTTGAAAGACCGCCTGCGGCAGATCAACGAAGAAATCGCGGCCATTTCGCAGAGTTATCCGGATTGGAAACCGTTCGCGGACACGCCGGCGGCCTCCGCCGAACCGTCTCCGGAGAAACCCGCCTCGGGCGCGCCCGACCGAAAGCAGCTGGGGTTTGAGCGCTTTCAAAATCTTCTCAAGGAACGGCAGGCGATTGAGTCCAAACTGCAGTATCTGGGCGAACAGCTACGGACCCCCGGCTTGAAGCAGCAGTTTGTGCCGGTGCCTACGCTTCCCAACCAGGGATCGCCGCTGTTGCAGTTCAATATGCTGAACAACACGCTGACCGGTCAGGGAATGTGAGGACGGGCTTAAGCCCGCCGATTTGCTCCTCAATCCCTGTCTTTATTCCCGAAGAGATTGGATCCCGGCACGTAAAGGCGGATCGGAGGCTCGGGAGCGGCGTCGACATCGCGACTCGATTCGGCCACCAGGTCGCCGAGTTTCCGGCGGCAGACCGTCATCCTGTCCTGAATGCTGGCGCGATCGGCATTGGGGCAAGCGGCGGCCTCTTGCCAATAGTTCGAGGCCTGTTTGAACAGCACCACGGCGTTTTTGGGCGACTTCATCTCGTTGCAGAACTCGCCTTCGCTTTGAATGACTGCGGCCAGAAGTTCCAGGCACGATGGGTCGCGGTCGCGGCCGAGTTGGCTGGCCATATCCGCCGATTGCGCGGCTTGGGAGAGATAACGGCGACGCTTCGAAAGGCTATTTCGCGTGAGCGGATGTCCCGCGAGTGAGTGGTATGCCTCGGCACGTCCGCGAAAAGCCTGCCGCGACTTGGGCTCCAATTGGACAGCGAGCGTATATTGCTGGGCCGCCTCGAGCATCAGGGCCTGCGAATCGGCGCTCGGCTTTGCTCCCTTCGCGCCGCTGAGCGCGTTGGCTTGTGCCATTAACAGTTTTCCACGTCCCAAGACGGCGTTCGACCACGAAGGATTCGCAGCGATCGCGTTTCGATACAGCAAGTCGGCCTGGGCGGCAACGGCATCGATTTGATTGGATTGATCGGTTGCGGGCGGTTCAGCAGAATTTGCGGCGCTCGCTTGCGTCCGATGCGAAATCATCGACGTTTTGATTTTCTTTGGCGACCCGGCCCGTTCGGCGACAAGTCGCTCGTAATCGGCGGCCAGTGCATCGGCCCAGTCTGTGTCGAGCGCGGGACGCGCGACGTTGCGCTGCCGTTCGACGACCGTGAGCGGAAAAGCAGGTCCGCACAGACAAAGTACGTCTTCCAGTATTGGCTGATCGGATTTGATTCGACGACGGCCCGTCCCGTCTCCGCGTTCTTGGCACTCAGTCGCGCCAGACGCAAATAAGCGTCTGCGAGGCCGGGGAACCGATTGAGGGCCTCTTGAGCGCCCGCAGCCCCCTGTTCGGGACGAAATAACTCGACGACGGAGCTGTTTGTCGCGCTCGGATCGACTCTGAGCCCAAAGGCGCTACGAATTGCCGCGGCATAATCGCGTAAGGCGACATCCGTCTCCTGTTGGCTTTCCCAATAAAGACCGCGGAGCCACAAGAGGCTGGCGCTTGCCGCCGGATCGGTCGTTTCCAGCATCTTGTTCGAATAGTACTGTGAAGGATCTTCTCCCGACGATTCGCCGTCGTCGCGAATGCAAATCATCTCGTCCTTGCGGACCCAGCCTTTGATCGGCGGCACCGTGTAGCCGCCCGTATCGCCGATTAAGATCCATTGACCATCGATTTTTTGAATGCGGGCCGGCCAGGCAATCTGATAGGCATTCCCGGCGGTCTCGTTGCCGGGTCTTGTCGCGTTGCCGCGAAGCATGAGCGTCGCCGGATCCTTCGGCAAGGCTTGAGCGCTGTGCCAGGGATCGGCCGCCCAAAGACTGCTGGTTGTCAAACAGATCGTCACACAGGCGATCGGGAACAGGCGACTGCGGTGCATAGGTGTTCCAGAACCGGCGGGATTCGTGCGGTGAACGGCACGATTCGAGCTTACATTCCGTGACGCGCGCGTGCCAAGTGCGTAAACGTATTTGCCAGATGCGGCACCGACACGGATAATTGGCGCGTGCTTTAACGAAATCGACGCTTTCTTCAAGGCCGTTTGAAGAAATCCGCGCGTTGACCCGATTGCTCCGGCCCAAGAGCCTCACTCATCCCGGAAGAGCCCTAAATTCGGTTTTTTTGTGAAGTCATGCACAATTCGTCAGTCGATTTCCAACACATTCGCTGGATTGCTTTCGATGCAGTCGACACTCTCATCAAGCCGATCCCCTCGGTGGCCGCCATTTACCATGCGGCCGGCCTGCGGCACGGGTCCCGGCTTTCGCTGGAGCAAATCTCGGCGCGCTTTCGTCTGGCCTTCGCCCGGGCGGAAGAAGAGGGCGTGATCGCGTGTGACTGCGACACGGCCGACGAGCCGTGGCACACCTGCGAAAGCCGCGAGCGGCTCCGCTGGAAGTCGATCGTCGAGGCCGTGCTCGACGACGTGGTCGATCAAGCCGCTTGTTTCCACGATCTGTTCGTGCATTTTGGCCGGCCGTCGACCTGGATCTGTTTTGCGGACGTCGAAGCCACGCTGGTTGATCTGAGTCGACGCGGATTCCGGCTGGCCGTTTCATCCAATTTCGATGCCCGGCTCAATTCGGTCATGGACGGCCTGCCGGAGCTCGATCCAATCGAACTGCGTTTGATCTCGTCCGAAGTCGGCTATCGCAAGCCGGGCGGCCGATTTTTCGAGTCCCTGCTCGCGCGGACCGGCTGCCGTCCGTCGGAAATTCTCTTCGTGGGCGACAACCCGCGAACCGATATCGCCGCCGCCGATGCGATCGGCATTCCCAGTCTGCGAATTGACCGCTCGTCGCACGAGCGGCAGAATCTTGTCCTTCGCTCGCTCAGCGAAATTGTCGAACGCGTCGACCGGGCGGCATCGCCTGAATTCAAGCTCAGTTGACGCGAGGACGAGCCTCGCTTCAATCCCGTCGAGCCCAGAAATACCACCACGAACTATGAGCCGTGCTTGGGTGGCCATCCAACGAAACCCGTCTTCGGGTGACGGGGTCAAACGGGCCGAAATCCTGGCCCTCTGCACGCAACTGAAAAGTCACGGCATTCGTCCGCGTCTGTTTTCGCGCCGCGAACGGTTGGCCGAGCGGCTGAACCGCCCCGAAGTCCGCAAGGATCTGGTGTGCCTGGTCGCGGCAGGCGGCGATGGGACTGTCAGCGATCTGATCAACCGTTTTCCGGATGTCCCGCTGACCATCCTCCCTCTGGGAACGGAAAACCTGCTGGCACGCCATCTTGGAATTCCCTGTAACGGCCGGTTCGTGGCGGAATTGATCGCCCAAGGGACAACCCGGCGAATCGATCTCGGACTGCTGAACGGACGGCGATTTGCGCTGATGGTTTCGGCCGGTTTTGACGCCGACGTGGTGCATCGCGTGCACGCCAACCGGCGCGGAAACATCCGAAAAGCGAATTACGTCCAACCCTTTCTCGACACGTTACGTACGTACCGGTATCCGAAGTTGCGGGTCACCGTGGACGGGGAGAGTCCGCCCCCACCCGGACTGTCCCGCGGACGGTCCAAAGCCTCGGACGGCGCCCTGTTTGGCAGGTTGGTCTTTGTGGCAAACCTTCCGGAATATGCTCTGGGACTGCCTATTGCGGGGAGTGCCGCCGATGGCGACGGACTCCTCGATTTGCGTATATTCGAACGTGCATCGGCATTCCAAATGTTTCGGTACCTGTATAACGTGGCACTGAGGCGGCATGAGACGCTTGCCGACGTGACCGTAGCCCGCGTGCGTTCGGTGCGGCTCGAATCACGACTGCCAGTTCCCCTTCAATGCGACGGCGACCCAGCCGGCTTTACCCCTGCAGAAATCTCGGTGCTGCCCGGCGCGTTGACATTGTTCGTCCCGCAAAATGCCAATTCGCAAAATGCCAGTTCGCAATCAGCCGGTTCGGCAGGCGGGTAATCGGAGACTTTGACTTGAATCCGCCGTCCCCATCGCAATCGCAGGTGGGGCGTTCCGTGTCGGTCGACACGATCGTGTGACACACCGTTTAAGAAATGGCGAAGCGTGCCCGAAAGTTCCGTTACCAAGGACGATGCCCCGGAGAATCCGATCCGATTCGGAACAACGGCGTTTGGAGCCGGCCAGCCCCTGTTTTTCATTTTGGGTCCGTGCGTGATTGAATCGGAAGACCTCATTCGGCAGGTCTCCGAGCGTCTGGCTGAGATCGGGCGCCAGCTCAAGGTTGCTATCGTTTTCAAATCGAGTTTCGACAAGGCCAACCGCACGAGCGTCCACAGTTTTCGCGGCCCCGGACTCGAGAAAGGGCTGGCCATTCTCGAACGCGTCAAACAGGCCACGGGGCTGCCGGTGACGACCGACATTCACGAAGCCTCGCAAGCCGAGCCGGCGGCCGCCGTGTGCGACATTGTGCAAATCCCGGCATTCTTGGCCCGTCAAACCGACCTCGTGCACGCCGCGGCCGCGGCAACGGCCCGGCACGGCCGAGTGATCAACGTCAAAAAACCGCAATTCATCGCGCCCGAAGACGCCAGGCATATCGTTTCCAAATGCCTCGAAGCCGGTAATCGCAAGATCCTGTTGACCGAGCGGGGCACGACCTTCGGCTACGGCCGGCTCGTCAACGACATGCGTTCGATCCCCGTCATGCAGCGTTTGGGAACGCCCGTGGTCTTCGATGCAAGTCACAGCGTGCAACTGCCGGGCGGCGCATTGACCGGTGGCCAACGCGAGATGATTCCCTATCTCGCCCGCGCCGGCGTGGCCTGCGGATCCGACGCCGTTTTTTGCGAGACGCATCCCGAACCCGATCGCGCACTCAGCGACGGTCCCAATATGCTCCCCTTGTCCGAGATCCCGCGCTTCATCGAACAACTCATTCGTCTGCGCAGCCTTGTCAACGAGTTTCAGTCCGGAAAGTGATTCCGTTATGTCTGTTCGAGTTTGCCCCACACCATTCCTGGTGTTTGCGACTGCGATGTTTCTGGGCCTGGCCGGAGCCGGTTGCACCAAGTCCCAGGCGCCGCGGCCTGCCCCCAAAGGCGGCAGCTCCGCCTCTGCCGCCCGGCAGGGCACCGGTGCGACCAGTGCCGCCAGCCAGCGCTGCCAAACGCTGTTGTCGAGCGCTCTCGAAATGTTGAGGCCGGAAAAGTTGGGAATTTCCGCCGAGCCGAAAGCCGCGGTCGACACGCTGAACAACTGGGTGCGTGATTGCGGCAAGACTCTTCCTGCCGCAAATTTGCCGGTGAGCGATCCGGGCGCCGACACGTTGATTTCGCCAGCCGCGCGCGCGGCGGCCGGCGGCGAATTGTACGACCGGCAAGACATTGAGCATGTGCGGAATTGCTGGCTCTTCAAGCAAGCCCGCAGCGGCATCGTGCGACAGCAGAGCTCGGACGCCGCGCGCACGGTGGCGCTTTTCGATCTGGCTTGCCGAATCGTCGCGCTCACGGGCAAGGGCGAGCCGACGGTTCCTCAAAATCTGTACGACATTGCCGTCATCGGCAAGGGGACCCCCGAAGATCGCGCCTGGGTCTTCGCCGAACTCTTGCGCCAGACCTCCGTCGATGCAGTGATCCTACGGCCCGCCGCAACGAAGTCCGGCGAAGCGCCGCCGCGTTGGCTCATCGGCGCTCTCGTCGACAAGCAAATCTATTTGTTCGATCCGACACTCGGTTGGCCCATCCCGTCGCCGGCGGACAAAGGCACCACTGCTGCGGTGGAGAGCACGGCGACGTTGGCAGAGGTGCTTGCCGATGACAAGCTCCTGCGAAAACTCGACGTCTCGGCCGACAAACCGTATCCGTTGCACTCGACGGACCTGAAATCCGCGCGGGCGGAGATCGTCACATCGAGCCGCTATTCATCGCCGCGGATTCGGCGGCTCGAGTCGTTTTTGTCGGGCGATCGATCGGTGACGATCTATGTTCCGTTGGGCGATATCGGCAGTCGCCCGGGGCTTGTGTCTCGCGTGGCGAACGCCGGGGCGGGAGTCTGGAAAAAAGCGGACGTGACGATTTGGGACTATCCCGACCGCCAAACCGCGGCCATCGATCATTTGGACGCGAACATGGCCAACTTTCACAATTTTCTTTGGCTTCCGTTCCAAGGGCCGGTGACGGCCGAGTTCGACAAAGAGAAGATGAAGCTCAATATCACTCCCGGGAGTCGCAAGCAGATCAAGTCGCGGATTGCCCAACTGCTGGGAGACTTTCCGGGCGCCGTGCGCAACTATCTGCTGGTTCAATTGGACGAGCTGCCGCCGGTCATGCAGCTGCCTCCCGAAATGCAGGCCGCGGTTCGCGCGCAACAGCAAAAGCCGCAGGAAGGACCGATTGGTATTCCCGTTCCTCAGCTCGCATTTGCGACGAACTTTCGAGCCGCGGAGGACGCCAAGTTCTGGATGGCCGTTTGCCAACTGGAGCAGAACATGCTCGAACCGGCAACGCAAACCCTGGACTCATACTGGCGCCGCTATATCGAGGGGGGCAAATGGATCCCGCAGACGGCCCTGCTTCGCGGCCTGACTTTGGCGAAGGCCGGAAAGTACGCGCTGGCGGTCCAGCAAATCAACGAGATTTCGCGAGCCATTCCTGAGGACGACCCCCGGTGGGCGACCTGTCAGCTATTCACCACCCGCTGGCGCACGGCACGGGATGCGGCCAACTCGGCAGGTGCGAACTCGCAGGCCGCGGTCGCCGCCGAACAGCCAAAGCCCCAAGCAACACCGCAGGCGAAGCCAGAGGCATCCCCGGCGGCCAAGACAAGCGGATCGGGCGCCAAAGCCGAGACGTCGCCGCCCGCCGCTCCGCCAAGTTCCACGCCGAAGAAGCCCTGAGCCAATCGCCTGGACCTCGATTGAACCGGACTCGACCGATCAGGCAGGGTACTGTTCTTTGAGACGGAACGCGGCGTGCTTTTTCAGGTACGCCTTGACCCGATCGGTTCGCGATAAGGCCACCGGCAGAAAGTCGAGCGCTTTTTGCAGCCTGTCATTTGGCTCGGCGCAACTGAATCGCAGAAATCCGCGGCCGGCCTCGCCAAAGCATTCCCCCCCGAGACAGGCGATGCCGAACTTGTCATCGGCGCCCTCGAGCAGGTACAGCGCCAGCCCGTGGCTTGTGATCCCCAATCGATTGCAGATCGGGGCCACGTTGGGAAAGACGTAGAAGGTCGCCGTCGGGTCGAGTGTGCGAAAGCCGTCGATGCGGTTGAGCCCCGTGGTCAACAGTTCAACTTTTTCGCGGAACTTGAGCATCACCGCGTCGCGTTCCGCCTGGTCGCGATCGAGCGCAGCCGCTCCCGCGAGCTGAACGAGCGCCGGCGTGCAGGACAGCGTCGTATTGATCATCTTGCCGATGGCTTCGGCGATCGGCGCTCCGGCAACCGCAAAGCCCAGCCGCCATCCGCTCATGCTGTACGACTTGCTGAAGGTGAAGGCTGCCACCGACTGATCGAGCATTCCCGGCTGCGCCAGGATCGAGGCGTGCTTCCCTTTCCAGACCATGTGGCAATACGGCTCGTCGCTGAAGATGGCCACGTTCTTGCCGCGGACCGCATCGGCAATCCGCTTGAGATCGTCCTCCGCGGCGACTCCGCCGGTCGGATTGTGCGGCGAATTGAGGAAGATGGCCTTGGGCTTTTTGTCTTCGGCGAGAAACCGTTCGACCTCGCTTACCTCAGGCCGGAATTGATTCGATTGCAACAGCGGTCGCACGACGGCCCGCGCCCCGCGGCGTTCGATGTTCGGCAGATATGTCGGAAAATAGGGGCCGAACACGAGCACGCCATCGCCCGGATCGAGAAACGCCTCGCAGAAAAACTGCTCGAAGATCTTGGCCCCCGGTCCGGCGACGATATTCTTTGCCTCGGCCGGAATGTGAAACTCGCGTTTGACGAATCGCGCGGCGGCCTCGCGGAATTCGGGAATCCCCGGAGACGGGCAGTAGTGCGACTGGTTCTGCTCGATGGCCTGCACGCCGGCTGCCTTGGCCGATGCCGTGCTGTCAAAAGGGCTGTCGCCGATCTCAAGCTCCACAACGTCCTTGCCGGCGGCCTTTAATGACTTGGCGACGGCGAGCACCGTAAAGGCCGTCTCAACCGACAAAGATCGCGCAAATTGGCTGAGCTGTGCAGTCACCGAATGTGTTCCTGATGGCAAGTGCGCACGGACGCGGATGGTTCTTTCGACTCACAGTATCGAAGGGGCAAACCTCGCGTGCAACCGTGTTCCGCATTCGACTTCGCGCCTCGTGACAACTCTTGTTCGCATGGCGCTCAACAGTTGTTGCCGCTATCGGGATGAGTAGAATGAGCGGAACCAGCACCATCGCTCCTCATCAACGTTGACGGAAAGGATCCATTCAATGCGGCTTCGTATTCTTTGTATGCTGTCGGTGGCGGTCGTCCTCGTCGGTCAGTCGGTCCAGGCTCAGGCCCCTCGTAGAGCACGCGCGCTGCCAGAAGAGGGCGAACGCGCAATCGCCGTTCTGCACGGGGTCGGAAAGAGCGGCGTCACCGGCTACGTCATCTTTCAACAGGTTGGCAATCGGATTCGGGTCACCGGCAAGATCCAAGGGCTCGCCCCGGGCAAGCACGGTTTCCACATTCACCAATTCGGCGACCTGACCGATGTCGCCAAGGGCGAATCGGCGGGCGGCCACTGGAACCCGGAAAGCATGCCCCACGGCGCTCCCGATACGAAGGAACGGCACGTCGGCGACCTCGGCAACGTCGAAGCCAATGCTGAAAAGACCGCAACGATCGACCAGTACGATCGGATGCTCAAGTTCCGCGGTCACGACTCGATCATCGGCCGCTCCGTGGTCGTGCACGAAAAACCCGATACGTTCGTGCAGCCGACCGGCGCCGCCGGCGGCCGCGTTGCGTTCGGCGTCATCGGCTGGGCGAAAATCGAGAAATAGCGACGGTTGAATACGCCCGGGGGGCCCGCCAATCGCATGCGCGACATGCCGTCGGATTGGCGAGCCCCTCGTTCTGTTTTGATCGTGCCGATTGGCTTGGGCGCGATGCTTTTGCGCGATTCTGGATGGGTGAAATGCGTCGACCGCGAATCGTCGTTGTCGGTTCGATCAACATGGACCTCGTTGTCCGCTCGTCGCACCTTCCGCGCCGCGGACAAACCGTCATCGGCCGGGAGAGTCTCGAACTGCCGGGCGGAAAAGGGGCCAACCAGGCCGTTGCAGCCGCGCGTCAGGATGCGGACGTCTTCATGATCGGCCGGGTGGGCGATGACGGATTTGGCGAGCGCCTGCGGACCGGACTGAAACAAGACGGAATCGACATCACGCATGTCGCCGTCACGCCGAACTGTGCCAGCGGACTGGCCGTCGTGGCCGTGGAAGACAGCGGCGAAAACTCGATCACGGTGATTCCCGGAGCGAACGGCCGGCTCTCGCCGGATGACGTAACGGCCGCGTCGGATTTGATCCGGCAAGCCGACGTGCTTCTGCTCCAATTGGAAGTCCCCCTGGAAACAGTGCTGCTCGCCATCGAGCTGGCGGTCGAATTCGACACGCAAGTCATCCTCGATCCCGCGCCGGCACCCGCTTCGTTCCCGGCGAAGTTACTCGCCGTCGACGTGGCCTGCCCGAACGAGACCGAGGCGGCGGCCATCACCGGCGTCCGGATCGCGAGCCTCGATGATGCGAAAAACGCGGCTTTGCGGCTGCACGCGCTGGGCTCTCGCCACGCCGTCGTCACGCTTGGCAATCAGGGAGCCGTTGTCTGTGGACCCGACGGTTGGCTCGAGCACGTTCCAAGTTTCACGGTCGAAACCGTCGACACAACCGCGGCGGGCGACGCGTTTGCCGCCGGTTTGGGTGTCAGCCTGGCGCTCGGGAAGCCCGTTTCTGCGGCAGTCCGTTATGGCTGTGCCGCCGGCGCCCTGGCCACCACGCGTCACGGGGCGCAGCCGGCAATGCCCACCGCGATCGACGTTCGGCGTTTTGTTCCGGCATTATTTGATTAAGCCGATGCCCACCGAAATCATCGAACGCCTGGACGATCCGCGACTCGATCCCTATCGCAATCTCAAGTCGACGAACCTCACCCGCTGGTCAAACCAATTCATCGCGGAGGGACTGCTCGTCGTCGAGCGGCTCTTGGCCAGTCATTTTGAAGTCGTGTCGGTCGTCGCCAGCCGCAAGGTCGAGCGGCAGGTCATTCCGCTTGTGCCCGAAGATCGGCCTCTCTATTTGCTCGACCACACCCTTGCCGAGCAGCTTGTGGGCTACGCGTTTCATGCGGGAGTACTGGCGTGCGGCGTACGATGCCCGAGTCCGCCGCTCGAGGGCATCCTGAAACCTGGCGCCGAGCAGTCGCTCATCGCCGTCTGTCCCAATGTGAACGATCCGGAAAACATCGGAGCAATCATCCGACTTTGCGCCGGATTTGGACTCAGCGGCGTCTTGTTGGGACCGGACTGTGCCGATCCGTTTTCGCGCCGCGTACTGCGCGTTTCGATGGGGACCGCCTTCTCGATGCCCATCCGCGAGACGACGAGTCTGCAGTCCGATCTGCTTTGCCTGCGCGATGAGCACCACGTCGAGCTGGCCGCGGCCGTTCTCGATTCGAGTGCCGAGCCGCTTGAGAGGGCGTGCCGATCGGCACGGACGGCCCTCCTTTTCGGCAATGAGAAACACGGCCTCGACAGACAATGGATCGAGCTTTGTCAGCGCAAGCTGACGATTCCGATGGCGCCGGAGGCCGATTCACTCAACGTTGCGGTGGCGGCTGGGATCTTTTTTCATTACTTCCAAAGACGCGCGGAGGTAGAATTGTAGACGGCTCGTTTGTCGAGTCCCCGCCCCAGCCCTCGCCTGCAACACCTGCCCGAGCATCCTATGCCCAAGCATCGCTTCTCTGTTTGCGTCATGCTTTCACTCGCCGTTCTCGCAATCGGCTGGTCTGCCCCGGCGGCCACGCCACGGGCGAAGCACGTGCCTCGCGTTGCCGCACTCGTAACGGCCTACTACCACAACTCGCACGCCGACGTCATCGTGAGCCGGTTGCTGCAGACGATGACCTTGGATGGAAAAGGGGAGCGGCCCAATCTCAAGCTGGTTTCGCTCTACATTGACCAGCCGGAATCCTCCCACGTCGGGCTGGAGATCGCCCGGCAATACGGCGTGCCGCTGTTCAAGAAGCCGGCCGACGCACTGACTCTCGGCGGAAAATCGCTTGCCGTCGACGGGGTGCTGCTCATTGGCGAGCACGGCCGCTACCCGTTATCGGGAACGGGACAGGTGATGTTTCCCAAGCGGCGCCTCTTTGGCGAGATTCTCGAAGTCTTCGAGCATTCCGGACGCGTCGTGCCCGTCTACACGGATAAGCATCTGGCCGACAATTGGGAAGACGCCAAGTCGCTCTACGAATCGGCCCATCACCACGGTTTTCCCTTGTTGGCCGGTTCGAGCGTGCCTCTGACGTGGCGTTATCCGCCGCTCGACGTTCCTCGCGGGGCCAAGATTTCCGAGGTCGCCGTGACGACGTATGGTTCCTTGGAAGCCTATGGATACCACGGTTTGGAGGTGCTCGGATGTCTCGTCGAGCACAGGTCGGGTGGAGAAACCGGCGTGCGCTCGGTGCAAACCTTGACGGGCGAGCGCATCTGGCAGGCGGCCAAGGCCGGCGCTTTCGATCGCAAGCTGCTCGAGGAGGCCTTGGCACGCCGCCAGCACGTTTTGCATGGCCCCGCCCGCGGAAACGGTCGCGAACTCAATCTCGAGGGAGACCTCGTCAACCCGGTTGTCGTCTTGATCAAGTATCGCGACGGTCTGCGGGCGACGATGCTCTACGCGGACAACTTGCAGGAATGGACAGCCGCCTGGCGCGAAGCACGAACCGGCAAGACGGAGTCGACCGCGTTTTGGACGCAGGAAGCCCGCCCCTTCATGCACTTCACGTATTTGGTGAAAGGGATCGAACAACTGATCAACACGGGCAAACCGGCCTGGCCCGTGGAGCGGACGCTGCTTTCCACGGGCATCCTGAACGCCTACTTCCGCTCGAAAGTCGGCGGCGACCGCGAGCTCGAAACGCCTTGGCTCGACGTGCACTACCAATCCGATTGGAATTGGCACCAACCGCCGGCTCCGCCGCCGGGCCGCCCGATCGCGGCACAGTGACGGCCGATTTACAGGTCGACCGGCAGGCCTTCGCGCAAGCTGCGGACGGCCATCAGTGAGGCAAGCGTCACCGCCCTCAGTTCGTGCCAGAGAATTGGTGCGGGCCCGCCATTGACGAGCGCTTCCGCGAAGGCGGCAATTTCCGCGCGCTGACCTTTGTCCTGACCGCGAAGCTTTTTGCGCGTGGTGCGGCCGTCTCGGCAAAGCGTGACCGTGCGAAAGTCGTCGATCACCGCAATCCGGCCACCGCCGATGACTTCGATCCGCTCCTTGGGAAACGATCGATCGCCTCCCGCGAGATAGGCCACGCTGGAAATCGAGCCGTTGACATGTCGCAGCGTGATGAAGCATTGATCGTCGGCTGCGTTGCCTGGCGATCCGCCGACTGATTCGGCGAAGACTCGCGAGGGAGGCGAGCCCGCGAGAAAACTGGCCAGATCGATCGCGTGGCACGCCTCGCCGATAATGCGGCCGCCCCCTTCCTCGTCGTGCTGCAGCCAATGATCGGCCGGCAGCGGCCCCGCATTGAACCGGATGGAGACGGTGAGCGGCGCGTCCGCATCGGCGAAAAATCGCCGCACCTCGGCCGCCGCGGCGGAGAAGCGGCGGTTGAATCCAACCATCAGCAGCGGAGCCGTTTCGCCGACATCGCCGAGCGCCGATTCGATTTCAAACAACTCGTCTTCGGTCAAGCAGAGCGGCTTTTCGACGAAAATGGCTTTGCCCGCTTGGATCGCGCGAATCACATGACCGGCATGCAAGTCGTGACGCGTGATCGAAACGACCGCGTCAATTTCCGGATCGTCGAAGATTTCGCCCTCGTCCGTCGTCGCCTTCTCGAATCCGAGTTTTTGGCCGCTCGTGACGGCCGAGAGACCGCCGGCCGTGCATAACGTGGCCAGTCGCAGGCGGTCGCAAGCGCGAAGGGCCGGCAGCAGCACGAGACGGGCGAAATTGCCCGCTCCCAGGACGCCGACCGCGGGGCGTTCATTGTGCTTCGCCGCATCCAGGCAAATGGCGCGCGACCACGATTTTTCCTCGCGAAACGGATATTCGAGCACCAAACCGAGAGACGGTTCGCGGCCGCTTTCGATCAGCTCGTACGCCGCCTCCGCATGGTGGATGGGAAAACGATGCGAAATGAGCGGCCGCAGGTCGAGCTTGCCCCGGCCCATGAGTTCCAGCACCGCCTGCAGATTGCGCTCTTCGGTCCACCGCACGTAAGCCGCCGGGTAATCGTGCCCGCGCTCCTCGTATTCGGTGTCGTACCTTCCGGGCCCGTACGAGCACGAAACGACGAATTCAGCCTCCTTGAAGTAGAACGGCCGCCGATCGAGTTCCAGGCCCACGACACCGACCAGTACGACCCGCCCTTTTTTCCGCACGGCGGCCGTCGGCCAAGTCGATCGGTCCGTTCGAGGGAGTGGACGCCGTGATCAGCACCGCGTCGGCTCCGAGACCGGCGGTGTGCGATTCGATTTCAGCGCCGCCCAAACCGGGCCGCGCAATCTCGGCCCCCATCTTGAGGGCCAATTCACACTTGCCGGCATCCGGGTCGGTGCCAATCACGCAACAGCCCGATGCGGACGCCAGCGCCACTGTGATCTGACCGATCAACCCCAAGCCGATCACGAACACGGTTTCGCCCAGTTTCACCGACGACAGCCGCACCCCGTTGAGGGCGATCGCGGCGAGAACCGCGAACGCTCCATGCTCGAATTCGACATCGTCCGGCATCCGCGCAGAGATGTTTGCTGACGGTCACAATCTCGGCATGCGGACCGTTCGACGCAACTCGGTCGCCGGTCTGGAAGTTCTTGACGCCACGGCCACAGGCCAGGACCACTCCGGCCGAGCTGTAACCCATCGACATGGGCGTATCGAGTCGCTCGCGCACCTGTCGAACGGTGTTGAGCAGGCCCTCGTTGCGGCACTTCTCGATGACCCGCCGAACCAGATCGGGCCGCTCGCGGGCCTTGCCGAGCAGCGATTTCTTAGCCAAATCGATCACCATCCGCTCAGTCCCGGCGGAGATGATCGAGGCGACGTTAGCGATCAGCACTTCGCCGGGCTGCGCCAACGGGGCGGGAATATCGCGAACGCGTAGTTTCCCGCTGTTGATTTCTTGAACGACTTGATGCACGTCCTGTGCTCTTCGCTTGGTGACTTCCGTGACAGATTCAGCGCTCGGCCCAGTGAAAGCGCCGGAACCGCGGCGGGCTCTCTTTCGTCGCCGTTCCGCGGATTTCGAGCTTGTCGAGACCGCGCCAACTCTGGAGAGGTTTACCTTCCTTCGACCGGAATTGCGAGACCGATAACGCGACCGGGTGCCAATTGGCGCCGCCTGCCACCGTGTCGAGATGCACGGTGTCAAGATGCGCCATGTAGTGCTGAGCCAACGGCGTCCAATCGTGGGCGATGACCTCGAGTGTGAGTCCCCCGGCCTCAGACTCGCGTTGCCTCCCGTCGGCGGGTGAGGTCGACTTGTCCGCAATGAAGTCCCCCTGATATTCAAAGGCGAATGACATCCCGTCCTCGCCCGCGTAGCCGGGGTCGCCGAGATAGTGCGTCGCAATCCCGAAGTTGATCGTCTTACCAAACACGGCCGGGTTGACGCAGACGGCATCGCGATCGGCTTTATCGGCCGAACGGACGAAATAAGAGGTGGCGACATTCGGGTCGGTGTTCGCCCTGGCAAACACGAACGGCGCGCCCGCTTCGTCGCCGTCCACGTTGGGCGTCGGACTCCATTTCAGCGAGGCGCGCGAGCGCTTTGCGGGCTTCCCGTGTAGACGCGCCGGCCGAGGTTCGTGCTCAGACACACGCCTGACTGGTATGACACGTTGGCGAAGGCCTGGCATTTGTCGGTGGGTTCGAGCAACGGGAGTTTCGCTTTCCAGACGGTGGAAGAGTGACTGACCTCAGCTCGCCGCCAGTACCGATTGGGGGCGGGCTTGTCGCCCAGCGAATAAAAGACTTCAACCTTGGCGACGTGCCGCGCATCGGTGGGAAACACAGTCGCAACCGGGTCCTCGTCGGCGGGGACTCTGAGTTCGAGCCGCGGATCGGTCGGGAAAGGAGCGCCGTCTTTAAGTTGCCAATCCATCCACGCCGGCAGATTGGCCGCCTGGGCCGCATCGATGTGGTGGTTATACCGCGGTGTGAATGCCAGCCGATGCGGAACGTGGGTCTGCGAGAGAATGATGTAGGCGTCGTCCATCCAGCCGTGAAAGTCGTTCGTCGCTCCCAAAAACAGCACAGGCCCGCGAATCGACGCGGCATACGCTTCGGGGGCCAGCACGCGGTTAAAGAGCGCGAGGGCCGGATTGACTTCGGGGAAACCCCAGACGGTTTTCTTCTTGTCGTAGTTGTAACCGCAACCGTAAATCGGCACCGACGTCTTGACCCGTTCGTCGGTCGCCGCCACCAGCCAGCACAACGTGCCACCGACGCTGACGCCGAAGATGCCGAGCCGCTCGCGGTCGACCTTGGGATGGTACGACAACAACGTCAACGCACGGCGTGCGGCCATCGCCCAGTGAAACATCGCCGAGGCCCGAGCGGTCGGCCGAAAGATTAATCCGCCTTGCGCGTCGGTCAAGTTGCCCTGCTTGATCGGTCCCCAGTCGGTGTATTCCTTGCGCCCGGCCCACGGTCCGGTATAGTCAAACGTGACGCAGACGTAGCCGCGCTTGGCCCAAAATCGCACCCAGTCGAGCGACGCCGTTTGTCCGCCGCCGTGGATGTGCAGAATCCCCGGGAGGCCGGACCCGTTTTGCGGCCCGCCGCGAATGGCAAAGACACGCACTTTGCCCCCCTCTTCGCGCTCCGACGTAAAACGCAATTTCTCGAAAGCGATGCCGTCTTCGTCCCACTTCTTTAACGAAGTGATCTCGAGATCGGGCGATTCCGGATTGAAATCGCGCCAGAGTTTATCAGGCCTGTCGTAAATCAGAGCCTGCCCAAACGCGGCGGACGGGCCCAGTACACACGTCAGCAGCAGAGCTGGCAGAAGTCGATATTTCGATCGCACGATTGGTTACTCGAAAATGACCATCGAATGCATATTCAACTTCGGCACGACGACTTCGACTGCGCCGTTTGCTCTGTTGAGTGGTAATTCAACATTCTCAGGCTGCAAAGTCGCACGTCGTATCCCGGGCAGGCGGCAGCGGACTTTGATATCGCACAGTGGAATCACCTCCTCGCGAATCGGCCAGGTACCGCGCAGTTCCGACTGATTGGGAAATCCCCACGACTTCTGCAATTCCTTCGGCAGCGGCGCGAGTTTCTGGTAAATCGAATGCCGCCCGTAGGAGCTGTGGTCGTTCAGCAAGTGCACGACGATGCGGCCCTTAGCGGGCTGCCGGCGAAACGTGGCGGACAACAGCAGCGGCCCCTCGACTTCAACCGGCGGAGCCACCTCTCCGGCCGCCCAGCGGCACGCGTTCGCCAACAACTGCCGGATGTAGGCATCGGGGTAAAAGAACATCGCCTTGTCGACGCCGGCCGGAATGTACGCCACACGCCCTTTGCCAAAAGTCGACGCAATCAGTGCCGGATGTCGCGAGTTGTGGCCGTTCGCCTGGTTGAGGCCAAAAGACATCAGGACTTGGCCCCCTTCGGCCGCTGTCGCTTCGACGGCGCTGGCAATCAGGGCCAGATCGCCCTTCTCGGGCGGCGGCCCAAGTCCACCGCGCCACGCGGTTGCCTGTTTCGCGTGAATTTGCGGGTCGTTCACGATCGGATGCTCGGCGTCGATTGTGAGAAAAATATTCTCACTGCGCAGTTGGACCGGATGCGTCGCCTCGTAATGGGCGTGCAGCACGTCGGCCAGAGCGAAGTCGGGCCGTCGCGAGAATTTCTCGTCATAGAGAGACGTCTCGAAACTGGCGACCAGGCCGCCTCCCTTTCGCACGAACCGTCGCACAACTTCGGCCCCCCGCGCCGAAAGACACGCAACATCCGGCAGCACCAGCACGCGCACGCCGTGCAGGTCGGCATCTTCCAGGTCGTACTCGGTGAGAATGCGGACGGGCCAGTGTTTTTCGAAAATCGCCCGAAAGGCCCCCAAGGTGTGCGAAAAATAAACGGGCAGCGCCGCCTGCGCGAAGAGCGTCCGCGTCTGTTCCGAAGCGACGATGCCGATATAAGGCACCGGCTCCGACTCCTGCCACCACTCCTCGCGGGCCTTGACGTTGGCGAGATGCTGCTTGAAATACTCTTCGCGGCCTGCCGACTCCACGAACTCCGGATAAATGCCCCACGGCGCTCCCTCCAGCCCGCGGAGTTGAATCTCGACCGGCGAGGAAATGCCCGACACACCATGCTCGGAGGGCTGAATCCACACCGATCCCCCGCGGTTGTCCGTCACGCCCTGCACGAACGCGCAGCAGAACTGCTGGTAGAGCGCATCGCCCGGCACGTCCCAATAAAACTCGACCGACGGCACGTCGACTGCCTTGCAATAGGCGGCCGGATATTCGCCCATGTACATTTCCGGGTAATACCAGGTGCGGTTGGCCGAGTAGTTCGCGAACAGCACGGCGTCGGGATTTTCGGCCCGAATCACCCCTCGCATGCGGTCGGCCAGATTGACGAAATACTGATCGTGCCAGGCCAGATACTGCCGGGCGACCGGATCGTGCACGGGATCGAACTTCGTCGGAAGCTCCTTGCCGCCCGAGACCGCGCGAAACCGCCGCCGCGTCGCATCGTCGTAGGTGTGCAAATGGCCCGGCGCGTAGCCGTCGAGCCAGAAGCCGTCGGCATGGTACTCGCGAACGACGTAGGCGAGTTGTGCGCACAACCAATCGGCGTACCCGCTGCGGATGTTCCCGAAGTTTGCATCGCGCGTTCCGTCGGGTTTCACGCGCAGCCATTCGGGATGCACTTCACGAAATCGCTTGCTGAACAACGGCGCCTGCACTGGCCCGATATAAAGGATGCTTTTTGCGCCGCCGGCGTGAACCGTGTCGACGACCCGATGCAAATATTCGTCGGCCCGCTTGACCTCATCCGCCGGATACATGCCGGCCGACGGCCCGACGCGATCCCATCTGTCGAGACAGTTCACCGTGACGACGTTGTAACCCGCCTTCAAGAACTCCTTGACCATCCGCTCGTCATAACCCGGCAGATGTCCGATCCGCAGATTGTTTTTCAGCCATCGAGGCACGGGCCGCGCTGCCGGCGTTGCGATCAAGGTTCGCGGCGGGAGCTCGCTTGTGTCTTCTGCTTGCGCCGCCGTTGTTGCCAGGCTGACAATCGAACAGAGCAGCCATGCCCGCCAACTCGATTCGCGGTCCTTTAGTCGCCTCAAGCGCCGCTCCCCATCGTCCCTAGAATATCGCACCACCAACCCTCGAGAAGCGTAAGACATTGACGCCGACGCGGAAACCGTTCGGTGCAAGGAACGACAAGCGAACCAAGAAAAAAGGACGCACGGATTGGGCAAGGCCGTCAGGCCTGCCAATCCGCGCGTCCGGTTTTTGCAATCGGCGAGGCGTCGCCTCGTTCGAAGGTTCAGGCCGAGGTCTCGCGATTGCTGCGCGAGTGGTTCCGATGATGGGCCTGGCGGAGTTGGGCCAGATCGAAGGGTTTGCCTTTCATCGTGGCAAACCGGGCCTGCTGCTCGGGAGTGAGCACGCTGATCGACTTGGCAAGCTCTTCCTGACGCAACTCGTGCATCTTGGCGAAGCCTTCGCCGTTCCGGCCGCCTTCGCCGTTTTGACGAGCCCCGTCTTGGCGACCGCCGTTTTGACGACCTTCATTCCGCATCTCGCCGAATTTCTCGGCAAACTCGTGACGCACGGCAGCCAGTTGATCCTGCTGCTCCTTGGTCAAACCGAGTCCGCGGATGACGTCGGCATCCTCGAAGGCGTGCGTGCCGGCCACCTGAATGACGATTTCATGCAATCGCGCTTGCTGCGGCGCATCGAGAACTTCCGCCAATTTCGCGCGGAATTTCTCGTTCACGTTCTTGGAAATCTCGGCAAACTTCGACCGCATCTCGCCGGAACGGTGCGAACGATCTTCGCCCGATGCATTCTCGTCACCGCGAGCAGTCCCGCGTGCCGCCTGCATCTGCTGCTTCCATTCCGCGGACCCCGGCCAGCAGGTCCGTCACCTTCTCGGTCTGCTCCGGCCGGAGAGCCAGTTCTTTCTGAACGGCCTCGTTTCCGAGCAAAGACAGCGTCGACACACCTCGCGACATGCTTCCGTGCCGGCCGTGACGATGGTGCTCTTGAGCCACAGCGGCACTGACGGTGATCGCCGCGACCACAAGCGCAGCGGCGGCGACATGACAAACGACATTTCTTCCAACCACGACAGTCTCCTCAAAATCTATTAGGAACCGGCCGCACCCGCGGACCAGTTGAACAACCGCTCGAGCACACAGTCCGACATAGGCCCGTCTCGTCGCGGCATCTGCATTCGCTAGAATTCTAGCGCGACCAAACGACGTTCCATTAAGAGCAGCTGAAATCCGCGACGCCCTAAGATCGTTGCGCCCCCAAGGGTTAGGGACCGGCGCAATCCATTGGGGAAAGATGTGCCAATTTTGCAATTTGGTCGTTCCGCTCATGCTGCTGTCATGTAATTTTGACAAGATTCGAATCGATTGAACGCGGCCGGGGATTCGTCGTCCGAGGCGGAAATTTACGCCACGAGATGCACTCCGGTTGCGGCTGAATTGTCGCTATGATGCGGCCGCCTTGCCGAATGGGGATGGCCGGCGCATTGCGGTGCGCTTTTGCCGCCAGCTCTCTCGCGATGAGATGGGTTCGAAACCGTGGCGTAAAGGGCTAGCTTGCCGCGGGATGACTGTCTGTCGACCTAGGAAATAGCAAGCGGGCAGCTCGCCCACGATCGGATCGTCACTGGGGACCTATGAGAATCGGCTTCTTGTTGGGATTGATTCTCATTGCGGGCTGTTCGGAACCGCCCGCCTTGCCGACTCTGCAGGAGAAATGGGCCAAAGTCCAAAGCCTGAATGTCGAGGATGCGACGGTCGACGATCTCGTCGCCAAACTGGGAGCCCCCTATCGCAGCGATGACGGAACGACAAAACGCTCGCGGTTTTGGTACCCCTTCGAAGGCGTCACCAACGGAAAGACAAAGGCCACCGCTCCCATGCTCATTGTGATCCTCGACGACGCCGGCACGATCAATTCCTACATGCGGACGGAACCCGTCCCGGAGCCGAACGCCGAACTTCGCATTGTCCCGCGGGACTATAAAACAAAAATCAACGGCAAGTGGAAAAACTGCGAGTTGGCAACGGGCAAAGTCCTTGAGTGAGTGCGGCATCCTCCGCTTTCAAAATGCCATGTAGTGCACCGGCGGGGGATTTTGCTGTGACGTCCAATCGAAGAACAAAATGGTGACGACGAGGGCGGTCATCGCACACAGCACGGTGCAAACGAGCGCAGGCCGCCGCGCGACTCCGGAGAAAATCCCGGCCAGGAGCGAACTCATCTCTTCGCGTTTCCACAAGGCCGCCAGCAATACGGCGGCAGCGACGAGGAGCAGGGCGCGCGCGGCCACCGCTCGTGATTGGCAGCCGAGGTGCGCAACTCCAGCACTTGGCTCCAGGCGGTCGTCAGGACCAGCATCGCCTGGTCGTAGTAGGTGGAGAAAAACAACAGCGACAGGCACATGAAGTGCAAAGTGATCAGAACGGCGATCCACCGAATGAGACGGTTCTGCAGGTAAGCCTGGAACCTCTTGTGCCCGAGCAGGCGGCGAAGACCATCGCCATACATTCGTGCCACGGCCGCTCCGACGCCGTTCAACAACCCAAACACCACAAAGTTCTCGGTCGTTCCGTGCCAGACGCCCGCCAGAAACAGGGCCACGAACAACAACGCGTAGCCCGCATACCGCGCCACGCGTGGAAAATTGCTGGCAGCGGCTTTGTAACTCGTCATGAAGACATAATCTCGGATCCAGTGACTGACGCTGATGTGCCACCGATCCCAAAACTCCAGGACATTCCGGGCCAGATAGGGATGATTGAAGTTTTCCGGCACCTTGAATCCCAACAATCCGCCCGCCCCGATCATGACGTCGGTGTAGCCGGAGAAATTCATGTAGAGATAGACCGGAAACATGTAAAACTGAACCAGGAGTCTTGAGAGCTCACGAGGTCTCTGCGGGTTGGCGGCGTCGAGATAAATCGACTGTGCCCAAGCCCCGAGAACGCCAATCTTGAGCACTCCCACCAGAATGCGGCACCACAAGAGCGCCGACTCCCGAAAATCGGTCGGCAAGGCATTCATGTCCTGCCAGCTCTTCTGAAAGTCGTTGTACCGCTGGATCGGACCGGCGGTGAGCGTGAAGAAGGCAAGCTGGTAATTCAAGTAGCTCCACAAGTTGAACGGAGCCAGCTGCCCCTGCCATTCGTCCACAAGCATGTGAATCAGCTTGAAGAGCATGTAGGACAGGCCTACGAGCTCAACCGGATGTTGATCGAGGTCCCACTCGTACGGGACAGGAACCCAGTTCGCGAAGAAGGTGAATCGCTTGACGTACAGGAAAACGAGAACCGTCAAGAGGATCGCCGCCGCGAGGACCGCGCCGCGCCGCGACAGCCGCACCAAGAAGAGGGCGATGTAAGTTCCCGCCAGCACGATCGCGAAATAGACCGCACTGCGCCGGTCAGGCACGAATGTCACCAGGAATGAGGCATTGGCGACCGCCAGCAGCAGTTGTCGCAACCGCCTGCCTCGAACGAAGTGCGCGGCCGCGACGACGGCCATGCAGAAAAACAGGAAGGTCAGGGAACACAGCGACATCGCGAATTCTCAATTTGCTTGAAGCGAGCGAAAGGTCGGACGATCGCCGAGCGACAAAGTTAGTTCTCTTTTGCGTGGCCGTCCGGACCGATTGCCGCTTGCACCGCGTCTGCGAGCTTTGCCGTGAATTTTGCGGCGCCGTCGGTATTGATGTGCGTTGCGTCCCACATGAGTTGGCGGGGATATCTCACAATCTTCGGATCTGTTCCGACGATCGCCTTCGGGCGGGCCGCTCGCACGTCCTTGAGCAACTGCTCGACTTGTTCGAACTGCAGATTCTTGTTTCCGTCGGCGGGAATCGGCACGAAACGGATCAGCAACGGCACGCCGGCCTTCTCGCATGTCGCCGCGAACTGTTCCAGTCCCGCACGCCAGACCGGATCGACCAGCACCAGATCGCTTCGGCGTTCCAAACTCGTCGCATATCTGTTTCCCCACAGGGGCATGAAACCGCGGGCCGACCGCGTCGCGCCGTCATACATCCGATAAGTCTCTTTGGCCTCGTGCGGCCCCGCTTCGAACGGAGCGTCACGCAGATCGGGCTCGCTGCCGCGGGCGGAGGGGCTCATCTTGTCCCAGGTCAGCAGCGTTCCTTGCCGGACGAGATAGCCCAATCTTTCCGGCACTCCGGACGGCTCGAGCCCGTAGCAATCGAGACAACGATCGCGAACCGTCCGCCACTGGGCGGGAACATCCCGTTCCATTCCGACCGGCGAAAAGCACAGGACGATGAGCCGCGGGAGCGGGTGTTTGGAAAGGTACGCTTCTGCCAAATCGAGCCTGACGTCCGGCCCCAGGTCACCGACGATGCCCAGGTTGTACGCGTGCAGCCGAGTCAAGTTCTCAAAGCGAGCCGGATCAACGGCCGCCCGACACGCGCTGTCGCCGAATATGACCACGTCGTTTTTCTCGGACGACGAAAACGCGTAATCCATCATGCTCACGAGCCAGCCTTCGTCGCGTGTCGGCAACCGCCGCGGATCGAAAAACCGCAACGCCGGCGGCGTGCGACTGAACGTGTACACGGGCATCGCCGACAACAAGAGCAGTGTCAGCGCCGCCATTCCCAAGGTGACCGCGGTCGCGGCATGCGTGCGTCGGGCCCGTCTGACAATCGGAGCTTCGTCTTTCATGCAATTCGAGCGCATCCAAACCAGTTGTGGTCCCGTGGCGAAAACCGTCGGGAATTACGAGACTCCCAACGCGGCGCCTGAGTGCTCGCAACACTAAACTAGCATTCCGTCCATCGATCTTTCCAGACAGTCAAGACGGCTCGATTGGTCGCCACGGTCCCGGGTCTCTCGGAGCGCGGCGAGCAAAACTTCTGGGGACTCCCGAACGCTGCGCAATACGCTCATGGCCCGGTTCGTACCAGGTGATCTTCTGCGGCTTGCGGGCGACGTTGTTGTTGAAGATGGTGGGCCGGCGGCACGCAAAGCCTTGATGGCAAGAGATGACGAAACGCTTCGCATCCGGAGTTTGCGTTATTGAGCCCAAATGGATAGAGTTCCGCTGCCTGCCGCGCCGGGACCAGTCCTGGCCGACAGAACAGTCGGATGACTAAATAAAGGGCGGCCCAGCCTGTGCTGGGAATCCCGTTAATGAGTAAGCCGACGTGGTCGAACGCCCGAGGGTGTTCGGCCACGTCGGCTTTTTCTTTGGTGGTGTTGGACGGTCGCCATCGGAGGGACCAACCCATGACCAATTGAAAATCAAGCATGGCACAGCGCCTTTTTGTGCCTGTTGGAACGCCAAATGCACTACATCGGCGGTCTGGTCGACGGTCTGCTGGAGGTCGCCTATATCTCTTTGTGATCTGAATACCGCCGTTTCTGCGCGAGTTTCCTACCCGCCTTCGCAGCAGAAACTCGGACCACGCACCCAACGGCGGGGTAACAGCAGCGTCCAATCACCGGCAGACTCTCGGCGTCGGCGTGTTTGCCGATGTCGCGAAAGCTGTTTCCCACAGATGACGGAGTATTTGATCATGAGAATGCGAATCGCCACAGTCGGGCTGTTCGTCGCGTGCGCGCTCTTGACCGTCGGCTTCGCCGACAGCCCGCAACAAGAGACGCCCAAGCTCGAGCCCAAAGCGGACCAGTACCTGAAGGCCATGTCGAACTATCTGGCGGGCCTTCACACGTACTCGTTCCAGGTCGAAGAATTCATCGACGAGACTCAAGACAGCGGGCAGAAACTCCAGCTCAGCAATCAGCGCCACATGACGGTGAGCCGGCCCGACAAAATCTTCGGCGAGACCGAGGGGGACACGGCCAACTCCCGGTTTTACTACAACGGCAAGACGGCCACCGTCTACGACCTCGCTCAAAAGACGTATGCCGTCGAAAAGGTGCCCGGCACCATCGATGGCATGCTCGACGACCTGCACGAACGATTCGAGACCGACCAGTCCTTGGCCGACTTCCTCTTTGCCGACCCCTACAAGCAGTTCCTGGAAAACGTCCAGAGCGGCGAGTATCTGGGCCTGCATTACGTGGGAAAGGTCAAGTGCCATCACCTGGCCTTCCGGCAGAAGACTCTTGACTGGCAAATCTGGATCGACGCGGGCGACGAACCGCTTCCGCGAAAGCTCGTGATCACGTTCAAGGACCAGGCCGAGCAGCCGCAATTCACGGCCCTCATCCATCGCTGGGAAGTAAACCCCAAACTGGACGACGCGATGTTTGAGTTCGAAGCCCCGGCCGGCGTGCGAAAGGTCAGCTTCCTGAACCGCCATGCCGAGCCCAAACCCGCAAAGAACCCCACCGGCACGTGACGAGCGTCCGCAACAGGACGACGGACGTTGTTCCGTCGCTTGCGAAGGCTTTCACGTCGGACTAAAGGAGCAGCGATCATGAGACGAATCTTTCTGTTGACTGGCACATTCCTGTTGGGTTTGGCCGCGTTGACGTCGATGACGGCCCCGGTCAGCGCCCAGCGCGGCGGCCGTGGCGGCGGTCATGCCGAAGGCGGTCGTGTCGAAGCACGGCATGTCGAAGCGCGACATGTCGAAGCCCACCGCGCGATTGCTCGCACAGGGTCGATTCACTATGGCGCCCGTGCAGGCCGTGACCCCGTGGGTCCGCGCGACGTGCCGGTTGGCGCCCGCCGCAATCTCTACCGCGGCGACTATGCCCGGCACTTTCGTCCCGGGTACCGCTCGCTGATGCTGGGCGGCTCGGAGTACTACTATTACAACGACCTGCCGCCCGGCTGCCAACAAGTCTTAGAGAATGGCCTGACCTACGATTTGTGCGATGGCGTGTATTACCAGCCCTATATGTACGGTGGGCAAACGGTGTACTTGGTGGCGCCGATGTAATCCGTGGAATCAACCCACCAGCTCAGGTGAAAGCGGCCCCGACACTGTCCATCCGTATGCTCGCTGCTGAATGGATGTGAACAGTGTCGGGCGCGGAATCGGCCCGGCAGTCACGCCGCGCGCGATTCGTGCGGCTTGCAATGTCGACGTTGCCGTTTGCAATCGCGCTGAAAAAGACCGAACAGAGCGCGCGCCTCAACCAGTCGTCTCCCAGGGAAACCGATCAAATGCTCTAGACCGTGTAGCCTCTAGACGTAGCGGTTTCGAGGCGGACGCCGTCGTCGGCAAAGATCAGGACTTGATCGCGACGCCGATTTGCGAGCAGCACCAGCGGTACGGGACGTGCGTTGTAGCGACATTCGGGTCGGGAAGCTTCCTCCCGCATTAACAGGAGGGGGCACGTTCTTCCGGACGTGCCGAACGACTCTGCCTGGAAGCGTTCCCGCCAAAGTCATCAGCGAAGGAGATTCGGATGAAGGTCAAGAACTGGGTGGCCTGCACCCTGTCAATCGCGTGCGCAATGGTGGCCTCGAGCGCCGCGGCCGCGCTCGACGACAAGCCCGCCGACGCGGGCAAGGGGTCAGCGTTCAAGAGCGCGGTGTTTGAGCTGAAACCAAAGGGGCGGGTCGCCGTCCTCCTGTCCTGCGTGGCCGGCAAGGAGGTCACCGTCACGACCAACGGGGACAAGGAAACGGACGTGAATTTGTTCATTCACGACGGAGACAAAAATGAGGTCGGCAAGGACACGAGCCCCGGCCCGAAGTGCGAGGTGAAGTTCACGCCGAAGTCGGAGGGGACGTACAAGCTGCTCGTCACGAATAAGGGTCCGGGACCGAACAACGTTACGCTGGCGGTGAAGGTCGCCGACGACGAGCCGGCTGACGCGGGCAAGGTGTCGGCGTTCAATGGCGCCGTGTTCGAGATGCACGAGAAGGGCGACGTCCTCCTCCTCCGCACGTTCGCGGCCGACAAGGAGGTGACCGTCACGACCAACGGTGACAAGGAGACCGACGTGCATCTGTTCATCCATGATGCGGACAAGAATGAGGTCGGCAAAGATACGAGCCCCGGCCCGAAGTGCGAGGTGAAGTTCACGCCGAAGTCGGAGGGGACGTATCGGCTGCTCGTGAAGAACAAGGGCCCGGGTCCGAACAACGTCACGCTGACGGTGAAGGTCGCCGAGTAAACCCCGCGTTTCCCAAACGCGCCAACTCCCCGCCTGAAACAAGAGTCTTCGCAACGATTGATCCCAAGGACCAAAGGGGGACGCGGCTAGCTGCGTCCCCCTTTTCAGTCCGGCATAATCTTGAAATTGCGAAACGAGACTACGCGGCTGTCGACCCATAAGCCGACCTTGCTGCGCCGTGTGGGGCCGGACAGGCGACCGACCACCAGGCTGGGCTCTTTCGCGTCGTCGACCCACACTCTCACTTTTTGTTTCGTCACCTCGATCCGCGCGTGAAACCAGCCGCTGGGATCGGGGACGGGTTTGACAGTTGACTCATACTGGCCCGGCGTGTCTTTGCGGAGCTTTTCCCAGGTGTGGTCGGGCCACGCAATGTATTGGACCGCATGAGTCGGTGTGGAATAATCCCCGGCCCGAAAGTTGAAGGGGCGGAAGTAAACGGCCTCAAAATTCTTCCCGTCCGCGACGTTGAACGCGACACCCAAGAAACACCGCTCGACCGGGCCGCGGCCTTTCAGATCAATCTCCAGTGTCCCTTGGGCGAACTCCACGCCCTCGACCAGGGCCAGGCCCGCGTTGCTGGGAGTGTTTGGCTTGCCTTTCGCGTTCAGGCGGACGACGATTTTGCCCTCTTGCGTGGACAGTTCGGAGTTCGCGTTAATCAGCCGCCAACTCGTGCCGTCGTTGATGCGGGAAAGATCGGGCGTGATGACCCGCTCGCTGGCAAGACCCGCGGGAACATGCGTCGACAAAACGCCCAGCAAGCAACCCAGCACAGCCACCCGAATCGGGTTGCACCAAAAGTCGCGCATTTTGAACTCCTGAAAGTGGGAAGGAATTTCCAAGTTATTTGACAAGTGCGTGAGCAATTCTATTCACCCTGGCTTAGACGCGCGGAAACCGTCCGATTTCGGCGAGAAGGCGTCGAGAACTCCGAAAACGCGGCGCAGGCCGCGGGAATCACCAAAAGGCAGGGCCGGGCGAGTTTTGGGTCAAATGGATATGGTAAGATTTTACCGTGCCGACCGGGCTCGAGAGAGCGGACAGCATGTCATCCAGCGAAGACGACAAAGGGCCAGCGCCGAGAGGCAATCGAATCCGCACCGCCATGTTCGTTCTGACCGTCGTCGCCTGCGCGGTCGTCGCGGTCGGTCTTGGTTGGTACCTGAATCTGCCGGAGCCGCCGCTGCCGAATCTGTCCGAGATCGAACGCATGCAGGCGACCATTCCCGACGGCCCGCCGCGCGGTTCGGTCGTCTTCGACGTTCCTCGGTCCCATTGGCAGGCGATCTATTCGGCGATGCAGCCGGCCCACAAGGACGAGCACCCCGCGAAATGGGTGAGCCCGGGAGATCTCAATCTCACGCTCAAAGGCGGCGAATCCTTCTATATCGGCTTGTACTATGTCGACGCCGACCTGGGATCAGGCGCCTTCTCCGCCGGCCCGACGTTTGAGAAACGCGTTTATTACCGCGGCGGCAACAGCGCCAAGCTGGAAAAGGCTCTGGCGGACGCCTTGAATGCCTATCGGGCGACCGGACACTAAAGGTTCTCGACTGCACGAAATGGCTGATGAAGCGCGACGGCAGTGGCGTATCGGAAAGTGAGCCAAGGTCGTGGGGCGGGCTGCTAGCCTGCCCGTTGATTCATCGGATCAAGAACTCACGGGCAGGCTGGCAGCCCGCCCCACGTCAGCCACCCGAGCACGACCCCAGCTTCTTGCCAACGCCACCCGCTGTCACTTAACGCGGCGGTGCCACTGCAAGCCGCCAGACAGTTCCTGGCTGGCGAATTCGATGTGAATCACGCGGCGGTGGTTTGGCGACTCGGCTTTGGAGGAGGCGTGGAGGATCAGCGGACACATTGCGAGAACGCCGCCGGCGTCGGTCAGGCAGGTGACAGATTCGACTTCGCGTTTCCAGCGGTCGATTTCGTTGTCCAGCCAGCCGTGGCGGTGGGAGCCGGGGAGCACGCGCAGGGGGCCGTTGTCGGCGTGGCAGTCGTCGAGATGCACGCGGACGGCGACCATCGCGGCCATGATTTCGGGCGGCGGCTGCACTTGCCAGACACCGGCCTTTTGGCCCCAGGCCAGAAAGCCACGCGCTTCGCCTTTTGCGGCGACGGCAATCACGCGGTCTTGATGCCAGCCGAGGGCCCAATTGGCCCCCGGAACTTTGTCGAAGAAAATCGCACGGGCCGCAAACGCCTCTTCGCCCAGGATCGGCGTCACGAGCGCGCGAATCTCCGGCAAGCGCGCGAGCCGGCAGACGTCGGGCGACAGATCGAGCAGGTTGCGAACGCCATACACGTTGCGCTTGCGGCGGACGGCGTCGCAATCGGGAACCGCTTCGATCGCCCGCCTGAGCCGATCGATTTCGGCTTCGTCCAGCAACCGCCGAAAGACGCCAAAGCCCCGCTCGCGGAATTGTTGGGCGTATGCGGCGGGGTCAAAAGGTAAATTATTCGTCCTCGGCACAGGGTTGTAATCGGGTGCCACTAAGTGGCACCCGGCGAGAGAAATTTGAGGCGGGCATTGACGATGGATCACCCCTTCGGCCCTTTGGAAAGCGTGATTTGCGCATTCGCTGCTGTTTGCGGGCCGCGTGCTCCGTAGTCGGTGTCGGCGATTGCGTGACCACCGAGGATCAAATCGATCGGCGCATCGTATTTGTCCATGACGCATTCCACAAAGACCATGGCCGAATGCGGAGAGTCCAGTACGTTTTGCAATTCGTTGCTGGTCGTGACAACGTAGGTTTCCGCCTGCTTGTCGCGACTGAAGACTCTTGGCAATTCCGAATACCGCCAGGTCGCGATCTCGTTGTACTTGGCGTCCTTACCCAGGACGCATCTCTCGACGGTGTATCCCTGGTTCTGGTTCACGAAGATCCACGGCTTGAGGTCGTGCCGCAGCACGGTCGAGATTTCTTGGGCCGTCATCTGCAGAGATCCCTCGCCGGTCAGCAAGATGTGCCGCCTTCCAGGGGAAGCGAGAATGGCTCCGAGCAGAGCGCCGGTTGCATACCCGATCGAACACCAGACGAATGCCCCCGTGATATAGGTGGAGTCGTCGGGCAGAGTCAGCCGGCCAAAACCCGCGCTCGATGTTCCGTCTTCGACAACGATCACATCTCCCGGACGCAGAAAACTCTGCACCGCCTTCCAATAGGCGTCTTGCGTGAGCGGCTCGTCCGAGGGAACGAAGGATGCCTGCTGCGGCGGACGAGCGGGCTGTTTCTTCGCGACGACGCCCGAAGACGAGTCAACGAGGGACTGCAACAGCTCGGCAAGATAAACCCCCTGATAATTCCTCTCCGCCGTATCGACGCAGTGGGAATTCAGTTGGATGGCAGAAGCCGGCAGTTTATCGGTGAAAAAACCGGTCGTCGACTCGACGCGCCTGTATCCAACCGTCAGCAGACAATCACTTCCTTCAATTGCCTCGCGCGTTGCGGCCGAGCTTCCCATGCCGACGTATGTTCCCACGAACAGAGGAGAGGCCTCGGGGACCGCCCCTTTCGCACAGTTCACCGTCGCGACCCGCATCTGAAATCGTTCGGCAAGTTGCATGATCTGTCCGGAGACGCCGAAGCGGATCGCGTCCAGATCCAGCAGAAACGCGGGCGACCTGGCGGCCTTCAGTCTCTCCCCAATCGTCTCGGTGCAGGCTTTCAGGTTGTCCCGGTCGCTCGCAATCATTTCGAGCTTGAGAGGCCGCTCGGGGACCTCGACCTCGAGATAAGAGATGTCGGAGGGGAGTTCCAGGTAGACGGGAAGTCTTCGCCGCCACGCCGTCAGAAGGAGCCGATCGATCTCGGCCGCCGCATTCTCCGGAGTGAGTTGCGCCTGGGCCACCGTCACTTCGGCGAACATGCGACAGAAGTTCCCTTTTTCCCGATCGGCGAGCGTGTGGTGCATCAGATCACCACGTTGCACGGATCGCAGCGGAAGCGAACCGGAAATGCAGACGACGGGAACATGTTCGGCATAGGCGCCGGCGATGCCGTTGATCGCGCTTAAAGCGCCGACGCCGTGCGTCACAATCAGGGCGCCGATGCCGTTGATTCGGGCATAGGCATCGGTCGCGTAGGACGCGTTGAGCTCGTTGCAATTTCCAATCCAGGCCGGATCACCCAGCTCTTCGAGTTGCTGCATCAGCTCCAGGTTGTAGTCACCGGGAACGCCGAAGATGTGCTTGATGCCTGCTTCCTTCAAGCGGCGTAACAGAAAGTTGCCAATCGATTGTTTCATCGGGTTGCTCCTGACTTGTCAGACAACAAGGCCGTGAGATGATCCAGTTCAATCGATTCGTCAGGCGAAAGGCAAGTTCTTCGCCTTTAGCCTCGGGTTGTCTTTCCGTTCGACGGACAATTAATGGCCCCAAACACTGAAAAGCGAAGCGTGGTCGTCGGTCCAAAGGACGCGACCTCGCTGTGTTCGGTCGCCGGTCGTGGGCAAGCCAAGATCCTGAATCACCTTGGGGTTTCGAGCGACGAGAATCCACTCACTGGAAACTCCGCCCACGTTCGAAAGTCCCGAATTCACGGTGGCAGTGGTTAGTTGATGGGCCTCGGCAATTGCCTCAACCACACGGCCCAGCGAAAGATAATGGTTGGAAATGTTCACCGCGATGATTCCGTTGGGTTTCAGGTGACGCAAATAAATTGCGAAAGCTTCTTTCGTCAACAGATGCACCGGAACCGCGTCGCTCGAAAAGGCGTCGAGCACGAGCACATCGAAATTCTGAGCCGGTTCGCGTTCCAACCTGAGCCGCGCGTCGCCAAGCACGACTTCAACTTTGCCCTGACATTCACCCAAAAAGTGAAAATACTTGCGGGCGACTTCCTCGTCGCTGGCGTTGATCTCGTAGAAACGAAATTCGTCGCCAGGAGTGGCATACGTGGCGAGCGTGCCGACTCCCAGCCCCACGACGCCGACTTTCCACGATTTGGGGCGCGCAGTTTGGCACATGACCAGCCCCACCCCCGAATTCAGATCGTAATACGTGGTCGGCACAAGCCAGAGTCGTTGATCGACGTACTCCGCGCCATGTAACGTCGTGCCGTTGCTGAGCATTTCGATCGGCTGGAGCGACTTATTGTACGGCGCCTGGGAATCGAAAACGCTGAGCACTCCGTAAAAGTTACGACTGATGCTGCGAACTTGAGATTCTGAATCTTGCACATGGTCGAGCAGCATCGCTCCGAACACGGCCACTCCCACCAGCATGGCCAGCCAAATGCGGCTCGGTCGGCCCCGAAAGAGACGGCTCTGACCGTCCGTGTAAAGCACGACCAGCATCAAGACGGCGCACCCGAAAAGTCCCAGGTGCAACTCGTAGTAATCTGAGAAAACCAGCGGCGCCGCGATGGCGACAACGATACCGCCCGCCGCTCCGCCTCCCGCAATTGCCAGATAAAACGCGGTGAGATGTTGCACGTCGGGTTTCCGCCGCGCAAGCTCGCCGTGGCAAACCATGGCGCACAGGAAGAAGACCACCAAATACGCGCCGATTTGCACGCTCAGCGGAAGAGACGCGCCGAACCGCAACAGGGGATAAGTGCCTGCCAGCGCTACCGCGGTAACGGGCATGACGAATCGACGCGAATACCATCGCTCGCTGTCAAAACACAGAATGAACGAAAGCAGATAAAGCGTCAGCGGCAAAACCCACAGGAACGGGACGCTGGCCACATCGAGACAGAGCCGGTTCGTGGTCGCCAAGAGCAGAATCGAAGGGCACATGGCCAGGGCGAACCACAGCAGCCCCGTCCCCGACGAGACCGACGAAACCTGCGTTTTCTTGCGAGATCCGCGTTTCGTTTCAGCAATCGGCGCGCCGGTGTCGCGCGCGACCAGCCAAGCGCAGAGCCCACACAGCACGGCGAAAGCCGCGAAACTCCACGACCAGAGAGACGCCAAGTGGCGACTGGGAAAGATCGGTTCGAAAGCGACCGGAAAGGTGATCAAAGCCAGCAACGAGCCGGCATTCGAGAGCGCGTACAGCCGATAGGGGGACCGGCCCTGATGAATTTGGCTGTACCAACTCTGCAACAGCGGCCCGGTCGCCGACAGCATGAAATAGGGAAGTCCAACCGTCACGGCCAACAAGGCCAGGATTCGGAAAATCGGCTCTTCGGTACCCGCGGGCTTCCACGCGGCGCTGGGGATGATCGGAAGCGCACAACAAACCGCCAGAAGCAGGACAGCGTGGACGACGGGCTGCCTCCGCGGGCCAAGCCAGCGGATCGACAAATGGGCGTATAAATATCCTGCAAAGAGCACGACTTGAAAAAACAGCATGCACGTGGTCCAGACAGCGGGCGTGCCCCCGAACCACGGAAGAATGAACTTGCCGATCAACGGCTGGACCTGAAACAGCAGAAAGGCGCTCAAGAAGACGGTGAGTGCAAACAGGACGAAGAACCCGAATGAGCGCCGGCTTCCCACTTCGAGTGGCGGACTTGTCGCCTTGGGCGAGCCAAGCGGAGTCGACGCACCGATGGTTCGCGCAGGTTTCATTGGCTCAATCGCGTCGCGTTCCGACACAGGATCCACACGTTCGACAAATCACAACCCCGCCCAGCGAGTCTAACCAGTCGATCAGGCAATTGCGCGCTCCGCGACGCCGGCCGACAACTGGCGATCTGCGGCGACCACCACAACCTGCTGGGAATCTCCGGTCAGGACCGGATCCTCGCGACCTACGCGACGCCCGCAGACGTCATTCCATCCGGCGCGATGCATCCCGCAGTTTGACCGATCGTCGCGGCAACTGCTGGCGACCCCGTCTTGCCACACGGTCAAACGACTGAATATGTCGGCAGCGGTCAGTACATCTGTCGCCAACTGGCGAACAAGGCGTCTATGGAGTCCCGAACGTGTGGGCTACCACGCACGGTCGGGCTCGGCGGACGGCTAAGTAAATGCCATTGTCATTTTGGCAGGCCGATTGGATACTTCGCCCCGAGTTCGACGGGCACGAATGGCATCAGGAGGGCGATTGGCCCGTCGGCCAGGACTCTACGGGGGAACTGTCCATGTGTGGCGTGAAGGATTCATTCACTCGTGGCCGCGCCCTGCAAACCGCCGTCGCGACGCTCTTGCTGATCCTGCTTCTCACCGCAGGCAAATCGCCTCTGTTACTTGCCGACGACCAACGAATCCATGGGCGGCGCAGGGCGCTCGAGATCCATCAAGTCGATGGCAGGTGTCAGATCGTCGAATGGATCGGTCCCGGTGCCGTGCAATTGGCGTGGCCTCGTCTGGAGTGGAAGCACACGATCATTTCCCTTCGTGTTGTGCCGACAGGACTGCCGCAAGTGGGCGCGGTGGCCGCGCTGATGCCGATTTATGGATTGAGCCTGTACGGGGTCCCGTTGGGCGACGAGGACCTGGATTTTATCGTGGGGGCGTGCCCAGAGCTCCATCATCTTTGGCTCCGCCATCCGTCGACCATGTCACAGGACGAGTTTCAGCGACCTCACCGACGACGAGCGTGCCGCTTTCGCAACGCGCACGTTGTCGGGCGAGCATCTTGCAAGAATCGCCGAACTCAAAGATCTGACGCTTCTGGAAATCGCCGGGTACGCGCTCCCCCCGACACGGCTTCAATTCCTGGCGAACCTCAAGCAACTGCGGACCCTGGATCTGCACGACATGAAAATTACCGACGAGGATCTCCTCTCGCTCGGCAACTTGCAGAACCTCACGAATTTGAATCTCGCCGGGACCGCCGTCACCGGCCGCGGCTTGCGCTTTCTCCGCCGTTGCCATTCCTTGAAAAATCTGATCCTCGATCGCGCTCCGGCGACCGACGAGCTGGCAAAAGCTCTCACCGACAATCCTCAACCAAGCCTAAACTCGCTTGGCATCCACGGCTGTAAGCTTACGCCGCATGGGATGGCCGCTTTACAGACCGCCCTTCCTCTGTTCACGCTTCTCGACACCAGTGAGTACGGCTTTGCCTCCGTCAAGCGACGAGCGCCCCAAGATACTCAGGCAATCCGTCTCTACCGCGCGGCAAGCGATCTCTTATGGAATCTCGGAGTTGCAAGGTTCCAATCCGACGAAAAAACGGTCCAGGGAATCCAAATCGTCCCGGACCGCCGCTGGTCCGGAGCCTGGACCTCTTCGGTCATCTCCCGGTTCAAAGGTTTAAACAACCTCAGGCTTGGGGGCTGCAAATTGTCGGCCGAAGCGCTCGAGCAACTCGAGCAGCAGGACGAGCTCGAGTATCTCGATCTGAACAAGACCTCGATCGACGACGCGGCCATCGCACATTTCGCGAACCTGCAGAGCTTGAAATGGCTCGATCTCAGCCACACGCAAGTGACGGATGCGGGCCTCTGGTCTTTGTCAGGGCTTGGGAACTTGCAACATCTCGATTTGTCCGCCACAAGCGTCACAAACCAGGGCGTACGCGCACTGCGCTCACTACCCCAGCTGAGATCCCTCGGTTTAGCGCATTGTCAATTCACGGATGAGGCAGCCCAGGAGCTGGCCGGCATCGCCGAATTGACGTACCTCACGCTCGATCACACGCGGGTAACCGACCGCGCGGTCGCCGCTCTCGCGAAGCTGCCGCAATTACGACGGCTCAATCTCGCCGGTTGCAAGGTAACCGACGAGGGCGCCGCACACCTGCTCGATGTACCGAAGCTCGAATCCTTCGGTCTGGAGGGGACGGCCGTCTCCGCCGACCTCAAGACAAGTCTCGCCAAGCACATCGCCGACGTAAAATCAGAGCCGCGATCTCCAAACGATCCCATCTACTCGAGCAACTACACATTCCAGTTCATGAGCCGGCATGAAGAATGAATTCGGATTGCGCGGACCCAACGTTGAACGCTGGGCGACCCTCTTTCGGCCGGACTGCGGCTTCTCGACTGCGCGTGGAAACTGCCGATTGCGCGTTAATTGCTCCTCGGCTCTCGGCTCTCGTTGAGAACTTCTCTTCGCTCGACCCCCATCCCTCTGCCCCCTGCCCGGATGTCCTCCCTCGGTCAGGCGTCATCCGTCTCGACGGGCGGTTCAATCTCGTTTACCGCGATGACCACTCCCCTCTCGCACATCTCTTTAATGCTCTTCTTGAACCAGTCACCCTTCAAGTCGATGTCCACTTTGACGTGTATCGGGTCATGATTCGCAGCACCAATTACCAAGAATAACTGGTAGGCTCCCGGCTTCAGCAGATGGTGTCGATGCGTTCCCTTTACTTCTGTCTCAAGCGTGAGCAGCGTTTTTTCAGGACCGACGGTCGGCAGATTGTACGCGTAGCCCATGTCCTTGCGTTTTTCAGGGTCTACAATAAATCCGATATCGCACAGACGTTCGGTTCCCTGCGAAATATCGACAATTCTTGCCCCGGCATTCGACCAGTTTAGGTTCATCGTATAACGGCGTTTGACGGCACCACCTTTCCAAAGATTGAGGGCGAGAACGTGGACTTTTTCCGCAGTTGCCGTGCCCACGTTACGAACCCTGAATCGAAAGAAGTACGAGTCTCCTAGATACTTCTGTTCCGAGTCTAAAAATGGTGGGTCGTCCACGTAGGGCGATTCGTGTAGGTAAAACACTTCCAAATCCGGCCCCCAAAGCCATCGTGAGATCCCCTCCTTGTAGAGCGCTGCGACGGCAGCGATGACGGCCGTTGCAACAATCCAGCCCGTTGAGTCTTTGAGCTCTGTCCCGTTGAAGCGTGCGATTGCAATGCACACCGCATAGATCAGGATGACGACCGCGAATATTAGCATTGCCTTGTAACGCGGTTGACGACGGAACATGCGCCACCATCTAGGCGGGCGGCGGTATGGTACGACCCTTGGCGAAGATTGCATTGTTCCGATCTGCCGTTGTGAAGGTGGTTTTGGGGTCGTGTAGCGTAGCGTGCCTAGTGATTGTAGTTTATCAATGATCGCGTTCGATTAGCTTGTTCGTCTGCCGCGAGGTCCCGTTCGCCCATCGAGCCGACCTTTGACACCAGTCTTATTCTTGCGGGTGCTTCCGCCGCGCAATGTCCGGGGATTCGATTGTCCAAGGCATCCTTGTAACGCTTCGGCAATTGCGTCCGCGACTCGCTCAACGCTGGCCCTCTCTTTGCCCGGAATCATGACTATCTTACTGCAACAGAGTGAGAGCATTAGGTTCATGGCGGCTTTCGGGTCGTCGCCTGCTGCACGGATGTCCGTCCGTACGCCGATAATGGGCCGCCCGAGTTTATAGGCGAAGCCGCATTCCCAGGCGGTACCAGAGTCAGCATCCGCGCCATCGAAAATTGCAACAACGGCCATAGCCTCCACGATGTCATTCACGTTTTCCTTGAACAGTACACTGGCATTGAAAGTCTGCGGTTCGGCCAGCATCGGTTCCGCCCGCTCCTGCGGAAGCTGCACGGAAATGCCGCGAAGCTCCAGTTCCACCTTCAATCGCTGGTTCCACTGCCATTCAGCCTGGGTGAACAACGGACCCGCGAGATAGATGCGGATGAATCCCGAGCGGGGCATTTCGCGTGTCACTTTCTTAGGGAGTCGCCGGGACCTTCGTCGAAGTTGGCACGGCTGTGGCCTTTGGCGCTGGAGTCGCGGAATTCGTTGGCGTTTGCTGCGTTCCGCCGACCGCGCTTGGGGCGGGAACGATTTTGACGTCGACGCCTTCGGTCGCGGCGCGGTCGAACTTGAACTCGAACCTGCTCGATGAACTCGACGGCGTGGTCATCGCGGACCATTTTTGGAACGTCACTGCGTCTCCCGCACACAGACCGACAAAGACCAACAAGTAGAAGCCGCAGATGAACCATGTGTGGTACTTGGCAGAGTCGCTGATCCGCCTGCTTAAAATAATCTTCTCGATCGGGGGGGCGTTTTGCGTGAGGTCTTCGTGTGCGTGGATCGCTTTTACCGCGCCGCTCAACAACCTGTTGTAGTAGCCCAGATCCAGAATGAAGAGCGCGAGCCACGCGAGCGACAGGAAGGCGCTTGTCCCGAAAAGGACCTCCCATTCCGTCGCGGTGACCGACTTTCCGGTAAAGCTGACGGCCAAACCAGAGACTGTGACAACTCCCGCAAGGCCTGCCAGTGCTTGCGTGCGCAGCTTCATAATCAAGTCGTTGAAGTGCATGGCCACGTCTTCATACTTGCTCCACAGAACGAATGTGCTGCTTTCACTGAAATTGAGGTCTGTCGCCGCGGGTGGCGCTGCGGGCAGAACGCCTTGGGGGACTGGAGCCGCCCCTGCCGGTACCTGGTGGCCATTTGTCATGGTTAGGCTCGCAACAAAACGCGCGTTTCCGGGACGTGTCGTGCACCACAGTAACCACGTGGAGTGAGAGAGACAATCAATGCGGGGAATCAGCCATCGCTTTAACAGGTCCAGGAAGTCGACTTGCTTTTAATGTCAATGACTTATCGTCCGTGACCAGTTGACGACCCGCGCGGCCAGGGCCGCGATATCAACGATTGGACGGTACAATGGCAGCACGGAGGCGTTCAGATGCGGCCGATCGACGAATGGGACGAGGGCTACGTTCTCGCCGAAATTGAGGACATTAAGAAGGCTCCCGAAACGGAAGTCTTTGAGCGGAAGGCATCGGCAGCGCTGTTCGATCGCGAAAAGATGGCCAAGGAAATATGCGCGTTCGCTAACGCGGGCGATGGCATGATTGTCTACGGTGCACTAGACGCCAAAGACGGCGGTGGCATCGACGCTGGTGTGGAGGCGATGAATGGACGCCAGCCGATACAATCGTGGGTTGAGCAACAGATCCCCGGCTTCCACCATCCGCCTATCGAAACTTGCAAGGTTCGGTTTATCCCGATGACTAATAAGCTCGGCACCGGCCGCGGCGTACTGGCGATTGAAGTACCGCTCAGCGATCGTCGGCCGCACTGGTCTCGGCTTGGAAAAGTGGAAACTGCTTACCTGCGAGTTGGCGAGCATTCGGCCCCGATGCGTCTGCAAACGCTGCTTGATATTTCGAGTCGTGGGACAGCGCCTTTCGGTGAGATTGGTGACTTTGAGTTGCACCCATGGACCGGGTTGGACCTCGATGAATCCACATTTCGAAAAACGAAGTTTAACGGCGTCATTCTGACCCCCTCGGTTCGCGTTGCGGGCGGGCCGATTTGCAGCACGTGGGGTCTCGAGATGGTCCTTACATCGTCAGTATCCGAGCAAGACAATTTTATGTCGTCTGTTAGAAGCACAGCGAAGGTCGACCGAGGAAACGGATTTGTGTCGATATTTCGGCTTGGCGAACAAGTCCTGTTTCCTGGCAGATGGACGCGAACCCCGACCGAAACGCTCATCCTCGAACCCGTTGACGCTCAACGTAACTTGCGAGTGACGCTTTTTCTGGAATCAGCGATTCCAATTCATCGCGACTGGAAGATCAGCCAGATATCCGGATGTTTTCGATTTGACCCACAGGGGTTCAGTAGATCGGCTCCGATTTCTTGACGCACAACCCTATCCCCGTTGGCCTCACTTGATGCGGCGGTGCCACTCGAGGCCGCCGGGGAGTTCTTGGCTGGCGAATTCGATGTGGATCACGCGGCGGTTGCTTGGCGACTCGGCTTTTGAGGACGCATGCAGGATCAGCGGGCACATCGCGACGGCGCCGCCGGTTTCGGTCAGACAGGTGACCGGTTCGACTTCGCGTTTCCAGCGGTCGATTTCGTTGTCGAGCCAGCCGTGGCGGTGGGAGCCGGGGAGAACGCGTAACGGCCCGTTGTCGGCGTGGCAGTCGTCGAGATGGACGCGGACGGCGACCATCGCGGCCATGATTTCGGGCGGCGGTTGCACTTGCCACACGCCGGCCTTTTGGCCCCAGGCCAGGACCGTCCAGCTAACCGGGATAGAAGTAACCGATCCGGAATTGCTCCCACTCCTTCAGGTCATCCAGTTCTTCCTCGACAAGGTAGTCGGCGATTTCCTTGTGGCCGTTCTCCCGAAGGTAAGCAATGGTCGTCTCTACGCCGGCGCCGACCAAAAACTCCGCATCAAAGCCGCAGCCCGTATCCATGTCGATGTGTTTGGCCTCCCACATCAAAGGCACATCCGCCGGGTCACCGACCAGGTAGAGCAACAAACCGCAGTGATAAAGCGACTCGAAATAGTCCCCATCGTCGGACACGGAGCCATTCCTGAGAGCCTCTCGGAATTCCATTTCACGTCGAAAGATCTCCCGCAATTGTGCGTGGAGCGTTTCGACGATCTCCCTCTTCGGCGGGATTTTGGCGAGAGCCGATCGTCGGCCTTCTGGGCTCTCAAGGTCTTCGCGTGACAGGTCAATGTCGGTCATTACTGGTGTCCAAGAGATGGCTCATTCGTCCGACGCTCGAGGCCGGCGTTCCAGTTTCCGCTCCTCGCGGATCGTCTCCATGACGGTGTCCAGCTCCGGATGGTTGGCCCAACCTCCGGCAGAGCGACGGATGCCTTCACCCCACTTTTGGGCCGGCTCGACAACTTTCATGTGGACCTCGACCCGCTAGCCATCGGCCACGCCGGGCTTTTCGTCCAGTTCAATCGTCCTGCCCGAAATTTTGCCGTGAAGCGTTTTGGTCATACAAGACCGATCATCCGGGTATACCAGTTGTCATCGTTGGCCCTGACCCAGCGCTCTTTGAAGACGTGAGACTGGCCCTGCCGATCATGCCACGCAAGAACTCCGTTGGCGAATTCTCGAGCGTCGGCTTTGTTCAGCTTCACGTCGAGATGAAGGCTGAGCTTGAGCGATTGAATCGCGATCGGGCCGTATTTCTCAAAGAAAGACGAGAGAGCCTCGGAATAATTGTCGAGCCGAATCCGCTGGCTCTCTCTGAGCAGCGGATCGATTGTCTCGAAACAAACTTTCCATTCCTGGCGATTGAAGTGCTCGTAAAAACTCTCGATGCGGTCCCTCAGCTCGGTCTTGGGACTCGCACCGGCATCTTTGGATTGTCGCGACATATCGCCTATGCCTCGCCCGACGAGTGGTGTGGATTAAACCATCCGCCGGTCAACGGATCTTGATCAGCACTGATCCGGACTGTTTGACACGTGGGTTTGTGATATTCGAAGTACCATCTCCACCATTTCCCTTTTGGATGCGGCGGATTTTTCGTGCGGCCGTTTTTCTCTCGCCCGACTTCGTCCCAAGTGTGAGCCTCATCCTCTTCGGGCAATCCTTCCCAGGGCTCTGGCCACAACTCGTGAATGCCCCTGTCAGGATCGCCCATCGGCAACAGCCCTGTTCTTCAAATTGCCGCGTAGTGGTTGCTTCAACGAAGTCTTGCCGAGGGTCTCTTAATTTTAATTCACGTCGGTGGGATCGGGAATTGCAATAACGCAGGGCAGTGAACTATTCGCTAGACGAGCTGGACCTCGAACGGAATTCCCGTCCTTTTTGCAGTTGCTTCGGCGAAAGAAAGTTGAGGAGCTCGAAGCCGATGACCCGCCCGCGGCGGTCTTGAACCAAGATCACGAGTCGTATTCCTCGCAGACGTGTTCCTTCTTAGGGTCATCGAACCACACGTTCAATGTATTGCCCTCGCGATCGAAATAGATCCTCACTTTTTCCATGATACGTTCCCTCTCTTCAGGCGATTCCCGAAATTGGCCGACGCTGTGCTCTTCACGCAAAGCGGTCGTGTCGCCCGCACGCAATACTTCCGCGGGGATCAACCCCGCGGCTCGGGGGACGCCCGTTTGAAAGCGCTGCCGTTTTCCGACCTCTTCCCGCTTCCCGCACCCGCGGCCCCCGTCCTCCGCCTCTCATTTCTGCCACTGCTTGCCATCCGCGTTCGTGCCGCAGATCGAAACTTTCAGGCCCAGCTCGTCGGCCATCGCCGCTTTGGCAAAGAGGGCCTGGTCGGCTTCGGCGGCGCTGTTGGCGTAGGCGACTTGGATGTGGTTGGCTTTGTGGCGGGCCATCAGTTGGTCGCGGGTGATGCCGTAGGTGACGGCGTGCATGATGGGCCATTGAACGGTCGTCAGGGTCCAGCGGCGTTCGGTTTCTTCTTTCGGCAGCTCGACGACGCGGGCGCGGCCGAGGTCCATCTTGAGGGTGTCGTCTTCGACGAAGATCCTGGACCAGACGATCTCGCCCGGCTTCGAGATGCCGCGGAGCGTGCTGCCGCCGTTGGGGAAGTACATCGCCGGCTGGCGGTGGCCGTCGGCGTGCTGCCAGCCGCCGAAGTGGGCCGGCGGGGCTGAGCCGCTGATTAAAAAGACCCAGACGTAGTCGCTGACCGTGCCGCTGCGGTCCCAGTCGCCCCAGCGGACGTCGTGCAGCGTGTTCTCGACCGGTTGGCCGAGGGCTTTGTGGACGCGATACGTGAGGAGTGCGTCGAGGCCGGCGCATTCGTCGACTTCGTTGAAATGGGGAATCGCTTCGCCTGCGTAGAGTTCGCGCTGGCCGTCGCGGCTTTGCACCGGGGGACGCTCGCCGTTGTTGAGCGTGCCTTCGACGAGGTCGCTGGCCGGCATCAGGTCTTTGAGGCCTTGCTGGTACTGGATGCCGATGCCGTCGCAGCCGAAGTCGTCGGCGATGCGGACGGCGGCGATGTACATCTTGCACTGCTCGCGAATCTGGTCGTCGGTAAGGTCGGCTTCGTGATTGTGGCCGGTGTGGAACTTCATGCCGCGGTCTTCCATCCACTTGCGGACGGCGTTGGCCTCTTCGTCGCTGACCTGGGTCGACTCGTAATACAGGGCCGACTGGCTGAGGCGTTCTTTGTAGACGCCGGTGGGGTTGAGCAGGTGGTCGGGGATGATGGCGTTGAACATGCCCATGCAGCCCTCGTCGAAGACGCCGAGGATGGCTTTTTCGGTCTGCAACTGGTGGGCGAGCGATTTGCCGAGCTTGTGCGTTTTGGAGGCGATTTTGAGGTGTCGCAGTGGAGTGACGTGCCGCGTCTTGTGCGAGCATTTGCCCGTTTTGAGCCAGTCGTGCAAGCGGGTGGTGAAGTACTCGTCGGTGAAGTCTTCGCTCCAGAGGGTCGAGTACTTCACGCCGGCCTTGGTGAGCGAGCCATTGAGGTTGAGCATGCCGACGAGGCCGGGCCACGTGCCCGACCAGTTGGCGACCGTGAGGATCGGCCCGCGGTGGGTGATCAGGCCGCTGAGCACGTGATGCGAGTATTGCCAGACCGCCTCGGCGACGATGACGGGGGCTTTGGGGTCCATGCGGGCGAAGACTTCCATCCCCTCTTTCTGCGAGGCGAGGAAGCCGTGCTGCTGCTGGTCGCAGAATTGGTGGGCGCGGACGATGGTGTAGCCTTCGGCTTCGACGGCCCGCGTGAGGGCGTCTTCCATTTCCTTCTGGGCGGGCCAGCATTTCTGGTTGGCGGAGAGGCGGAGGTCGCCGCTGGCGACGAGATAGACGTGCTTTTTTGCAAGTCGTTGTGGCTTGGGAGGTTTGCCGTTGCTTGAGCCGCTCGACATGGTGGGATCCTCTGGAGGTGTGTGATTTAAGTGTTTGTTGGCGTTTTATTTACGGTGTCTGCGTGAAGGCTCGACTGCCAAATCTTGCGCCGGGAATTACTGCCAATTTGGCGGCTTCTTTTTCAATCGAATACTCGTTGGCTGCAGGGCACCCGACCTGTCAAAATGGCCGTTTTTGATGAGTTAGAATTGATTTTTGTGCCTTTTATTCCCGCTGGGCGCCCCAAAAAAGCCAAAAAACTGTACAGAAATTGGACAACCCCGACTGACAAAGTGGCAGCCGTCTCCGGTCACTTCAGCGCAACCAGGGCCGAGGCCAGGGCTCGGTAGCGCTTGTAGATGTCGTTGTATTTGGCTGTGGCGTCGGTATTCGGATTCACGACGCGGAGAGACCGCTCGGAATTCCCCGGCCGTTCCCCGGCCATTGCGGCGATGGCCGCCGCCGAGTTGGGAAACTTTCCCGCGGCCAGGACGCCGAGAATGGCGGCTCCGAGGGCCGGTCCCTGTTTCGAGGGATGCACTCCGACGGGTGCGCCAAAACGTCCGCGTAGATCTGCACGAGCAGCGGATTGTGGTGCGGCAGGCCGCCGGTGGCGATGAACTTTTCAACGGGCACGCCGCTTTCGCGGAGAATATCGACGATCCACCGCAGGCCGAATGCCGAGGACTCCATGAGGGCACGAAATAAGTGATGCGTCCCGTGGCTGAGCGTCAGGCCGGTAAAGGCCCCCTTGAGCGAACCGTCCATCAGCGGCGTGCGGCAACCGTTGAGCCAGTCAACGCACAATACGCCGTCGGCTCCGGGCGGCAATTCGACGGCGAGTTTGGTCAGGTTTTCGAACGTGTCATGTCCCATCGCCCGACGGAACCAGTCAAAGGCATCGCCGACGGCGGCTTGTCCCGTTTCGTACCCAAAAAACCCCGGCAGGATGCCGTCCTCGACCACTCCGGCGACTCCGGGAACGGCTCGCTCGACAGTCGCGTTGAGCATGTGACAACTGCTCGTGCCCATCACCATCACCAGAGTGCCGGGCTCTGCCGCGCCGGCTCCCGGCACGCCGGCATGGGCATCGATTGTCGCCGCGCTGACCGGAATTCCTGCCGGTAAACCCAAGCGCTCGGCCATGGCAGAAAAAAGTCCTCCCGCCGATTGGCCGGGCGCGAGCATCCGGCCGGGCATTTTGGTTTTGACGACGTCTCCCATTTTTGAATGCAGGGCAGCAAAAAAATCAGGGGACGGATAACCGTCCCGCCGATGCCACATGCCTTTGTAGCCCGCCTGACAGGTCGAGCGCGGGAGTTGCGACGCATCGCCGCCGACGAGCTGCCAGACAAACCAGTCGCCCGCCTCGAGCCAAACGTCGGTGGCATCGTAGATGGCGGGGGCATTTTCGAGCGTCTCCAGGATCTTGGGAAAAAACCACTCTAGCCCGATGATGCCGCCATAACGGTCGAGCCACGGCTCCTTTCGCTCCCGGGCGAGGGCGTTGATGCGGTCGGTTTGCGATTTGGCTCCGTGATGTTTCCAGAGTTTGGGCCACGCGAATTTTTCGTTTGCCCAACGGCTGTCGACGCATAAGGGAGTGCCGTCCTTGAGGGCCGGCAGCATTGTGCAACTGGTGAAATCGACGCCGATGCTAATGACCGCGGTCGGCTCGATCGGGCCGTTTTTCAGGCCCGCCTGCACGGCTTTGGCAGCCGAGTCGATCCAATCCAGCGGATGCTGGAGCGCGAAATCGGCCGGCAAACGGTCGTTTGTGTTGGGCAGATAATCGAGGATCTGACCGTGCGGCGTACGGCACGACGGCCGAGGCTTTTTCGTTTCCCTGCAAGTCGACAAACAGGGCGCAGGATCGATTCGGTGCCAAAGTCGAGGCCCAACGCAATTGCGGAGTCCGGGCTCATTAAGGGCTCGTATTTTCTTTTGCAGACGACGCAGAACACCCCGGCGCTCGGGGCGTCCAAGTCCGCCAACATACCAGAAACGAGCCACAGGGCGAGCGTGCCCGCCGACTTCGGCCGGCAGACTAACGCATGATTTTTTGAACGAGCCAGGCCCCGAGGGAGAGAACCACGCTCAACAGAATGCAAGTCGTGATGGGAAAGTAGAAACGAGTCTGCTCGCCTTCAATCCGGATGTCGCCCGGCAATCGGCCGAGCCACGGAATTGACGGTCCGAACACGAAAAACAGACCGACCGTGGCGATGGCGAGGCCGGCGATCACCAAGGTCCAGCCGAGGCTGCTCATTCGTCCGACTCCACGGGGCCGGACCGTTTTGCGCGGAGTTCGTCGAGCCGTCGTCGAAGCTCGGATTCGAACCCACGATCAACGGGCTCGTAATAGCGGCGATCGACGCCCAAATAATCCTGGTCGACCCAGCCATCCGCCGCATCGTGCGAATATTGATACCCCTCGCCGTGCCCCAATCGCTTGGCTCCGGGGTAATTCCCGTCGCGAAGATGGACGGGAACCGGCAGGACGCGGCGACTGCGGACGTCGGTGATCGCCGCGTCGATCGCCTTGATGGCGGCATTCGATTTGGGGGCCATTGCGATGTACGTGACGGCCTGGGCCAGGGGAATGCGACACTCAGGAAGTCCCACCAGCTCCGTCGCCTGCGCCGCGGAATTCGCAACAACGAGCGCCATCGGATCGGCGTTGCCCACATCTTCCGCCGCCGCGATTACGATTCGACGAGCAAGAAATCGCGGATCTTCGCCCGCCTCGAGCATGCGGGCCAGCCAATAGGTGGCCGCATCGGGATCGCTGCCGCGCATGCTTTTGATGAGCGCGCTGGCCGCGTCGAAGTGTTCGTCGCCCGTCGCGTCGTATTGAATTGCCTTTTTCTGAATCGAATCTTGGGCGACCGCCAGATCGACCGTCTGCTTGGATTCCACCGTGGAGAGCACGGCAACTTCGAGCGCATTGAGGGCTCGTCGAGCATCGCCGTCCGAGACTTCGGCCAGGAATGTCAGCGCCTCATCGGTCACCTGCGCCTGGTATTGTCCGAGGCCGCGTTCTGAATCGATCAATGCACGTTGCAGCACGTCGCGCACGTTTTGCCTGGACAATGCCCGGAACTCGAAGACCTGGCTGCGGCTGATCAGCGGCGAAACGAGCGAAAAAAAAGGATTGGCCGTCGTTGCGCCGATCAGAGCAACGACGCCCGCTTCGACGTCGGGGAGCATGACTTCCTGCTGCGTGCGATTGAAGCGGTGCAACTCATCGACGAACAGCGTCGTTCGCTTTCCGCCGGCCGCCAGGCGATCGCGAGCCTCGTCGAGTGCGGCCCGCAGTTCCTTCACGCCGCAGGCAGCGGCATTTAGCGGCGCGAACTCTCGCTTGGTCTGCCGGGCGATCACTTCGGCCAGCGAGGTTTTTCCAGTTCCCGGTGGTCCGTAAAAAATGGCGGACGCGAGTCGATCCGCGTCGAGCATTCGCCGCAGCAGTTTGCCGGGGCCGAGAAAGTGCTCCTGGCCGACAAATTCGTCGATCGTCCGCGGCCGCATGCGCACCGCGAGGGGCATGGCCCGCTTGAGATTTTCGGTTTCTTGGCGGTCGAAGAGACCCACGGTCGAGTCCAAGTGTGCGAAAAAGAAATCGCGAAGTCCGGCGCTACGGCAATTCTACGGTCACGGACTGTGGACTCTCGACTCTGGCCACTCTTGGCCAAAAGAAAAAGAACCTCCGCCGCAATGCCGTTCGGGGAAATATGTTATGAACCCGAAAATGCAAGGTGGGAGCCTCTGTCCCGGGTTGTGTGGGCCGAAGCAAAGTTCGGTTAAACACGCGGCCGGAAATCAGGGAGGATCCCAGAGTTCATAATTGTAGGGTCAACACATTAAGCCCGTGTCGAACATGGCAGGGGTTCCTACAGTTCCAATTGGACTGCACCCTCATGTTATCCGCCGAGAGTTGCGAAGTCCATTCGCGAAATCCATGTCCGCGCTCTGTCCCTTTGACCAACCAGCGCCCCTGAAACTGCGCAGGGAATGCACTTCGAGAGGGAGCAGGGCGGTATTGATTCGCCAAGGCGCACGGCCTATTCTGAAGGTGTCCGCAGCGGATGCGAACGGCGCTCGCGCGAGAGCGTCGTGGATGTTTTCGGTGGGGCGCCTCGGATGCAGCACGCTCACAGGCTCGAAAGGAGGCGCCTGCCATGGCCGAAGAGCACAGTAATGTCGGCTCCAACGACATCTTTCATTGCCTGAATTGCGGCCGGATCGCATTTCAACCTCAGGGGACTTCACCTCCTCCCGCGTGTTGTGGTCAGCCCATGGTGCGCACCGTTAGCGGGGTCACGAAGAGCGGGCCGGGAAGCAAACACCTCGAGCCCCTGCCCGACGAAAACCTTGAAGAATACGCTTTGCTTGCGGAAACGATCGAGCTCTCGCGGTGGAGTCGCTCGTTCCCCGACACAGACAACTCCCGATACGCCGAATTGTCGGAACGAGTGTCGGCACTCGCCACTGCTGTTGCCGATCAGTTTCATAACGAGGAACGTAGCGAGGAGCTTGCCAAGGCGCTGGCCGGAGACGCTACGCAACGCGCGGCTGCCGTGCGCCTGCGAGAGGAAGAAAAACCGCTGCTGGCGGCATTCACGCTGTTTGTCGACGATCTACAACAAGGCGCGACGCGATTTCATGGCTGGGCTGAGGTTTGCGACAGGCTCGACGCCTTAACAGTTGCCTTTCGGCGCCACGAGGCAATCGAGAGCGATCTCATGCGGCAGGTGATTCACGAAGGTTCGGGCCGGCAGAGTTGAAGGCGGCGGCGCTCCTGATTTGGCGGAGCTTCAGTCGCTGACCGCGCGACTCTCGCGCCGCGTGTCAGGCTGAGAATGATTCCCAGCGAAGCCAGGTTCATTACCAGGGAGCTGCCGCCGTAGCTTACCAGGGGCAGTGGAATTCCCTTGGGCGGGACGAGCGCCGTCACGACGGCCATGTTGATCAAGGCCTGCAGGACCATTTGCGTCAACAGCGTGAAACTCGCCGTCGTTGCAAAACGATCCTGCCGTACGTTTCGCACCAATTGCAGTCCGGCCCAGAAAAATGCTCCCCAGAGTACGAGCAAGCCAAAGGTGCCGACCAGTCCCAGTTCTTCTCCGACGACTGAAAACACAAAATCGGTGTTTGCCTCGGGGAGAAAGCTGAGCTTTTGCCAGCCCTTGCCCAGCCCGACTCCAAACAGCCCTCCCGCGCCCATCGAAACGAGCGACTGATCGAGCTGATACGGAACTTGGGAATCCGACCAGGCCGCTAAGAAACCGGTCAACCGTCGCATTTGATATGGTCGCAACGCGGCCACCAGTCCGGCGGCTGGAATCGTCAGAGCGGCCGCTCCCGCAAAGAAACGCGCCGGGCAACCGGCAACGAAGAGCGCGATTGCCGAGCAACAGACCAGGAACATGGCCGTCCCGAGGTCCGGTTCGACCATGACCAAGCCTGCCGTGACGAAGACGGGCACCAGGAGAGGGCCAAAGTCCCATATCCAAAGTCCAAGGCGAGAAAGGGAGAACCACTTCGAAGACTCGCGATCTTGTTCATTGGGCCTCGGACTTCGGGCCGAGAATCGGTCGGCTCGACTGCAGAGAAACAGGACGAGCGTCAGCTTCGCCAACTCGGAAGGTTGAAACTGAAATCCGCCGTGCCTCAACCAGCGACGCGCCCCGTTGACTCGGGTCCCCACGCCGGGAATCAGGACGGCGGCCAGAAGGACAATCGTGCCGGCCAGCAGATAAGGGGCCGCAAGCCGCCAGAAGCGCACGGGAATGGACGCGCACACGGCAGCGAGAAGCAAACCCGCCGCCAAAGCCCCGAGCTGGCGCGAAAGGTAAATCCGTTCAAACTCGGTCGGCCAGGATGTAATGCTGGCGCTGTAGACCATGACGATGCCGAATCCCACGATTGCAACGACGAGGGAAACAAAAAGGCTGCGTTTCTGGTCCACATGGCACCGCTTTTGAGACTGTCTTCGGCGGCGGACCAGGCAATCGCTGAGTTCCGGTGAGGCGTTGCCGGATGGAGCGGTCAGGCCGACTTGCGGAGGGCGCGCTGTGCCTTTTCGATCGCTTGAACGAGACGCGGACCGTGCAGGGCAAGCGAAAAGGCCTGTTCAACGCGGCGGCGGCCGGCGTGGCCGATCGTCTCGCGTAGAAAACGATCTTTCGCCAGCCGCACGATCGTCTGAAACCAGTCATCGCGGCTGCGGGGAAGAAAACCGTCCAGTCCGTCGTGGATAATGTCGCGATTGACGCCAACCGGGCTGCAGACCGCCGGGATTCCCAAAGCCATGTATTGCAGCGCCTTGAAGCCGCACTTCCCCTGCGTGAAGCGATTTTCCGGCATCGGCATCACGCCGATGTCGAAGGTGGCCGCCTCGACGATCTCGGTCTCTGGCGACCAGGGGACAAAAGTCCGCGGAAGGTTGCCCAGCACGGAAAAATCGATCTCGGCCATCGTCTCCGACATCACTTTCACGGCGATCGGTGCGTGAATTTTCGGCAGGAGCGGCAGGATTTCGTTGAGGTAGGGATTTGTGCTGCGGCTACCAGTCCAGCCGATCGTGATGTGATTCGGGTCGTTGTGCCGCAAACGGGGATGGTAGGCGTCAATGTCGATGCAAGTCGGCACGATCGTGACGCGGCTCGTCCATCGCGAGGCTTCGTCGGCCAGGTATTGGTTGCCGCAAACGACCAGATCGGCAACCCGCATCATGGCGGCAAAGCGCGCTTGCCCGCGGCGATCCTCAGCGCCCGTTCCGTGATACATGATCGCATCATCGAGATCGTAAACGAGAGTTCGCGCATTGCGTCGCAAGAACACCAACTCGGGGCGGCTCAGAAGGCGCTTTTGCAAGAAGACCGCGTCGTAGCGGCTCAATTTGCGGTAAAGAGAAAGCCGTTGCCAGACATTCGACGCCAGAAACATCGTGTCGCAGCGGTGCCGTGCGCTCGCGAAGAAGGGGAGCATGCGCTCGACGCGAAACCGAAAACTCGGCTTGGCTGCTCGAGTCGAGAGAAAGGCGATGTGCATCGCTTTGATCTCCAGCAGCCCTTGAATCGGAATTCCCGGACGACGCGATCTGCTCGAGGTCAGGCGATTTTGGGACGCCGATTCGTGTCGGGCGACATCGCGGCGTTGCGACACGCTTTCGGAACACTGACGACATGCCAGAGCGGCGAAATGCCCCACGCCACCGCGTGCAAGGAAACGGGCGTCAAACCCGCCCGCCGAACGTCGTTCAAAAACCGCCAGGCGGGAATCGGCACGCGATCGGTTGGAACCGTGCGCCGCAAGGCATGCTTCAATTGGAACTGCACCGCGCCTAACGCAAACGCATTAAAGAAAGACACGATCAAGGGACCGCGGGAGACGCGCCGTAATTCGCCCAGGGCGCGAATGCGGACGTCGCTTTCCCGAAAGTGATGAAAGAGGCGATTGCAGACGACGGCGTCAAAATGCCCGTCGGGATAACCGGTCTGCATCACGTCGCGGACAACGAAATCCGGCTGCGTCGCGTCGAAACGCTTTTCTACCTGGATTGCATCCCAGCGGCGGCGAGCCATGCGGGTCATGTGCTCCGAGCAGTCCGCGCAAGTGATCCGGTATCCGCGGTCGGCCAGGATGTCGAGCAGGCGCCCCGATCCGCAGGGCAAATCGAGAACATGGGCGCCGCGCGGCACGGCCGCGAGCGCGCGACAAATACTGCGAACCTCGAGTCGATCGCGCCAACCGTCGCCGAATCGAGTGGGGTATTTTTCGGCGACCTCTTGCTGGTCGAACCGGAAAATGGCCGCCCGATGGCTATTCACATCGGAAGGAACGTCACACACAGGAAGAGATACTGCGGTATCGACCATGGATACGATGATCTCAGGATGAATGCCGGGCTCTCCGCGAGCGGCGGATTCTAGAGATTTCTTCCAGTCTCCTCCAGACGTTTTTCCAAGGCGCGGCATCACCGGCGCTGGCTAAATACGCGGCGAGAGCCCGTCTCCGTAAACTGTGGCACATCCCGGGCGATTCGGCGGTTGCGGCGACCAATCGTGCAAGATTGTTCATACGTGTTCGGCGGGTCAGGAACCAGGGTTTCGACGCCCCGTCCAGATCGATCACGAAGACTTGGGTTCGATCCGCCTCCTCGCGTACCAACAGGTTTGTGGCTTTCAAATCGCGATGCGCGAAGCCGCGGGCGTGCAGCGTGCCGACGAGGCGCCCGATGCGCTCGGCCGTCTCGCGAAATACCGCTTTTCGGCCCCGTGAAGGCTCGGTCGCCATCGTCCGCCGAAGGAAGGCGTCGATCGGCATCGCCCCTTCAAGCCATTCCGTCGCCAAGTACGCGGGCTTGAACAGGGCATGCCAGCGCGGCGCGGCGGCTAACAGGGGCCGCGCGGTGGGGATGCCGTGACGCAACAGCTGATGCCCGAAATGAAAATTTCGATATGTGCGGGCCGGTTGCAGTCCTCGAGCCAAACGCCGAAGCCAGGTCTTGCTTCCACATCGCTTGTAGGCGGTCCAAATTTTACCGTTGGTCGCACGAAGGGGCGTGCGCACGATCAGAGCCGATCGGCCCTGTTTGACGATTTTGGCCGACGCATCTTCGAGAGGAGTCTGCGGCGTCCTGGCCACTCGCTCTCGCTCAATCGGTTCCATCTGGAGAACTGAGACGAGTCGGTAATCCGCACTTTGGTGGTAACGCAGTGCCAAAGTGCAATCGCGCTCATCGGGCAACGGCGGCGCGGAGGATCGTGCCGATCCGATCGTCGATTCGTTTTGACGAATGGTGGCCACGTCGTCAGACCTACTGAAAATGGCAACGCCGCACGGAATGGAGCATCCGCGCCGAAATTCGCGGCGGATTTTAGACGTGATCGTTCGCACGGCGAACCCCAGTTTTCGAGCGGATGCCAGCGAAGTCCGTCCAGTTTGGCTGATTTGACATCCGGATCGCGATAAGATCGGCGCTACCTGAACTGATTCCGCATTGAGAGTCGATTTTGGAAACGAGCTCATGACGTTGAAGTCTCTGGCGATCGGAGCGATCGCGCTGAGCTGGGTTTTTGATCGAGACATCGCACGCGTCGGCCGGTCAATCGGCCTCCGCGGCGTTGCCGAATTTCGTGATCGTGTACGCCGACGATCTCGGTTATGGAGATCTCGGCTGCTTCGGAGCGACGGGCTATCGCACGCCCCATCTCGATCAAATGGCACACGACGGCCGACGATTTACGAGCTTTTGCGTTGCCCAGGGCGTCTGTTCGGCGTCCCGCACAGCTCTCTTGACCGGTTGCTATCCGAATCGCCTTGGCATCCTGGGCGCGTTGGGGCCGGGCAGCAAGATTGGGATCAACGATCACGAACAGACAATCGCTCAAGTCTTGAAACAACGCGGCTATCGCACCGCGATCTTCGGCAAATGGCACTTGGGCCACCACCTGCAGTTTCTGCCCACGCATCACGGATTCGACGAGTACCTGGGGCTGCCCTATTCAAACGACATGGCGCCGCGACCGGGCCAGCTGCCGGGGCGAGGATATCCACCGCTGCCGCTGATTGAGGGGGACCGGGTCGTCGAACTCAACCCGGACATCTCGCAGCTGACGTCCCGGTATACCGAGCGGGCGGTGAAATTCATCGATGAACATCACAACGAACCGTTCTTTCTGTACGTGCCCCACACAATGCCGCACGTCCCGCTGGGTGTCAGCTCGAAATTTCGCGGGAAATCGAACCGCGGACTTTATGGAGACGTGATCGAAGAGATTGACTGGTCGGTGGGCCAGATTCTGGCGGCCCTCGATCGTCAAAGTTTGAACGAGCGCACGCTCGTGATCTTCGCCTCCGACAACGGCCCTTGGCTTTCTTACGGCGACCACGCGGGATCGGCCGGCCCGTTGCGTGAGGGCAAAGGAACGACCTGGGAAGGGGGTGTGCGCGAGCCATGCGTCATGCGCTGGACGGGAAAAATCCCCGCGGGCACGGTTTGCACGGAACTGGCGGCCACGATTGATATCTTGCCGACTTTTGCCGCGCTTGCGGGAGCCGCAGTCTCTTCGGATCGGCTGATCGACGGCAAAGACATTCGCCCGTTAATCTTCGGCGAACCGGGAGCGAAATGTCCGCACGAGGCCTATTACTACTATTGGAACAACGGGCTTGAGGCGATTCGCAGCGGTCCGTGGAAACTGCATTTTCCCCATGCGTACCGCAGTCTCGCCGGAAAAGGGGGCACCGGCGGAAAGCCAGCTCCGTACGACGAACGCAAGACCGATCGGGCGCTCTACAATCTCGAAACCGATGTTGGCGAAAGGACAGACGTTGCTGCCGAGCATCGAGACGTCGTTTCGAGTCTCGAGAAACTCGCCGAATTCGCTCGCGAAGACCTCGGTGACACTCTGACCAAGAGGAAAGGCAAAAACCTGCGGTCGCCCGGCAAGCTTCAGTCCTCCGGGGAAAAGTGAACGCGATCCTAATTCGGATCGGCGCCGACGATCATCCACGCTTCGCTCAAGCGAACTGCGTGATCCCGGGCATGGCGACGGGGGCGACTTCGATCGGACCCCAGTCGTAATTGGGCGGCGTCAGGTCGAGCTTCGAGTTAATCGCCTGGTCCCAGGTGATCCGCTGGCCCGTGTAGGCGGCCATGCGGCCCATGATGCCCATCATCGTGCTATTGGCCATGTAGTGACCGTTGTTGATCGGCTCACCGCGGCGGATGCTGGCAAAAAGGGCGTCGTGCTCGAGCTGGTACATATCGGTCTTCTTGTGCGGACCGTGGTACCGCCAGATTTCCTTGCCTTTGGCATCGAATGCCGTGTGAGTCATCACGTCGACACGGCCTTTCGTGCCGAAGATGTGGTCGCTCACGTCGACTGCGCAGCCGTCTTGTTGGCGGCAGCGGCTGAACGTTTTGACGCCATTTTCGTATTCGTAGACGACGGCCATGTGATCGAAGGCGTTGCCGTATTCGGGGGCGATGCGGGTCTGGCGTCCGCCGGTTCCACTGCACGCGATTGGATATTGGTCGCGCATGGCCCAAGCCGTTTTGTCGAGACTGTGCACGTGTTGCTCGACGTTGAAATCGCCCGAAAGCCACGTGAAATAAAGCCAATTGCGAATCTGGAATTCCATGTCGCTCCACGACTTCTTCCGGGGATGGGTCCAGAGACCGTGAGTATTGTAACTCGTCTGCATCGCCACGATGTCGCCGACCAGGCCGTTGTGCAGTTGTTCCATCGTCGCCCGCTTGGCTGGGTCATAGCGGTAACAGAGGCCGGAAACGACCGCGACCCGTTTGTCGGCTGCCTGGCGGCACGTCTCGATCACTGACCGCACACCCGGCGCGTCGACAGCCACCGGCTTCTCGGCAAACACGTGCTTTCCCGCGGCGACCGCCGCTTTCAACTGTGCCGGACGAAAATGCGGCGGCGTGCAAAGCAAAACGACGTCGCACAGCTCGATCACGTTCTTGTAGGCATCGATGCCGACGAATCGACGGTCCGGCGGCACCTCAACCCTAGCGTCGCCCCCGCTGTCTTGGAGCATGCCTTTGAGACTGTGGAGGCTGCTTTCGAGCCGATCGGAAAACGCATCCGCCATCGCGATGAGATGGATATCCGTCCCGGCGGAAAGCGCCTGAAACGCGGCCCCGGTTCCCCGCCCGCCGCAGCCGACAAGTCCGATTTTGATCGAACCGTTGCCTCCAGCGTAAACCAACGAGTTCAGGCCGATTTGTCCCAGGACCGAACCGCCGACAATTGCGGTTCCCGTCTTGAGAAAGTCGCGCCGGGAGGCTGAAAGGGGGCTCGTGGTGGTGGGGTCGGCCATCGCGAATGACTCCGATTTGGTTTGTGAAGGCAGGTAGCACCGATCATAGCAAACGCCGATATGTCGCGACCATTGAACGGAGAAAGCCCCGGCCGCGCCACTGGTCAGCCCGTGCCAAGTTTTGTACGTTCAGCGCATGTGGATCAAGATCTGCGGCCTCAATGATCCCGCGACCGCGCGGGTCATTGCCGCCTTGCACCCGGACGCAATCGGGCTCAACTTTTACGAAAAGAGCGTGCGGCGGGTCACGCAGGAACTCGCTCGACAAATTGTCGATGACTTGCCGGACGCGGTTCAGCCTGTCGGCGTGTTTGTCGATCCGACGATCGATACGGTGGCCCAAACCGCCGACCGGTGCCGACTGGAAGGCGTCCAGATTCACTCGTCGGGCCTCGAAGACTGTTTTTCGAAGTTCAACGAAACACGCGCGGGACTCAAGCGCGTCCGCGCCTTTCAGGTTGGTACGCCGGATTTGAAGAATCTGGCCGCGTATTTCAACCGCAATCGACATTTTTCGCCGCCAGTCGATGCCTATCTTGTTGACGCCTATTCCGAAAGCCTGTTTGGCGGCACGGGAAAAATCGTTTCCTGGGATCTCTTGCGAAATGAGTATCGAAAGCAAGAATGGCCCCCGCTGATTCTGGCGGGTGGACTGCGTCCCGAAAACGTGGGGGAAGCGATCGAGGCCGTCCGTCCGTGGGGCGTGGACGTGGCCAGCGGCGTCGAATCGGCCCCCGGAGTCAAGGATGTGGCACTCGTCGAACGCTTTATCGACGAGGCCCGTCGGGCGTTCGCTAGAATCGCCGCGAACTCGAATCCCGTGTCGCCTTGAAGGAATAAATTGGCGGGGAGCGGACTTTTTTCGCTCAGACCCGCACTCGGAGGAGATCAATGGCAGATGTGAACCCGTTTCGCGGTTTGCGATACGACCTGGGACAGGTCGGCGACCTCTCGGACGTGACCGCGCCCCCGTACGACGTGATCAGCCCGCAACAGCAGAAGGAACTCTACGAGCTGCATCCGTGCAACGTGATTCGCCTGATTCTCAACCGCGACGAGCCCGGCGACACCGATCCGGACGCCCGATACAAGCGGGCGGCGACTTTTTTACGCCACTGGCAGTCGGAGCGGATTCTCATTCCCGAGCATGAGGATGCCCTATACGTCTACCACCAGGAATTCGACTGGGAAGGCAGGCACTACGTCCGGCAGGGATTTATGGGCCGCGTGCGGATTGAGGATTTCGGCAAAGGCAAAATCTACCCGCACGAGCAAACGCTTTCCGGGCCGAAGGCCGATCGCCTGGCGCTCACGAAAGCCTGCAAAATGAATTTGTCGCCCGTGTTTGGCCTATATCCCGACCCAACCGGCGAAGTCAACGCGTTGCTGGCTGACACAGTGATCGGGGCCACGCCGCTGGTCGCCACCGACCATTTGGGTGTCGTGCACCGCATGTGGCCCGTCGCGAATGTGAACGTCATCAACGCCGTGCGGGCGCACCTTAGGGACACGCCCATTTTTATTGCCGACGGCCACCATCGTTATGAAACGGCAAACACTTACCGCAATTGGCTGAAAGAACAGGGCCAATACCGCGGCGAATCCGATCCGTCGAATTTCGTGCTGATGACCCTCGTCGGAATGAGCGATCCGGGGCTGGCTATCTTGCCGACGCACCGTCTGGTGTCCGACATTCCGGCGCTCGCCTCGGGCGAATTGGCCAACGCCATTTCCAGCCATCTGGCCGTCGAATCGATGGGAACCGGTGAAGAGGCTGCCCAGAAAACGTGGCTCCGCATCGAGCGGGACGGCGGTCAAAATGTCTTCGGCTTTGGGACGGCTTCGGATGGCGGCTGGCTTTTTGCCCGTGTCACCGATGCATCACCGATGGCCACACTTGCCCCCGATCAAAGCGATGCGTGGCGGGAACTCGGCGTCAGCCTGCTTCACAAACTGGTCATCGACGACCTGCTCAAGCGCCGATTTCCGCAGAGCGAGCCCAAGTTCAAATACGTGCACCTGCTGAGTGAAACGACGCAAACGCTGGCGGATAAATCGTGTCAGTTGGCCTGCCTGGTGCCGCCCGCCCGTATCGAACATGTCGAGGCGATCGCCTCGAAATTCGAGAAGATGCCCCCCAAGAGCACGTACTTTTACCCCAAACTCCTCTCGGGTCTGGTCTTCAATCCGCTGGTGTAACGGGCTTGAGAACCCTCCGGGCGAAACATACGATTGATCCACGACCAAGCCGAATGCGGAGTTGTGGAGCAAAACCATGGCCGGTGACAAATCGATTCTGCTCATTGAGGACGACCGCGAAATTGCCAGCACGATTCAAAACGTGCTGCAGTCGGCGGGTTACCACGTCATGGTCGCCAATAATGGTGTCGACGGGCGGCGCATCATCGACAACGACCACCCGGCCCTCGTCATCACCGACATGATGATGCCGAAAATGGGCGGTTTTCCGATCCTGGAACACATCCGCAACCAGCCTACGCCCCCACGGGTGATCATGATCACCGCCAACGAGGGGGGTCGCCACAAGGCCTACGCGGAAATGCTGGGCGTCGACGAGTACCTCCGCAAGCCGTTCGCAATGGACGTGCTTCTCGAAGCCGTCGAACGCATCATCGGCGCCGGCGAAGAAGGTCCGCAGGGCTCCGGCGGGTCGCGACTCAAGCGAACGCCCACGAAACGCAGTCCGCCATAAGTTCCGGCGACCAAGATCACCCCACGCGGACTTTTTTCCGCCCGGACCGACCTTTCAGCAGGCGGCAGCCTAATTCACACCCAGGCTGTGCTCAATTTCCTGCGCCCGCGGAGACACCAGCAGGTTCCGCATGGGGTCGTTATCCTGCATCGGAGTCTGGCTGGCTCGGGCGTCCTTGCCCACATCGTTCCAACCGTCCTGTGAGTCTTTGGTTTCAGCTTCATCCAAGGGTGTGCCCGTCAGCGTGCACATCATTTTGTGAAGCGAATCATTCACGTCCGCCGTGGCACACCCGCACGAAATCCCCGCCAAGGCAACGATCGACCACCAGGCGGCAAGCCGTTTGAGCATATAAATCTCTCTCGAAATTGCCGAACCCGGGGCGCAAGCGGCAAGCCCGGTCACCGGCTATGATGGGTGGCGGAAATTCGCTGCAGGGAATGGAAGGAATGCAGGCAGGAATGGGGGAGAGAGGGCCTTATTCTGCACATTGTCCCGATTCCGTAAAGATCAGATTGCAAACAGTCCATCTCCCGGAGTAACCCGCCCGTGCCCGTCGACGAAACCCCTTTGGACATCCTGGTTATCGCCACTCACCCCGATGACGGCGAAATCGGTGTCGGCGGCACAATTATTCGTGCGCTGGCCGGGGGAAAACGCGTCGGCATCCTCGATCTGACCAATGGCGAACCCACGCCGCACGGATCCCCCGAACGCCGTGCCCGGGAAACGGCCGCTGCCAGCAAAGCCCTCGGCCTCACCTGGCGAAAAAACCTCGGCCTGCCCAACCGCAGCGTGCAGGACACCCTCGAAGCCCGCCGCCAACTGGCCGGCGTCCTGCGGACCACCCGTCCGCAAATCATTTTTTCGCCCTACTGGGACGATTCGCACCCCGACCACGTCGCCGCCAGCCGGCTCTGCGAAGATGCCCGCTTTTGGGCCAAGCTCAGCCGCAGCGACTTGGCCGGCGAACCGTATTGGCCGCCGAAGATGTACTACTACTGGAGCATCCACCTCCGCATCCATCCGAAGCCGGCCTTCGTCGTCGACATCAGCGATGCCCTCGACCAGAAAATGGAAGCGATCCGCGCCTACACCAGCCAATTCCTCGAGGGCCGCCCGCAAGTCTTCCCGACGGCTCTCGACGACATCCGCGACCGCGCCCGCTACTGGGGCTGGACGATCGGCACCGCCTACGCCGAACCGTTCGGCTCCCGCGAAGAGATCGGCCTCAAGTCTCTCGATCCCCTCTTCCCGTAGGGCAAGCTGCCAGCTTGCCATTTGTCCTTCTCCTCAGCCGACTTTTTCGTCTCGCCACCGACTTTTTTGGGTTTTTTGGGGCGCTGAAAAAGGGGGGAGTTTTTTTGGGTGGACCCAAAAAAAGTCGGACAAGGGCAGAGCGAGTTTGCGGAGAGTCTGAAATCAAGCGTTGCGGCCCACTCTTCTAATTCCTTACTCCGTCGCCCCTTACGCGAGGTGATTGACGGTGAGCCGACAAGTCGATCGAGCGAAGCTCGGAAAAGGCGGGCGCAACAGCGGCGACTTTTTTGGGGACCACCCCAAAAAACTCCTTTTTGCCATTTCGCTGTAAAAGAGATCTTCGTGATCCGCACCGGCGAAGGTACAATGTGGCTAGGAAGCGGTTCGAGCGTCTGCCCCGTTCGCTCCCGCATGGATTCGTGCTTCCTCCCCGCCACGGTCGGCCCCGCCGAGTCTCGAAGCGAATCAGGAAATTCCCCCGCAAGAATTCCACCGTCGGAGTCGTTCCGTTCATTCCGCACAATGATGTTGCGCCCGCGATCAGTTCCTTCGCTCGCAGCCAGTCATCTCCGTCAACGAACACACAGCAGGAAATCCGAATGCGACTCTTGTTTGTGCCGACGCTCGCGCTCTGCACCGCGCTCGGCGCCGGCTCGCTCGAAGGCGCAGAATCCCCGCAGACGAGCCGACGACAGTCCCAACTGCCGGACAAAAACATTCTGACGTCCAATTCCGTGGTGCTCACCCTGCCACTCTCGCCGGGTGAGCCGCCGCTGGAGGTCACTTTGAGCCAGCTGATGGCCGTCTTCAAAGTGCCCGGCTACAGCATCGCGGTCATCGATCATGGTCGAGTCGCCTGGGCCCGCGGCTTTGGCGTCACCGCACCGGGCGGCCGCACGCCCGTCACCTCGCGGACGCTGTTTCAAGCCGCGTCGATCAGCAAGCCGGTCACGGCCGCCGGCGTCCTCCGGCTCGTTGACGAGGGCAAGCTGTCGCTCGACGAGGACGTCAACAGGAGACTCAAGTCCTGGAAGGTGCCCGAAAATGCGTTCACCGCCGCGCAAAAAGCAACTCTCCGCCGCATCTTGTGTCACAACGCTGGATTCAATGTCCCGGGATTCGATGGCTATCCGCAAGGCGCGCCTCTCCCCACGCCGCAGCAGACGCTCGACGGACTGCCCCCAGCCAACAATCCGCCCGTCCGCGTGACGGCCCTCCCCGGCACACAGTGCAATTATTCGGGCGGTGGCTTCGCAATTGCCGGCCTCTTGGTGAAGGACGTCTCGGGCCAGCGGTTTGAAGACTTCATGCGCGAGCACGTCCTGCTACCCGCGGGCATGACCGAGAGCACCTTCGAACAAGACCTTCCCCCGGACCGTGCGGTGCAAGCGGCGACCGGCACGCGTCGGAACGGCCGGACGGTGCCCGGAAAGTGGCATCGCTTTCCCGAACTGGCTCCGGACGGACTCTGGTCGACGCCCACCAACCTGGCGAAATTCGCGATCGAGATCGCGCTCTCCGAGCAAGGCCGCTCCAATCACGTGCTCTCTCGCGCCTCCGCGTACGAGATGCTGACTGTGCAATGCCACGACGATCCCGACGGGCAAGGCGGCACGGGTCTCGGTTTCGCTCTGGGCTATCAGCATCACCCCCGGATCTTTTTTCATAACGGCAGCAACGTCGGCTTCAAATCGGTGTTGATGATGGATGCAGCGGCGGGCTGGGGTTACGCCGCCATGTCGAATTCCGACAACTTCGAGGCGGTCAATCGCCGGGTCGTGCAGACGTTGGACAAACGCAACGGATGGGGAATCGCCTCGCGCACGAGCGACCTCGGCCAAATCCTCACGATTCTCGATTCCCGCCGCGGCGTTCAGACGGCGATCGACAGCTACGAGCGCGCAAAAGCCGTGGGTTTTGCCGGGCTGCGCCACGACGTCAACACGCTGAATAACTTCGGGTATCGCCTGCTCGAGGAAAAGAAAACCGCCGAGGCGATTCGAATTTTGCGGCTGAATGTGGCCGAATTTCCGCGGGACGGCAACGTCTACGACAGTCTCGGCGAGGCGTACATGGACGCCGGCGACCGAGACCTCGCCATCGAGAACTACGAGAAATCGCTCCGGCTTGATCCCAAAAACGAGAATGCGGTGGCCCGGTTGAGAAAGCTGCGTGTAAAGTGAGTTCGCGAGCGGCGGACCCAAAAAAAGTCCGCATTGCCAAACTTACAGACTTTGACCTTCGTTGATCCCACACGCACCGCGGTTAAATCAGGCTGGGAAGCCGTTCGAGCGTCTGCCTTGTTCGCTCCCACACAGAATTCGTGCTTCCTCCCCGCCACGGCCGATCTCTCCGAATGTCGAAGCGGATGCAAGATTTCCCGAATGGATTCCGGCCGGATTCCATTCCGCACACCGACGGTGCGCCGCAGAATCTTGTTCCATCCTTGGTCACGCGCGTTCTGAAAGCGACTTCCCTACCCCAATCGTTTGCGAAATGAGCGCTCAGCCGTGCTTCGAGAAGGCGCGGTCCCAAGCTGTGCTCGGGACCGAGGAAATTGTGCACCAATCGCAAGGGGAGCCCTGCCTTTGATAGGATGATTTACCATTGCGGGCCGACCGATTATGGCTCTTAGCACTCTTATACTGCATGTGATATCAGGAGTGGAAAATGGAGCAGGATCCAGGCGATTTACGCACGCGGCTTGACCGCTTAGTTTGCATCGCTCGGCCCACCCGCGATCTACCTCGAGAAGACCTTGCGCGAGTCTGAATCCGCGTCGAAGATCCGGCAAACCGTGAGCCGCTCTCTACGATTTGTCGAGACGATCAGCGATTTGACCAATCCGGAGTTCCTGGCATTATGTTCCCGCGTCGGGCTGATGTCGGAACAATCGGACGTGATGGCGGAATTCGAGTTGGACGAAGACACGAGCCTTGGCTGGTTTCAGGCGGCGGCTCGGCAGGGAGAGGAAACACGGAGCATCTACTGCACGGTAAACGCACTCGCTCACCTCGCGTTGGATGCGACCGAAGTCGAAGAAACGCCGGCGATCACACTGATGATCGAGTCAATGTTGTTGTATCTGTCGGCCTTTGCTTTGGTCCATCGCAACGAATTCCCACGCGCCCTGGCGATGCTCGAGGGCTATCTCGAGATCGGACCATCGAGTTACGAAGACCCAAGGTTCGCCGAAAATCTTTCCAAACGACTCTCCGGACTGACAAATGGAACCTACGTCCGCATCATCGATCTTTTGGCTGTGAGCCTGGCCCGCCTCGGGCGGGATGGGCACGAACGCGCTTTGCTCGAGGCATTTTTGGGGCTGCACCAGGTGCCGGATCACGATCCGGAGGTCCTGAGTCGACATTTGGAGGAGTGGTGGGCGGCGCAGGTTGAGCATTGCGAATGCGAGGAACCCGAGATTCGGGACCTAGTACTGCACGGAGACTTTGGATTCGCGTCAATCGTTGCCAATATCATCGCCAATTTGGCGTGGTGCATGCAGCGGACCGGCGACTTGGAGCGAGGGTTAGCCTTATTCAGTGCCTACCTCGGCGTTCGACCCGACTCGCTGGCCGGCCTCGAGACGTTGCAACGTCGATTCGAGGAATTGGGCATTGACGACGTCCTGACGACGCTGCGCCGCTGGGCCGCCCTTGTCTCCGAAAGCGGAAAACTGGACGCACTTGCCACGACCTTCAAGAGAGAATTCACAGTTCCTTCGGCTCGCCTGGCGCCACTCGAACAGCGGCCCGTGGTTGCAGAGCGGTGGTTCACTCGCGATGCAACCGCCGCGGCCTTGGTGTTCTGCACCCTCATGAGCCGGCTTCTGGATGATCGGCCCGATGCGGTGATTGACCTGTTCGTTTCCTGCGCGGGCATCAGTCCGAGTGACTTCGAGGAAGGTCCTGATGAGCGAGCGACGTTCTGGCTGCGTTCCGTGGATGTCGCCATCGCCGACCGGATCGTCATTTTCCTCTCGCTTCCCATGTTTCAGAAGGGGGAAATGGCACAGATCCTGAATCTCTACGAGGCCTATTTCGGCGTATCGAACGGCGGTTACTTTGACCCGGACCGTTTGCGCGCACGCGTATCGGGCCGCGCCAAAGGGGGTATGAAGCAAAAGGGTTTGGAGGTAATGCTCGCCACGTTCTGGGCAGTGTGCCTCGTTTTTCGAGAACGGATGATCGAAGCAGCCGCCATCCTGGAAGCCCTCTATCCCGCAATCATGAGGCGACCCCTGGGTGACCTTGACAGCTTCGACCTCGATTTAATGGAATTGCCGCCCCTTTTGGCGGCGATCCTCGTCAACACGGCTGCGAAAGTGCTCGCCTTTTCCGGCCGGACCGATGAAAGCAGATGCTTGCTTCAGCGATGCCTCGGGATCGACGAAGCGGACTTCACGGGAAATCTCGTCGCGCTTCGGACCAGGCTGTTCGACCGCCGCCTTTGTCGTTTCGCGAATGACGACCTGTCCCGGGTGGTCCATGCCCTCGCGGAAACGCTGCTGCTCGACGGGCGGCCGGAGCACGCCATCGCGTTGGTGCAGGCATTCTTGGGATTCGACGACCCCGAGTACCGGGATCAAGAGGAGTTGTGCCGCAAAACCGCGGAGGCCATTTCCGGCCGACAGGGGAGCTTCGTGGCGGTCCTTGCGATCGCTCATGTCGCGGCAGCGACCTCAACGCGATCCGATTCCCAATCGGCTGGACCTTCGCCCAGCGAGCGTTCCCGTCATTTTGGTCTCGCGCTCGGGCTGCTCGAAGCGATGTTGGGGAGGGACAATTCGATCGACCTCGGCGACCTTGAGCTGTCTCGTGCGGCTTGGGCGAAACTGACACCGCAAACCGAATATTCCTTCGCTGCCGGGGATCTCGTCATTACGCTCCTGGAGTCTCTCAAGGGGACCGGCCGGTTTGCGGAATACCACCGACTGCTTGCCAGCTTGGAAAGCGAGGACGCGTGGATCGACCTTGCGCCGCAGAGCCTGCATTTTCATTCGATCGCCCTGCACCTGATCGAATGGCGGCGAGATGGTGATTCGGCGCGGAGTCTGCGTCTTTGCGGCAAGATTGTGGCCGAACTGCGAAATTGGACGACGCGGGGCGATTTGGCCGCTTTGGATCGGCTCCTCCTCGTCTCGCGGGGCGCCGAACTGCGACGGCGCATCGTGACACTGGGACATAGCCTCATCTTTCAGGAACGCGAAGCAACCCGGTCCGATGAACTGCGCCGGAAATTCCTGTGCTGGGACGCGGAGCTGGGCGACAGGCTGCTCCTGCAGCGATTTCTTTACGCGGCTCCTGACCCGGGCGACGAAGAGGCAGCAGGATTCGCTCGGCTGCCGGTCGACGCGAACATCGCATTTGCCGAGTCGGCCTCAATCGACCGACTGCCTCTTGGTTGCCTTGGGAAACGCGGCGAAGCCGTCCCGGCAGTCGTGACCGAAGAGAGACCGCTTTCCCTACCGTCGATGGCGATGATCCGGCCGGAGTTCGAGGCCGCCCTGAGGGAGGGAATCGACGAAGCACGGCTGGCCGAAGTGCTCGGTTCGCGCCTGTTGCTCCGAGTCGGTTTCGCTGATTGCGGCGCGCTCGTCTGGACGCTCTTCGGGGCCGAAGACGCCCAACTGCGGATCGTGGCCCGCGGCCAGACTGCCTCGGGGCAGGATGTCCGCGGCTCGATTCATGCCGCCGTCCGCCGGCATGACGCGGCGATCGACAACGCCTGGGAAAGGCTTCGGTTCGGAGAGGCCTGGCGTGATCAGCTCAGCCTGCAGGTTTCCGCGATCCAGGATCGTTGCGAGAATCCCCAGGGATCGGGCCTTGCCGCTGCTGCTCAAAGGCTGGATCAAATTCTGCAGGAGTCGCGGCTCACTTCGTTTCGGGAACGGTTGCGAAGCCGCTTTCCGCGGCTTTATTCGACGAGCGACTTTGCGCGGCGCCGGGACAATCGGCCGATTGGAATCGCTTTTGGGAGAGTCTCTCCAAAGAGCGATTGGACCAGCCGGGACTTCGAGATGTTCTGGACCAGGCGACGGCGGACTTCCTGGATGCGGTGACGGCAGCCTGGCCAATTCGGGATCTGGCCGATGCACTGGATGCGGAACAGGGCCGGGACGTGCTCGTCCAAGTGGATGACGTGCTGCACAGCGTTCCGATCGCGTTCTTGCGACACGCAGGCTCGTTCTTGATGCAGAAGACCCGGTCGATGCATGCCGTCCTGTCGATCCCCCTGCTCGAGTGGCTGCAGGAAGTGGATCAGGCTTGCTTCCAATCCACACTCGAGGAGCCCGACAGGGTGTTGTCGCTGTTTGGAATCGGGCCCGGCGACGTGGATGCGGAAACTGGCATGCGGATTCTGCGGCAGCGTCACCGCCGGCTCGTACAGACTTTGCCCGGTTCCGAGTTGTACGGCGCGACCGATGACTCGCAGGCCACGTACGCTTGTCTGGCGCAGGGTCTGCGGGAGCAAAAGGCATTTCGCGTCGTGTCGGTCTACGGGCACGGGAACAACGCGACGGCAGGCATCGAACTTGGTGACGGTATCTGGGATGGTTCCAGCCTGCGCAAACGAGACGGCGACATGTGGCGCCAGCATGTGGCCTGCGGACTCGAGGGGATCGAGCTCTTGATGCAGGTTAGCTGCTCCATCGGCAGAGTGAACCAGAGCGGATTGCAGGACGTCGAGGGGTTCTGCGTGGAGCTGGCGGTGCATCGCGCCCGCTCGGTCATTGCCGGCCTTTGGCCGCTCCATTCGCACCAGGCCGCCGCTTTTGCTGCGATCGTGGCGGAGAAATACCTCCGCTTGCGACGCCAGGCCCGGTCCGATGCAGAAGCGTGGTTCGACCAGGAGTTGCGCAACGACCCGCGACACGCGGATCCGGAGTTTCGAGCCTCCGTCATCGGGCGCCTGCTGAGCCTGGCGGGATTGCGCAGCGAAGCACTGGCTCTAGCTCGCAAACAGTGCCTGCTCGAACGTCCACCATCGACAGGCCCGCACATCGGCTTGAATACGATTGCGGCCTTTGAACTGTACGGGCTGGGGTCCTCGCAACTTCGGTGGCAGGCTAACTGATGATCCACTTGCGGGTTGCCCAGTAAAGGGCCGCGACCAGCGGCGCCCCGATTAACAATGTCAGCCCCAACTTTCCCATCAAGAGCAAGGTTGCCGAAAGCGTCTGCGTCTCCGGCCGGAAATAGTGCAGGAAGCCCGCGGCGATTTGATCCGTGACCAAGGTGGCGATCGCCAGAAAAACGCCGAACACCGTGACGAGAAAGTTGCGCTGCGTGGCCAGACGGTTCTCGCGTTGTTCTTCTTGCGCGGAGGATGTCGGCCTGAACTTGGAGCGCGTGCAGGCTGACTTCCGCCTCTTTGGACGTCGCCTCGAAGAACTTGTCGTCGGCCTCAAGTTGCTCAATTGCCTGGTCTCCAATCCTCAGCCACGAGGAGAAGATTCCGGCCGGTTGCAGCTGATGTCGAGCCAACATGCGGTGGATGTTTCCCGCGTTGACGCTGACGCTCTGCCGGATGCGATCGAACCTGGCCCGCGGAGCTTGGAAATCGAGGTATGCGTCCATCAAATTCTGGAGATGCTTCTCGAGCCGGTCGAGGTCCTTCTCAAGTGTGCGCGCCTCTTTCAGGACTTTGAGCAGCTCTTTTTCTCGCCGTTCGATCTCCCGTCTGAGGACCTTGTCATAGCTGCTCTTGAACTGATAGACGATCTTTCGCGTAAAAAGTGCTAGTTGCGGCAAAAGCTCATTCATCAATGGCCCCGACCCGGCCTCGCACTGTTTGGGGTAAAAGAGTGCGATTTCGTCCGGCAGACCGGGCCGGTCAAAAAGCCAGCCTCCGAAAGGAAGGTTGACAAGGCGCACGGGCCACGCCTTTTTGGAAGGCCGGACAAGCACTTCCTCCGCGTGGAGTTCTGCCTGCTTCGCGTCGGCCGCATGGCCCGCGTAGCACGTCGTCTCGCCGAGGAAAAAACAACTCTCTTTTAGCTCTGCATCCGGCTGCCACCGCGCGTCGCGGAGATCGGACCAATCACGTGGCGTCGACTGGCCCGCATGTTCAAAGGCGAGCTGTAGCAAGAGCACGCCGTTTGTTCTGCGAATGCGCGCGAAACCGGCCCGTTGGGCCTGCTTGTTGTCGATCCAATCCACCGGTCCGTCGGGGTAAATGTCTTCGTCTTCCTGCCGCCCGTCGCCCTCGGGAATCTTGTAATGGAACGAGCGTGGGGGAACGCCCAGGAATTCATCGACGCGGCCCGCCGCCCGGGCCAGGGAATGACGAATTCTGGTCACGTCCAGTCGCCGGTTTTCTCCCCCTTCGCCCTCCACTTCGAGCGCCAGGAACACATATTGGCAGAGATCGGCATCGACCACGTAAGAACTCGGTTGACTCACGTAGGCTTCTCCCCGGGATTGTCCGCCTTGCCCCGTCGAGGCTTGTGCATCTCGAATTTGGCAAAGTCTCTCAAGACCTGCTCCAGGAAGACGCGCTGCTTGATCGAGTAACTCGCGTTCGGGTCGGTGGGTGCGGGGGCCGGGAAACGAAGGGTGGACAAAGGGAGATGGTCGAGCGACGCCTGGTAGCGCTGCAAGACGTCGAACAACAGTTCGTAGGCCGTGTGACTGTCGTTCAACGCGGCATCAACGCGAGTCTGACAAGCCCTAAGATCGGCACAAAAACGCCTCCATTCCTCTTCAGACATCTCGCTGCGAATTTCGCCACCCTTGCTGTCCAACAATTGAATAAGGCTCTGAATGGTGTGCATGCTCGACCGTTGGTTGAGTGAGACCTGAATGAAGGACGTTGCCTCGCATCGCCATACCGGCTCAGGACTAACATGGGCCATCGAACAGGCCAGCCCGCTACGTTGGGACGCGACTTATTAAGTCAAGAAAGAGTGCCCAGTTCAAGCCCGGAGCAATTTCCAAGAGGGGCGGTATCTATCCGTATTCATGCTACAAGTTTGATTTACGTGAGCCGAACTTAGGGACAAACTTCGGCCAAGTTCCCGCGGTAAAATTTCAGCGATCGGGTAACGTATCACCAGAGCAAGATCCCCAAAGTAAGGAGCCAATCAAATGAATGCTCACAGCCCTCAAACAGGTGCCCGCGCAAGTGATTGAACGTGCCTGGCCGAAAATCGTCGTCTATCTCGTCCTGACATTTGGCTCGACTTCCCTGTTTTACTACCTGATCGTGCGCCAGGGCGGAATCCACAGTCCGAGTGGCGGTCTGCTCGCGTTCCCGCTGATGTGGTGCCCGGGAATATCCGCGATCGTGACGCAGTTGATTTTCTGTCGCAGCCTGCGCGGCATGGGTTGGGGCTGGGGCAAGACCAGGTACCAGATCGCGAGCTGGTTCATTCCGCTGGCTTACACCGCCGTGGCGTACTCCATCCTCTGGGGCACCGGGCTGGCGCCCCTGAGCGAAACACAGATCGTCACAGTGTTCGAGAAAGCGGGGCTCAAGGGGCTCAGCCACGGGCAACTGCTGGCGATTTACCTTGTCAGCGTGCTCACATTTGGCGCGGTTGCCAACTGCGCCGCCGCGCTCGGCGAAGAGATCGGCTGGCGGGGCTTCCTGGTGCCGCAACTGGCAAGGGTCCGCAGTTATTCGCAGACGGCCTGGATCAGCGGTCTGATCTGGGCCGCGTGGCACTATCCCCTGCTGCTCTTCGGCGGCTACACGAACGAGGGCTTGCCAACCTGGTACGCACTCATCTGCTTTACGGCCATGGTGCTGGCGCAGAGTTTTGCGTTCGCCTGGCTACGGCTCAAGTCCGGCAGCCTGTGGACGGGAATGTTCTTTCACGCGAGCCACAATCTGTTCGTGCAAGCGATCTTCACCCCGTTGACGGCCCAGACCGCAATCAGCAAGTACCTCGTCGACGAATTCGGCGCCGCCCTGGCAATCGCCTGCGTGGTTGTCGGTTTTCTGTTCTGGCGCCGTCGGGCGGAGCTTGGCTCAGAAATGCCCCACGACAAAGACACCACGGCGCCGGGAAATTCCTGAAAAACAGATAGTGGGTCAGCATAATATTCATGCTGGAAGCGGCACACATGTTCGCCAGACCGAAATACGGATTGAACCTGATCTTGATGTTGGCCGCCGTCCTCTGCGTCTCGCGTGAGGCGTACGCGAAACGCCTGCCTCCGCCCGTGGTGCCGCCATTGACGGTTGACGGGACGCAGTTTTCGGTGCGCGGCGGGCATATTGACCGCCTCAATCCGTCGGATGCGGTCATTCTCGTCGCGATTGATCTCAAGACGAAAAAGCAACGATGGGCAACAACTCTTTATGAGATCAAGATTAACCCCGGCATCGAGGATGATGACGTTTTCGTTAAGTCAATGCGTGCGGTTGACGGTCGCTTGGAGCTCGTGAACGAGGCAGGCGACACGATCAAGGTCGACCTGTCGAATGGAAAAGTGATCGCGGGCGGAGGCCGAACGTATAACTTCGATCCCGACAACGAACCGGGCCGACATGGGTCCGCGTTCGGGTGGCTGGCGGCCGGCGTTGTCGTCTTGGCCTTGATTGTAGCGCTCCTGTGGCACTCGAGGTACCGGATACCCGAAGACTTCGTTTGACGACGATTGCACGTCCGTAATTTGCCTGCCACCCTAAAATTTGCAGAAATATCGGCACTTTCGCATGCGGCTTCAGCGCCTCTTCGTCGTCGATTGGATACCTGACCACGGTCCCAATCCGGAGAGCCCGGCGGTCCGCTGGGGACTGGTGAAACCTCCCAAAAAAGGAATTCGGTTCGACTGCGTATGCCTGGACGAAGACGTCATCCGTACCGTCTCGTTCTTCAAGAATGCGGCCCCTTTCCCGATGTGGCTTTGCGACGGGTCGAGCCGAATCCTGCCGTGCGGCCCGACAATGTGCGATTGCATACTTGCCGGCCGCATCGAGACGCCCGAGGAAGAGCAGGCCCGCGCGCGCGTCGCTGCGATTTGGCGGGCGACAAACCGCCATGAGGTTGATTTGCGCCAAGAATTTCCCGTCAGCCCGCGCACCGTCTTTTTGGATCGTGACGAACCCGGCGACACGTTTTGCGGAGAGCTTCGGGTCGAGATGGCCGTCGGATTCTATGCGGAACTGCCTGACCACGTTGCTCGGATGGCCCTCCTCCGTCGGTCATTCACCCAGCTCTTGCCCTCGCATTGTGCCGCGGCGAGTGAAGCGGCAATCGACGGACCGGCCTGGCTACCGGTGGAAGTATCGACCGAGGGGGATTGCGAAAGGACGGCGGGCGTACTCGAGTTGGTCCGCGCTCGCCCCCAAGGTTCGCGCCGATTCGACGCGCGAATTTACACCCAGCGCGATTTGCGCCTTTCTGTAGGTGATCTCTGCACGCGCGGAGTCCGCTGGAGTATCGACGGCGACGAGAAACACGTCTCGACGGTCATTTGCAAAGTGGTTTGATGAAGCCGCAAACGCATTCCGGCTCGCGGTGCGATTCCAATACACGAGGGAAGCAAGGATCCGCAGATTCCGCCGACTTGAATTCTTGAATCTGCGTCATCGGCGTAATCTGGTGCGTCAGGCAAAGCTTGACGGTTCTTGTCAGTTGAAAGGTACTGACCATGGTAGTTGTTCGTTCGCCATGTAGCCGACCGAGCGGCTGTCGGAGTGATCCGGCGGTCGAAGCCTCGGAAGGCAAAGGCGTCAGCCGTAATGCGAAAGCGTGAACCCGATTCGGCCTCGTTACGCATCTGAGAGTGGCCAGCCCTTCCAGATAGGGTGAAGCCTGACACCGACCGTGAAGCAACGAACGCCTGCAGCGGCCGGGCTCTCCGGGGTGGGAGGGGACAGCGGATGCCGACAGAATCGTCAGGAACCTGAGAGACCCGTTCGAGTGACACTTGGCGCGTAGGCCCTGTGTCAACAAGGTGCGGGAACCCATAACTGCGCTTTGGCTCGATCGGGAGTCGGAGGGGCTCATAGTAGCGATGAAGCGGGGTAATGCCCGCGGAGCGAAGGGGCCCTGCCAAGGATTCGACGTGCAAAAAGGGTGAGGATACACATGGAGCATTGCTCCCAGAAGAGGCTTCGGCCTACCTCACTCTGCGGTAGCGTCTCAGCCCGTCGGCCAAGTCGACGTCGGTCGGCGCATGCCTTCGAGCGAAGTGTTCTTGGGTAAGCCGGATGCGGGAAATCTGCACGTCCGGTTTGAAGAGGGGGGAGGCGGCGCTGGTTCGTTCCAATTGAATGGATCATCGCTCCTCCCCTACTCGACCGGATTAACTGCATATGGGTGCCGTCAAAAGGGTCACTCGCCGAATCCCCGAAACACCCCGTCGCCATCGAGTTGCACCGCGAAGTCTTCCCAATCCATATTGGCAATCGAGAGATTGCTGTCGATGGTAAAAACCTGGAACGGAATCGTGCGAAACGTTCGTCCCGGCTCAAGCATGAGATCGACAACCAAGACCGGATGGTCGGGCTGCGAGATCGTGGTCTGGTCGGCGATAAACATGAAGAAGTGCCGCGGCGTTCCGGCGCGGGCGAGCTTCCCAGTTGCTCCAGCGTCGCCCCGCCTGCGCCGTTACGGCCGCGATGACGATCGCCGTGTGGGCCGTTTGCGGGCTGCCGCCGCCTTCTTGCCGTCGGCCTCGAGCAACAGCGACTCGACCGCTTGCTCGACGAAGTCGGGTTCCAAGAGTCCCTTGTAGCGGATGATGCCCTTGTGGTCGATGAGATAAGTCATCGGAATGACGCTCACGTTCCATTGGCTCGCGATCGGGCCGGAGGAGCCGTCGCTCCAGGAGCGCCAGGTCACCTTCTTCGCCCTTTGCACCTCACTCAACCGCTCGGGCGCGTCGGTGTTGACCCCCAGCATGGCGAATCGCCGGTGCAGGTTCTTCGTGACCAGGATCCGCGCGTAGGGATACAACTGCTGGCAGAGAGAAGACCAGTCGCCCCAAAATGTCAGCAGAATCACCTTGCCGCGATAATCCTTGAGGCGAAAGTCTTGTCCGTTGCCATCGGTCCCCACGATGTCGGGGGCAGTCGTGCCGACGGAGAGATGCTCTTTTTCATACAAGAGCGGTTTGGCCACTTCCGACAGCGGTTTGCCCCCCAACAGGACGTCCGAATATTCCTTCGTGAGACGGCTCAAGAGCGCAGCAATTTCCTTGTCCGCGGCCGAGTTGCCGTCGGGCCTGGCGTTCGCTTCGTGCTGCAGAGTGGTCGCGAGGCTCAGGCAGGCAAATGCCTGCGCCTCGCGATGCGGACTCTTTTTCGCAACGGTCCGCAGGAAGGTTTTCGAATCGTGGTTGGGAATGGCCGCCATCAACAGGGCCACGCCGCCGAGTTCCTTCTCGCTCACGTGATCCTGCAAGAGCGCGTCGGTCGCCTGCTGCAGGAATCGATTGGTCACTTTCGGATCGGTCCCCTTCAAGAGCAAGCAGGCCATCGCGTAGGCTTGAAAGGCCGCCTTGGACTTGCGGTTTGCGGTCGCCAATTGCAGCAGCTTGGGCACATACCGGACCGCGGGGTTCTTGTGAACGAAGGCCTCGGCCTCCTCGCGCGAGGGGGTGCCCGCTTTCAGTCGCTCGAGCTCGATCTGATACTCTTCCGCTTCGCGCTGGTAGTCGCTGAGGACTTGTTCGACTTTGTCATCGAGCTCTTCCATCGTCCCGCCGCCCGACGGGATCTTCTTGACCGCCTCGGAGAGCGGTTGGGCCTTGGCGTAAAGCTGGTTTTTCAATTCGGCGAGATGGCGGACATGGACCGCGAACGCGAAACGCGTGTCCTTCGAGATCCAGGAATTGATCCCGATGACTTCCCCGCGTCGATTGACCAAGGGGCCGCCGCTGTTGCCTTCCGAGATCACGGCGTCGGTCTGGATCCAGTCATCGTCCTTGGAGACGTTCATGACCGACAGGAACACGCGCATGCGGGCCGGCAACTCGTCCGTCTTGTGGACGGCGTTGACCATGCCTTTGGTCGGCGTGAACGCCAGGCCTTTCGGGTGGCCGAAGGCGATGACCTCTTGGCCCGGTTTGAGTTCGAGCCGCTGCGGCAAGGGCAGCGGCACCAAATTGGCCGGCTTGCTCGCCAACTCCAGAATGGCGAGATCGGTCTGGGGGCTGAGTTGTCGGGCTCCGCTCACTTCAACCGACTTCCCGTCGTGGAAGAGGACCACGGCCCGAGCGGCGTGCCGCACCACGTGCAGGCAGGTCGCGACGAGGCCGCTTTGGTCGATCACAAATCCGCTGCCAAAGCCAAATTCTTTGCCCGATTTGTCGAAAATCCTGATCAACACGACGCTTTCACTCGCCTGTTCGATCAGGTCTTCCAGCGGCAAGTCGGCTCCCGAGGGACCGCCGAGCGTCGCTCCGGCGTTTGAGCCCGACGACCGCGCTCGGCCGAGGCCTGCTCTCCCGCGAGCGGCGACGGCCACTTGATCGCCCCGTGCCCCATCACCTGTTGCCGCGGCGCCGTTTTGCTTCGCGCGATCGCCGCCGGGTTTTGCCGCCGCCGCGCTTTCAGAGAGGTGCTTCCCGGGCGATTCGGGTGAGGAGTTGATCGCGGCGATGACGTCGGCCGAAGGCGGACCGGGTTGGGGCTTCAGGAAAACCAGCCAGTTCACCACGGCCAGCGCCAGGCATCCGACAAATCCCACGACCGCAAAGATGGCCCACAAAGGAACGGCGGGCCCGGTTTTCGCCGTGCGGGAAGCGTCCTTCTTCGGTCGGCCCGCGCTCTCGCGGCGGCGAGGCATGGCCGGCAATTCGCTACCGAGATCGCCCCCCAGATCGGCTCCCGACTCCCAAAAATCCTCGGAGTTTTGCCGCGGCTGCGCCTTCGCTGGCCGAGCGGGCGCCGCATCGGCCGGCTGCCGTCGCGCGGTTCCGGAGCCGCCCGCTTCAGGCACGCGAAATTTCTCGCGGCATTTGGGGCAAACCACGCTGCGGCCGGCACTCTCATCAGGAACGGTGAGAGTCGCCTGACATCCCGGACACGAAATTCGTCGCGACATCGGACCCTTTCACGTTCAGCCCACCGCTGCGACAAAAAAGGAATTCTCTAATATTCACCGCGGGCGCAAGAAATTCCAGTATTTTCCTTAAAAGTGGGGAAAAAGGAGAGTATCGTCCGCATGGGCGTCGGCTCAAAGCTTCCGGCGGTGCCTTCTTTGGCGGTTCGTCGGATCGACCTGTTTCGTCAACTTTCGTCAACCGAGCGGGCCTCTGTTATCTACGGTTCACTTCAGCTTCGGAATCTTGGTGCACCAATGACGGACGACGGCAGCAAGACGCAAATTCGTTTCCGGGTGGCCGCGCCCGTGGACGCTGAATTACTCGGAAGGCTCAACTCGCAGCTCATCAGGGACGAGGGACATCGAAATCCGATGAGCGTTTCCGAACTCGTCGAACGCATGCGGGCCTGGCTCGAAGGCGGGTACGCAGCGGTGATCGCGGAAGAGCTTGGCTCGACTATTGGCTACGCGCTCTTTCGCCGCGAACCGGATCACGTCTATCTGCGGCAGCTCTTCGTGCAACGCGAAGCCCGGCGTCGGGGAATCGGACGGAGCATCGTTCAATGGCTGATCGAGAATGGCGGTCAGGAAGTGGCGAGACTTCGCATCGAGGTGCTTGTCGGAAACGAGGCCGCGAAGTCATTTTGGAAGTCGATCGGCTTTCATGAGTATTGCGTGACGATGGAGCTGGATTTCCCAAGGCGGCCGAGCAATTTGTAGGGTGGGTCAAGGCCCAGCTTTTCGAGAATACGGTGGCCGCCGGCCCACCTTCTTTGCATCGCGACCGAGAAGAAGGTGGGCCTAGACCGTCTATCGCAAAATGGTGGTATTTGGTGCCACTGGCGAGGGCTCTGGCTCGCCAGTGTCTTCCTTTGGAGATCAAGCGGCATTGGCACTGGCGAGCCAAGGCCCTCGCCAGTGGCACCCCGTGGCATCCACAATTTTGATGTGGACGGAAATAACCCTTTCTGGGTGCCACGTCCACGGCTCTGTGTGGGCGTGTCTTCGGACATCAAATGGATTCGCACGCCCACGCAAAGCCGTGGGGCCCAGAGGGCACGCCGGCACCCGATTCAGAACTCGTAGGGGTTGCCCGCGAGCGAGTTAAACGGCGTAACGTGGCATTCCTGTGATCCGCGCAGGCCTAGGAATCGTTATCCTGTCGAGGCGGCCACCGACACTGCGAAGTGAAGACCCGCTCGCACGGCCTCGAGTTCAAGGAAATTCAACCATGTCGACATCTCCAGCCCTCGCGCCGAGCGTTCCGCCGCCCGATCGCAGTGTCCGGCTGATGGTTCTCGGCGGCTTGCAAGTTTTGCTGGGCTGCCTGAGCGCGCTTGGGGCTCTGATGATGGCCGCCCTGGCGTTCGGCGGGCGGATGCCTCAGCCGCCGCAGGGGCCGCCGTTCAACCCGCGGATGATGATTCCCAACGTGGCAATTTACGTGGTGATTGCCGTGGCATTCTTCTGGGTGGGCGTCGGCATGATCCGCATCCGCCGTTGGGCCTGGGCGTTGACCCTCGTCGTGGCATGGATGGGGTTGATCTGTGGATTGTTCGCGTCGGTGATCATGCCCATTGTCATGACGAAGACCTGGGGGTCCCTTGCCGAACAGAACCAGATGTCGCCGGAAATGGTCCGATTCATGTGGACGACCACCACGCTGATCCTGGTTGGTCTCTACGTTTTCTTGCCGGGGATCTTCGTCGTCTTCTGCCAGCCCAAGTCGGTCCGCGACACGGTTTACCGCAGCGACCCCACGCCGCGCTGGACCGACCGCTGCCCGCTGCCGGTGTTGGCGCTGTGCATAATGCACGCGGCGGGAGCCGTCTCCATGCCGTTGCTGGCCACTTACAACTGGGTGCTGCCGGTTTTCGGGTTCTTCCTTTCCGGACCGGCAGGCGCCGCGGTCGTCTGTCTGCTCGCCGTCTTGCTGGCATGCCTTGCGTGGGGCACCTATCGCCTCGAGATGCTCGCCTGGTGGGGCACCGTTGTCTTGGGCATCGTCTACATCGCGAATTCGATCGTGTTGCTCAGCCGGGGCGACCTCCTGCCAATGTACGAGAAAATGGGCTTCCCGGCCGAGACGATTGAAATGATCAAGAAGACCGGCATGCTCGAAATGTTCTCAACCTACGGCGTTTGGATGAACGTGGCATTCGGAGCCGCATGGTTCGGCTACCTGCTCTACGTGCGTCGGTATTTCGTCCGAGAGTCTGAGATGGCCGGCGTTGCTTAATAGGCTTCACGACGCAAACAATGTCCTGCTTCCCTTGCCCCTCGTGGGAGAGCGCCTGACTCATCCTTCCGCCTTCAACCTTCCTCCTTCAAGAAGGTGGGCCTACGGGAGAGCGCTCGCGTCGAAATCGAACCAGACAACTTCGTTTCGGATAGAGTAGGCATCCATGCGTACCCCGTTTTTCCAAGTGGATGCGTTTGCGAGTCAGCGGTTTGCGGGCAATCCGGCGGCCGTGATGCCGATGGCTTCCTTTCCGGAAGACGCGGTGATGCAGGCGATTGCCGCGGAGAATAACCTGGCCGAGACGGCCTTTCTCGTTCGTGAGGACGGCGGTCGTGGAGACGGCGACTATCGGATTCGCTGGTTCACACCGCTGACCGAGGTTCCGCTTTGCGGCCATGCAACCCTGGCGAGCGCGGCCGTGGTGATGGAGCGGCTCGAGCCGGCGCGACAGCAAGTCGTGTTTCATTCGGAAAGCGGGCCGCTCGCGGTCCGTCGCGGAAGGCGGCTACGTCATGGATTTTCCCGCGCGGCCGGCTTCGCCGACTGCTCCGCCGCCGGGTCTGGCTCGAGCGCTCGGCGCCGAGCCGATCGAGATGGTCGTCAATGCGTTCAATTATCTCGCGCTGCTCGAGAGTCCTCAGGTCGTGCGTCGCTTACGCCCGACATGCCGGCGATTGCACAGCTCGATCGCAGCGGACTGATCGTGACGGCTCGCGGCGACGGCGATTACGACTTTGTCAGTCGCTATTTCGCGCCGGCCAAGGGAATTCCCGAGGATCCGGTCACCGGCGCCGCGCACTGCATGCTGGCGCCGTTCTGGGCGGGTCGACTCGGCAAAACGACGTTTCGCGCGTTTCAGGCGTCCCGACGCGGCGGAGAGCTTGTTTGCCGGCTGGTTGGCGACCGCGTGGAACTCGAGGGGAGTTGCGTCTTTTACGTCGAGGGCCTGGCGGAAATCTAAAATTGCCGGACCGGCGTGGCTGCCTGTCGAGCGACGGTCATTTGCAAAGTGGTTTAATGCGCCCGGCAAATCCGCCGGCGCCGTAAGCGCATGAGCCCGATCCCAAGTGCCGCAATGCAGGCCAGCGTCAGCGTCGCCGGCTCGGGAAGGGCGGCGAAGGCGTAGTCCGCGATCAGCTCGTGACCGGCCGCCGTTGGGTGCACGTCGTCCCAGAAGAGATACTGGTTCAGGTTCGCGCCCGGCGGTGCGTTGATCCCCTCGTCGGTGGTGTTGGTGAAACCGTAGGCGGCCGGGTTCGCCAATATCGCATTGGTGCTCGAGTACAAGTCGACCACGCTGATCGTGACGCCGGGATTGGCACTCCGCAGCGCGATCACGTCGGCCGAAATGTCATTGTTGAATGCCACGTCGAGCGCGTCGATCGCCGCAACGGCCGCCGGCCCTTCCGATTGAATCAACGGCGTCACGCCTTGGGGCGGCAGATAAGAGACCAGAATGTTCTTGGCCCCGGCGCCGATCAGGCTCGTCAGGGCCGAGTTCACGGCGCTCGCCGGTCCGGAAGCATCGCTCACTCCGCCGAAGAAATCGTTGGCCCCCATCAGCACGGTGTAAAGCGCGTGCGGATTCGCCGTCGGCGAAGTCGTGAGATACTGCTGCACCTGCTGCCCGAGGTCGGGCACACCCGGGTAAACGGAAGTCGCGGTTGCCCCGCCGTAGGCGTAATTGGTCCCGCCCGCCAGCGACGGCTGCGGATCGGGCACGCCGAGCTTGCCTGCCAGGTCGTCGATCCAGTTCGGCCCGTTCGAGAACCGCCCTTGGTAGTACGGCGGCTGCGGCGAGCCGAAGGCGATGAGGTCGTTCCCCGTATCCGAAAGACTGTCGCCAAACGCCACGATCTGCGTGATCGGCGAAGCAAAAGCGGGAGCGGCAACCGGCGTCACCAGCAAGACAGCTAACAGCCCGCGCACAACACAGCGGCTGAAACGAGACGTCATCAAATCTTCCCCCAGGCCCGAAGGCACCCGCAGGCTCAATCTAGCCGATCCGTGTCAATGAATCGGCAAGCACGCATGATGAAACCATCAGACGAACATGTTTCAGCCCGAGCCCGCGAGGCGGATCGGCTGAGGTGCGAGTTCACCGTCGCGGCCCGACCGCCTGCAGCTGACAAGCTAACCGACCCCAAACGCCGTCGCAACGCGCGGAGCCCTGGACTCCAACGGCGCCGTTTGCTTTCCGACTTTATCCTCTCAGCCTCTTGACTCATTCAGGTTGGATCGTCCACGTCAGGATTTCAATCGGAGCGACATGGAATGCAGTCCGGTAGTCGGCTTCGTCTGTATATTTGCGGGCCGCGATCCGTCGAGCGCGGGCCTGGAGGCGCAACGTATCGTCGGCGAGCGGATAGGGGTCGATGGCGATTTGCCACGGGCCATTTGGGATCAGCGTGACGGTTTCACCGGTGGGCGCCGTGATCCTCTGCGACTGATGTCGTTCCGCGCAGCACAACCACAAGCTCACGCCGTCGAAGAAGCGGACGGTTTGGAAGGCGAAATCGAAGGCGCTTTCAAGATCGGCGGCGGATTTCATCGCGCCGTACTGCGAGCGCGCTCTTTCCGCAAGATTGGCCTCGAACCGTGCCTGTTGTTCGAGAAACCGCTCGATCGCTTCGCAGTCATCGGCATCCAGCCGATCGGATTGCGCTTGTTTGGCCAGGTAACAAAAATGCCGGCTAACGCCGATGCCGGCCAGCGGGTCGACGCCGCAGCCGTCAATGCTCTGGGTCCAGATCGCTGTCGAATCGCGCATCCGCATCTCCATGAAGCTACGCGGGATGCCAGTGGCCGGGTTCAGAAGCGCGACGCCGGCAGCCGGGTCGACGCGCACGGCGATCGGAAGGGTTTGCAGAAGCGGGGCGTCGTCCCAGAGACACCAGCTGCGATCGTGATGGTCAATGGCGTAGAGGAGGGCATGCGACGCAAAACGCTCATTACCCCATGCGCGAGCCAATTCGCCGGCGATCCGCGCGTGTTCGGTCTGCGGGATGATCAGCCAATTGCCGTGATCGTCGCGACGGATCAGGGGAGCGCTCCCGTACCGAAGGAATGCTGGCGACGGTCATTGAACTTCCGGCGAAGTGTTTTGACGACCGACTTGCTGCAAGTCGCCCGACGTATTTTTCCCGCGCGAATGCTCGAAGTCCAGGATCATCAGTTTCATGTCGCGGCGGCCTGCTCGGTAGATATTCCAAACGTGGTCGGCTGAAATCCAGACGACCATGCCGGCCGGGAACGGAGAATTCGCTTCTCTGGGGCCGGCATTGTGGATTCTGTCGAGTTGGACCAGCAAGTGATTGCGGCCGTCGTGCGGCGCCGACCATGCTGAGCCGGCGCCTACGCTCACGGCCCGCAGACGCATTTCCTGCGTCTCGAGCACGGTCGCCTGTCGGACGCTTCGCCCGCGCTCCGGGACGGCGGCGAGAGCAGAGTCCAGCGAGGGATAGAACTCTCTCAATTCGCCTTGCGGACGCAACAATTCGATCGTGATGTTGCGAAACGGCTGGTCCGCCTCGTTGCGAATCACGTGCGAATAAGGCTCGCGGCTGAAATTGACCGCCAAGTCAGCGAGATCAACGTGCGTCTCAAGTTTGCCTGTGACTCTGTTCGCCAGGTGCGCGTCGCCGAAAGGGACGAACAGGTTGTCGTACTCGTGTTGATGTTCCAGCGTGGCAGAATGAGGGCCGACCTCGACTTCGTACACCCTGACGTATTCGTTTTGGAACACCAGGTGGTGGTGCGGCTCGCGCGCGATGGGCAGCCCTGAGAGGATCTGTCCTCCCGACAGCATGGCCGCGAGCGGCCAACTGGCGAAAGCGAACGTGACTGCGACCGTCGTCCAAAGAGTTTGTTTCGACATGGCAGGTCCCCACGAATTTACGGGCAGACAATCCGGTGCACGACGGCGGGCGGAAGAACTTCGCGGCTCCTGCGGTGGAGCAAGTCGATGAACGTCTTCCAGATTTCCAGCTCGAGGTCGAGCGACGACCCTGCGATGCCGTATTTGAGCGCGATCGGATAGGCTGCGTCGGTCAATTCAGCGGCGAACGTGTCGAGCGGATCTTCTTGATCGCCGCGGGTTTCCCTTTGTTGCGTCATACGTGATCTCATTTCCGTACTTCTCTTCTGCAAGTGCGTTGCGCTGGGCGACATCGACAGGCGCACGGCAGCGTCAGATCGCCATGGCTTGGTAGAGCAGGACCAGCACAATCAGCACGATGGCGGCTAGCGATAAACTCGCCAGCAGGTTCTCACTTCGCTGCCAGCCCCTCAAATGGGCATGGAGATTTCGGAGAGCCGACCGATGACGTGGATGATCTTCGTGCTGTTGGGCGAACGGTCTGTGAACCAATGTTGGGGCGTGCATGACTGACTCCTTTTCGTTCCTCGCGGGAGGAGGAATGCACCAACCATGCCAATCGGCAGACCGCTACGTGCGAGCGGTTCTTCCGCGAGGTGGCTCGAAAATTCGGCCCTCAAGAGGCCGGGAAGCCTGTTAGAACATTTGCCCAAGCGGCCAATTTGCTGCCCGCTTGCGACCTGAACATGGCCTATTCGCGGTCGCCTTCGTCGCTTTCCGACGCATCCGTCGTGCTGAGGCCCAAGTCGCGCAGCTTTTGCCGAAGCGTTTGCCGGGCGATCCCCAGCAATCGGGCCGCCTGATGTTGGTTGCCATTGGCCTGCCGATAGACCAGCGGCAGTAGAATGCGATCGAGCTCGGCGTGCACGAGAGCGTAAAGAGCGGGGACGCCCGCTTTGATCCGGTCGTTGATGAAAGTCTCGAAACGACCGCCGTCGTTGTCCGTTGCCCCGTGCGACGCGTCCCGCTTTTCGGGGTGCACGAGAAGATCGGGAAGGAATGAGGGGACGAGGACCGAACCGGTGGCTCGCAACAGGGCCTGTTTGAGGATGCTTTGCAGTTCGCGAATGTTGCCCGGCCAGGAGTAGTCAGCCAGGATCGCGAGCGCTTCGGGCGAGATTTGCCGCACTTCACGGCCGAGCTCTCGATCGAAGTTGCGGATGTAGTGACTGACGAGCATGGGCAAGTCGTCGCCCCGCTCCCGCAGCGGCGGCAAGTGAATTGTGAACACGCTCAGTCGATAGAAGAGATCGGGGCGAAAGCGACCCTCGTCGCACATGGCGTTGAGCTCGCGGTTCGTGGCGGCGATCACGCGGACGTCGGTGCGGATCGTCTCGTTTCCCCCCACGCGCTCGAACGTCTGATCCTGCAGGAGGCGGAGCATCTTTCCTTGCGTGGCCAGCGGCATATCGCCGATTTCATCGAGGAAAATGGTGCCACCGTTACACTGCTCGAACTTGCCCACGCGGCGGCGATCAGCCCCGGTAAACGCCCCTTTTTCGTGGCCGAACAGTTCGCTTTCCAGCAGATTTTCGGGGATGGCCGCACAGTTGATCGCTAAAAACGGAGCTTTTGACCGCGAGCCATGCTGATAAATGGCCCGTGCGACCAGTTCCTTGCCCGTGCCGCTTTCGCCCGTGATGAGCACGATGACCGACTGGTCGGCCACGCGGCCGATGGCCTTATAGACCTCGCGCATCGCCGGGCAGCGGCCGATGATGGCATCGCCGACGTTGTCATCGGGAACTGTTTCGCTGACGACGGCCGGCACGCGCATGAGCCTGCCGAGTTCGAACGCCTGCCCGACGACACGCGTCAGTTGCTCCAGATCGACCGGCTTGAAGAGATAGTCGAAGGCCCCCTGACGCACGGCCTCGATGGCCGTTTCGGCCGTCGTCGTCGCGGTGATGAAGACCACGGGCGTTCGCGCGTCGAGTTGATGAATCTGCCGATAGACGTCGAGTCCAGAATGGTCGGGCAGACGCAGATCGAGCAGGACGACGTCGGGATGCTGCGCCTCGAATTGACGCAACCCTTCCGCACCGCTGGCGGCCGTGGCGATCTTCACCCCTTGGGGCGCGAAGACGTGTTCGAGCTGATCCAAAATCAGCGTGGGGTCGTCGTCAATCAGCAGCAGGCGACTCATCAGCGGGCCCCCCGGTGGATAACCTGCGGGAACAATCTTCGGCCGGAATGGCGGGCGTTGTTCGGGTCAATTTTCGAGGGGCGGCCGGTCGGTGTCCAGGCCCTACAACCGCCAAGAGGACGAAATGAGCCGTCTTCGGCACGCGGCATGCTTTGGTTTCGAACCGGAGGAAATGACAACAATCCGTGCCGATCACTTGGCGTCGGCCCTGCGGATAGAAATAGGAGGCAGTTCAGATGAACACCAAACGGCTCGGTAATTCCGGCCTGTTGATTACACGGCTCGGACTGGGAACGTGGGCAATCGGGGGGTCAGGGTGGCAGTTTGGATGGGGCGCTCAGGACGACCGGGAATCGATCCGGGCGATTCGCGAGGCACTAGACGCGGGAATCAATTGGATCGATACCGCGGCCGTGTACGGCCTCGGACACTCGGAGGAGATCGTGGCCCAGGCGCTCGAGGGCGTTCCTCAAAAGCCGTACGTGTTCACGAAGTGCAGCATGGTCTGGAACGACGATCGGCAGATCAGTCGCAGTTTGAAGGCGGAGTCCGTCCGCCGCGAATGCGAGGCGAGCTTGCGGCGGCTGCGCGTGGAACGCATCGACTTGTATCAAGTGCACTGGCCCGAACCGGACGCGGACATCGAAGAGGGGTGGACGGAGCTGGCCCGGCTGCAGGAAGAGGGGAAGATTCACTACCTCGGGGTCTCGAACTTCAACGTGAGCCAGATGAAGCGAGCGCAGGCCATCACGCCCATCACATCGCTGCAGCCGCCCTATTCCCTGGTCAACCGAAAAGTGGAGCACGAAATTCTCCCGTTCGCCGCAAGGGAGAACATCGGCGTGATCGCCTATTCTCCGATGGCATCCGGGCTGTTGACGGGCGCCATGACGCGCGAGCGGATTGCCGGCCTTCCCGACGACGATTGGCGGAAGCGAAATGCCAATTTCCAGGAGCCGCTTTTGTCGCGCAATTTGTGCCTCGTGCGACGGCTGAGAGATATCGGCATTCGGTACGGCCTGTCGGCAGGTGAGGTGGCCGTGGCTTGGGTCCTGCGGAATTCGGCCGTTACGGCAGCCATCGTCGGGGCGCGCAAGCCCGGCCAGATCAAGGGCGTGCTAGGGGCGGCTCGGCTCCGACTGAGCGACGCCGATCTCGCCGAGATCGACCAATTCCTGGCGAAATCGGCTGCCTGAACTGGGCAAAAACGCGATAATTGAAAGAGTGTTGTTCCAATCGCGTTCGGCCCACGGCCGCGTCGCAGCAACGAGCTATGCCCACTCCAATCGAGATTCCCTGGCGCGACCGCACGCGACTGTACCGATACGGCGTCGCGGTGGGCGTCACGGCTCTGTCGCTTTTGGCCCGCTGGCCACTCTGGCCCATTCTGGGGAACCAGACGCCGCACATGACGTTCTTTCCGGCCGTCATGATCAGCGCGTATTTCGGCGGATTCGGCCCGGGCCTGCTCTCGACGGTGTTCAGCGCACTGGCCGCCCACTACTTCCTCGGCGAAGAGCGATTCACGCTGCAGTTGGGCGGCGTGCGCGACGCGGTCGGACTGATGTTTTTTCTGCTCGTGGGCACTGTAATCAGCGGCTTGAGCGAATCGCTCCACCGCATGCGGCGGCGGATCGTCGCCGACGAACGACGCCGGTCCGAAGAGGCGCTGAAAGCCAGCGAAGACCGCTTTCGCTACACGTTCGACAACTCGGCGGTCGGTATCGCGCATAACGACCTCGAGGGACGCTGGCTGCGCGTGAATCAAAAATTCTGCGAGATGATTGGCTATTCCCGCGAGGAATTGCTCCAAAAGTCGTTCTACGACGTTTCACTGCCCGACGAATTGATTGTCGAGGCCGACCAGCACGCGCGGCTGGTTCAAGGACAGCAAAGCAGCTATTCGCTGGAAAAGCACATCCGCCGTAAGGACGGCACGATCCGCTGGATGAATGTGACGGTGACCTTGCAACGGGATTGCGACGGCGCGCCGGCCTATACGATGGCGATCGCGCAAGACATTTCCGAACGCAAGAAAGCGCAAGAGGCGTTGCAACTGGCCAACTCGCACCTGGATGCCGCCGTGCGCGGGTCAAACGTCGGCATCTGGGAAATCGACTTTCCGCTGGGGACGTATTTCGACGGGCGCGGCCGGTTCATCAATGTGTGGGAGCAGCTTGGCGAATCGCCTCCGTCCGTTTCGCTCGAAGCGACGGCCTGGATGGGATCGCTGCATCCCGAGGACCGCGACCGGGTCGTGCACGACATCCGCACACAGCTCGAAGGGCCGGGCAACGATTACGAACTGGCCTACCGGGCGCGGCACAAGGACGGATCGTATCGCTGGATGCTTTCGCGCGGCACGATCGTCCGCGACGCGCAGGGCAAGCCGATTCGCGTGACGGGCAGCCGCGTCGATGTCACCGAGCTCAAACGCATCGAGAGCGAGCTGCGTCACGCGAAAGAAGAGGCCGAGGCAGCCAACCGGGCCAAGGACGAATTTCTCGCCAACGTGAGCCACGAAATTCGCACGCCGATGAATGCCGTGCTGGGCATGACGGAACTGGCGCTCGATACGCCCCTTTCCGGCGACCAGCAGCAAATCCTGCAGACCGTGAAGTCGGCAGCCGACAATCTGCTGCGGCTAATCAACGATCTGCTCGATTTCTCGAAAATCGAGGCCGGCCGGCTCGAATTGGATTTTGCCGCCTTCTCGCTGCGAAGCGCACTGGGCGACACCTTCAGGGCCTTGGCGGTGCGGTGCATGCCAAGGGACTTTCGCTTGTCTCGGATATTTGCTCCGCGGTTCCCGATTCGCTCGTCGGTGACGCCGGCCGACTGCGACAAGTCATGCTGAACCTGGTCGGTAACGCGATCAAGTTCACCGACGCGGGCGAGGTTACGGTGCGCGTCGCCTGTCCCGATCCTCCCCGCGACGAAGAGGGGAACGTCGCCTTGCGATTCACCGTGAGCGACACGGGGATCGGCATTCCCCAGGACAAGCAGCAAAAGATCTTTCGGGCCTTCGAGCAGGAGGACACGTCCACCACACGAAAATACGGCGGCACGGGCCTGGGATTAACGATCGCCGCTCGACTGGTCGCGCTGATGGGGGGCGAAATCAGCGTGGAGAGCCGGCCGGGACAGGGAAGCACGTTTGCCTTCACCGCCCGCTTCAAGCCGCAGCCGGAAGCGGAGCATGCTTCGCCCGTTACACGGCAGCCCGCCGTCGAGCAGCCCCGCGAGCCGGAGCCCGCCGAGGTAACGCCGCTCAATGTGTTGGTGGCCGAAGATAACGAATTCAACGCCCAACTCATCGAACATTTGCTCGTTCGACGCGGACATCGTGCGGTATTGGCGGCCGATGGACGCGAGGCGCTGGGCCTCTTGGAGAAGTCGGCGTTCGACTTATTGATCCTCGACATTCATATGCCCGAACTCGACGGGTTTGAGGTTGTCGAGACGATTCGCCGCCTCGAGCAAGGCACGGACCGGCATCTGCCCGTCGTTGCGCTCACGGCTCGTTCGCGGAGCGAAGACCGCGACAAGTGTCTGGCGGCGGGCATGGATGAATTTCTCACCAAGCCATTTCGCCCCGACGACCTGTGGGCGACGATCGATCGACTGATGGGATCGCAGGGGCCGGCAACAATGACGAATGGCGAGATTGCCGAGCCGCATATCGAGTTGAATGCCGCCACGATCCTGGCGACATGCGGCGGCGACGAGGCGCTCCTAACCAAGATGTGCCAAACGTTCTGCTCGCGAATGCCGGAGCATCTGGCCGCTTTGGATCAGGCGCTCGAAACCCAGGACACGCGCAGCGTGCCGCGAAATCGCTCACAAGATGCGCGGCATGCTCACCACGTTTTCGAAGGACGCGGGGAATGTCGCGTCAAAATTGGAAGACACGGCATCGGAGGACACGGCATTGGAGGACACAGGGACGCAAGGCCGTGTCGACGAATGCCGTGCTCTCGGCAAAGAACTCCGGGACGTTGCGACCGAACTCGTCGAAATTGTCATGCATCTCTCTTTAAAGAGGCTTCAGGATCCCGTCGTTAAGATTGGGAGTGCCGGCCTGCTGGCTGGGCAAACGGTTGGCCTAAAGAGCTAAATCTTTTGCCTCGAGTTTGCGACGAATGTGCGATGGAGACGGCCCGCGAACCCAATTTCGCTTGGCGTGTCTTCTCCAGAGTGACAAGCCGGCGCTGTCTATGAGGTCGGCATACTACTTGCGTCAGCACAGTCTGGTGGAGCCTTGGTGCAGGTCGGAAGAAGTCTGAATTTGTTCGTAATTGGCGACTTAACGATGTCCATCGGGTCATTGACGTTTTTTTTGATTGCGTTTGCGGTTGTGGGCGCATTCTGGGGACGCTCACGCGTTCGCGCACGGCGGCGCTGGAAGTCGGCGATCGACAGCTTCGCGGAGCTACAGCTGATTCATGAACCCCCTGCGCGGTTCTTGTACGAAAGCCAGGCAGGTCTCGCTGCTGAACCGGTTTTCCGGTCGCGTGAGCGGCAAACCATCACGGGTTGACTTTTTTGGCCGCTTCGGCCCGGGCCGGAGCGAGCACGCTTTCGAGTGTAACTTCGGTCCCGTGTTTGCCCTTGCTTACGTCCGCTGCCGACATGAAGGCGTAGACCTCGAGGGTTTCTTCCTCGCTTACCGGCGGGACGCCCGTTTTGAAGAATTTGACGATCTCGACGACGAGCGGCCGGTAACCTTCGTATTGGCCAATCTTTAGCGTGCCGTTTGAGCCGTACGCCGTTCCGCCATAACCGCCATTCGGCCGAGTGCCGCGGAAGGTGCCCGTGCGTCCGCCTTCCCAGGTGCCGACCACGACGTCCTCGGTCGGCGTGCTCACTGTCCGCCGCACGCTCTTGCAGCCCGTGCCCATCACGGTGAATAGCGATTCGACGCCGTGTATTCCGTACCAGTAGAGGTCGGGATGCGTCTTCTCCAGGTGGCAGGGGCTCGTGGTTTCGCAACGGAGAATCTTGCCAATCTTTCCGTTTCGAGCGGCCAGCGTTTCGTTGCCGAACCGCAACGACGACGAGCAAAACAGGGGCACGTGATATTTGCGCGACGCTTCAAAGATGGCGATGGCATCAGCCAGAGATCCCGCGATTGGCTTGTCGATGAACAGCCGCTTGCCGCTTTTGATCACGGCGAGCGCCTGCTCGTAGTGCGGTCGGCCGTCGTTGGTTTCCAGCAGCACGACGTCGACCTTCTTCAGCAGTTCATCGATCGAGTCGACGATCTCGATTCCCATTTTCTGATAATTTCGCGTGTACTCGGGAACGCGCTTGGTGCTCGATTCGATGTCGGCGCTGCCGCGGGGATAAGCGGCAACGATCTTAAAGCCGGCGACATCGGGAGCCGGTTGGGGAGCGTTGAGCTCCTTCGCGAAGGCGCCGCAGTGCGACGTGTCGAGTCCGATGACGCCGATGCGGACCGGTCGCGTGTCGGTCTTTTTTTGGTCGGCGCCCTTTTCATCGGCCCTCTTCTCAGGAACCGCGAGAAGCGATTTCACATCCCAGACGGCGGCTATTTTGTCGTATCCGCCGGTCGCCAGCAGCGACGCGTCGGGCGAGAGCGCGAGCGCGGCAACTTTGGCCTTGTGGAGGGCGAATGTGGCGAGTTCCTTACCGGTGTCGCGCTCCCAGATTTTGACTTCGTTATCGCCCTCTTGCCGCCCGCCGGAGGCACTCGCCAGCACTCGGCCGGCGGGCCCGAACAAGACGGCGTTCGTCGGCCGCGTATGGCCGTCGAAATATGATCCCGTTCGCGTTTCGAAGTGATAGAGAATGACCCGTTTGTCGAAGCCGGTCGACGCGAGCCATTTGCCGTCGGGCGAAAAGGCGACGGCGGTCGCAGCCTGCTTGTGCTTGGTGAATGACAACAACTGCTTGCCGTCGGCGACGCTCCAGATTTTTACCTCGCCGGGCTGAGTGACGCGGGTCTCGTCTCCGGCTGCGGTCGCCAGCCGCTTCCCATCGGGTGAAAAGGCGACGGCGGTGACCGGATATGTGTGACCGTTGAATTCGCGGACAAGTTTGCCCTCGGTCACATTCCACAATCGGACCACGCCGTCTTCGCAAGCGCTGGCGAGGAGCCGCCCGTCCGGAGAAAATGCGACGCCGGTCACGTAGCCCGGATGCTGGCCGATGTCGCGTTTGACCGACCATTTCGCCGCGTCGACCAGCGTCAGGGCCTGGTAATGGCCGACGGCAATCAGTTTTCCATCAGGCGACAAGGCAAGCGATTTGGCGTAGCCGGGTGGAACAGGCAACGACCTGGCCACATCAGTTCCGCGAGCGTCGCGAAGGCTGAGTTCCTCATAAGTGCCCACGCACACATGGCGTCCGTCTTTGAGGAAGGTGAGCGAGGTTACCCAATCGGGCAGATCTTCCCACGTCTGGACGGTATGGCCGGCCGGCGACTCGACAGGTGTGGCCTCTTGGGCGCTGCGCGGCCGCCGGCCACCGCGACTGACAAGCAGATCAGAAAGAGGGCTTTCGAGCCGCAACGCGTCTGTCTCATTTTGACTCCGTCTCCGTAGGTTCGTCCATTTTAGACGGCGCGAGATGGAGAGGAACACACTGGCGCTGTGCGTCCTAAAAAAGTCCGACGCTTGTCGGCGATGCGACTATTTGCCGCGGATGCCGATCTTCGTCACCGATTTGGGCCCTGGCTCGACCGGTTCCCGGCCGGCGACCTGCAGGTTGAACTCGTAGTTCTTTTTTCCCGGGGCCTAATGCTCGATTTTGAGCTCCGGGTGCTCCTTCGGGTTCCGATCGGGATCGTTGTACAAGTTCTGCAAACATCGGGGCCAACGAGGCCCTTTTGCTTTTTCACTTTGAGCTTGGCGATGGCGGCAATGTACGACCCGGGGCTCGATGCCGTCATCCGTGCCGTAGGTGCGGAACGCAAACTCTCCGGACTTATTGACCGATGTGTACGGACCGATTGCGGGTCCCGGGCCTTGGTTGGGTTTTGAAGGATCGATGAATCATCGAGGCTCCCGTCAAGCGCGGCACCGGGGACAGGCCCTTGCCGCCGATCGGTTGCCACTGCTCTTCGCGCGGAGCCGTGCTCCACTCACGAAGGGACGAATGGTGGCTCGTCCACAGGCGCGATACCTCACCTGCGGCAGAGAACCCGACGTAATTAACCGCAACCGAACTGCAAAATATCGGCGTTGAGTTTGCGAATAGTGAACGGCGATTGCAAATTCGCACGATCGACATTTACGAAAAGTAATTCATACTCAGTATATATACCTGTTGATAATTGGCGAGCCCGCCGCATCCGACCGCACTGACGGTGGAGCGATCGTTCGCGAAATAGCAGGAAGAGAATTGCTACCGTGTGTTTCAGGAGTTGGACAGGATGAGTGGTCACGAGAATTTGCAGCGCGTGCTCGATTCGGGAATTGTCGCAATCCTGCGGGCGCCTTCGAGCGAGCAACTCACGAGCGTGGCCCGAGCGCTTTTCGAGGGTGGCATCGACGTGATCGAGGTGACATTCACCTGTCCCGACACATTACAAATTCTGGCGGCCGTGAAGAAGGAATTGGGAAGCCGCGTCTTGCTGGGCGCCGGCACCGTGCTCGATCCCGAAACGGCCCGAGCTGCAGTGCTGGCCGGAGCTGAATTCATTGTCTCGCCGGCAGTCAACCCGGACGTGATTCGGCTCTGCAAGAGGTACGATAAGCCGGTGATGCCGGGCGCCTTCACTCCGACCGAGATTCTTGCGGCCTGGGAACACGGGGCTGATATCGTCAAAGTCTTTCCCTCGGACTCGGTCGGTCCGGGCTATATCAAGGCGCTCAAGGGGCCGTTTCCCCAAATTCGTTTGATGCCGACCGGCGGGGTGAATCTTCAGACTCTGCCTGACTTCATTCAGGCGGGCGCTGCGCCGTCGGTGTGGGCGGTTCGCTCGTCGAGCAGCAAGCTGTTCGCGAGGGGAAGATGGATCGGCTTCGCGATCTGGCCGCCGAGTACGTGCAAGTGTTGAAGACCGCGCGCGCAAAAGGATAGCGCGCGACCGTAGCGACAGGTCTTTTGCAGTTCGCCCAGTTTTCGCGCTCGTTTTCTATTGCACGTTCGTTTCAAGTGCTCCGCTCGTATCAGACGATACCAGAGATGAGTCGGCCTGCGTCCGGGGTTCGTTGTTCCCGGCCGGGGGAGAAGGTGCCGACCGACAGGCGTCGAAGGATCGCGCCGATGCAACGCACATGGATGTGGCTGGGGGCGATTGCGCTATTGGCGGGAGCACAAGTCCTGCCCGCGGGGGACGGGGCGAGTCCCGTCTACACGAACAAGGTGCGATTCCGCATCCCGTTCCGGTCGGATCCGGCGGAGATGCAGCGGATCGAAGCCCGCGAAGTGCAACTCTACGTGTCGACCGACCAGGGAGCGCATTGGAAGCTGGTCGACAAGGTCGAGCCCAAGTCCGACCACTTCGATTACGTGGCTTCGACCGACGGCGAATACTGGTTCGCGGTCCGCACGCTCGACGCCTTCAATCACCTGCATCCGCAGGGGAACAACATCGAGCCGGGCCTCAAAGTCGTCATCGACGCGACGCCTCCGGTGCTCGAACTGTTATTGACGGAACTCGAACCGGGCAAGGTCGAGCTGCGCTGGACGGCCGCCGACGACCATCTTGACGCAACGAAACTGCGGCTCGAATACAAGCAGCCCGATACGCCCGATTGGCAGCAAGTCGGCGTCGTTCCGCAGGCGAGCGGTCAGACGACCTGGACCGTGCCCGCAGGCGGACACGTCGCCGTCCGCGGATCGGTCAGCGATTCGGCCGGCAATACGGCCACCGCGGAACGTGAATTGGACGTGCATACTTCCACGAAGGTCTCGCCCGACAAGGCGAATACCGAATACCGGCAACCCGTCGCCAGTAATGCCAAGCAGCCGCCGACAGCGACGACTGCCAACGAATCGCCGCGCGAACTTTTCAACGGGCAGCCGTCGAGCGGCTCAACGGGAAAATCGGATCAGGAATTCTTCTCCGATTCGGCTGACTCGGGCCCGCGAATTCAACCCAGAGGCAAGGACGAGTTGGTCTCCGATACCCACGTGGCACAGCCGCCCGCAGCGGCCGCTACGCACGCGGCAACTCCGACGTCGCCACAACCTCCCGCGGGACCGCTGCCGCCGGGCACCGAAGAGACAGCCCACGAGGACTTCGCTCCGCCAACCGCGCCGGCTTCGTCCCCGAAAGAGGACTCATTGGCACCGCGCACGATCGTCGTCAACAAGCGCGATTTCAAGATCGGCTATCGCGTCGACGATGTGGGAACCTCGGGCGTGGGCAAAGTCGACCTCTTCATTACCCAGGACATGGGTAAGAAGTGGTACCACTACGGCGTGGATCCGGACAATCAAAGCCCGTTCCCCGTCAACGTGCCGGAAGACGGCGTTTACGGATTCGAGATCCGGGTGAAGAACGGTGCGGGGATCGGCGACGATCCGCCGAAGCCGGGTGACAAGCCGTCTATTGTGGTGAATGTCGACACGACAGCGCCGACCGCCCAAATGATGCCGGCGCAAGTGGGTCGCGGTGCGTCCCGCAATAAGGTGTTGTTGCGATGGACGGCCAGCGACGCCAACCTCGGCTCCGCGCCTGTGCTGCTCGAGTACGCCGCCGAAGCGGCCGGCCCCTGGCAAAAGATCGGCGACTGGCAGGCCAATTCCGGCCGCTACATCTGGACCCTGGAGCGCGGGCTGCCCGGAAAGGTCTATCTGCGAGTGACCATCAAGGATGAGGCGGGCAATGTCACGCAGACGCCGGCCGTCGAGCCGCTGTTCATCGATTTCGTGCGGCCCACGGTGCGCATCGTCGATGTCGAAGCGAAGACCGAGAATCCGCCGCGGAATTGAAGCAGCCGAAACTCGCCATGCGTGTTCAGGCAGGCGTTGTGGATTGCGGCGGGGCCGGCACAGTCGCTGGCGGAAGGTATTTCGGAGCGACCAATTCGGTCCGCGCATCCAGGGGAAGCGAGCGAGCCGGTTCCTGGGTGCGCGGGTCGAATCCTCGTCCAATCCGTGCATCCCCTTCTTGAATTCTGTGATCCCCTTGCCCAGGCTGCGCATCACTTCCGGCAACCGATTGCCAAACAGCAGCAAGGCGATAACGCCCACCACGATGAGTTGGATAGGGCTTTCCCAAATTGCTAAGACGGGCGACATGATTGTTCCTTTCGCTTTCGACGAGTGCGCTCTGCTGGTCAGCCGGGCGAACGGCGTGACTGGCCGTCCAACCCTCTTCAGGACGGATTCGTGTGCTGTGCTTCGATTGGAGCCGTGTTGTTCACGACCGTCGGCGCTGGCGTCGGAACGGCAGTCGGGGCAGTCGTCGGCGGCTGGAACTTTGGAGCAGTGAGTTCGGGCCGTTCATCCAAGGGAGCTGGTCGTGCCGGCTCGTGGTACGAGGGAGAATTCGAGCTATAAGTCGACCGATTAAACTCGTCTTCCAGTCCGGTCATGCCCTTTTTGAATTCCTGAATCCCCTTACCCAGACTGCGCATGACTTCCGGCAAGCGCTTGCCAAAGAGCAGCAAGGCGATCAAACCGACGACCATGAGCTGTACCGGGCTCTCCCAGATTGCTAAGACAGGCGACATAACTGATCCTCCGCGTTCGAACGATTCGAGTGGTGCGTTTCGTCCTCGTTTCGATCCCCCGTTCCGACGGCTCTGGTGGTATCCATGCGCGTTCGGGAACAGAACCAAAGGTACAACGGCAACCGGAATCCGAGAGGGAACGATGCGGAGGATGTCGGCAAACCACGGCCTGAACATCCTCTTTCCCGCTTTCCACGCGCGAATTCGCCATTGCTAAACCGGCGCGGACGTCCCAGCTTTGGATTCGGATGTCCACCCGGTTGCCCGCTGTGGTGAGCAGGATCGGCGAGCGGAACTCTTCTTGATTGTAGCCCGCTGGGAAGTGATGTCAACGCAGGGTCGTTCGTTGACACTTGCGGCGGTCAGAAATACGATCAAAACGTCGCGAATTTTTTGCCCTCTCTCCCTAGCGCGGCAATTCTATGAACATTATCGACCTGATACATCGGGTGCGTGACGGCGTCTATGTCTCGCAAGCGCTGATCGCTCTCTTCGGAGTTTACCTGCTGATTGTCATGCTGCGGCAACTTTCCAAAAAGCGCTTCGCCAGCCGGGCAGCGGCACAGAAGTTTTTGGAGGAATTGAGAACGCAGCTGCAGGAGCGAAACGTCGAAGGGGTCGCCGAAGTCTGTGATTCTCCCGCTTACTGGAACAAGGCCGTTCCGCAACTCGTGCTGGTGGCGCTGCAGAATCCTCATTTGACGCCCGCGAAAATGCGCCGCTATCTCGGCGAAACCTTCGAGCGCGAGGTGCTGGCCGACTTCGATTACCGACAATCGTGGGTCTCGACGATCGTGCGGGCGGCCCCCATGTTGGGTCTCTTGGGAACAGTGCTGGCGCTGATCGCGGCCTTTTCCAAGATCGCCGAGATTCAGCAATCGGGAACGGATCCGAGCAAACTGGCCGGCGACATCGGTCACGCGCTTTTGACGACGGCCTTTGGTCTCGCAATCGCCATCCCCCTGACCTTGGCCGGCAACCTGATCCACGTGCGGATTGGCATGCTGCAGGCTTCCGTTCAGCATCACCTGGGTGAGTTTCTGGAGATGTACGACCAGGCGATCCGGCCTGCCGCCAAGGGGAGACAGGCATGACGCGCCGCATCCTGTCGGGCGAATCGGCCGACGAAATGTGGGGCTCGAAGCCGCGGAAGTTGCCGGAGACCGACATCGACGTGACGCCGCTCGTCGACTGCGTCTTTTTGCTGCTGAGCTTCTTCATGCTCACTTCGCCCATGAAGGGGGACCCTGATCGCAACGTGCCCGCCGCCGCGCACGGCGTCGGCGTCGACCTGCTGGGGACGACGGCCATTCGCATCGTCGACGCGGAACCGAATCCGAGAATTCTGTTGGACAATCGCGAAAGCACGATCGACGACATTCGCCCATTCGTCGAAGCGGGCGTGCGCAAAGGGCATTCGTTGGTCGTGATCAAGGCCGACCGCAAGGTGCCTTGCGGGCTTGTGCAAAAAATCGCCAAGGCGGCGACGGCCGTCGAAGGCGTGCAGTTTTCGCTCGGCGTTCAAGACAAAAAGAACAGATGAGCGCGTGACGAAATGCCCATTCGTTACCACTGTCCCAACTGCGGCCAATTTCTGAGTATCACGAGCCGCCTGGCGGGCCAGGCAACCAAGTGTCCGACGTGCGCCGCCGCTCACACTGTCCCGTTGAGTGACGAACGTGCGAGTACGAACCCGAAGCGCCGACAAAGGCCGGAAGCGGAGCCCGTCGGTCACGGCGAAGCCAAGACGCCGGAAAAATCGGGCGAACGAGAGACGCCTGCCAGGCACGCCGTCGAAAGGCCCAGTCCGCCACGTCACGCGGCCGAACGGCAAACGCCAGGCCGAAAAAATCCCGAGCAGCAGCAGAGTCCCGATCGGCAGGTTTCCGAACGGGTCACCCCAAATCGTCCTGCTGCGGCCCGCCAGACCTCAAGCCAGGCGACTTCCGAACGGCCGCAAGGCCCCTCGTTTCCGATTTCTTACGAGGTGGACCCCCGCGATGACGAGGAGGATGAAGAAGCGCTGGTCATGGGCAGACTCGAGCGCAAGTCCGATGAGCTCGATCTGATCCCGATGGTCGACTGCGTCTTTTTGTTGCTCGTCTTCTACATGATCACCGCGTCGTACGCGCTGCAAAAGACGATCGAAATGGGTAAACCGGCCGCCGAGAAAAAGGGGGCCATGCAAGCGGTGCAAACCATCGACGACACGGCTCAAAGCTCGGTTGTCGTGCAGATCGACGCGCGGAATCGAATTTCGGTGGATGACGTGCCCCTCGATAGCGTCGCCGGCTTGCCCGATCGTTTGCGGGCCAAATTGAACGGCGAGCAAAAGAATGAACTGGTGATCGAGGCCGATCCGCGGGCCCTGCACGAGACGGTCGTGGCCGTCGTCGACGCCGCGCACGAATTGCAGTTTAAGCACGTGCGGATGGCGATGAACACGGGCGACAACGACTGAGCGCCGGAGTCGGCGCGCTTGTTCTAGGCCTCGAGCTCTTCCGGCGGGGGTGTCGCGCCCGGCGCGGCGATCCCCTTTCCCTCGCGAAGATAGCGGCCGCGCCCCCGCGCATAGTCTTGGGCCGAAACGTCATCGGATTCGGCTGGCTGTTCCAGCTTTGCGGCCTCGAAGTACTTCTTGAGAAACGGGATGCACCACCCGCAGCCGGTTCCCGCGCCGGCACAACCGCTCAACTGGCTGGGAACGCGCGGACGGTGAACGCGAAGATGATTCAATATTTTTCGCTTCGACACGTGAAAGCAGAGGCAGACTTCGTCGTCGAGCTGCATGACTAGGGCCTGCTGCTCGCGCGGGCCGCTTGCGGTTTGTGCAGATGGATCCCGTCGGCTTCAACCTCGAACTCGAGTCCCGCTTTTGCCAGGACCTCTTTCAGAATTTGTCGCACGGTCGTGTTTTCGAGCGCCACGGTAATCGGGGTCTGCAGCACATCGTCCAAGTCCGCAATTTCGTGCTTGTCGCCGCGGATCGAAACGCCCAGGAGTTCCTCGAGGAAATTCAGCACTTCCTGCAGGGGAATGGGTTTGGCTTGCTCGAACCGCACGATGTGCTGAGCGAGACCGGCCGTCACATCGACGGGGGACGCCTTTGCAGCAACCGACTGCCCCGGCGCGGGCTGCGGCGGTCGACCGGCAATCACCGGCGTGCGAGGTTCAGCCGCGGAAGTCGCCGACGTCGGGGCCGCCGGTTGCGGTCGCGATGCACCGACGGAGGCGATCGGCCCGGATGGCTCCGTCGGACGCAGCGAATGGTCGCCGGGCTCGCCGGGAATTTTGGGATCGGGGGGCAGTCCGTCGGAAATGGCCGCCATCCGCCGGAAAATGCGGGGATCGGTCGTCGACGACATCTCAGCCACGCTGCCGTCGGCTTTGAGCACCATCATCCGGTCCGACGGCCCGGTTCCGAAGCCGTCCGGACCGTTCACATACGGTTCCCGAGTCAGTGACCTGACTGTGGCCGTTCCACCGGCGGCCCAACTGCCGAGATCATTGGTGACTCCGAGGACCATCAGCGTATTGGAGGCGCCGTCGTGAATGTCCTCGAGGCGAGTCGCCCGCGAGTTGCCGAAGATCCCCGCCCGCGGGTGATTCACGGGTAAATCGGCTGCGTCCTCACCGACTCCCGCCACTCCGACAAAGTGCGTTGCCGGGTAATTCCGCGGGCTGACGCGGACTTCGAGCGAGGGATTCAAAAAATCCGGAATTTGTTGCCGCACAAACAGGTCATTCCGCGGGCTGCTCCACGGCTCGATCCAGACCGGCATCGGTCCGTTCGGGTAAATCGATCCGGCGGCAATTTCCGCGAGCCAACTCAACCGGTCATTGGGCTTGAGCTGTTCCTGAATCGAAGTGGCCGCGGGAAAATTTCCGTGCTTTTTACGGTATTGTGCCAACAAGTCTCCCAGGTGCGCGAGGCGGCTGGCGGCGCTCGGCGGTTCGTTGGCCGGCTTGACTGTTGGTGCCGCAACGACCGTCTTTTTGGTGGGAGCCTTCGATTCGATCTGAGGAGCCGGCTGCTCGTTTGCCGTCGATTCGATCGGTCGCGACCGCGGCCAAAAGATAATCGCCGCGATGCCGAGACCCACCACCGCCGCGCCGATTAACGGTACAGCCAGTAAGAGGGGGCGGTTGGCAGCAACCGTCGCGAGTTTTCCTGGCGAATCTTGCATTGGCAGCGGTGCAGCCGACTTCGTTCGCGGTGACGAAGCGCCCGCCGTTGCTCGCGGCTCAGTTGGTGAACTGGCGGCCGCTTTTGTCTGTTTCTTTCCCTTGTTTGACGGTTCGTCGGGTTTACGTGCGGCGAGATTGCCCGCCGGATCGCGGCCGATCACGATTGATTGATGACATTCGGGGCAATCGACCGCTTTGGCGACGAGATCGGTCTCGCGAATCTTCAAATTGGCCGAACAATGCGGACACTCGAATCGCACAACTTGCATATCAGACTCCGCCCCCTCCCGATTGTAATCGGTCGCAAAAAAATCCGCATCCCGGGGGTGGCGAGTCGGACGGCTATTTTTGCAGCACAAGAGCCTTTTGCCCTTTTTCGGTCGCCGATTCGACCGTCGTGACGATAATCGTCTGACGCGATTCGTCGGCGACGAGCGCCATCTTTGCGTACGGTTTTAAGATCGTCCCCAGCGCCTGGGTTGCCGGCACACCGCTCAGGCGGATGCTTTGCGGCATGTTTTTGGTGTAGCCGGCCAGCTTGAGCGCGCCGCCGTCGATCTCGACAGTCACGCCGATGTCCTCGCCGATCGACGAGAAGGCCTCCGAGATGGGAGTGCGGCGGAAATCGACGTCGACCTTCGTCAACAGGCGCTCGGCGATCGTCGTCTGTTGATCATTCGTTCCGCGTCGACGGTTGCGGCCACTTTTGGAGCGGCTCGGCGAGCGCGGCTCCGACAAGGCGATCAATGTTCCAATCGCGAGATTCGCCGCCGCACGCTCAGGAAGAATCGATTCGAAAACAACGAGACGGGGCTGAGTCGTCTCTTGAGTGCCCAACGCGACGGCCTTCCACATCGCCGGCACGCGTCCGACGAGCTTGCGATGCCCGCTCGTTTGCGGATCGAGCACCCCAACTTCGGCCAGGAGATCGGTGGGGAGTTTCTCAATGTTTTGCTGGATTTCCTGCTCGAGTCGGCGCACCGACTGCGTGGAACGGCTTCTCAGCGCCAGACGAACGCGGAAGGGATCGGCGAGCTCGAAGGAGAGGACGGCTCCCTCGGTTGCCTCCGGGTCCAACCAGCGGGCCAGGTCATGCCCGACAAATTGCAGCGACTGCGGAAGCAGCGCTTCGCGAAAACGATCGAGATCGTCCGGACGGAACACGAACGTGAGGTCCCGTTCGCGGTCGGTTTGCTTCAACAACTCTTCAACACTCTCGTCCGTGGGATTGGGCTGCTCGTTCGCCTCGGCCATTTCTTCCGCCATGGATTGCGGCCCAATGGCAAACGTCTTGCCATCGCGAAGGACGAGTGCTCGCTCCCCTTTGACCCATGTCGCCAACTTGGCGTGCTCGGCCTTTTGGCCTCCGAATTTTTGGGCGATTGCCGATTCGGTCTTCGACTGCTTCAACCAGACGGTCGCGGCCACATCGGGCGGCTCGTCGGGGGACCGCAATACGAAGGAAAAGAGGGCCTCATCGATTTCGCTTGGATGAAAAAGGCAGTGGTCCGTGAATTGGCGTTCTGTCCAGGCTGAAAGAGTGCGCCAAACCGCAGCGCAGCTCTTCCGTTCGCGGATCGCACCGACTTCGACGAAGCAGAATCTGCCCAAAGCTTCGCCGGCCGCAGATGAATGGCCACGCGCACACCGGCCGGAGCAAGCAACAATCGAATCGGACGTAAGGACGTAACGATCGCCGCCGTGTTTTTCGCCCCGTCTCCGCCGGTTTTCGTGGAGCCTGAACTGGAGGCGTCGATTGCGATTTTCGTGCGATCGGCGACATGCCGGGCGGCGCGATTCGCGTATCGGTCCCAAACGGTGACGGCGACGACCACGACAACGCCGGCGAGAATTCCGGCCGGGATCAACCATCTGCCGGACTTCGTTCGGCGTCTTTTCGTCGCGGCTTGTGGGGCAACCAATCCATGCGCGGTGCTCCCGACTCCCAATGCGGAGAGAGGTTCGGGAGGCGCCTTCTCAGACGCTTCGCCCGTCTGAGTCGAATCGAGCTCGATCCAATCGGCAGGAAGTGCAGCCGGCTCGGCTTTTGTTTCGGTCCGGACTGCGAGTGAGATCCGTTTCCCGCAGTGCGGACATTGAAACCGCTGACCGATCTGGCCGCCCTCGGGAATCCCCACGCGTTGGCCGCAGTGGGGACAGGCAAACGCCGTCATCGTTCGGTAAGCCAGCGAACCATTGTGCGAGTGACGACCGGGGCCGCGTCCTGTTGCACGAAATGCCCGGCGTGCGGCACGGTCACAAGCGTCAATTCGTTATCGATCCAATCCCAAGTTCCGTTCAACGCGCCCGGCAAGAGGGCGACGTCCTTGAGTCCGTGAATCATCAGCACCGGACATTTGACCTTGGGCAATTCGAATGGCGCCTTATACGGCGGTCGTGGGTAATTGGCTTTGTAGTAGTTGAGCATGCCTTCCATCGACGAGCGTTTGAAGGCTTCGATGTACGTTGTTTTGGCCCCCGGATCGGTTACCCAAAACGCCAGCATGGCGGGCATGACTTTCGAGGCCGCGTCAGGCTTTTGGAAAGCGCGGGCGTAGGCGCTGGCCTTTTGCTGGTCGGGATTATTTGCCAGTTCCCGCAGCAAGCCGCGGGGATGCGGCAGGTTGAGAATCACGAGACGATCCATCTTGTCCGGATGCTGCATCGCGTACGTCCAGGCGACCATGCCGCCCCAGTCGTGCCCGACAATAATCGCTTTCTTGGCCTTAAAATGATCCACGACCGCATCGACGTCGGCGACGAGCTTTTCGACTCGATAATTCTCAACCCCCTCAGGCTTATCGCTGAGGTTGTAACCTCGCTGATCAATGGCCACGACTTGAAAGTGCTTGGCCAGTTCGGGCATTTGCTCGCGCCACGTGTACCAGAAGTCGGGAAAACCGTGGATCAACACGCACAACGGGCCGGTCCCTGCCGTCACATAGTGGATTTTCACCCCGTTCGAGTCGACATAGCCGTCTTTGCCAAGATCGGCAGGGTTCGCAGGACCTGCGGCGGCGGTTGCGGCCGCCATCGAGGCGACCGGGATAATCGCGGTGAGCCACTTAATCGAATTCACGTCGGGGTCCTCTTCGTTGTTGGTTGACATCGTCGTGCCTCAACTCTCGCGACGGCGGCAGGGATGATTTACCGATCCTTCTCGATCGTACGACTGTTCGCCTCGAAGTGCACGCCACCTTTTTTTGCCGCCGCATTCAATGCCAAGAAACTGTCGTCGCACGCCTGCTCGAATTTCATCATCGTAAAACATTCGGCGGCGCAGGAGCCGGCGAATTTGAGCCGCTCCAGAACGGCAAAAACCAGCGCGTAATTCATGAGTCCGCTGCCCGGAATTTGCTCCGTCCATTGCGGATATTTTCCGGTGTAATCTTTTAGATGCGCATGCATGATGCGGTTGCCGAATCTCTGTACGAAGCCGGCCGGTTCGACCTCCATGATGGTCAAATACGACGGATCAAAGTTGACGCCGAAATTCGGCGAGCCCACATCATGAAAGAGCCGGTCGAGTTCGTTCGGCGAGCTATCAACCCACGACGGCCAGATGCCATCCACGGCGAGAACGATCCGCCGCGCGGCGGCATAATCGGCGGCGTGACGAATTCGCGTGACGACTTTTTTCCAAAATTCGTCGTGAAAAATGCCGGGCGGATAACCTCCCATATGAAACGTGACAACTTCGGCTCCCAGATCGACGGCCAGATCCACCGTGCCTTCGAGGTCGAGTCGCTGTGCGACCGAACTGGCGAGCGAGTCGGCCAATGGCGCATGGGTAATGACGGCTTCGATTTCGAAGGCCGAGACGCTCGGCCGTTTCACGTGTCAACTTGCGGAGCTCCGGAGAGACCGAGCGGGGATCGGAGGAAGGACCGTCCGTGCCGGAGACGTCGATCCCGCTGTAACCGGTCCGGGCGATGCGCTCAAGGCAAGTCGCGATGGGCATTCGCAGCCGGTCGGTATAACTGTAGGTGTAGAAACCAAGTCGCATGTTTCAATCCGTGAACTTCTGGCAAGCATAACGGACGCATGACCCCCACGCATCTCACCGCGCCGCGGCCCATTTTCCCTTTCGCACTGATTCCCGCCGCGGGCCGCAGCCGGCGAATGGGATCGCCAAAGCTGCTGTTGGACGTGAACGGAAAAACGGTCATCGCCCGCGTGCTGACGGCACTCGGCGAAGCCGGTCTGGTAAATCGGCTGGTGGTTCTGCATCCACAAGACGAGTTGCTCAAGAGGGAAGTTGAGAGGCACGGCGGTCGTGCGTTTTTTCCGCCCACGCCGCCTCCTGAAATGCGCGACAGCATCCAATTCGGCTTCAAATGCGTGTCTGACGAAATTCGCACGAGCGGGGAACCGGCCGACCCTCACCAACCTTGGCTCCTGGTGCCGGCCGACCACCCGGTCATCGACGCGAAAACAGTCACCATTCTTCTCGAAGCGGCCGCGAAAAATCCGGGACGGATTGTTGTTCCCACGCACGGCGGTCGACGCGGACATCCGACTGTCTTTGCTTGGAAGCACGCGCTTCAAATCAATGAGATCCCGCCCGGATTGGGCTTCAACTGGATTGTCGAGCAATCGCCCGCCGAAGTCATTGAGATCGAATTCGCAAGTTCTGGCGTGCTCGTCGATTTGGACACGCCCGACGACTACGAACGACTGCGAAAAATGTGGGAGTGACGCTCGGAAGAATGCCATTTGCGGCCGTCGGCCGTTTTGTTACGATCCCGCCCTCTCCTCACATTATTCCAATATTTTCTGTGAATTCCCGGCGGAAATACACCGCTGATTTTCTAGTCCCATGGCGGAAAGTGCGGTCGAAGAGCCTCCTGTGACGGGGTTGGGCGAAACCATTCCCCGCCGACTGCCGTGCGCCCTCGCGCGAGACGTCGATCGGAGCGCGCCCGACGCCTTGGTCGCGATCTGCGGTCCAGCGTGGGTGACGCGGCCGGTTGCGGCGTGATGGTCGGCACCGGCGAAACCTATTTGCCGGCCTTTGTGCTGGCAGCCGGGTTGGGAGAGGTCATTGCCGGGCTGATCACAAGTTTGCCACAGCTTGCCGGCGGCATCACACAACTCATCTGTTCCCGGGGTGTTCGTTTTTTGGGGTCCCACCGGCGCTGGGTGGTCACTTGTGCCGCCCTGCAGGGGTTGAGTTTCCTGCCCCTCGTGATTGCCGCATGGCGAGGAGCCGTCTCATCGAGTCTCGTGATTGGAGCGGCCGTCCTGTATTGGAGTGCCGGATTGGCTTCCAGCCCTCCCTGGAACACTTGGATGGGAACGGTCGTTCCCGGACGGGTGCGGTCACGGTATTTTGCCGGCCGCGCGCGAATTCAGCAGGCGGCCGTGCTGGTCGGTTTTTTGGCCGCTGGTGCGGCAATTGAGTTCGGGGCCACGGCCGAAAATGCGCTGGCTGGTTTTGGATTGCTGTTTGCCCTCGCCGTCGGCTGCCGGTTCGTTTCGGTCACTTGTCTGGCACGGACCAGCGAGCCCGAACCGATGCCGTCCAACGTGCGACACATTCCGTTTCCCGAATTGCTCAAGCGTTTTTGCCGCGGTGCCGAAGCCCACCGTCTCCTGTATCTCTCGCTGGTGCAAGGAGCGACCTATTTTGCGACGCCGTATTTTGCACCGTTCATGCTGCGGGTGCTCAAACTTTCGTACGCCGAATATGTGTTTTTGATTTCGACCGCGTACTTCGCCAAAGTGATTTCGATGACGCTCTGGGGCAGCGTCGCCGCTCGTTTCGGCGTGCGCAAATTGCTCTGGATCGGCGGCATCGGCATCATTCCGTCGGCCGGCGCCTGGCTGATCTCCAATAATTTCTGGTTCCTTTTTTGCGTCCAACTCGGCAGTGGGACGGCCTGGGCGGCCTACGAATTGGCCGTGTTCCTCATTACGTTCAATTCGATCCGTGCCGAGGAGCGAACCAGCGTGCTGACGCTGTTTAATCTGACAACGACGGCCGCGATGGTGGTCGGTTCGCTGCTGGGAGCCGGAGTGCTCATCGGTTTCGGCACGACGCGGCCGGTGTACTATGTCCTCTTCGCCGGCTCGGCACTGCTTCGGACCGGGACGCTTTATTTTCTGAAACGAGTGCCCGCCCGGCTGATCGAACCGCTGAGCTTGGCCAGATCACGGCCCGCGTCAGGCAGTGTTCGTCTTTTGCCTCTCCGCCCAATCGCGGCCGCCCTGGTGGGCTCGAACAGCTCGGCCGACGATTCGAGCGAACCGGCCGGCGAACTGCTCCGTCGCACCGCCTGATTTCGCGACTTTTTCGCGTCGATACCGGGGCGTTGAACAATCGCCCGCGCAGTGATACACGTGAAGGGCGATGAGTCATGCAAAGCGATGGAAGACCGCAGGTTTGCCGCTGAACCGCCGCCGCTTCCTGCAAGCGGGCGCGTTCGGGGCCGCGGCCCTGCCGTTCTGGCCGCAAATTGCCTCCGGTGCCGAGCCGGTTTCTCCGACGCTCGAAAGCCTGCTGCGAGAACTGCAATACCTGACGCCCGAAAGCGAATTTGGCAACGTCGAGCGGGGAAAACCCGTCCCGTCGTCCCTGCCTCCGGAGAAGCTGAAAGCCGTCGGCCTCACCCGCGAAACTTGGAAGCTGGAAGTCGTCTCCGACCCGGCCGCCCCCGCGAAAATCCGGCATCCGCTTTCCAAACAGGCCGGCAGCGCCCTCGACTGGCGCGGCCTGATGCGGCTCGCTGAAAAGCACGCCGTGCGATTTCTCAAAATCATGACTTGCAACAATATTGGAGCGCCGCTCGGTATGGGGTTGTGGGAGGGCGTTCCGCTTGCGACCGTGATTTGGCTGGCCAAACCAGCGGCCAATTTGCGGCGCGTGTCTTATTTTGGGTACCACAACGACGATCCGAAGCAGATTTTCCAAAGCTCGCTTCCGATCGGCCGCGTTCTGGAAACTCCGCCCGGCGAATATCCCGTCATCCTGTGTTACAAGCTGAACGGCGAGTATCTGACGCCCCACCGCGGCGGCCCTGTCCGCGTTGTGGTTCCCGATGCGTACGGTTTCAAATCGGTGAAATGGATCCAGCGGATCGTGCTGAGCAACGATGCCTTTGGCAACGACACGTACGCGAAAGAAAACAACGACGTCGACAGTCAAATGAAGACGTTCGCTCGATTTGTCTCGGTCCCGACCAATCCCAAAGCCCGGCAGCCAATCCCGATCGTTGGGTCAGCACAAGTCGGCGTCTCCGGACTTTCAAAAGTCCAGTACTGGCTTTGTCCCCGCGAAAAAGCACCGGCCGAGGACGACCAATTTTTCGAACACGGCGACTGGAAAGACGCCCGGATTTTGCCGCCGCCAGTGGTTCGCGCGTGGGGCGGCACATTCAAAGATGGCAAACTGCCAAAGGACATTCTGGGATTCGACTCCGCCGGCCGCCCGAAGGCGTGGCCGTTGCGGTTCGCCCTGGCCCAATGGTCCGCAGTAATCCCCGGTATGACGGCGGGAAAATACGACCTGCGGTGCCGCACGATTGACGAAAATGGAATCGCCCAGCCCCTGCCGCGACCCTATGCCAAGTCCGGGCACAACGCGATCGAGACGGTCGAATTGGAAGTCGTGCCCGTGTAATTGCCGACTTTTTTCGCCCGCTACACGCTATCGGAAGGCGAACGGACGCGGTACTGCTTGATTTTCCGTTCGGCGAAGTCAAGGACGGTGAGCACCAGCACGGTCACGACGGCGATCGCCACCGCCTCGGCCAGCTTGCCGGCACCAATCAGCGCGCCGGTCGCCGCCAAAATCCACACCACGGTCGCCGTCGTCACGCCGTGGATTAGTTCGCCTTGGGAAAACATCACGCCAGCACCGAGAAAACCAATCCCGGTGACGACCTGGCCCAACACGCGGGAAGCGTCGCCCTTGCTGCCGCTCTGTTCGGCCATCACGGCTCCCAGGCGAACAAACAGGGCCGTCCCCAGGCAGACCAGCACGCAAGTCCGCATGCCGGTCGGCTTGCCGCGCCATTCGCGTTCCAGCCCCACCAGGCAGCCGCAAAACAGGGAGACACCGACTCGAATCAAAAAATGATGATCGAGCCACAGGTCAAACGGCTGCGTTGAGGCGTCCATGCCAACCTCCGTGGAAACTCGCCGTCAGCGGTCCAACAAGAGGACTTTTTCGTGTCGGTTACGGACTTTTTCGTGCGAGTTGCTGTTGCATCCGCACGTAGCGCTGCCGTGCCTTCTCCAACTTGGCGAAGTAAGGCTGCACCTCTTCATAACCGAGAAATTTCGCCACCAGATTGGCGTCCGGGCTCAGCACCACCGTGCACGGAATCGGTTTGGCCTTCAAAATCTCGGCCACGCGCTTGTCGCGATCCGCATCCAGATGCACGGGGATGAAATTCGACTCGATATAAGCGGCCAATTGCGGGTTCGTCAGCGTCTTGGTATCCAGCTCGCGGCAGTAGTGGCACCAGCTGGCCCCAAACACAATCAGCATCGGCTTGCCGGTCGAGGCGGAAACCTTATGGGCCTCGTACAAATCGTGGAACCAGGCGATCCCCTGGGGCTGACCGCCCAGCGAAGGCGGCGCGTCGGCCCGAGTCTTCGAGGCCACGCACAGCACAAACGAGGTCAAAATCACCAGCCGCAACGTCTTGAAGCTGCTGCCAAACCGGACCATGAATTTCCGCTCCCGCAGGTATCTGACAAATTCGCATCGCCGGACGTCCTGCGCAGAACGCCCCTTACACCGGCATATCGGCCGTCCAAAGGCAGCGGCTCAAGCGAATTTGCCGATTTTGGCGGATTTGGCTGATTTGCGGATAGAGGACTTTTTTGGCTTTTTTGGGGCGCTAAAAAAGGGGGCCTTTTTTGGGGTCCACCGGAAAAAAGTCCACGGGCAGCTCGATCCCCCAATGCTTGCCGCTCGCAGGCACTCTCTCGAAGTTCCGTTCGGAGTTGAACTTGTGACGAGTGCCCAAAGCGCTCGAGTGCCTTCCGGGATTTCCGGTCCCGGGCACAGAGGCGACTTTTTTGGGCTCCACCCAAAAAAAGTCCCCCTCACCCCCTCTCCCTCCAGGGGAGAGGAGGAGCAGGAGATGGTGCGGCGGTCCCCGTCCAAGCTCAAAGCCGGCTCGCCGGCCGCCCCTTTTTGCCTTCCTCTCCCTCGCCCCCCGAGGGAGAGGGGCAGGGGGTGAGGGGGTGCCTTTCAAACGTTCAAGTGCCAAGTTATCAGCACTCGTACCAAAATCTCTGCTCCGCGAAACGACTTACCGCCGCCCCAAAAAACTGCCCTTGAAGTAGGTGCCATTTCCATGGCATAATGGGGCTAGAGTCACGCGCCATTCGCGATACCGCACGCCGCGAACCCACGGTTCAACGGCCCTCACTTTTGCGGTACGAGTCGCACTAAGCTCAGTTTTGCGGTACCAACCGCACTAAGCCCAGTGTGGCCCAGGAGGTGGCGGCGCACGTGATGGGCGTGAGCAGCTTGGCTGGCTTCCCGCCCAGCTTCGCTCGCGAGACCATCGGCCAACTGCCGTCCGGCTTTTGGTTCGCGACGAGGAATTCGATCCCCCGTTTTATTGCCGGCCGTATTTTTTCAGACCGTACGATTTCAGACTGTTCCGCCGAGTAACCGGCCAGCGACAGCACGTACAACGTCTGCCCCGTTGCATACGCGTCGCTGGTCTTGTCCGTGGTCTGCCGCCAACCGCCGTCGGCCTGTTGCATCGCAAGCAACTCGTCGACCGCGGCCCGAATCTGTTCGCGAGACTTTCCGGCACGGATCGCCAACAGAACCTTGAGCACCTTGCCCTGATGATTCTCCGCCAGCTTCGTTCCTTCCAGCCACGCCATTCCCTTGTCGATCACCGCCCGCTCCGCCGGCGTCGGCTGCGAATGCGCGAGCCCCCCAAGGGCGAACATGATCCAAGCCGCATCGCTCGCTCGGCTCTCGTGAATGGGAGGCCGATCGTCGAGAAAGTTCCACGACCCGTCCTTGAGCTGTGTGGTGTCGATGTTGTCCCGCGTCACCTGCAAGCAATGTTTCTGCCCCGCGGTAGGCGCGGAAAACGTCTCCGCCGCGACGGCCATAAACACCAACCCCATCCGCACGCCCCGCCCCTCCGGCCGCGGATCGGGCGGATCCTTGGGCCCGTTAATCAGCTTGGCGGCAATCATCTGCTCCTGCCCGCCAAACGTCCCTTCGGCCGTCTTGGCGAACCATTTCTTGTCGATCGAGTAACCCCGCCGCTCCGCTTCCCCCATCGCCCACAAAGGAAACGCGACATGATGGCAAGCAGCGCACTTCCGCGTGGCCAACCACTGCGTGCTCTGCCCCTGGAGATAACCAAAGGCCCGTTCGACCGTCTGACGAACCTGCTGCGGTGTCGCCCCGCCTTTCGCGACGGGCCCGGCGGCAGACGCAAACTCGGAAAGACAAAGTCCGAACGCGAGCACGGCGAGAAAGAGCGGGCGGGCCATGGCAGGACTCCCACAAGCGGGGGTGGGGCGGATCAAAGCGGCTAGGTCATTTGTATCCGATGACCCGGGGATTGTCCCGACACAATCGGTATTTCCGATGTCAATCTGAACGACGTGCCCCCTGCATGAGCACATTTCCACGATCCGCAGCACATGGAACAGCATTTGAAACCGGTGGCTGCCGGATTCCGATATCAGGTGCTCGATGCGCCCAACTTCGAGCGCTACTCGGAGAACTTTGATTCGCACTCCGGGATGGGAGGTTTCGAAGCCGTTTCCGTAGGGGCAATGCTGTGCATGCCGATCCGAGAATCTGCTCAAGAGCGGCATGCTGAGCATGCCCTACGACACCGTCCAACGGTACTTGCCCGCCACAACCGCGAGTTTCGCAGCCGAAAGTGACAATTGTGCTTGGCAATTAAAAGTGGTCGCACCACGACACAACCTTCCGGCAGAAGACCCGAATAGGAACGCTTTCCAGTTCCAACTTAAATCCAATTGTCGGGACGATGAGGGGGCATTTTGAACGGTAAGCCCGGCGATTCGTTGTCCGCAACAAGCACGGCCGAGTAATCTGGAATACCATGAGAATTCCCTTCCTTGGGAGTTTGGCTTTGCGCACCGCCATTAGCGCAAAGGATCCTCATTTTGTGTTAAATGTCGGCGTTTTATTTCGTGGAGTGCGACCATGACAATCAAGCTGGCCGTAGCAGTTTGGCCGAACGGCAAGCTCTATTTCTTCAAAGAGAATCAGTATTATCGGTTCGATGTCGCGACCTGGAAAACCGATCAGGACGCACGGTCAATCCTCGGCAACTGGACCGGGATCTGGCCAGACGGGATCGATGCCGCCCTGGTGTGGGCCGGGCAGCCACGGGGGAAAGCGTACTTTTTCAGGGGTAACCAAAACTGCCGATTCGACATCGCCGGTGAAAAGGCCGATGAGGGGCCTCTCCCCATTGCGCAGAACTGGCCGGGGCTTTGGCCGGAAGGAATCGACGCCGCGCTCGCTTGGCCCACCAACGGCAAGGCCTACTTCTTTCGAGGCAGTGACTATGTCGGGTTCGATTCCGTCACGGGAAAAGTTGATGGCGGTATGCGTCCGATCGCTGGGAACTGGCCGGGAATTTGGGAGGATGGGTTTGATGCTGCCTTCGTTTGGCCAGGTACCACGACACCGGAAGCAGCATATTTCTTCAAGGATAGGAACTTCATTCGCTTCAACATCGCCGCGAACAAGGCAGACACGGATCCCGAACCAATTGCGACGTATTGGGAGGGCCTTCCGTTTTGATCCCTCCCGTGGTTTCGACATCTCGTGTTGGTGCCTTCCAAGAGAGCTGGAAGGTCTCGCTTGAGTGCCGGTAGCAAACCAGACCGAAGGGATGATAGAGTAACACGCGTTTTGCATCCGGGCCACAATTCGTGGCGATACACATCGTGTCGGGTTTCAGGCCGACTTAACCGTCGCGGAACGGCGTTGAATTTTGTGTGGCTGTAAGAAGTTAAGTCGCTCGTTCGGATCAGTGAGATGACTCCAACGCCGCGTTATTCCGAATTATCCTGCCGACCTGGCGCCACGCTCATAATAGAATACGATCTCGCGTTCTTCCGTAACGAATTAGATGCGACTCGAACCGTAGAACTGAAGGTCGAGCTCGAGGACGTCGTAGAGAACGGACACATCCACATGACGCGGGATCGCAGTCACCATGCCGATCCACGCGTTGTCGGCCGCGTAGAGCCGGATTCATTCTTTGTCCCCGAATCGCTTGATAGCGCGGCACACACAATCAAGGTCGCCTATAAAGCCGGAGAAGTGTGTGGATGGTTTAAGCTGACGGCCATCCCTCATGCGTCGCCCGATGCCGTCTCAGGTCTTACGCCGATCACTCATTATATTGCCGTGGGCGTTGCTGGGCGGCAGACCCTGGAACGTCCGCCACGGCAGATCGAGTCAGTCACCGTCACGTTCGTTGATGCGACGACCGGCGAGCCGATGCCCAATCTGAAAGTGGGATTTCGGCAGCTTTTTGGAGCTGGGGAATCGTTGGATCTCGTCACGGATGGCCAGGGTAAAGTCGACATCACAGGCGGCAGTGGAGACGCGTACCATGTCGAATTGATCAAGAGTCCCGGATTCCTGGCCTTCGGCGACCCCGCTCAACTACACACACCAATCGGTCGTAGCCTCGACGACATATTGCGGCATACCCAGTTGCGGGCAGTTGACGAGCCCGACCAGGCGAGAATTGCCAGCAGCCGCCCGTCGAGCATTGCGCACCGTTTCTCGAACGTCGTTGTGCGGTCCGGCCACCCGCAGCCGGTCAATCTCGAACGCCGCTCGCTTTGGGATGTGGAATTCCCGGCCGGCCGCGTTGATCGCGTGGAAAACTTGACTTGTGTGCTTCCTCCTCATGACTCCACTGCGGCGTGGCCGTGCAAGTGGTCTGCGAGAGTGTCGTTTGGCATTCCGTCCGCGTCGAACTACCCGACTTCGGAATTGACGGAATTGACCTCGTGCCCGAACAGCAGTTCCTGGCCCGCTTCGAGACGTTTGAAGTCGGCCACGTCAGTCTCGGCGCAAATCCAATATGGCCATGGGAATCCCTGTACGACATTGGCTTTCAGAGCGTTTTCGCGTACGAAATGCATGGGGAGTGGGGTGCACCGATTCCGACTGCAATTCCAGAGGATGTCTGTAAAAAAGATCGGTTTCTCCCCTTGCTAGCGCGGGAGCCGATTCTGGCCACGGTCGGAACCGGTCCAGTGGTCGTCCCCGTTGTCCGATGCCGCTTTGTCGTCGCCAACAGCTTGGTGTGCTGCAAGGCGCGTGCGGACTATGAGCCCGGCGGCGTCCTGATGGTGGCTCGCATGTTCCCTCTGCAATCGGTTTTGTGCAACCAACCAGCAAAGCGCGTTGTTGGGTCCGTAACAGTCATGCGCCCCGCCCAACAGTCTCCGCTGCACCCAAATATGATGCGCGATACATCCGTCCCGCATTGTTCGCCGACAACAATAGTGTTGAAGCGGGTCTGAGCACGGGACTCAAACCGTTGCCCATCTGGGACAACTTGTTCGCCTACTACAAGGTAACTTCCGCGACAGGCAGTTATGTGATGATTTACCGCCGCACGGGTCCCCCGAAGCAGCTCGGGTGGGGCGATTCGCAATCCATGCGACAGCCAGCCTCAGTGCCTCCCCACGCCAAACCGGAGAATTTAAAGAAATTTCCCGGCCAGGGAAGCTACGACAACCTGCACTTGGCCGCACCGATGTTCATTGACCCGCCGCCGTTCTTGCCGGCCAATCAGCAAACGAATGTGAAGTTCGCTCCCACTTTCAAAGACATCCATATGGCCCCCTTCTGCGTGCACGATTGCCTCCATACGCACTGGCGTTGGCTTGGCAACACGGATTCCCTGGGCGCCCCGATCACGAATCCGCAGCAGTGGGGTTGGTCGCTCGAAGGCAAACCGTACAGCATCCTGGGAGCCCCGATGGTTCCGCCGAACCAGGAAGTGACGATGACGGTCAATCCGGCTGGATTTCATTATTCCGCGGATATCGCGGACGTGCCGGCCTGTGCATGGCAGGTGGTGATGCACCATGGCAGCGGCTTTTCCGTTGCGCCGAACCCGGAAAAAGATATCGAAAAGATAAAGTCGGATATCATCGGTTGGGTGTTGACGGGCTCAATTCCGGGAATTGGAAGAAGGGAGGCCAAAATCGCGGGGTCGACTGCCTGGCCGCTGTTCTATTGGCGGCTGCGATTTGCCGTCCTTCAGCCTTTGCCAGGCCCCTCAACGGTCGAGGAGCGAAACGTATTCGGTGACAATCCCGCCCGCCTGACTTTCGCTGAAAACGGATGAGCGCAATCGTCCGAGATGAGTGTCGGCATGGCCCCCATGCTCATGCTGCTCACGCTGGTGGTAGGCAGACTGCCGCCCCTTTTTTGGGGGTTAAACACCACGCGCTGAGTGCCGGGCTATTCGGGCCAGAGAACGACCGTCAGCGTCATCACGCCCTAGGCGGGATGGACGACCTTGCCTCCGATGTCGCCGGAACCTGATGGGGCCGCTCATGAGGTCGGAGAAGGCTCTTTCCTTGAATGCGGGGTGTTGGTAGTAGGGGACGTGGATGATGGTGTCCGCTCGCCGGAAACGTTTGGGGCCGCGTCAGCCGTCCGGTAAGCGATTATCCGCTCTGCGCTGACATTCTCGACCCTGACACGATTACACTGGTCGACTGCGTTAAGTGACCGTCACCGATCAAGTCCTCAGCTCAAGTCCGGGCCGCTCGAGCGCTTGTCGAGAGAGACACACCCATGAAGATGCAGCTTGCCTGGTTCATTCCGATTGCACTTTGTGCCCTCACCAACGTTCGCGTCTCGGCTCGTGACGACGGCCCCGCGTTGTTCGTGATTCCGCAACGTCAGACACCGCCGACTCAGCCGGGCGTAAAGCAGACGTCGCCCACACAGGCCGACGTGAAGAAAACAGCGCCCGCTCAACCGAGCGCAAGGAAGACGACGCCGGCTCAGCCGAGCGTCGTGAAGAACGCACCCGCTCAGGTGGGTGCAACAAACACCGTGCCCGACGTCAAAACTCCCTACACCGGAAAACGGGTCGTCAACCGTCCGATCACGATGCCCAGCCAGATGCCCGATAAGGCGCCCAGCCGGTCGCTCGATCGAATTTTAAGCGGTGCGGGTCCGGGCACGATCGGAGGGTATCAGGCCCGCCTCGAGCTGCGACCAAACGGCACGTTTGTCGTCACCGGCAAGATCGCGGGTTCTGGCACCTGGCATCAAAACGGACAGATGATCGTGATGGAGAGCCAGACGTCCCACTACGAGGGGACGCTCGAAAGCAGCACAATTTCCGGCACGCGGACGTTCAAGGGACGGGATGGCATCGAGCCTTGGAAGTTCTTCCTGAACGAACGAGCGTTGGAGATCAAACTCGAACTGCAGGGCAAGTAAAACGTCTCGGAGGATCACGGGCCCCAGGGGCAACCTGGTTGACCCCCTCGGTCCGAGCGCGCCCGTGGCGCGGAACGATCGAACCGCACTCACCAGCTCGCCAGCATGATTTCCCGAGTCGGAGCACGAGTCGCGCGATGTGAATCCCGTCCGCGCAGGTCCGGGGGGATCAACCCCGGATCAACCCCCCGGCTCGGCAGAACGCTTTGCTCCGCGGCGAAGTGTTACAGATCTCACATACAAATCGCGCAAAATTCTCGAAAGTGGTGCGAGTGTCGCCGCGGGGGTAGAATCGGAGGTCGTCGTACGGCGGGTGCGTTTCCTTCGTCCGGGGAGCTTCTTTTGATGAAGACCGTTTGCTCTGCGGTTTGCGCCGTCCTTTGCGTCGCTTCGTTTGCTCGAGGCGATGTGACGCTTCCCGAAATCGCCCCGGTCGTGATTGCCGTTTCGCCGCTCGGCGCGGCAAGGTGAGAGCCTCGACGTGCAGCTCCTGGGCCGCAATCTCGAGGGGGCAAGTGAGATCACTTTTGCCCGGCCCGATATCAAAGGCAAGGTCGTTGTCGCCGACTTCTTTTTCGTGCAGGCCCACATCAGCGTCGGCCCGAACGTGCCCGTCGGCCTGCACGATTTCCGCCTGCGAACGCCGGTGGGCACGCACGTGGGCGTCTTTCAGGTCGGTTCGCTCCCCCGCGTCAGCGACACGGAGCCGAACAACGATTTGAAGCACGCCCAGCCCGTCAAGCTGCCGGCCATGATCGACGGCGTGCTCGACATCGACGATTACGACGTCTTTCGCTTTCACGCCGACGCCGGCCAGACGGTCGTGTTCGACATGTATTCGACCCGGGCCGGCACCCGCTTCGACAGCACGCTCACCATTCTCGACGAGCGGGGGGCCGAGCTCGATTTCATCGACGATGCCTACATCCAAAAGGATCCCTGCCTGGCGTTTACCGCCAGGAAGACGGGCGATTATTTCGTCCGGGTCGCCGGGTCGACCGAGCCGATCGCCGGACTCTTTGAGGGGACGCCCTACAGCAGTTACCGGCTGGTGGCCGGCGTCGTGCCGCACATGTTGCACGCACTCCCCGCCGGAATGAAGCGCGGCAGCCCGAGCGAGATGACGATCAGCGGATTCAATCTGCAGTCGATCGATCGAGTGATTTTGGGCGATGGGCTGGCGGAGGGCAAAGTCGTCAAGGCCGCACCGGGCACGCTCGTCATTCAGATGCAGGTCCCGCCTTCTGTCCGTCCCGGACGCTATCCGCTGCGGGTTTTTTCCGGCACGCAAGAGGCCATGCGGCAAATCGACGTCGTCATCTCCGATTTCGACGAGCATCTGGCCGATCAGAAAAGCTCACGCCATCACCCGCAGCCCGTGAGCTTTCCGATTGCCCTGAGCGGCGTGTTCGACCATAAGCGGGCGGCCCATTTCTTCGCCTTCGACGTGCAGGCCGGCGAACGCCTGGTCTTCGACGTCGATTCGATGAAGCTCGGCTACCTCGACGATCCGCTCGTCGCCATCTACACGACGGACGGCAAACTGTTGATTTCGCAGGACGACCGCCTGCAGCAAAATGGGGACGAACCGCCAAATCTCGATTCGTACCTGGTGTACAAGTTCGAGAAGGCGGGGCGCTACGTCGCCATGATCCGTGATTGCGCCGACCGCGGCGATCCGAACTACATTTATCGCCTGGCAATTTCGCGGGCCAAACCCGATTTCGACCTCCGCTTGCTCACGCCCGAATTGACGCTTTTCCGCGGACGCACCGTCCTCTTGCCCGTTCGCGTGCGGCGATTTGGGGGCTGGTCGACGCCGGTTGAAGTCTGGCTCGACAAGTCGCCGGCGGGAATCAGCGGCGAGACGGTCGTGGCTCAACCAAAGGACACGATGGTCAAGGACAACTGCGCTCTGGATCGGCAGCTCGATGGGACGAACGTCTCGATTCCGGTCTTAGTGGCGCCCGGCACGAAGGGCGGCGTCTATCCGCTCAAGGTCCGCGCCCGCGGCATGATCGACGGCAAGGTCGTCGAGCACACGGCCGAGATTCTTTACTGGTGGGAGCGCGTGGGCAAAGTCAGCGGGCCGGTCGAAGACCAAAAACTCCTCGTCACGGTGACCGATCTGCCGCCGGTCGTGCTCGAAGTGAATCACAATTCGCGGCCGGGCACGTTCGAGCCGGCCGAGTTCATTTCGCTCAGCCCCGGCAAGGTGGCTCGGCTGCCGATTCTCGTGCGCCGTTACGACGGCAGCGGCACGTCGCTCACGCTCGAGCCCGAAAGCCCGGTCGAAGGGCTCAAGTTTGAAGACAACGTTTTGCCAGCGGGCAAGTTGATCTGCGAATTGAAACTCCGAGCCAGCCCGGCCTTCAAACCCGGCCGCTTCAGGCTGCGTGTCGGCTCGTCCGTCTCGCCCCCCATTACGCTGACGCCGGAAGCGGAGGATCAGCCGTGAGCGTCTCGATTCGATCGGTCATTCTTTTCGCTGCCGCGAGTGTCGCGCTCACTTGCGGCGTGCTGCGCTCCGGTGCGACGCCCGAAGCCGTTACCAAGACCGCTCCGCCCGCGCCGAACGCCGCTCGGTCCAAACCGAGGCTCAGCTTCGTGAACGACATCGTTCCCATCTTCACGAAGTTCGGCTGTGCGGGCTCGAATTGCCACGGCTCGATCCGCGGCCAGGCCGGCTTCAAGCTGTCGCTCTTCGGTTACGAGCCGGATCTCGACTATAAGGCCATCGTCAAGGGGGACGGCCACCGCATCAATCTCAAAGATCCGGCTCGCAGCCTGGTCTTGCTCAAGCCGACCGCAAGCGTCGAACACGGCGGCGGCGAACGCTTCAAGGTCGGCTCGCTCGAGTACGAGGCGATTCTCGACTGGCTCCGCGACGGCGCGACGTTCGACAGCCCCGGCTCCCCGCGGCTTCGCGAAATCCGCGTGACGCCCGAGGAAGTCACGCTGCTCGGCCTCAAACACAAGCAGCAGCTCAGCGTGCTGGGAACTTACACCGACGGCTCGACGGAGGATCTCACTCGCAAGGTCCAGTACTCGGCCAACGACGAATCGGTGGTCGAGGTCACGCCCAACGGCGAACTCTCCGGCCGCCGGCCCGGTGAAACGGCCATCATGATCCGCACCCTGGGGAAGGCCGTCGCTGCACGGATCGCGGTGATCGCCAAGCCGATTTCCGCCTACCCCGAAGTGCCCCGCAACAACTTCATCGACGAACACGTTTTCACGAAGCTCAAGCGGGTGCACATCGTCCCCTCGCCCTTGAGTTCCGATCACGAGTTCCTTCGCCGCGTCTCGCTCGACACGGTCGGCCTATTGCCGACGCTCGAGGAGAGCGAGCGGTTTCTCGCCTCGAAGGACCCGCACAAGCGCGAGAAGTTGATCGACGAACTGGTCGACCGGCCCGAATTTGCCGAAGTCTGGGCGACGCGGTTCAGCGACGTCTTCCGCGTCGGTCTCTTCGATCAGCGGGCCAAGGGCGGCCGGCAGATGTACAGCTGGCTTCGCAAGGCCGTCATGGAAGACAAGCCTTACAACCAACTGGCGACCGAGCTGTTGACTGCTTCGGGCAGCCTCTACTTCAACCCGGCTGCCAACTTTTATTACATCACCGAGTTCTCCGAGCCCGACAACATCGCCACAAACGTGAGCCAGGTGTTTCTCGGCCTGCGTCTCGAATGCGCCCGCTGCCACAACCATCCCTGGGAAAAATGGACGCAGGAAGACTTCTGGGGTTTCGCCGCCTTCTTCGGCCGCATGGGGGTCAAGGACACCTATCAGAACGACGAGAGCGAAATCACCATGAAGCCGGCGGGTGAGGTCATCAGCCCCAAGACCAAGAAGCGGTCCGATCCCAAATACCTCGACGGCCCGAACGAAACCGAAAGGCAGGACGAAGATATCCGCGAAAAGCTGGCCCGCTGGATCACCGCGACGGATAATCCCTGGTTTTCCCGCGCGATCGTCAACCGCCTCTTCAAGCACTATCTGGGCCGCGGCCTGGTCGAACCGCTCGACGATTTCCGCGTCACAAATCCGCCGACGAACGCAGCCCTACTCGATGCGCTCGCCAAAGACTTCGTCACGCACGGCTTTCACTTGAAGCACACGGTCAAGACGATCCTCAACTCGCGGACCTACCAACTCTCGAGCGAGCCCAACGACGGCAGCCGCGGCGATTCGCTCAACTATTCGCACTACTACGTGCGGCGGCTGTTGGCCGAGGAGCTGATCGACGTCATGGCCGAAGTCACGGGCGTGCCGGAGAAATTCCCCGGCTACATGCTGGGCACGCGGGCCATGACGATTCCGCAGGGAGCCCCGACCTACTTCCTGCAGACTTTTGGCCGCTTGAAACAGCGCGAGGTGATCTGCGAACGGGACAACATGCCCGACGTGGCCCAGGCCATGCACCTCATCACGGGCGACACAATCCAGCACCAGCTGACGGGCAAAGGCGGAAACCTCGAGGCGTGGCTGGCCGACGCGAAATTAACGAATGAGGAAATCACTCGGCGGATTTTCATGACCAGTCTCGTGCATCCGCCGAGCGCCGCCGAGGAGGCGAAGATCCAAAACGCCCTCAAGGCCGCGGGCAAAGACAAAGACGCCCGCCGCCGCGCCTTCGAGGACGTGCTGTGGAGCATCTTCAATTCCAAGGCCTTTTTGTTCAATCACTGAGAAGGGGAAGGATGAAGGATGAGGGCTGAAGGATGAGCCCGACAAGTGCGGTCGAACACCGCCTCTGATTCATCCCTCATCCTTCCGCCTTCATCCTTCCACGGGATGGTCTCAATGCAAAATTTCGATCGACGCGCCTTCCTGAAAGTCGGCTCGCTGGGCCTGTTTGGCACACTGGCCTACGGCGACGTGCTGCGTCTTCGCGCGGCGGCCCCGTCGACATCCGAGCGAGACATCTCGATCATCCACCTGCTCTTAAGCGGCGGCATCGCCCAGATGGATAGTTGGGACCCCAAGCCGCAGGCCGAGTCGGCCTATCGCAGCCTGTTTCAGCCGATCGACACGGCCGTCCCCGGCATGCGGATCATCGAGCACCTGCCGCTCACCGCACAGCACGCGAACAAGTTCGCCCTCATCCGCTCGATGCGGCACAAGCTCATCTCGCACGAGTCGGCGATGGCCCTCGTCTGCAGCGGGAACGAGCCCTTGGGCACGGTCCAGTTCCCCGCCATGCAGACCGTGATCTCCAAGGAGCTCGGCCCCAAGAGCGATCTGCCCCCCGCCGTGTCGATCCCGTCGGTCACGGGCAGCTGGGAAAAGTGCGGTTTCTTGAGCACCAAGTACAACCCGTTCAACGCGGGCGACCCGAACGCCGGCAACTACAAGGTCCGCGATCTGGATTTGCCGCTGGGCGTCGACTGGTCGCGCATGGACCGCCGCCGCTCACTCTTGTCGCTCGTCGACGACGAATTTCGCAAGCTCGACTCGACCGGCATGAGCGAGAGCATGGATTCGTACTATCAGACCGCCTTCCGCCTGATGCACTCGAAGCTGGCCAAGCAGGCCTTCCAAATCGAGCGCGAACCCGAAAAGGTCCGCGACCGCTACGGCCGCACGTCGCTGGGCCAGGGCGTGCTATTGGCCCGCCGGCTCGTCGAGGCCGGCGTGCGGTTCGTCACCATCTCGCGCGGCTTCAATGCCTACGATCATCACCGCACGATCTTTCCGCTGTTGCAGAACGCCTTCCTGCCCGAACTCGACCGCACGTTTTCCGCCTTGCTCGAGGATCTCGACCAGCGCGGCATGCTCGACAGCACGATCGTGATCGTCACGGGCGAGTTCGGCCGCACGCCCGAGATCAACGCCAACGGCGGCCGTGACCATTGGCCGCGGGCCTTCTCGCTGGCGATCGCTGGCGGCGGCATCACGGGGGGCCGCGTCTACGGCGCGACCGACGACCGCGGCGGCTTCGTCAAGGACAACCCGGTCAACGTCTCCGATCTTGTCACCACGCTCTATACCAAGCTCGGCGTCGACCCCGAGAAGGAATACGTCAGCAACATCGGCCGCCCCGTGAAGATCGGCAACAACGGCAAGCCGCTCGACTTCCTAATGGTGTAGAGCGCCGCGACTACTCATAGTGCGTCCGCCCGGCAGGCGTGGAGCGATCAGAGCCGACCTTGCCCCGCCCTACAACAGACGAAACTGTCACAGAAATCTGTTCATGGCATTGGGCGAAGTCAGGCGATTCGAAAAACAAATCCGCCCCTGATCTGCCCTCTGGCAGTTTTCGGCCGGTTGTGTATCTTCGGATGCGGCAAGAATGAACCGAAGCTGACTGACGCAAAGTGGAGGACCGGGGGATGGAAGGTCCGGAGGTGGAGCGGGATTGGTTCATTGTCAGCCGCTGGCAGGAGTATGGGGCTGAGCGGCGGGCCAACTTGTTGCGGGTGCTGGCGATTGCGGCGTTCTATCTCGTGCACATGGCCAACTATTACCGCTGGTTCGGCCTGCCGGAGATGCCGGGGGCGGATCGGCGGTTTCATCAGTTGATGACGGCGCTGGCCGCGGCTTGGATTGCCGTGGCGCTCGCAATTCGCGTGGCCCTCGATCGGCAGTTCTTTCCCAGTGCGATGAAATACGTGACGACGCTGGTTGATGTGTTGTTGCTGACACTGGTCATCGGGACGGCGGATGGCCCGCGAAGTCCGCTCGTGGTGGGCTTTTTTTTGATTTTGATGGCGGTGGCGCTGCGTTTCAGTTTGCGTCTGGTGTGGTGGGGCACGGCGGTGGTTGTGGTCGGCTATGTCGGTCTCTTGGCCGATGCGAAATGGTTTGCCACGACGGATAAGACCGTGCCGGCCCGTACGGCACTCATCGTGCTGGTGGCGATGGTGTTTGGCGGCGTCACGCTCGGGGCGGTCGTGCGCCGGGTGCGGCGGATGGCCTTTGAGTTTGCCGCGCGGACGAGCACTGGTAGATTGACCTAGCCAACGCGTCGATTCGAGCGCGTGACATTTCGCGGGACGCGTCGCCAGTTCAGAAGGTCGAGATCGGCTCTCGCCAGGGAGGAGTGGGATTGGCTGATTCAAACCTCCGCACTTGCCCCGAATGCGGCGCTGAGTGCCCGCGAACCTCGCGCACCTGCCCGCAATGCGGTGCAGATGCAATTTTCCGCGGCTGTCCGGATTGCGGTGCCGAGTGTCCACGCACGTCTAGTAAATGCTGGATGTGCGGCCGGTCGTTCAGCGCGAAAGAGGACGTCCGCGCGGCGCCCCGCAAGAACGTCTTCGTTGCTGCGCGAGGTTCGTCGGACGAGGGCCGCGTGCAACGGCCTCAGGCGGAGGCGACCGTCGATAACGCCTCGCTGGCGATCCTGGCGGTTGCGCTCATCCTCATCGGATGCGGTATTTCGCTCGAGGCTCCGGGGCTGGCGATTTTGTACGCGATCATCATGTTGCCGGCCTTGCTAGTGGTCTATGTGCAAAGACGGCGACGGCTTGCGAGGGCAGGGCCAGTCGGTTGGAGGGACACGATCGTCGATTTTTTTAGCGGCGTCGCGCTGGCGATCGGGATCCTGGTCGCGCTGCCGGTCGTCGCGATCATTGCGTTGATGATTTACTGTGCCGTGATGCAGGCGTCCGGATCTTTCTGAAGGGTTCGAGCATGACACTTCGCGACTACACCTTCCTCGGAATGACCCAGAGTCTGTGTCCGGAGTGTTTCGCGCTCGTGCCGGCCAAGATTCTCGAGCGGCGGGGGCGGGTCTATTTCCGGAAGCAATGTCCGACGCACGGCATTCGCGAAGACTATATCTGTTCCGACGCGTCGCAGTACGACCAGCTCGAATTCAGTCTGCCCGGACGCGTGCCAGAACAATTCGGCACCAGCCCCGATCGAGGCTGCCCGTTCGATTGCGGCCTGTGCACCGAACATGAGCAGCACACGTGCATCGGCTTGGTCGAAATCACCTCGAGCTGCAACCTGCACTGCCCGATGTGTTACGCATCGAGCGGGCCGGGAGGGAGTCATCTTTCGTTTGAAGAGGTCAAGCGGGCCATCGACCGGCTGGTGGAGGTCGAAGGTCGGCCCGAAGTGCTGCAGCTCTCCGGCGGCGAGCCGACCCTGCACCCGGCCTTCGACGAAATCCTTGAATATGCCTGCCGGCGGCCGATCGACGTGGTGATGATCAATACGAATGGCCTCCGGCTGGCCCGCGATCGCAGTTTTGCCCGCCGCCTCGGGAACTGGCGTCACCGGCTGCAGGCGTATTTGCAGTTCGACGGCTTTCGCGAGGCGACGTCGCTCAAGCTGCGCGGCGAGTCGCTCGTGGCCGAGAAATTGAAGGCGGTCGAAGTCCTGGGAGAGCTGGAAATCGCGACTACGCTCGTGATGACGCTGCAGCCTGATGTCAACGACGACGAGTTGGGCGAACTCGTGCGCTACGGGCTCGCTCGCCCCTGGATTACCGGGCTGAGCCTGCAGCCGGCGACCTATTCGGGTCGTTTTGTGCTGCCCGAGGAACTCGAGCGCCGCGTCACCTTTCCTGACGTGATCCGCGAGATCGAGCGGCAAACCGACGGCTTGTTTCGCCAGACCGACTTCATGCCGCTGCCGTGTGCGCACCCCAATTGCCACAGCCTCGCGTACGCCTACCGGCGGAATGGCACCGTCATCCCGCTGACCCGATTAATCGACGCCCGCGAGCACCTCGATTTGCTGGCTAACGGCATCACATTCAACCGCGCCAAGGCCCGCGAGCTGATCGAGGGCTACTTGGGCAAGGCCGGTTGTTGCGGCGGCAACTGCGGAACGTCGGCGTCCGATCCCGGCGAACTGGCCGAGAATCTTTCGGTTTCCGCTGCACCGCTCGTTCAGCTGCAGAGGCCGGCAGCGTCGGCGGCGCCGCGGCCCGCTGAGGCCTCGCTGCTTCCGACGTTGGGCGACGAGTTCTTTCGACGGGCGCTCGCGGAAGATTTGTCACAGTCGGACGTGTTTCGCATCACGATCACGTCGTTCCTCGACGCGTATAACTTTGACGTGCGTCGCTTGATGAAGTGCTGCACACATCACGTGCTGCCGAGCGGGCATGTGATCCCCTTTTGCGCCTACAACGTGCTCTATCGCACGGGAATCGTGCCTTTGCCGGCTCTCGATCGCGGCGCCGGCGCACGGCCGGAAGAGCGGCAGATCGTCGCGCTGGATGCGTTGACCGCGTCCATGATGGCGGGAGAAGCGGACCGTGATTGATCCGGTCTACGCCGGAATCATGCTGACGGCGATCGGCGTCGGCTTCTGGCTGTCGCGACGGTCGCAGCGACCGCTTCCGCTTAGCGGCAGGGATCGGGCGGCAATCTTCATCGGCGGATTTTGCGGGGCGATGATCGGCGCGAAACTGCCCTTCGTGTTGGGCGACTGGGAAGGGCTGTGCTCCGGGGCGGCCTGGTTCGACGGCGGCAAGACGATCATGTTCGGGCTGGTGGGAGGCTACGGCGGCATCGAACTGGCCAAGGCGATCTTCGGCATTCGCACCAAGACGGGCGACACGTACGCCGTGGCCGTGCCGGCGGCCGTCGCGATTGGGCGACTTGGCTGTTTTCGTGCCGGATGTTGCTACGGATGTGCCAGCACGCTGCCTTGGGCGGTCGACTTCGGCGATCACGTTTTGCGGCACCCCACGCAGATTTACGAGGCGATGTTTCATGCCGCGATGGCGGTGGTGCTGTTCGTCTTTCTCCGCCGCGGTCTCTTTCGCGGTCAGCTCATCAAGGTCTATTTCATCAGCTATTTCGTTTATCGCTTTTTCACGGAATATCTGCGGCCCGAGCCACAACTTTGGCTCGGCCTGACCGGTTACCAATGGGCGGCTTTCGCTCTCGTCCCCGTCTTTGCCCTGCTGTGGTGGCATGATGCGCGGGCTTTGGCGCGGCAAGAGTCTTCCATCCCCGCCTGGCGGCCGGCCGGCTAATCCGTGCCGCTGGCTTGCCCGTGAAACGACGGTTCACGATCACTCGGGGCGCGATTGCAGGGCTCGCCCGATGCCCGTCTCGCGTTGGTCCTCGTCCCAGGCGTTGAAGGTTTCCTTGTCGGTGAGGCCGGCGATGCGGTTCGTGCGAACGAATCGGAATTAGCCGCGTCGGTGCACCGGGGAGCTGTGTAATTTGACCGAATCATCGCTCGGACTCGAAACTTCGGGGGGAGAAGTCAGGGAAGAAGAAGACTGTCGGCCGCCCCCCTGAGCCCAGGGCGCAACGCGTCCTGCATGCTGCGATCGCGCATCGGACGCAAGGAAAAGCAGCGCGGCGCAGTCCGTCTCCGTGGATTGTGACGGCATTGCCGGATGTGATGTCGAGCGTGTTGCCAAATCGCATCCGCGGCCTATGTTTGCGCTGCGAGCCGCGTCGTTGGCTCGACCAGTTTCGTTTTCCCGATCAGGCGAGTCTTCCCGCCTTGCGAACCAGATGACGTTAAGCACCCTTGATACCGGCGCCGCCGACGTGGCGTCGCCTTCTTTGCCGCGGCCCGTCGATCCGCCGATCGACGTCGCACGCGCGCCAGACGTCAGCCCGCGTTGGGTGTATGTGAGTGCCGGGTTCGCGGCAGCCAGTTTCTTGCTGCTCATGATCGCGAACATGAATTTCTGCGATCCGGACGTTTGGCACGAGATGGCCCTCTTTCGCGAAGCGCTTGCCGAGGGGCGCGTGCCGACCGAGGACCATTTCGCCTACACGCCGACCGTGTCGCCGTCGATTCACCACGAATGGGGGACCGGGGCGATCCTGTATGGGGTGATGACGACGTTTGGCGGGCCGGGGATGATGGTCCTCAAGTACGCGCTCGTCGCGGCGGTCGTCGGACTGTGTTATCGCTGCGCCCGGCGGCGCGGCGCTTCGGCCGCCGTCTTCCTGTGGGTCGCGCCGGCGATGGCGCCCTTTGCCTCCTATGGGTTTGCCACGATCCGGGCGCAGCTCTTCACGCTGGTGTTCCTGGCCGCCCTGCTTTGTCTGCTCGAGGTCGATCGGCGGGGACGGCGGTGGTGGATCGCGGTCTGGCTGCCCTTGTACGTCGTGTGGCTCAATCTCCATGCGGGTTTTGCCGTGGGGGCCGTGCTGATGGCTCTTTATGCGTGCGAGCAGGCGATCCGGCGACAGCCGTTTTGGCACTTCGCTCCCTTGGGATTGGCGATGGCGGGCCTCGTCTTCGTCAATCCGTACGGCGCGTTGTACGTGCCCTACCTGATGCACGGCCTGACGATGGACCGGCCGCTGATCGTCGAATGGCAACCGCTGTGGCGGCACGACACGCGCGTCTTCGTGATGTTTCTCGCTTCGCTGTTGCCGATTGGTTACGCGATCCGGCAAGTTGGGATTCGCCAGCTCGCGTGCATTCTCCTGCTCGCGGCGACCGCCTACGCGGCCTTGCGGCACACGCGGCACCTGTCGCTGTATTGCGTGGTTTGGGCCTGCTACGTCCCCGGTTATTTGCAGATGACCAACCTCGGAGCCGCCATCGACCGGACCTATCGCTGCTACGGAAGGCTGGTGATGCAAGTGTCGGCGGTCGTGGCGATTCTCTGTCTTGGTCGATCGATTCCCAACCAGCCGTGGCGAATGACGATGCCCGCGTCGCTCGAAGACGCGAAAGGGGGCGGCATGTGCTATCCGCTCGGCGCCATTCAGTATCTCGACGAGACGGGCTTCCGCGGGAATTTGATGTTGCCGTTCGAGACGGGCGGTTACGCGATCTGGCAGCTGTCCCCGAAGGTGAAAGTCAGCATCGACGGCCGCTATGAGGTGGCATACCAGCCGGGCGTCCTCGAAGACCACGTGCGGCTCTACGAGGCACAAAGCGGCTGGTTGGACGTGTTGACCAAGTATCCCACCGACGCGGTGATCGTCCCCAGCCCTACGCCACTGGCGGCGGCGATGCCTGACGTGCGCGGATGGAAGATGACTTACGACGACGGGATCTTCGAGGTCTACACGCGCAGACAGATTTTCAACCGAGGCATTTGAACGCGGGACAGCATTGAGTTGGACGGGGCGGTTCAGTTCGGAGAGCGCGTTTGCGTGAGCTATCCGCCTGTCTTTCGCTTCAGCTCGAGAACCGTGCGAACGATATTCGTGAAGGCCCGCTCACTGACTCGCAAGAAATTGAGTAGAGCGACGGTCACGACAGCACAAACGACGCAGCCCACTGCTCCCGCATATTGTGCGGTGAACACGGCGTAGATGCAGATGGCCAAGAGCCCGACGATCGTAAATCCCACGGCGGATTTGAAGAGGCTGAGTGCCGAGTCGATCTCTTGCAGGTCGTCCACAAGGCCCGCTTCACGAAGGTTGATTTTCCCGACCGGCGGCCCGTGCGAGTCGACCGTGGCGGTCTGCGTGAGCTCGGCAAAGATTTCTCGCGATTGGGTGTCGATGGGCCGTTCGGGTTCGTCGCCGTTTCGATTCGCGCGGGGCTTGCCGGCCTTCGGCTGGCCCATGTGGAGGACTTTTTTCGGCGTCACCACCACGGGCGTGGCCGACTCGCGATAAAGCGTCGGCACAAACTTGATCGTGAACGATTTGCCGCAGGTCAGGCACTTGGTGACGCGGCCGGCATACTCATCGGGGACCTCATCCGTGACGAAGCAGTATGGGCATTGCGCAGTGACCATGGCACCTCCGGGCCCGTTCACTGGCTATCTTAACATGCCCTTAGCAATAAAAAATGGAATCGCCCGTTCACTTCTTTTCCGGTTGCCAAACCACCTCGGTTTGATTCGAGCCCTCTTTGGGCCCGAATTGCGTCGGTCGCGGCTGTCCCGGACGCCCGTTGCAAATCTTGAGCGTCTTGCCGTCGAACTCGTAGATGCCCAGGACAACTCCAGCTTTGGAAGGAGCGGCCGGCGTCGAATCGATGGTCTTCGGCTTCTTTGTCGCGTCGATTTTGAAGGTGCCGCGGCTGATCGGCTTGCTGAATCGAAAAATCTTGTAGGCGTTGCCGTTGACCGTGCGGAACAAGGTTTGCGCCTCTTCATCCGGAAGCTTCGAGCCATCGATGGTTGTCGAGACCACCATCCAATCCCCCTGCATTTTCGCGAGGTCTTTCGCACGGGGATCAGCGACCGGGATGTCGGCGCTCGGCAACAGGGCAGCCCATAACAACAAGGTGTGCGGCGTCATTGTCCATCCCCCTTGGCGAACGAGATGCAAATCATCTCCTTGTCATTGCGGGCGAAAACACAGCGATTCGCAAAGGCGGGATGCGACCAGACGATTTCGCGTCCAAACGCTGTCCCCGATGGTTCGAGGATGTGCGTGCGGTCGATTTCCTTGTAACCTTGGGGCGACAGGTCGGCCAGGATCAAATCCCCCTGATCGCTCTCAAGCACGTAATGATCTCCCTGCGGCACGATAAAGACTGTTCCGCAGTCGGGGCGGCGGCCCTTAAGCGGGGCGGCACTTTGCCAGAGTTCCTTGCCGGTCTTTACCTCAAAGCAGCGTAATTCCCCACGAGCGCCGATCGCGTAGCCGTAACCGTCTTTGAAGACGGGTGTCGCCATCAAGCAGTGCGCCCCGTCGGGCCTGCCCGGGTTGTGGCTTTTGCCTTTCCAAGCAATGGAGGCATGTTCACTGCCGTCCAAGCGGACCATCATCGGCCCGTCGTAAAAGGTTGAGAGAAACAGCATGTCATCGTCTGCTTTTTTGACCGTGATGATATTCACAGTCGGATTTTGTAGCGGCACCCCGGGATAGTCCTGCTTCCAGAACTGTTTTCCCGTGGCCGGGTCGACGCCGTAGATCGCGTCCGACAACCAGACAACCAGTTGCCGCTTACCGGCGAGCGTGTAGATCATCGGCGGACTGTAACCGACTTCCGCGCTCGTGAGCCCCTTCCAAACTTCCTTGCCCGTCTCCTTGTTGAAGGCCACGATCGCGCTGCCTGGACCGCCGACCAGCGAAAACAGCAGGTCGCCATCAACGAGCAAATGGGCCGCGTAGCCCCAGAGCGGCACCTCCAGCTTGTATTCATTGCCTAGTTTTTTAGACCAGCGGACCGTGCCGTCGGCCGAGTTGAGGCAAATTAGATTGCCCATCGCCCCCAGCGAATAGACGGATTTGCCGTCGACGAGCGGCGTTGTTCGCGGGCCGCTGGGGTACGAAATGGTGTATGGGCAGTCATAGTCATAGTTCCAGATGACTTTTCCGTCGGTCGCGTTCAAGCAGAGCACACGTTCCTTGCCGGGGATTCCCTGGCGGGTCGGTCGCAGGTTTTCGCCGTTGGGTCCCTTGGCCCGCTGACGGTCGGTGATGTAAACACGGTCACCTTCGACGGCCGGTCCGCTGTATCCGGCGCCGAGCGGCGTTCGCCAGACGATCTTGGGCCCAGTCTTGGGAAAGTGGTCGATCAGACCCGTCTCGTGCCAGACGCCGTCGCGGCCGGCGCCCAACCACTGCGGCCAGCCCTCTGCGACGGCACGCACCCCCGGCTTCGCCCAGGCAATGACCACCAATCCGAGCATGACCTGACACGCGAGCCTTGTTGATCTGCGCATCGATTTCCCCTTTGGACGACCAAGCTTGAGAAAATGGCGAACGTGCTCCGAAGTGGCTTCGAGTCTAACTTGCCTATTTGTCGATCGAAATGGAATCCCCAGGTTTGACCTTGGGACATCTGGCCGTTTCGGCGGCATCCGGTCAGAATTTCAAAATTGTGCCAGATCACGACTTCGGTGCGGCAAGAGCTGTGTCCACATCCGCCCCCATCGATAAACGGCAAGCCACGTTTCACGCCCTCGTCACGGGGCTCGCCTCGGCGATTTGCCTGATTCTCGCGTCGGCCTGGGACCTCAAACAGCCAAATCTCGCCGTCTGGACCACATTTCTGGTCATGGCCCAGCACTCGTACAGCAGCTTCCAGAAGGGGATCGAGCGGATCATCGGCCGGGGGATTGGCATCTTCCTCGGCCTGGTCGTGGTCACGTGGCTCAATAACATGCCGCTGGTCGTCTTGATGGTCGTCGGCGTGCTGTTGACGGCGTTCTTCTATCTCTATTTTGCCGGGCGGATGGCCTACACATTCTTGCAGGCGGGACTTTACCTGGTCGCGGTGCTCGAAATTGGCACTGCAGCTCCGACGACCGTCTTTAGCGAAGCGAAGGAACTGTTTGCCGCGATCGTCGTGGGGGTGTTCGTGGCCGACCTGGTCAACTGGCTGGTGGGCTCCGAGGCGGACCTCGGTCTCGAGCTTGGCGAGACGCCGCTGTTTCCGATTCGCGGTGAATGGATCAACCAAAGCGTGATGCTCTCGGTGACGGTGCTGGTCACGCTCGTAGGGGCTCACGTGATCGGGCTACCCCCCGCGCAATCGGCCATTTCGGTGATCGTGCTGACGGTGGCTCCTCACCTGCAGGCGCTGATTGTGAAGGGTGAACTGCGGCTGCTGGGATTGATCCTTGCCACGCTGTGGGGGCTGGCCACATTTATTCTGATCGGATTGCTCCCCTATTTTTCGCTGCTGGTGCTGCTGGTTTTCTTCGGCGTCTTCGTCGCGACTTACTTCACGATCACCGGCGGGCCCTACGGCTATGCCGGTTTGCAAATGGGACTGGTCGTCCCGATGCTGGTTGCCTCGGCGCCGATCGAATTCGGCAGCGTGACGCCGGCCGAGCAACGGTTTGAGGGAATCATTCTTGGTTTGGTCGCCTCGATCCTCGTCGCGGGCGTTTGGCCCTCTTTCCCAACGAGCGAAAGCAAACCGGCCCCGCCGCCATCGCCGGTCCCCGCAATGCCCGGGGAGATCGACGTGTGAGTCGACCTTCAAGTCGCCCGCGCGGCTCAGCAATGATCCGGGATTACAGGTAATACAGCCAGGCGATGACCTTGTGCCAGAACCGGGTGAGGCGGCTGATTCGACCTTCCGATTCCGTGTAGACGGCGACGCTTCCCGTCATACCGACTCGCAAGGGGATCGAATTCGCATCGTCGAGCGTCAGCCGCACCTGGAATCGCTGGGCTGGCGGAACCCAACTGGTCGGAATCTTCACGTCGGGCAATTGACCGGACGGGATTCCCTGACCCTGGCTGACACCCCAACCCACTGAAGTGACGTGAGCGGGGAACAATTGGGCCGGAAGGCCGCGGAAGGCGACCACCGCTGGCTGCCCTTCCCGCATGCGGGCCAATGACGTCTCGCGAAAATTGCCGACCACGATCCACCGCCGCGTGTCGATCAGCGTCATGGCCGCCTGGCCGATGTGAACGTAGGCGCCCTCGCGCAATTGCAGGTCGGTGATCAATCCGTCGCACGGCGCATAAACTCGGCTATACGCGAGGTTGAGCCGGGCCTCCGCAAGTTGGGCCTTTACTTGGGCGACCGTCGCATGCTCCCCGGCGATTCGCGCGTTGAGGGCGTCTTCGATGCGTTGAATGTTGCTTTCTGCCTGAACCACGGCGGCTTGGCTCGCCTTTTTCTTCTGGATCGCCTCGAGGTAGCGACGCTCGGTCGTCGAGTCGGTCTTGAAGATGGCTTGCTCCTGTTTGTGCACCGAAGCGGCGTAATCGGCGTCCGCTTTCAGGCGCTCCTGGTCGGCCTTCGCGGCGGCCAATTCCGCCTCGAGTTGTTTCACCTGGTATTCGGCCTCGACCAGCTTGGCTTCGAGGTAGGCGACGCGTTGCTGCGAGAGCGCGGGATCGAGCTCGAATAACAGTGCCCCGCTCTTCACGCGGTCCCCTTCGCGAACGTGCACGCGCGTGACGCGCTCGGCCACTTGGGGGGCGATCTGCACCACGTACGCCTGGACGTAGGCTTCAGTCGTCAGGGGTGTATAAATTTCGGAGAGCGCGTAATAGACGACGAGCAACACCAGAATGCAAACAATCACGATCACCCAAAACCGAAACGAGCCAATCAGCCGACGAACGCCGCGCCAAAGCCCGCCCAGCGCTCGAAGCGGAATTCGAGCGGCTGATTGAAGATTCTGAAGGATGGCCCGCGAAGAAGCCGGTCGCGCTTCACCTGACATGTCGACTCACTGAATTCTCGCCTTTGCCACCGTCGGCCACGCTGCGACGGCGTCGAGGACTGCATTGTATTGTCGTGAGACTGTTCTTGCGGCCTCGCGATTATTGAGTTTTCACTGCCGGGGGCACTTGTGGAGGTTTGTTCGTCGGATCATCTTGGGCTTTCGGCCGCTCGGGCGTCATGAGCAACGATGCAGTCGGCGGGTTATCGAGCGCGTAATCGAGGCCCGCGAGTGCGCAAGATATTCGTAGATGGCGGCCACCAATCGCTGCTCGGCCCGCGTGAGGGCGACCTCGGCGTCGACGATATCGGTCGGAGTGGCTTGGCCGTTGCGATAGCGGTTGCCGACCAACCGAAGATTCTCACGCGCTTCGACGATGGCCGGGCGATCGAGCGCGATCCGATCTCGGGCCGTCGTCGCGGCCAGATAGGCCAACGTCACCTCGAGCGTCACTTCGTTGAGAATCACGCGGGCTCCGGCCATCGCGCCGTGGATCTGCGCGTCGGCCGCACGCAGGGCGCCGCTGCGACGGCCGCCCGTGTAAAGCGGCGCGTCGAGGTGCAGGCCGACTCCGTCCTGTAGCCCCGCGTTGACGTTTCTGCCGCCGACCTCTCCGACACTGACCGCCGCGTAGACTTTCGGCAAGAACTCGCCTTGCGTCGCCTCGCGACCGAACTGGGCGGATGCGACCGCCTGACGGGCGATATTGATTTCGGCCCGTTGGGTCGCAGCTGCCTCCAGGCACTGAAGCATCGAGAGCGTGAGTGGCGGCTCGGAACTCAACGCGACGAGTGAAACCGGAAGGCTCGCGTTTCGCCCCATCGCATTATTGAGGCGGGCCATGGCCGCCAATTCGGCTTCGCGGGCCAGATCTAAATCCTCCCGAGCACCGGCCAACTGCACTTCCCCGCGTAAGACATCGTCCTTTTCCGCGACTCCGGCAGCCCTACGCGAGCGCGTGTCCCGCAACGTGGCCTCGGCTCGACGAATGGCCTCTTCCTGAACGCGTCTCCCCGCCCCGGCCCGCAGCGACTGCAGAAAGGCCGCGGCGACGTCGAAGCGTACCGTTTGTTCGGCCCGCGCGTGTTGCAGCTCGGCGATCAGCTCTTGAATCTTCGACTGGTGGAAGCGTCCAGCCGTGCGTCCAAAGTCATAGATCGTCCACTCCAGTTGCAGCTCGGCCTGCGCGTATTCGTGCGTCGCGACCGCCGAACTCAGGACGATGCCGGTCGCGCCGGCCGGCGCGGGGCCGAGAACGGGCGATGTGATCGCCGAGTGGGAGAGGAACTCGAGTTGCGGGAGGAACGGAGCGAAAGCCACATCCACCTCGCCACGCGCTCGATCGATGGCGGCGAGCGCGACCTGCAATCTCGGGTTGTTTCGCACGCCGAAATCGATCGCCTGCTCGAGAGCGAATGTCTGGCCGGTTTCGATCGAGTCCGTCGCGACGAATGAGGCGACGACCTCCAGGGAGCCCTCCGCAGACATTGGTGTAACACGCGCGCTCGCGTTCTCTGTCGAGCGAAGCGTGTCGGCTCTGTCGAGTGTAAGCGGCGCGACGATTTCCTCGCGGACTCGATCCGGCGACAATGCGCCACCAAACGGAGAAGTCGCCGGGGAAAGTTCGGCCGATGAGCAGCCCGCGACAACACTGATTGCCAGGTTCGCCGCGATCACCAAATGAAAGAGCGAAGCGTTACGCGTCGGGGAGCGCGATCGCAGCCGGCCGTTCCGTTTCCTCAACGGCCAACCGAAAACGGTGGAATTTTCGCGAGCTCCCACTCACTTGCCGCCCCTAAAAGTCCGCGTCTTCCTAATTATCGGCAAACGCACCGCAGTTCATTGAATCGGACCCGAAACCGCGAGGAGAGAGAACTCGCAACAGAGATGGATTTTCCCAGAAAAATGACGAATCGTCAAAAGTTACACCTTGTCAAAAAATGAGAAATGACGATAATCGGTGACATGCAAGGCACGCTCACCCGGAAACAGCGCGAGATTCAAGGCCGCGAGGGACGGATCCTCGAAGTGGCCCGGACAATGATCGTGGAAGACGGCTACCACGGTCTGAGCATGGACCGGATTGCCGAGGCCCTGGAGTACTCCAAGGGGACGATTTACCAACACTTCTCGTGCAAAGAAGACATCCTGATGGCGTTGGTGAACCAGGCGATGGACTGTCGCCTGGATCTCTTCCGACGAGCAGCCGAAGTTCGCGCCCGCTCGCGCGAGCGCATGGCTGCCATCGGCGCGGCTTGCGAGGTCTTTTTCCAGCTCTATCCGCACCATTTCCACATCGAGAATCTTGTTCGCGTTACCTCAATCAAGGAAAAGACTTCCGAACAGCGAAGACTTTTCCTGGAGACGTCTGAATCACGGTGTTCCGAGATTGTTCGTGGCGTAATTCGCGACGGCGTTGCGGCGGGCGATTTACAGCTTTCCGACGAATACGATGTCGCGCAAGTCGCGTTCGGCCTGTGGTCCATTTCGTTTGGCGGATACTCAATCGCGGCCACGAGTCCGGCTTTGGGCGATTTGGGCATTCACGATCCGTTGATGGCCATTCGGAACAACTGCAATCGGCTGCTGGATGGAGTGGGTTGGAAACCCCTAAGCTCGGAGTTCGATTTCAACCCCTTGGCGGAGCGGATGAAAAAGGATGTCTTCGCCCCAGAGTTTTTGAAACTGACCGGGCGGTCGCTCGGGTAATTTTTTTGGGACTGAATTGACGCTTCGTCAATAAATGACAGCCTGTTCGCCCCTGTCAGGCTGCCAGTTTTCACAAAGGCCGATCGATGCATTGGGTTGCAATTCGCATGCTGATCGGTGACCGGGTCAAGTTCTTTGGCCTGGTCTTCGGCGTCACCTTCGCGACGTTCTTGATGTCGCAGCAGGTGTCGGTGTTCGTCGGCATTGTGGGCCGCGCGGCCAGCCAGATCATCGACGTCCGCGACGCCAGCATCTGGGTGATGGACCCGCGGGTCCGCCACTTCGACGAAGCGCCCAGCTTGCCCACGGGTGATCTGCAGCGCGTGCGGGGTGTCGAAGGCGTTCAATGGGCAGTCCCGTTTTTCAAAGGGCAGGTGCTCGCCAATGTCGATTCAGGCTTGCCGCGCAGCGTGATCCTCGAAGCGGCTCGACGACGACAGCCTGGTGGGTGCACCTCAACGAACTGATTGCCGGCGACCTCGCCGACATCCGCCGCCCGTACGCGGTGATCGTCGACAAGGCGGGTTACGAGTATCTCTGGCCGGACGAGCCGATTCGCCTGGGGCGGGAATTCGAGATCAACGATCGCCGCGCCGTGCTTGTCGGCGTGTGCAAAGCGTCGCCGCCGTTCGTCACGCTGCCGGTGATGTACACCCGCTTCAATGAGGCGCTGCCCTACGTGCCGACCCGGCGGAACCTGATGAACTTCGTGCTGGCCGAGACGATGCCCGGACTCAGTAGTGCCGAGGTGGCCGAGCGGATTTCACGGCAGACCGGCCTGCTTGGCGGTCACGCAGGACCACTTCTTCTGGAACACGATCAACTACATGCTCGGCTCGACCGGCATTCCGGTGAACTTCGGGATCACGATCGCGCTGGGATTCATCGTCGGCGTGGCCGTGGCGGGGCAGACGTTCTACCTGTTCACGCTCGAGAACCTGAAGCACTTCGGCTCGCTCAAGGCGATGGGAGTCAACAATCGCCGGCTGATCGGCATGATCCTGCTGCAGGCCCTGTCGGTCGGCGGCCTGGGGTTCGGCTTGGGCATCGGCCTGACCGCGCTGTTCTTCAGTCAGACGAATCAAATCACGCACCTGGCCGGCCTGCATCATGCACTGGCAGGCGGTCGCCGGCGTGGGCGCGGCCGTGCTGGTCATCGTGTCGCTGGCCAGCCTGCTCAGCATGCGGCGCGTGTTGTTTCTCGAACCGGCCATCGTCTTTCGAGGTGCTGATGGAATCCGCAATCGGCTCAAGTCTGTTGGCACCCATGACGCGGGGCTTCGATAGCCCGCCGCCCGAACCGAAGGGCGCTCGGAGGTGCAACCCGCGATCCGTTGCCGCGGTCTGGCGAAAAGCTTCGGCACGCGGCGAAACCCGCGTGCATGCGCTTCGCGGCGTCGATCTGGAAGTCATGCCGGGCGCGATCACGCTGTTGGTCGGTCCGTCGGGCTGCGGCAAGACGACGCTGATTTCGATCATCGCCGGGCTGCTGGATCCGACCGAAGGATCGCTTGAAGTGCTGGGGCACGATCTCATTGCGCTGCCAGCCGGCCGAGCTGGTCGACTTTCGGGCGAAGAATCTGGGCTTCGTGTTTCAGCAATACAACCTGCTTGCCGCCGCTGACGGCGGCCGAGAACGCCTGTCTGCCGCTGCTGGTGGCGGGCGTGCCGCGACGTACGGCGCTTGCCGCGGCACGGTCGGCGCTTGGCGCGAGTCGGCCTGGAGGATCGAGCTCGACTCGCTTCCGTCGCAGCTTTCCGGCGGACAGCAGCAACGCGTGGCGATTGCCCGGGCCCTCGTTCACCAGCCGCGGCTGCTGGTCTGCGACGAGCCGACGGCCGCTCTCGACGCCCAATCGGGCCAGACCGTGATGGAGCTTTTCAGCGAGGTGGCCGTCGAGCCCGATCGGGCCGTGATCATCGTGACCCACGACAACCGCATTTTGCACTACGGCCAGCGCATCGTGCACATGACCGACGGCCGGATCGACCGTATCGAATCCAAAGGCTGAAGCGCGCGAGCCGCCTTCCAGTTTGAACCGCGAGGATCGAGAAACGCCATGAAACGCAATCTGCTGTGGCTCTTGCCCATCTCGGCCGGCGTGATGTTTCTGGTCGCCGCGCGACACGTTTACACCGAGCAGCAACCGTTGACTCGGCTTGCGCCGCCCCAGACGCCGGCACGAACGCCTTACACCCATTCGATCGGCGGCGACCGGCATCATCGAGGCGGCGTCGCAAAATATCGCCGTCGGCTCGGCCCTGTCGGGACTCGTGCTCGACGTCTATGTGCCCGTCGAACGCGTCGGACAGCATGTCAAAGCCGGTGATCCGCTGTTTCGCGTCGATGATCGACAACTCAAGGCTCAGTTGGGTTTGGCGCAAGCACGGGCGGCCGCAGCCCGAGCGCAACTGAAGCGGCTCGAAGAGCAACCGCGCCCGGAGGAGATCCCGCCCAGCGAAGCCAAAGTCCAGGCCGCCAAGGCGAATGCCGATCGCACGCAGGACGAATACCAGCGTGCCCGCGCCCTCGTGGATCAACACGCCGTCTCAGAGCAGGAGTCGGTTGGCAAACGCCTCTTGAACGAGGAGGCCGTTGAGCAATGGCACCAGGCGCAGCGCGAACACGCTTTGCTGCTCGCGGGGGCGTGGAAGCCCGATCTCCTCGTGGCCCGTGCCGCCGTCGACCAGGCCGAGGCCGAGGTCGCGCAGATCAAGACGGAGATCGAGCGGGCCATCGTCCGGGCGCCGATCGAGGGAGAGGTGCTGCAGGTCAATGTCCGCAAGGGAGAAAGCGTGAGCGACCAATCGCAGCAAGCACTCATGCTGCTGGGCCAATTACATCCGCTACACGTGCGGGCCGACATCGACGAGCACGATATCGTGCAATTTCGTCCCAACGCAAAGGCCGTTTTGCAACTGCGCGGCAAGAACGATCGGCACTATCCTCTGAAGTTCGTGCGCGTCGAGCCCTATGTCGTGGCCAAGCGTGGCTCACGGGCGATAACACCGAGCGCGTCGATACGCGAGTGCTGCAGGTGATCTACGAAGTGCAGCAGCTTGACGCGGCCGCCTATGTGGGCCAGCAGGTCGACGTGTTCATCGACGCCGACGAGCACGGCGGCCCGGAAGAGGGCGGTTCCCCGGCGAAACAGCAGACGTGATGACCCGCGATCGTCCGCATTCGGGAATGGCCTGAACTGGCCACGCAAATCGGTCGAATTCCCGATTTCTTCACCTGTTTTCCCAGTCCCACCGGCGTTTGAGAAACTCCCTCTTTCGGCCCGATTCGCCTTTGACTTTCACGTCGTGCCCCGGCCACGATAGAGGTACGCGGGTCGATGGTCGAGAGGGGCTCTCGCGCATTTCTGCAATCATTTCTGGTGGAGCTTGGGAGGCGACAGGTCATGTCAAGAAATCGGTGGGAAATTTCGGCGTGCTGTGCTGCAATCTTCGCGTTCGGCTTGGTGGCGGCGCGGGCTGCTGACTCGAAGCCGGAGATCAAAGGGGGGATTCAAGGCAAGATTGTCAAAGTCGACGCGGAAAAAGGAACAGTGACAATCGCTCGTGAGGACGGGCGCGAGCGGACTTTCGGCGTGAACGACGAAACAACGATTGTCGGCCCGCGGGGCGGCATCGTTCACCATCGGCTGAAGGACCCGCGGTTCCACCCCGGTCTGTCGATCACCGTGGTGGCAAGCGGCGAAACGGCTTCAGAACTGCACCTGGGCTTCGATCACAAGGCCCGAAAGGGGACCTCGTCCACAAGTGCGGCGAGCGGCACCTCATCGGAAAGCAATTCCAGCGATTCAACGCCCGCGCCGGTTCGCCGCACGTCGCGGTTCCGCGGTATTCTTGGATCCAAATCATCGACAGAGACGCCGCCGGCCAAATCCGAAGAGGCCGAGTCCGAAGACAATGATTTCCCGGGCAAGATCAAGAGCGTCGATCCGGCTCGACGGATGTTGGTCGTTACACTGCTCAACGGGAAAGATCGCTCCTTCCTTCTCTCGCATGACGTAAAGATCATGGTCAACGGGCGTGCAAGCCGTCTCGGATTGGCGGACACCATGGTCAAGCCGGGAATTCCGCTGGTCGTCGTCACCGACGAAGGGGGTCGCAAGGTGAAAGAGGTCCGGGTTACGCCGGCCGTCAGCCGCCGAGTGAAGACGGGCGGGTGACCGAATCGTCGCGGATGGACATGTTGACGGAGTGGTCGCTCGAGGGTGACCACTCCGCTGGATTTCAAGAATCGGCCGGCATGCCGGCCGGGCGGCTCGTTGACTCTTGCGGGGCTCACGTCGTTCATTAGCAAAGGTTTCACACCATGTTCGCACCTCAAAAGCTTCGGCAACCGGTTGCGGCCCTTCTGGCACTCTTGCTCCTCTCCAGCGGTTTACTGGCGGCCGACAAGACCATCAAAGCGACGCTGATTAAAGTCGACGTAAAGAAGAAAATTCTCTCTGTTAAAACGGACGATGGGAAGAAGGATTTCATCGCGAACGCCTCCACAAAATTCGTCGGCCCTCGTGGAGGAATCAGTGACGAGGGCATCAAGGATGACCGCCTGAAACCCGGCGCGGCCCTCACGCTGGTCGTGGCGGGAAACAACAAAACCCTCAGGGAGGTTCGTTTGCCGGAACGCAGCGGCCAATGAGTGAATCGGTTCTGAAAGCGTAGCGAAACGCGCCGATGTTGGAACGCCGCATGCCTCGGGACGCGATCTAGCGAGCGTGCGGTTTGGTATGATTTCGTTCAAAGCGAGCCTGGTCAAAGCGGCAAGAAAGACGACGGCTTGCCTGCCATTGTCGCTCCTGGAGCGCGGTTCGGGCGGCCGAGCGTGCGTCGTCCTTTATCATGCCGTGGCGGATCGCCCGCCCGCACATCTCAAACACCTCTTGCCGTGCAGGGATGTCGCCAGTTTTCGCCGCGACCTCGATTTTTTCTTAGAGCGATTCGAACCCGTCGGCCTCGATCAGTTGATTGACGGCGCGATTCGCGGCGTCTCTTTACCGCGGAATAGCCTTCATCTCACGTGCGACGACGGGCTCCGCGAAGCGGCCGAGGTGATTGCGCCGATTTGCCGCGAGAAGGGAGTCCCCGCGACATTCTTCGTGACGAGCGGCTTTCTCGACAACTGCTGGCTCTGGCAGCGGCATTTGGGAAGCGTGCTGCTCGACCTTCTGGGACAGACGTCAGAAGATCGCCGGGAGCAACTCTGGAAGAGATTCTGTCCGGCTGACTCATCCCCGATCTCGCCACGCTGGAGAGACTTTCTCATCTCTCACGACACGGAGTTGCGTCCCCGGTTGGACGCATTGGCCGAGGCTCTCGATTTTGATCAGGCTGCCTATCTGCGCGATGTGCGTCCCTATTTCAATTCGGCCGATGCCGCACGCCTGCTGCGAGACGGCTTCACAATCGGCGCCCACTCGGTCTGCCACCCGTATTTCCCCGCGATTGCAGCGGACCGGCAAGTTTGCGAGGCTGTAGATAGCCTGCGTCAGCTGGAAAGCGCGTTCGGCATCGTTTGCCGCACTTTTGCCTTCCCCTTCGGAGCGGACGGCGTCGGCCCGGAGTTTTACAAGACGGTGAGAGCGAATCATCCGGTCGATCTGTTTTTTGGCGTAGGAACCGGCAGCGTGCCCAGCGCAGACGGTTGTCTCGATCGCATCCCGTTCGACTATGGGGCCGAACTCTCGGCCGACCGTGTCTTCCGCCGAGTTTACGTCGAGCGGATCCAGCGTCGGCTGCGCGGCGATGGGCGAACGACGAAAGCCGAGCGTGAGCGCTCATGAGTGCGGAGAGTCTGCCGCTGGTCTCGATCCTCATACCGTGCCATAACACTGAGCAATGGGTTGGCCGGGCGATCGAGAGTGCGCTCGCTCAGACCTGGCCGAACAAGGAAATCCTCGTCGTTGACGACGGCTCGACCGACCATAGTTTGGACGTCATTCGATCGTTCGGCGATCACATCACCTGGTGTGAGGCGGGGCCCAAACAGGGAGCCAACGCCGCCCGCAATCGGCTCTTGGAGAAGGCCCGCGGCGAGTGGGTGCAATACCTCGATGCCGACGATTATCTGCTCAATGAAAAGATCGCCGGACAATTGGCGACCGTGACCGATCTCAAACGGGCGGATGTGCTCTTTTCGCCGATGACGCTGGAGATATGGAATCTTGGCTATGTCGTCCGCCGGGTGCAGTTGCCGATTCCGCCTCCCCATGACCCTTGGTCACTGCTTGCGCGTTGGTCGATGCCGGGAACGCATGCAGTCCTCCTTCGCCGTTCGGCGATTGCCGAAATCGGAGGCTGGGCGCCGAATCAGCCGTGTTGCCAGGAGCACGAGCTGTATTTCCGGATGCTGGCCCGGGGGAAACACTTCGTATACTCGCCGCGAATCGGGGCGATTTATCGCAAATGGAGCAACACCACGCTCTGCACGCGCGATCCGTTGCTGACTCTGCGGAATCGCCTGCTCATCATCGACCGCCTGGCCGACCATCTGGAAAAGACAGCCGAATTGACGGCCGAACGGTCGCTCGCGATCGGACAGGCGCGATTAGAGTGCGCGCGAGCCCTTTATCAGCGCGAGCCGTCCGCGGCGATCGAACTGGCAACCCAGTCCCGTCGTGCCTGTCCCGATCTGAAATTACAGAAGGCCGCTTGTTTTCCCGTCGCCTATCGCCTGGCTTATCAAACGCTGGGCTTTGAAACGGCGGAAAAGTTGGCTCTTGCCTCGCGGCGGTCGCGGTCCTGGATGAATCGCGCGTGGCCCAGGCGCTCGACCTTGGCCCAGCCCGAAAACGATCCGATCGAATTGCCGGTCGTGGCTTTATCCGAAGCGGAAAGTGCCCGGCCGGCCGAGCGCCGCCGTTTCCAGCGCCCGACAAGCGCCGTGGGTGAGCATTCTCATTCCCTGCTTCAATTCCAAGCGGTGGATCAGTCATGCGATTCGGTCGGCCCTGTTGCAGACGTGGCCGAACAAGGAGGTCATCGTCGTCGACGACGGTTCCACGGACGGCAGCCCCGATATCATTCGGGAATTCGGGTCCGCCATTCGCTTTGAACTCGGAGCCCACCGCGGCGGAAATGCCACCCGCAACCGGCTGTTGGAGTTGGCCAAGGGGGAATGGCTGCAATACCTCGATGCGGATGATTTCTTGTTGCCTGAAAAAATCGAACGGCAACTGAGCGAACTCAACGATCCGCCCGGGGTTGACGTGGCCTACTCGCCTGTGATCCTCGAACACTGGGACGAGAATCGGCCCATTCGTCACGAGACCGTGCCCATTCGTCACGAAACGGTGCCCATTCCATTCGACGACTTGTGGGTCAATCTGATTCGCTGGCTCTTGCCCCAAACGGGTGCCGCACTTTGGCGGCGGTCGACGATTGTCGATGTCGGCGGCTGGAAAATCGATCAGCCGTGTTGCCAGGAACACGAGCTATATTTGCGACTCCTGATGGCCGACAAATACTTTCGCTTCTGCCCAACGCCGGGGGCGGTCTACCGTCAATGGAGTTCCCATACAGTGTGTCGCCGGAACCCGCTGCAGACCGCCCTGCAGCGATTGGTGATCGTGAACGCAGCCGAGCGCCATCTCGAGGAACTGGGCGGACTCACCGACGAACGCCGCGACGCGATCGCTTGCACGCGGTTGGAGACGGCTCGCACCTTGTTTCAGCTCGACCGCGCGGCCGCGCTGCAAGTGGCATCGAGCGCAAAAAGCGCGCATCCGCGCCATCAGCTGCCGGCACTCGCCTGTTTTCCGCGCGCCTATCGATCGACGTACAACCTGGCCGGCTTTCACATGGCCGAGGTCTTGGCCGCCGCGGCGCGACCGTGGCGCCACCTCGCGAGCCGGGTCACGCACTAGCACCGCGTTGACAAGGGAATGTCGTCCCGAATTAACGCGAGCAACCGCGCCGTGCGAATGCGAGCCTCACGCCGCGTTGCGCCGCAAAGCAGGCGGCAACCAGGACAAGCGCCGTCACGGCACTCGGCAGCCAGACCGTCTGCAGGCCGTGCGACTCTCTGACGTTTGCGTTCTGAAGTGCGAACGCGACATCTTCCAGCGATGTCGAGCGGAATCGGTACAACAGAAAGAGTTGCGACGGGCTCGCATAGACGTTGAGCACAAGTGAGGCCGCAAAGAGGGCGAAGAAAAGGGCCGGCCAACGAAAGCGGAGAATTCGCATTGGATTGCACCCAGCGACGCGTTCGACCCAATGAGACAAGACAACGGTAATCGAGCGCCCGGCCCGAAGCCAGAACGCATATCCAAGAACGGCGCCCCACTCGAGGGCCAAGACGTCGCGAATCGACGGGTCGCGGAGCGGAATCCAGATTTGCAGCGTTTCTGCCAGCACAGCCAGGCAAAGACTGCCGGTCGCGACGGTCACAAATAACCCAGATCTTGCACGTGAATTCGGCAGCAGCGTGTTGCAGGCCGCGCCCCACAGGAATCCCAGGGGTACGAACGCTAGCACGTTGGCGACCACGTCGAACAATTGGGCCAGATTCCAAGGGGATGGCTCGAAGGCGCCCGAATACGTACCCAGTAGTTCGGTGCGGCAAAGACCAGCGGGATCGCGGAACCGTAAAGAAACCCGATCGTCGCCAGCACGGCCGCCGTGAGATAGAGTGATGCCAGCTGTTCCCGCACCCCGCTAACCGGGGCAACTCTCCTGAGGGCCACCAGCCCGGCCAAACTGCGAGTTGGCCGCGGTTTGCCAACGGCAACCAAATCAGTGCACGATTTTCCGAAACCGTCCATGGCCGAATCCGTTTAGAAGCCCGGCTCAAAATCTCTCTAGTCGACGTCCTCTTGAGTCCTGTCCCGCCAAGTCGCCGCTAGGTCGAACCGATTCGTTCTCCGATCACGCGGCACGGGGAGCCCGCAACGATCACGCCCGATGAAACGTCGCCAGTCACCAGACTTCCCGCCGCAACCACCGCGCCCGGCCGATCGTTACTCCCTGCAGGACCACCGATCGCGCCGCAATCCAGGCCTGTTCCTCGATCACAATGGGTTTCACGATCAAATCAAACGCGATGCTGCGATGGTTGTGGCTTCCCGTACAGAGGTAAACCCCCTGCGACAGGCAGACGTCATTCGCAATTCGCACGGCGGCAAGGTTGTCAATCCAGACATCTTCGCCGATCCAACAGTCGTTACCGATTTGGCACCGCCACGGGAATTTGATGCGGACACACGGCTTGATTACGACGGCGCGCCCGACGGTCGCACCGAAGACTCGCAGCAACGAGCGTTTGATGCCGTAAAACGGAAACCATCCCGATTGAAAAACAATCAGGCTAACCACGTACCAGAGCCCGCAGACGAGGGCCGACCGGCCGGGAGTGTAATTCCCAACGCGAAACGCGCCGAGAGAGACCCATTGATTTCGTGTTTCGCCGATCGTGGAGGCCGGATCCGTCATCGGTTCAGTTGTGCGCCAGGGATTTCTCGTAAATCATTTCCAGTCGCTCCGCCGTGGTTTTCCAATTGAACCGCCGTGTCAAAAGGGCTGCGCCGGCCTCCGCCGCGTGGCGACGCCAATCGGTGTCGGTCAGGCATTGGGTAAGCGTACCGGCCAGGCTTGGCACGTCGAGCTCGCAATCTCGGCCCGCACCAGCTTCAACAATATCGTTCCACACATTGACGCGGCGACTCAAGACTACGGGCAGTCCGCTACGAAAGCCTCGGCGACAGAGATCGCGAAATTCTCCTGATACGAGGGGAGAACGAATAAGTCACTCGCGGCCTGCGCCGCCCATTTGTCGCGGCCGTAAAGGGGGCCGGTCAGCGTGACGTACGGTTCCAAGTTACGTTTGGCGATCTCGGCGCGGATTGATTCGACGTAGCTCGGGTCGCCCGGACCGACGAGGAGCAGATGCGCTTCGGGTTGCTCGCGATGGACGATCTCAAAAGCGGGAATCAACAGATCGAGGCCTTTCTTCGGGTGCAGCCGCCCGAGGAAAAGAAGGACTGTCTTGTCGGCAAGAACGGGATATCGCGCCCGGAACTCGGATCGTAACTCGTCACGCGGTGCGGAGGGCGCCGGCTCCGCCGCCAGCTCGACGATGTGTCCCGGGGGCAATTGCCGGCAGGTCAACGACGCAAGCCGTTGCTCCTCGGGGTGCGTATAGCAGATGCCACGCGCCTTGCGGAGGAGTGGCCATTCGAGGAACCGCCCGTATCCCTGCTTTTTGAGCCAGCCGCGCCGCATGGAATAGGGATCGAGCATTCCATGAGGCATGACCAGAAACGGCGCTTTCGCACGGACGCAGGCGCGTTCGGCCGCGAGGCTCGCAAATGTCCACAGAGTATGAATGTGAACGATATCGCACTTTTGGACCTCGCTACGAATTGCCTTCCACAATCGCGGACTAAAACCGTAACCGTTGCCGGCGACGCTTGGATAAACGCTGAGGTCGTATGGTCGGTCGGAGCCATGCGTCCATGTGGAATCGCCGCCCGCGAAGAGGTCGGTCGTCAACACGCGCAACTCGTGCCCGCGCACCGCCAACTCGCGGGACAACCAATCAACGACGACCGGAGGTCCGCCGGCGGCCGGATGCATATATGGAATGATGTGAACGATGCGCATGCGGGTTGGCCGCGCACTTGCGGAAGCAGATCAGGCTTTCCATCGGCGCTTCGGCTGGAAAGCGCGCAAACGGCTAGCGGAGGGCGAAGATTGCGCGATTTCGAGTAGAAGGATATGGTTGAGGGGTCCGAAGCAGACGCCCAAGAACTCGGCGAGCAAATCGCCGAGTGACCAAGGCGGTCCCCATGGTATCGCTTGCAACAAGATTGAAAGATTCGGGTGGCTGCGAACGCCGAAAATTAACAAAGATTCTCGTCAGGTTCGGGCAATTTGTCGGTAAATCGCCACGGTCTTGCTCGCCATCGCCGGCAGGCTGAACTCTTGGCGATGTCGCATGACTCCAGCATCCCCCAAGCGTGAGCGGATGTCGGCGTCCCTGATGCAAGTTTGAAGTTGCTCGAGCCACTGATCAGCGTCGTTGGGACGGCACAAAAGACCAGTCTGACCGTCGATGACCGCTTCGCCGACGCCGTCGACATCCGAAACGACACTAGGTAACCCAGCCGCCATCGCCTCCAGAACGGCGAAAGGGAAACCTTCGTAGAGGGACGGCAGAACGAAGATGTCAAAGCCGGACAACAGTGATCTTGCATCCTGTTGCCAACCAGTTAGGAGGACGCGATCGGACACGCCGTGCTCGGCCGCACTTTTCCGCATGGCTTTGATCAGGGAACCGTCGCCGACCCAAACCAGCCGCACATGCTGCGGCAATCTGCTCATGAGGGGCGGCAAAAACAACGGATTTTTCTGGGGCTCGAGTCGTGCCACACAGCCCAGGACGATGTCTGCCGGGCCAATCCCCCATCGACGACGAATCTCATCCCGATCGCCGGGAATTGCGTCGGAGACGCCATTGTGGACGAGATGCAAGCGGTTGCGCTCGATCCCAATGCGAGATAGATCGTCGACGCCCGACTTTGCGATGGCGATGACCGGGCAGCGAATGCGGCGCAGTGTTCGGGTCGAGACCCAGTCGCGGGCCCATCCGGCTTGCGCACGCAGTTGCCGCATCGAGCGAGTGACATGAATCGTGGTCAGCAGTCGGCTTGGTGCGTTCCGTGCGGATTGGAGCAGGTCCAGTCCGTCCTCGGTGTTCTGCTTGTTGACGTGAATGACGTCGGCATCCAGGCGGGAAAGTTGCTCGGAGAGTCGCCGGACCTCGCCGGGCGAAAGTATCGCTGCCAGGTTTCGCAAACGCCGGTCGTACGTGTTCCGGTAGCGGATGCGATGAACGGCGCCGTGCGGTTCGAGCAACCCCGCCAATTCGTCCATCCGCGCGTGGTCCGACAGTACGGATTGCACGTCGTGACCGAGCGCGGCGAGCCCTTGCACAAACCGACGAGGTACAATTCGCCACCGCCGCGCGAGCCGGACGAGGAAGAAACCAATGCCACCCGCAGCGGCTTGCCGCGTTCCGTGTCGAGTGCCGATTCCGGTTTGTTTGGTAATGCTTCGAGCTTCATCATGTTTTACAGTGTTTGGGCGGCGGTCGGGACGCGGCGCTTGAGCAAGCGCTCGGCGAGTTCGACCCAGCGATCGACTCCCCGCGACGGTAACCACTCGAACGCCAGAGTCCGAGAATGCCGGCCGTACGCAGTCCGGCGGCCGGCATCGGAGGCGAGACTTCGGAGAGCATTCGCCATATCCGCACGATCATCCGGCGGCACGATAGTGCCGTTTTGATTCGGGACAACGAGATCGACGGCCGCTCCGACCGAGCTGGAGCAAATGATCGGCAGCCCTGCCGCCAAAGCCTGGTTCACAACGACGCCCCAACCGTCATGCAGCGAGGGAAGCACGAAGACATCGGCCTCGCCGAAAAATGCGGGCAATCGGTCGACGGGCTGAAAACCGGCAAAGAGCACGCGATTCTTGAGTCGAGCTGGAACCTGCTCGGCAAGCGCCGCTCGCAGCGGTCCCTCGCCGACGAGCTGCAACTCCAAATGCGGAAAATCGTCAGCAATCTTCGCGAACGCGTCGATCAACACATGCAAACCTTTGCGTTCGATCAACTGACCGCAATAGAGGATTCGCACCTTTTCGGCGGGTTGGTGCGGAGGCAAATTGAGAAAAGGGCCAAGATCGGTGTGATAGGGAATGTTGATCACCTCGCATCCGGGCCGCGCCAATCGACGATATTCGTCGACCGCACGCGAGCCGATCGCCGCGATGGCGTCAGCTGCGAACACTGGTCGCTGCGCAAACGATCTCAGGACTCGCCCTAAAAGGCCGAGAGCGCGCATGCCGGGGATTTCTCCCCAAAAAACCCACGGAATTCTTTTCCAGCGCAGCCACCGCATGACGAATTGGGTCGTCAGGCTGGAATAGCCAGAAACGACGACCAGATCGGGCTGGCTGTGTCGAATGGCCGCGATCGCTCCCGGGTTCCAGTGCACCCGCCCGCCGCCAATGCTTCTCCATCCGCCGCCCAGCACTACGGCCGACTCCGGCAGTGGGACCTGGCCCCAATAGGTGTCTGGCGCCGCCATTTCGAGATAGAGCACGCGGGGCTTGATGCGGCCGTCAACCTCCATGGCCGCAAACAAGTCGAGGCTGTAGGGCGACGGCATCGTGGTCAAAAACGTCAAACGCACCGGTGTTTTTCCGCGGAAGATCTCAATTTCGGCTCAGGGCGCGGCTTTGACCGACATTTGCCGATTCAAGGTTGCGTCGGTGCTGCAGACTGCGATCGGTCCAGCCAAGTTGCTCGAAGACGACCAACAGGACAAATAATGCCAGAAGACCGTAGAAGGCGGACATGTTGAACGAACGACCGCTCTCGTACATGGTCGCCAGACCTGCGGCATAGACCATGAAGGCCGGTAACGACGTGGATGCAAGCGGCAGCAGCCGGTCCCAGGCGCGAACGATCAAGCCGGCCACGGCAGGCACAATCAATATTCCCAGGAAGCCGAAATTCAAATACGCCTCTCCCAGGAAGCCGGGAGACGTCGTCATCGTGGGCTCCCCGTAACGGTCGACGGCCCCGTAGGCGCGGGCCAAAATCAGTCCGGCGTCGGCCACCGGTTTGCTCGGCCAGATGGCCCGCGGAATCGGATTCACGAGCTGCGTGAAATAGGTCATGCCTTTTTCGAGGGGCAGTCCGTCACGCTGCGACCGGATGATGAACAAGAGCTCGCGATACATTTCGTAGCCGACGTAATCCGTGCTCGTCGCCGCGCTCACGTCGAAGCGTCCTTGGTTGCGTCCGGCCACAATAATAGCTGAAAGCAAGAAAGCACCGACCAGAGCGACGGGGATTCCGACAAATACGAGGCCCCTTCGCAGTCGCGGGCCGGCGCGCAAAAGAACGCCGCGGCAAGGCACAGTACGATGGGCACCAGACCCGAACGCGTGCCGGTAAACAGCGTCCGCACGAACATCCAGGCGACGAAGGCGGCCGCCACGGAGCGCTGAAACCAAGGCGCGCGTCGCATTGCCGCCAGACAGACAGCCAGCGGAATCACCGCCTGCAGAAACATCTGCATTTCGTAAAGGATCGTTGACCACGAGCCGTAGCGCTCTTGCGCCAAGCTTCCCGACCATCGCCGGCTCATGCCCGTCAGTCCCTCGAAGAATGCGAGCACATTGAATTCGACATAGATCAACAGGCTGCCAAAACCGATCGCCATTCCGGCGAGCAGCATTCGCCAGAGAACCCGCGGATCGTCAAGAACGCACAATCGCCGCCCGAGTCCGGCGAACAGGTTGAATGGGCTGCTATGATAGGCCGCCAGAAACACGCCGACCGAGAGCAACACACAGATGAGGCCGAAATGATTTTCGTTTGGCGCGTAGCTCTGAATGGCCTCGGGAACGCGGATCGCTTCGAGCAAGTACCAATACAGGACCGAAACCAAGACGACCGTTCGTCCCAGGAGAATGCGGTACAGATTGCGTCGCACGTCGTAAACGAGGCAGGCCACGACGAGCGTGGCAATCGCGATCGCAAGTGCGTTGGACAGAGTGTGCATTGTACGATTAGCGGACGGCGGCGGCGGTTGGAGTTCGCGCTTCCAACCTGCTCAAAATGTCCCTGACGCGCTCGGTGTGGGCCTGCCAGGAGAAGTTCTTCGCCTGATCGCACGCCGCCCTTCCCATTTCGACGGCCCGATCGCGGTCGCTGCGGAGTCTCTCCAATCGGTCGACCAGGCCATCGACGTCATCCGGCTCGAGAACAAATCCGTCGACGCCCTCCCGAATCACGTCGGGACCGGCCGAATGAGTGCTCGCAATGACTGGCATGCCCGTGGCCATAGCTTCCACGATCACCAACCCGAAGCCTTCAAACACCGAGGGCAAAACCAGCACATGCGCGTGGTGCATCTCGCGCACGATCTCGGCCTGGTCCAACCGCCCGGTCAGGCGGATAATGTTTTGATAATGTGCCAACGGCCGCATGTCCGCCGGGAGCGGGCCGGCAAGCGTGAGCTCGACCCCGTTGCCTCGAATTTGATCGAAGGCATCGAGCAGGTATTTGACTCCCTTTCGCTGGCCGACTCCGCCGACGAACAGAATACGAAACGGCCCGCCGCGGGTGCGTGGAGCAGACCGAAACTCAGTTAAATCGGCTCCCAAAGGCAACGAAACAATTCTTCGTGAATCGATGCCCGCCTGCTCGAGCGATTCAACCGTGAACTGGCTGGCGGCCATGCAGAAGTCCGCTTCCAGCGGCTCGCGTTCGAGGCGCTCGCGGTACCAATCGGGGAACGCGAAATTGGAAATCGTCGCGGCCCATTCCGGATGGCGTGCTGCTTCGGCGGACAGTAATTCAACAGCTCGGGTGACATGGGCCGTCGCAAATTCGGCGATCGCCGTGATCCCGCGCCGTCGGGCGGCCCGAAGACTTTCGAGGCAACTTCCCTGAAATCCCCAGTAAACGTCACAGTCGCGGACCCACCGTTGGGCGACCCATCGGTCGAAGCTCGCATCCCGCCGAAAGACGCAACGATCGGCGACAGGTCCCGGACCGAGGGTTCGCCGGGCAATCAACTCGGGCAGCTCATGGCTCCAACGACGCGCGACCTTGGCGGGGGGCAGTCCTTCCTGCATTCGACGCCGCAACGCGCGATCGGCTCTTGGAAATCGGGACGCCCAGCGATCGGGAATCTGGTCGGGCTTGTAGTAGCCGCTCGTGATGAACCGGTCGAGCGCGCCGCAGCGTTCGAGCGCCAAAGCCTGACGGTAGGCGTGCTGCTTGCCGGAATGGGCGACGCGAACTCGCATGATGTTCGTTGTCGAGACCGGGGCTTCGTGCGAATCGCTCAAATCGTGCCCTGCCCACTCGTCGCGGTCACGGCCGGCTCGAGTTTGCCCCACGACGGAGGGGGCGACGATCGGAGGATTGATGTCCAGGAAAGTGCGCCGAGGTCAACCGCATCTTTGGGCGCGACGCAGCGTCGGCGATTGACTCCGGCCACGATTTTGACCGCCTGAGGAGTGACCGCTTTGCGTGCGGCGAGTGCCTGCGGCAACCGCCAGAGAAACTCTGCCCACACCCGCGGCTCGCGCGACAACCATCCGCGCCGCGCCGCGTAACGGGCCTGGCCGGCAAGCTTCGCAACCACGGCCGGAATGACCCAAGGTGCCGGATAGCGCATGACGACGCTGCACGCCTCGTTGCGGGCATGACGGCGATGGGTCCGCTGCTCGCGGCGGTTGAGCGGAGAAAACTCGTGATACACGACGATCTCATTCCACTGAAGCACACGGTAGCCGGCGCTCCAGGCCCGGAGCGCCAAATCGGGCTCCTCGTACGCATGATAAAAGTACTCAGGAAACAGTCCGGTCTGCTCCAGCATGCTGCGGCGAATGGCCGCCCCACAGCAGGCAAACGAGCTGCAATGCCATTCGCCCGCTGCCCGCCCCTGCGGTTCGAGTGTTTGGGGATGCTCAGGTCCGATGACTTGGAAGGAGATAATGCCGAGATCGGGCTCTGCGTCCATCCGATTGGCGATCCGCTCGCAAGCGTCGGCGGCAACGAAACGGCTGTCGTCGTCAAGCGCCACGACATAGTCACCCCGCGCGCGACGGAGGGTGTCGTTTCGTGAACCGATCGAGCCGCGATTTGTTTCGTTGCGGCAAACGTCGACTTCGGGAAAGCTCCGGCGAACCTGATCGTAAGTCCCGTCGGTCGACGCGTCGTCGACGACAAGCACCTCGATATCGGGGCCCGTGAGCGCGCGGCACGATGCGAGCGTTTTTAATAGCTCTCCGACGCGATTGTGCGTCGCAATCATGATCGTGATCCGCGGCTTTGGGTTCATTGCCGCTTCCCCACGACGCAGGCCGGAACGCCCATGGCGACGGTGCCGGCGGGAATATCATGCGTCACCACGGCACCGGCGCCGATCACCGCGCCGTCGCCGACGGAAACGCCCTTGAGTACGATCGCGCCCGCCCCCATCCAGACATCGTCTCCGATTTGCGTCGGCGACGAACGAAGCGGCTGCAACCGAATCTCGGAGTCGGCCCTCGTTCCATGATCGTGATCGGTCAGATAACAATTCGGACCGATCATGCAACGCTGGCCGATCGTGATTGAATCCGAGGCGTCCAGCATGGTGAACCGATTGATATACGTGTGAGCGCCAATGCGAATTCGAGGAGCCGCCTGACGGGCTCCGGTCGCGAGAAGTGTCACGTGGTGGTCGAGAGCCACTTCATCACCAAGAGCAACATCCCAGGGGTTTCGCGGGATTTCGATCGCTTGAATCCAGCAGCGCTGTCCTAGCTTGACGCCCCGCAGAGAAAGCGATTGGCGTCGCAGCCGGCGGAGGCAGCCGCACCAGATCTGATAGATTCTCTCGGTCATCGGGCCAGCGGAGCCACGACGCGGCCGAGCGTCTGCCGCCAGACGGTCCAGGCCGGAAAGCCGAAGACGAATTTCCACTGGCCTAGACGCAGGTGCCAGGCGAAAAGCGCGAGATAGAGTCGCCATGCCGCAGCGAATTGTCGCTTGCGGGCGAGGGTCAACGCGACTGGCCGCACGTGCCGCGCGACAATGCGCCGCCGCTCCACCGCGCGCTTCTGTCCGCCCGGATACTCCAGGCGTCGTTCTTTTTCGATCAGCCGTTGAACCGCCGGAAGTTGGGATTGCCAATCATCGGTCAATTGGTCACCGCTGCCTTGTCGATACCCGAAGGTCACCGGGCCGGCGATCTGCTCGAATCCCGCAACCGTGCCCAGCATGAGCGCGAGATCGGCGTCCTCGCCGTGCCACATGTTCGGCGAAAAGCCGCCCGACTCGAGGAAGACATCACGGCGAACGACGAATGACGAGACTCCAAACCAGCGCCATGCGTCGCCGGCACTCAGATAATCGTCAAAGTTGAGCGTCTGCAAAGGCCCATTGCTGAGTTGCTCCAGCTCGGTCGGTTTTGCAAAAACCCGCGGGCACCCCGCGACGAATCCAGGGCGTCCGCATTCCGCAATAACCCGACGATAGACGGACAAACTCCAGGGAAACCAAACGTCGTCGCTGTCGAGAAAGGCAACATACTCGCCGCGCGCCGCGGCGACGCCGCGGTTACGGGCCGCTGACGGACCCGCATTCTCTTGCCGCAAGAACGTAATTCGCGTTCGGTATTCGTCGGCAAGTTGCGAGAGATCCTCCGGCGAGCCGTCGTCGACGACAATCACTTCAAAATCGTCGCCATCTTGTCGCAATACCGAGTCCAACGTCGCGCGCAGCAAATCGGCGCGGTTAAACGTCGGAATGACGACGGAACAAAACGGTAATTGTTTGACGGAGTTCACGGGTCTGACAGAAAGTTTTCAATGACTGGCGACGAGGCTCGGTCGCGGTTCCGGGCGAAGCTCGTCGAGGCAGGTCCGCAGAATGCTGTCCCAGTCCCATTTGGCTGCAATCTCGCGATTCTTGGCGCCGATCGCTTCGCGATCGACTTCGGCCGCGCGTTCCATTGCGCTGGCGAGGCTGCGTGCCGATGTTCCGTCGTAAAGCACGTTCCCGGCGCCGGCCAGGTACTCCGGAATGATGCCCGAATCAGGGGCGATCGCCATTCGGCCGAACGTCATCGTGAGACTCGGAATCCCGGAGCCCATACTGTTTTGACGCACGATGACGACCGCGTCAGCCGCGTCGAAGAGCCGATAGACATCTTGATCCGGAACGTACGCCGTGATCCGGTGCACGGCGCTCATGCGTTGCCACAAATTCCAGCTCCATCGCCGGCGACGCTGCGTCCACGGTGAGACCGGCTCGTTATAACGGGCGGCCATCAGCAACCGCTTGCGGGGCACTTTCGCGAGCGAAAACCCCCGCTTGACGAGCTGAACCTCGTCCCATGAGCGGAGCGATCCAAAGACCAGATACACGATTTCGTCCCGTTCAAAACCGAACTCACGGCGGCTGGCGGCGCGGCTTTGCCTGACCGCGGGAAGCAAACGGTCGTAATTGAAGCCAAGGCGAACGACGTGATGCCGGTCGGCAATTTCGGGGAACGCCTCGCAGACCATGCGTTTCGACGTCTCACCAAAATGATGAATGACTTCCGCGCGCTGGTAAAATGCGGAAAACAAGCGATGGTAGGCCGAATTGCCGTGATGCCCGTGCGGATAGAGATTGTGGACGGTTAAGATCAGTCGTGCGCGTGCGGCCCAGCGATCGAGCCGGCGGATAATGTCGTCCGTCTGCTTCGGCGTCGGCGCCTTCCAGTCGGTGAGCTCCTCCGGCCATTGGAAGTGCACGATGTCGGGATGGCACGCCTCCAACTCGAAATTGTGCCGCCCGACCGTCACGTCGCAACCGAGCCGTTGGTACGCCTCGGCCAGGTTGACGACCCAATCTCGGACATCCGACGGGATCAGGATTCGGCACGAAGAGGACATCAGACGGCGCACCCACTCGAGCACGAGGATTTCAACGCAGCCCCTACCATCAGACGAACCATGTCTTCGAAGGAATGCGTGGGCGACCATCCCGTCGCGGCACGCAGCCGCGACGCATCACCGCATAAGGGAAGCGTCGGCCGCTGCAAGAGCGACGGATTCTCGATGACGGCGGTTTGCCAGGAAAGCCCCAAGAAATCGGCGGCAATTTCGATCATTTCGCGCACGGCATGCGTCTTCCCCGTGGCGATCACGAAGTCATCAGCATGAGACGCTTCGAGTATCAGCCGCATAGCGCGGGTATAGTCGGGGGCGTAGCCCCAATCGACTCGCGAGTCGAGACTGCCAATCTCGAGCGTGGCTTGTCGGTTTTCTTTGACCGCGACGAGGCCGCGGGCGACTTTCTGAGAAAGGAATTGTGGGCCGCGCACCGGCGATTCATGATTATACAGTATGCCGCACGACACCCAGACGGCGTATCTCTCGCGGTAGTACCGAGCGAGCATCATCCCCCTCGCCTTGGTGATCCCATAAATGCAGCTCGGTTTGATCGGGGTCTCTTCGGTTTGCGGCGAACAGATCGGAGTCCCGAAAACGCGGGACGAACTGGCGTAGAAAATCCGCGCCGGTAAGCCTGTGACGCGAACTGTCTCGAGCACGTTTCGAAACGCATCGACGTGTGTGCGCCAGCTCAGGTTCCAAAGCTCGCCGTCTCCGCCAGTGGGATCTTCGGAGCTGTGATGGTGGGCGGCAAGGAAAAAGATCCGATCGGCGCGAAGTCTTCGATGAGACAGCGAACGTCACGCTCGCTACCGATGTCGACGGCCGGCAAAGGATCACGCAGCGTTCGCACAAGGCTTCGGCTGACTCCGGCCAATTCGTGGCCCTCTTCCTGCAGCTGCTCCCAGAGAATCCGGCCGTCCTGACCCGACGAGCCGATGATCAGAACGCGCACGGCTAGTGGATCTCCCGAATTGAACTGACAGGGCCAATGCAGGATTTGGCCCGCAAAAGCAGAAAAACGTAATTCGCATTCCCAAGTCGTCGCACCACTAGTCTCCGACAATCTCGATTTCGGGCAAGGGAAACACGAGCTTGCCCCCCGCGGCGAGAAACTGCTTTTCACGCTGCAGGATCGATTCTTTGAAGTGCCAGGGGAGTACGAGAAAGTAATCGGGAGCCATCGCCTTGGCGTCGACCTCGGAAATGATTGGAATGCCGGTCCCCGGAGTGTACGCGCCGAATTTGTCGGGGTTGATGTCGGCGATCGCGGGGATGAGCGATCTCGTGAGACCGCAGAACTGCAACAGCACGTTCCCCTTCGTTGACGCCCCGTAGCCCAGGACCTTCTTGCCGTCGCCGCTCAGTGCCTCGATCAACCGTCGCAGGTCAGTGCGATGCTGGAAGACCCGCTCTTCAAATTGCCGAAACGGTTTCGGCGTAAGCAGACCCAGGTTTTCTTCCTGGCGGAGCATCCAATTGATGAGCGGAGTATTGCTTTCAAACGGTGCGTTCTTGTGGCAGGCGGTCACCGCGAAACTGCCGCCGTTGACGCTGTTCATCTGCACGTTCACGATCCGCAGTCCGCACGATTTGAGCAGGTCATTGACGACGGCGAGCGAATAATATTCGAGGTGCTCATGGCAAACCGTGTCGTAGGAATTGGTCCGCAGCATTGACGGCATGTAGCTCTGCTCGAAGTGCCAGATCCCGTCGGGCGCGAGTGACTCGGCGATGTCGCGCGTAAAGTCAGCGGGCCGTTCCAGGTCGTAAAACATGGCGATCGAAGTGATGATCGCGGCCCGTCGATTGCGGGAGACGTTCAAAAATGTATCGGCCGTGAAGAACGTGGGACAGAGCTCGATGTCGTCGGCGTAAAAGGAGCGGAACTTCTCGCCGGTCGGATCGATGCCCACTTTGCGAATCGACTTCGACTGATAGGCTCGCAAGAGCGTCGCGTCGTTGCTGCCGATATCGAGAATCCATTCGCCCTCTTGCGGCGGGCGCATCCGTTCGAGCGCCTGAGCCTTTCGCGTGAGATGGGCCACCATCGACGCGTTGAGGCCCGAGCGGTAGCCGTAGTTCTCGCCGTACATTTCGTCGGGACTGCAGGAATGTTTGAGCTGCAACAGCCCGCTGTCGGGGCACCAGACAAGTTCGAGCGGTCCGACGGAAACCGCCTCGTCGGTTGATTTGGGGAAGACGCCCGTCAGGCTCTGTTCGCCCAAATTCAACACCGACACGAGATGCGTGCTGCCGCTGATGCGACAGCGGTCGATCTCTTTGATCGAATCTGGTTTCGTCTTGACGATGGTTGACATATTTCTTTACGCGGAGGCCGGACAGGACGGCGCGACCGATCGATCGGTACCGCGAGCGGACGCGTGCGCGATCTGACCTTCGCGCGTCAGCCTGCGGATGCCCTCGCCATACATCAGGTGTCGGACGGCTCCGACATAGTGTTTGGCGACGCACCCATCGAGGCCTCGATCCAACGAGACGCGGTATTCCCGAGGCAGCAGTTCGACTCCGAACCGCGCTGCACAGCGCGAACAGCGTCTGCTCGATCCTCCAAAAATGCCCAAGAATGCCGGGAAAATCGAGAAACTCTTCGATCCAATCAAGCCGCAGCGAGTCGCCGTGGATCACGCCGAGCCCGGAATTGAATCGCTCGGGCATAACCATCGCGAAACGCTTTCCGGCCTCGACCGGATCGACCGTATAACCCGACTGGACATCCGCGTTCACACTGTTCCGACGGTACGTCGAATCTTCAATGCGCCGCAGTAGCTCGGCCGGGTTTGCGAAAAACAGGACATCGCTATCCAAGAGCAACATGCGATCTGCGCGAAGGAAATGCCGGAAATCGAAAAGCTTCGGCGAAAGGTGATTTGTCTCGCGAAAGGCGCGGCATCGCGGAAATCTTTCGAGCGACGGCAAGACCTCGCGGTCTGCGGTTTCCCGATCGATGAGCCGCGCGTCGGGAAAGTGTCTCTGCAGCTGGTCGCGCGAGACTGGTTCCAGGCTGCCGTCGTCGTGAATGCACAATTCGTACTTTCGCCCGCTGGACGCGTAGAACGATTTGAGCGCCCAAATCAAGTTCAGCCAGTCCTGCTGCGAGGTGAGCACGTGAATCTCGCAGTGTCGGTCGTGCAGCCCGTCGACGGGAGGCGTTTGCAGAATACGGGGACGTACCACGTCGCGATAATAGGCGACACGCGGACCGTGACCGTACTTCACGCGGAACCGGTAAATCAGGCTGCCGAAAGACAATTCGACCTCTAGAACGGAAGTAGCCGGCCGAACAGCCGACGGCGGAAAGCGGGGACTTGAAACAGTTGCGGGTGCTGGACCGCCAATGCGCCGAGGCGGCGCCAGCGGCGGAACTTTGATTCCTGTTCGGCGATGGACTGGTCGGCCGTCCTGCAGAAATCACGCTGGTAGAGCCATTGTCCTTGCATCCGCTTGCGATCGCTCCAGGGAATGTCAGCGGCACGGTCCCACAGCTCGGTCTCGACGACTTTCAGCAGCTCCTCGGCGACGCGAGATGAATGCGTCGACTTTTGCTCCGGAGTCCGGCGAAAACTGGCCACTTCCCGGTCAAGTCGGCCGACTTTACCGCCCGCCTTCAGGATCCGCATCCAATAGTTGTAGTCCATAACATAATGCAGGTCGTCGCGCAGCGGGCCGATCTTCTCGGTGATCCGCCGCGTCCAAAAGACCTCGGGTTGCACGAATTGCCGACGCTGCCACCAGACGTCCCACAAATCGAGGATCTCGCAGTACGTTTCGATGCTGGCGAATTGCTCGCCGATTTTCGTTCCCACTTGGTCCACGAACCGGCAGCGGCCGTGAATCAAATCGGACTCGGGCCGCAAGCGAAAGTGGTCGGCGACCGCTTCGAAACGCGCCCTGGGCGTAGTAATCATCGCTGTTGATGTAGGCGAGGATTTCGCCCGTCGCCCGCCGGAGGCCCTTGTTGATCGCGTCGGTCTGTCCTTTGTCGAGTTCACTCACCCAATAGTTCAAATGCCGTCCGTAGCGGCGAATGATCTCGGCGGAACCGTCGGTGCTGCCGCCGTCGATCACCATGTATTCGAGGTTGGGGTAATTCTGCGAAAGGACCGAGTCGATCGTCTGTTCGAGATATTGCGCTGGTTGAAGGAGGGCGTGATAATCGAGATTCGCGGCCAGGATGTCATCATTCAAAGTTGCTCTTGCAAATTCTGGGCTGCGCGGCGGCGAGCCTCTTAAGTTTGTGAAAAACTGAGGGAAGTGCCGGCGTTCGAACAGTGACCGCCGAGTCTCGACAGGACGAAGTTCAGGTTCTTGACAGCGTAGAGGTTACAGTCATCGTTCCGATTCTCACGGCTGACGACGCTCAATGAGTTATCGACCGCTCGATATTCATAGAGCTGGTATCCGAGTTCGAGAATCGCGCCTTCGAGGTCCGAACACGAACTTCCCGCGGCTCGGGCATTTTCTTCACAGAACTCGACTTGCAAGATCGGAGCCTCTTGACCGCCAAGCGCCCGGCGTGCTCCCCTCAGGACTGCGGTCTCCCAGCCCTCCACGTCGATCTTCATCAACGTCACGCGATCGTCCAAGGCGTGCTGGCCTGAATATTCATCCCATGTCGTCGTCGAGACTTCCTCGGCTTCGGGTGCGGGGCCGTGCGCGGACTGGCTGAGCGAATTCCAGGCGTCCATCTCCGGGCCGCCGGCATAAAGCCGCGTCGTTCCTGACACGTCCGACAGGGCCGCATTCACACTGTCCACATTTTGAAGCTGATTTCGCCGAAAATTTTCCAGCAATCGCAAATATGTGCGACGGCTGGGCTCGAACGAGATCACTCGCCCCTGATCGCCCACAAACTCCGCCGCCAAAACCGAATACAGCCCGATATTGGCGCCCACGTCGACGAAGACGTCGCCTGGTTTGAGAAACCGTTGGGCAAAGGCACGCTCATCCCGCTCGAAATCCCCGTAGCGAATGAGACCGGACAGTCGCGAGTCGCGGTAGAGCTTGAGTGACGCGGACGTCTCCAACGGGAAGATCGTGTAACCCGCGCAGGCCCAACGCGCCGCGTTGAATCGCGAATGCAGCCAGCTTTTCGAGACTGCGGGCAACGTGCCGGCTCGCAGATGCCGCAACAACTTGGAGATCATTTCAGACGCGACCGACTTTCGCTTCAGTCGAAACGGCCGTCAATTGCTCGGTGGAAGTGCACGACATAGGAATCCGGAGGTCACCCCATTTGTCGATCCACTGAGTGAAGCCGCTGGGAATTTTTCCGTCCGGAAGGACATCGAAGTGGCCGACTTCCTGGATCGCATCGACGAGCAAACACGAGTTTCGTAGGATCGCCAGCGAAAGCCAATAGCTTCCGGGTGCGAATCCGCCGTCGGGAATTTCCAACCGAAACGTCTTTGAATCGCCCGCGTCGATTGAGCCCACGGAGTCTCCGAAGGCCGTTGCAAGCGGCTCACCGTCGTTCCTATAGATCGTCACAGAAAAGGCGAAGCTCGCGACGTTGTCCTCGGCACGCACCGTGACCCCGATTTGAAGGCATTGGCCGGCCGTCAGCTTTCGACTTGTCGGCGAAAGGATGTCGACGTCGACGAATTCGACCGATCGATCACCGGCCCAGCGCATACGCGGCAGGCCGACGACATTTGTGGTAGCACTTGCGGACGAGCGTTGCTGGTCCAGATAGCAGTCGACGGCCCGATCGCTCGGTCCGCGGAACAGAACGCCGCCGTCGTGAATCACCACGCACTCGGTGGTGAGCTGTCGGATTGCGCCCATGTTGTGGCTCACAAAGAGGATCGTGCGGCCGTCGTGTCCGAGATCGCTCATCTTCGCCAGGCATTTTTGCTGGAACGAGGCGTCGCCCACCGCCAGGACCTCATCGACGAAGAGGATCTCGGGCTGTAAATGCGCGGCGACGGCGAAGGCCAGACGCACGTGCATGCCCGACGAGTACCGCTTCACTGGCGTGTCAATGAATTTGTCCACTTCAGCGAACGTGACGATCTCGTCGAATGAGCGGGCGACTTCGCGCTTCGTCATGCCCAAGATCGTACCGTTGAGAAAGACATTTTCGCGGCCGGTGAGTTCGGGGTGGAAACCGGTGCCCACTTCGAGCAGGCTGGCGACGCGGCCATTGATCTCGATGCGCCCCGTCGAGGGGTAAGTAATTCGCGAGAGAATCTTGAGCAGCGTGCTTTTGCCTGCACCATTTCGTCCGATGACGCCGATCACCTGGCCCGGCTGAACGTCGAACGAGACATCGCGGAGGGCCCAGAACAAACCGTCCGAGCTCGCTCTACCGGCGTGATCGGGAATCCGGCCGTTGCGCGGAGAAATGCGACCGGTCAACCGCGAAGTGACCCGATTGACGAGTTCGCGCAGCGAGCCGGCGTGTGTCACGCCCAGGCGGAAGCTTTTCCCTAGATTTTGAACGCGTACTGCGGGAAGCATCAGATCACGTCGGCAAAGGCGATTTCAGTTTTGCGAAAATAGTAGAGGCCGCCGACGAACAGGCCCGTCACCATGGTCAGTGAAACGAACATCATCGTCCAATCGGGCGTCGTCGTGCCGAGCATCGACCAGCGAAAGCCCTCCACCACGCCGACCATGGGATTGAGCGCGTAAACGAGCCGCCACCGGGCGGGGATCAGGCTGATCGGGTAAACGATCGGGCACAAATACATCCAGGCCTGCAAAAGAAACGGAACAACTTGGCCCACGTCGCGGTATTTGACGTTGAGCGCGGTCAGCCAGATTCCGAACGCCAAAGTGACCAACACGCAGATGATCACGAAGACTGGCGCGAACACGATTTGCCAGGGAGGCACAATCTTGTAGGCGACCATCAAGACGGCTAGGACGATCATCTGCACGGCCCATTCCATCAAGCCGACCGCGGCGCTCGCCAGCGGCAGCACCAGGCGTGGAAAATAGACCTTCGTGAGAAATTGACTGCTTTGGACCACGCTCGTCGTCACGCTCGAAACGGAACCGGCAAAATACATCCAGGGGACCAGGGCCACGAAACAGAAGAGGGCCCACGGCGCCCCGTCCGACGGAATCTTCGCGACGCGACCAAAAATGACCGTGAAGATCACCATTGTCAGCACGGGCTTGAGCACGGCCCAGCCGTAACCGATCACGCTTTGCCGATAGCGGGAAGAAATGTCCCGCCAAATCAGCAGGCTGAGCAGATCGCGATACCGCCAGAGTTCGGCCAGGTTGAGCGACGTCCAGCCGCGCGGCGGCTCGATCACGAGCGACGGCCTCTGCGAGGTCGACGTGCCTAACTCGTGCGGAAGCGGCGATTCTTGCGCCACGTCGCCAGGCGAATGGGGTTGGTCGATAACAGGTGAGCTCACGGTCATGGCTTTTGGCGGACCGATCTTAGGCGGGCTCCAAATCGGCTTTTGACGCAAGCGCCGAACAGGACCGGTCGCCGGGCGACGAAATCCCCGCGATCGCATCCTCCAACAACTGGCCGAAGCGGCCGGTCGCCGTTTTGCGATCGTAATCGCGTTCGGCCAAAAGCCGGGCGCGGTCTCCCATTTGTTTCAATACACTGCGGTTGGCGGCACACCAGGCGATCATCTTGGCAAGTTGCTCGGGATTGTCGGGCGCGACGATTTTGCCCGTTTCAGATTCCCGAATCACGCGGCTGACTTCGCAGCGATCATCCGCCACGACCAGCGAAGCGACGCCGGCCGCGAGGATTCCGTAGAGCTTGCTGGGGACCAGGCAGCCGGTGACCCGTGCGTCGAGCGGCACGAGGTGCAGGTCGGCAGCGCTCAAACTGTGTGCCAGCTGCGATTGCGGTTGATACGGGCGAAACCGCACGTTGGCGAGATCGCGTGCGCGACTTTCCAGCCGATCTCGCGAGACGCCGTCACCAACGAAAACGAATTGGAGATCGGATCGGTCGCGCAACAGGCGAGCGGCCTCCAGAATACTGTCGAGATTCTGGCACAGGCCCATGTTGCCCGAATACATCACCACAAATTGGCCGTCGAGCGCTTCACTGCGGCGAAAGGCGTTGTCTTCCCGAACCGGGTAAATTCGCCGCGTGTCGGCCCAATTGGGAACGGTGGTGATTCGGTCGTCTGGAACGCCGCCCTCAGTCAGGATGGCGCGCATGTCTTCGCCGAGGACGATCACGCGATCCGCTCGACGATATACGGCAAACAGGCACCGGCGGAGCAGTCGAATGGACCAGCGATTTCGCACCGTGCCGGTCGCCACGGCGACGTCCGGGTAAATATCTTGCAAGTAGACAATCAAGCGGCATCCGTGGCGGACCTGCAAAAGCCGGCCGAGCAACGGTAAGAGGAACGGATCGGTCTCGACGACAACCGCGGCCGGGCGCCTGGAAAAAGAGCGCGAATCGCGGCGCCGGCAAAATAGGTCAGCATGTTAAGCCCGCGCGCCCAGAGGAACTTTTTGCCGAGTTTCAGGTGCGGCACGCGGCGGATCGTCACGCCGTTGTGTTGCTCCGATCCCCACGTGCGGCAGCGGACACCAGTCGGGTTCTGGTTGGTTTGGCCGGCAATGACCGTGATCTGGTAACGCGAGGCGAGATCTTCGCAAAGTTCCGTCAGCAACTGGCCCGTCGCCTCCGCATCGGGCCAATAGGACCGATTGAGGACGAGTACGGACGGGCGTTCGATCGGTTCTTTGATTCGCAGCATGCTAATTGCAGGTGTGCTTGCGGAGACGCAAGACCCACTGTTTCCCGACTGGCTAGGGGGCGGCGACGTCCAGTTGCGTCTCGAGTTCGGTCAGTGTCGGGCGTTCGAGCGGATGGAGGGAAGCCGGCTTCAAGCCGCGCTTGCGTGCGGTTTCCAAGGCTTCCGTCGCGGCCTTGCGATCGCCTTTCGTCATTTGCAGACGCGCCAGGTGAAAAAGGTGTACGGGATTTGGATCTTCGCTGCACGCCTGACTGGCGTCGGACAGAGCCGCATCGGTATTCCCCATCGCCAGCTCGATCATCGCCAGCGAATCCTCGAGCGGTCCCCGCGGCCCGCCGCTCGCGATTGCTTGATCGATCAACTTTCGCGCTTCGGGGAGCTCTTTTCTGCGAAGCGCGAGGATGTACGCCAGATTGTTGAGGGCATCAATGCGAACCGATGCAACCGCCAAGCCCTCGCGATAACTGTGTTCGGCCGCGTCGTAGTTGGCCATACGGTCCTGCAGGGCACCCAGCGCGATCCAGGCATCCGCCGACGGCTTGACGCTGACAATGTGCTCGGCCACGCGAGTGGCCCGTTCGAGCACCTCATGTTCATTCGTGTTGATCTGTGCGATTGCGAGGCACGCCTTCGCCAGGGTCTCCAGGTCCTTGCCCTGCTGCATCCGCTCAATTTCGACGACAGCGTCCTTGGTGCGTTCGCGCCGAATTAGAAACAGAACATGTAATAGCGTGGGCTGATTTGCATCTCCGCCGAATTCCGGTAGCCACGTCTCGGCCTGAGCGAAAAACTTTTCGGCTTCCTCTTTTCGCCCGTGGCGCGCCAGTTCCTTGCCGAACTCCTCAAAACGGGCGGAGGCAAGGCGACGCCGGAGGGTCCGCGCCGGGGGTCCCCGGAATCGTCTTTGATGAACTTGCTCAAACAATCGTAGGCCTGGTTGTAACGCTCTTGCGCGCGAACAGTCGAGCGCGGATCGTCGCCGTGCCAAACTCAGTGGGCGCGAGTTCTTCGAGCCGGCGGACCCAATTCTCCGCTTCCGAATATTCCTTCTCTTCAAGCAGAACTTCCGCATACGCGAGCGTGTATTGGGCTGAGCGACCTTGCGTGGCCAGAGTGCGGAGCTGATCGCGAGCCTTCGCCCCCTCGCCGGCCGACCAATACAACTTCGCCAAAACGAGATGATCGTCGAGGGTCAAAACACCAGGTCGTTGCGACAGCAATTCCAAATTCTCAATCGCTCTCTGGCGGCTTTCCTTCGTCGTGAGCGATGCGTCAACGAGCGCCGACATGCGAAGGTCCGCATCGGATTTTGGGAACGCGTCGAGGTTTTTATCGATCAGCTTGCGTGCCTCGACGTGCTTCTGGTACGCAGGCGAATTGATCAGCAGGCCGGCGAGAGTGCGGCGCGACCACTGGAGCGTCGCCGCGTCGTTCGCTTCACCGGCGGCCGCGATCATCTGCCGTAGGAGCGACTCGGCCTCGTCAATTTTTCCCGTCCTGGCATGGAACTCCACGATTGCCCGCTGAATGCGCTGGTCGCCGGGTGCGGCCTTCATCGCGTCGAGATAATAATTTTCGGCATCGCTATTTTGGCCGAGCAACTCGCAGGCGTAAGGCAACGCCAGCGGAGACTGTTTGACGTCGATCTTGGTTTTGGCTTCGGCGAGCACCTTTTGCGCCTGATCGAGCTTGCCGGGGGATCTCTTGTAAAGCTGAATCAGCTCGATCCATCCGCCCGGATACTTCGGCGCGTCCTTCGTCGCCTGCTTGAGTACTTTCTCGGCGTCGTCTGCGCCCCGGGGAGATGCTCAGCACCTGGCCGTACCAGATCTGGTCGCGAACGTCCTTCGAATGCTCGGCCGTCTGTTGCGCGGTTTCTAAAGCGCGTTTCACGTCCCCCGTTTGCATGGACGTGTGCGAATCGAGCCGCCAGAGTTCCGTCGAGAACGAGGCCTTCTCGCTCTCAAAACGTTGGAGAATCGATTTCGCTTTCGGGAAATTGCCTTGCTCGAAGAGCAGCGAAACGAGACGAGCCGCCAGGCGGGGATCGCGCTCGCCGAGTTCCATCGCGGACGTATAAGCTTCGATGGCTGCATCGCGTCGTCCCCGCGCGTCGTTAATTTCGGCAATCAACAGCGTCGCGCGGGGCCAATCGGGGCGTTGCACCTTCGCTTCGCCGGCTTTTTCGAGCGCCCGGTCGAGCAGCTTCTCGTCTTTCTTTTGTTTGCCTTGGAGAAGCAGTTTAACCGCTTCACCGTACTTGGAATAAAATCCGTCGTGTTCGATCTTGCTCACTTCCTCCAGCGCACTTTTCATCGCATCGACGCTCTCGGCTTGCTGGGCGAGATCGAAGAGCACGAGACGAATCTGAAGGTTCGTTGGATCGCTATCCGCCACCAAGCGGCACAGACGCTCGGCCTGTTCGTAGTCCTTGATCTCGAGCGCCGCCGCGCCAGCCCGCTTGCCAATTGCTGACGCTCGGCGGCCGAGTACGACGGCGGGGCCTTGGCGAGCGACCGCAGCTCGCTCTTCGACGCTTGGCCATATCGGCGGAAGAGGCATTCGGCACGAGCCAGGCGATACGGAACGCCGTCTTTGAATTGTTTCTGCATCTCGCCTAGCAGCTTCTCGGCGTCGGTCCACTGCCCCCTCTGCACTTCGACGGCAAGCAGGCTGACCCAAGCGGTCGGATTCTTGGGATTAGCCGCGATCGCCGCCCGCAAATCTTGTTTTGATTCTTCGTCTTTGCCTTCAGCAGCCGCGACTTGCGCGTTCAAGAGGAGGCGATTTTCCGTCGAGAGCCGGAGGGCAACCGCGTCCCGTTCCTTTTCGATCTCTCCCCACACGGGGTCGTTCGGCGCTCGCGAGAGGTTCTTGGCAACTGCCGCTTGAAACGCCGCGATCGAGGCACGAATGGGAATGTTCGGTAAACGTAGCAGCCGCTGATATTCCAAATCCGATTCTTCCTTCCGCCCGGACTCGCGTAACGCTTCGGCCAGTCCCATCCGCGCCGGCGGCCAGAACGGATCGATATCGAGCGCACTGCGATAGGCGGCAATCCTCGAGTCGCTTCGACTCAGGCGGGCCTCACAATGCGCGAGCCAATACAACGACTCTTTCTGAAACTGGGGCCAGCGGGCCAGATCGGTCGACATGCCCTGCAGACGACTCGCGGCATTGGCCCAATCGCTCTTGTCGATCAAGATCCGCGCATCGAGATATCGCACGACCGGTGTGAAACTATCGATCCGACGCAGGCGATCGATGAGCGGTTTGGCGGCGGCGACATCGCCCGCATCGAGTTGGAGATTGGCCAAGGTGAGCAACACCAGGGGATTGTCCTTGGTCGCTTCGAGCCCTCGTTTGAGGCACTCGATCGCTTGTGGCTGGCGGTCTTGCCGCAATTCGTTCGAGGCCAATACGACATAGGCCACCGGTTCGGCCGGATTGATCTTGAGCGCCCGATCGGCGAACCCGCGGGCCTCGTCGGGCCGCTTGTCGGAGATCGCCGCCTGCGCCGCAAAAAGCAGTGCTTTGGAGTCGTTCGGAGTGAGTTCAAGCGCTGCCTTCGTGTCCGCCAGGGCACGACGCAACATTTCGCGCGGCCGCTCGTAGGCCTTGAGACTGGTTGGGCCCAGAAAGGCGGTCTGCACGACGGTGTCGCCCGCGTGGGCTTGGAGAAATGCGGCGCGAAGCAGATAGGCCTCGGCACTTTTTGGATTGCGCCGACCATGTCCTGCAGCTGCTGTTTTGCTCCCGCTCCGTTTTCGAGTCGATCAACCAGAAGGAACGCCAGCCGCGAATAGGCTGACACACGGTCGGGAGCAAATTGAATTGCCTTCTCGTAGGACTTTTCGGCGCCGACGTAGTCGCCCAGCGCCTGCTGACAAGTCCCCAACTGCAGGTAGAGCTCTCCCTCTTCCTTGTGCGATTTCAACAAAAAGTTATCGAGGTGGTATTTCGCGTCCTGGTACGCGCCTAGCCGCAACGATGCATCGACGAGGCGACGGCGGGCCTCATCGTTACTCGGCTGCTGGTGCACGACTTGGGTATAGAGCAACTGTGCCTGGCGGTCCTGTCGATGATCGAAGAGCAATTTGGCCAGCCGGCCCGTGACATCGGCGTCCCCGGGAGACAACAGGAGAAAGCGGCGCAGATTCTCGGCCGACTCTTCGAAATGTCCCGCATCCTCGGCACGCTGGGCTGCCTGCAGGAACATGCCCGAATGGCGATGCACCTGGTACGCATGCAGTCCGTGCACGAGAGCTCCGCCAACCGTGACGCTAGCCAGTAGGATCAAGAAAAGTTTGCCGTTCAGTCGGCGCATGGGATTCGGCGATTCATTCCGAGCGACGCAACTTGTCGCTGCGTTTGAGAGGTAGAGGATTTGTCCCCGGTTGCGGGCACTTAGAGTTGCGAGTTCGCGTCGTAAATGAGCCCGGCCAGGGAGAGGAGTTTCGCGCCCGAGGGGTCGTCATCCAACGTTTGCAAAACGGTTTTGACGAGCGGCGGCCGCTCGTGCTGGCCCCAAAAGGCGCGGCGAGCGGGACGGGCGCCGTCCCGGTCGCTGTAAGTGAACGCGCCAATCTGATACCAAAAGACGACCCACAACCGTCGACCGGCCTGCTCGTACGAACGCAACGCGACGTGAACGTCCGGCCGATTGGGAATCGCGACCGTCGATTGCGAGGCGATCTTCCACCCCTGCGACGTGTAGCAGATGTCGGGCTCGTGAGGCAGCCATTCGTCGAGCGACGTCCAGCTCGCCCGATGAGCGAAGACGGTTGACCCGTCCCGTTCATACTGGTTCTCGGCCATTTCGTCGGCTCCCACCGCGAGCACTCGCTCCGGCGGAGATTGGACACTTTGACTTTTCCATTGCCCCATCGCGAAGGCCTGCTCCTGCAAATGCTGCTTCGGAGGTCGCACGACGGGCACGCGCGACCACTGGAAAAGCAGAATGCCGGCGTTAGCGACGATGACGAGCGCGGCCGCCAACCAGATGTAACGCGTGAGGCCGCGGCCGGCAGCCAGTTTCTCTTTGTCGGCTGCTGCCGACGTCGACGGCGAAAGAGTACTCATACGCCTTGGGGCACCGTACGTTGAACTTCAGTTTTTGTGAGCGCGACATGAGGCGGCCGCGGCACGCCATTCTCGGCCGTTGACGGTTGGACGATTGGCGGCGCTCCGCTGGAATCCACGTCGATTGATGTCTCGTCTGCGGCGACCTCGGCAAAGAGTGCCGCCAATTGCGACTCCAGGCCCTCGCAAAGCGAGAGGACGCATTCGAGGTTGCCGCGGGGAAGTTCGGGGCTTCGCTCTCCCGCAAAACCGATTTGGCCAATTCGATGGCCATCGACGACGAGCGGCAGATCGAACCGCCAGGTATCGTCCGGTCCGGACGCGGGGCGCGTCCAGGAAGCGTGAAAGCCCTCCTGGAACATTGGGGCGTGCACGTTGAGCTCGACTTTGTGCACGGGCAAATCTTCCACAGCCTCGGTCAGAGTGTCCCACAACTGCATCCACTCGCGGCTTCCCTGAATGCGAACGCTGGACTTTTTGGCCCGTTTCCGCGGCCGATACTCGAAGAACGAAGCGCCGGTCGCATACACACGCGTGCCGAGCAAATGCAGCTCAGCGTGTCCGAACAGGCGAGAGACGACAAAGAGTGCGATAATGGCGGCACCGCTGATGATTGCCACCATCTCGTTCTTCCAAACGATGCTCGCAAGCGCCGCGGCGCCGGTCAGGCCGCAGCTAACGGAAACAATGCCCACCGCCCGCACTCCGCCAAACCGCTCGGTCAGCCGATGCTGAATGTGGGCGCGGTCGCCGCTGAAAATGCTGCGGCCAGTCAGCTTGCGCCGCATCATCGCGGCGGTCGAGTCGAACAGCGGGAGCGCCATCAGGCACAAAGGCGCGGCCAGAAGGATGGTTCCCGGTCCTTTAAGCGACGATTTGATCGACAAGATTCCCACGAACATTCCGATGAGCATGGCCCCCGCGTCGCCCAAAAAGAGCTTCGCGTGGGGAAAGTTGTAACGCAAAAAACCGAGCAGGCTGCCGGCAAACGCGGCGGCGACGACGGCGTGCGCCTGATGGCCCACAACGGCGGAAAGCAAGGCGATCGCCACGCAATCGACCAACCCCACCATGGTGGCCAGGCCATTGACCCCGTCGAGCAGGTTGACGGCGTTCACGGCTGCCAAGAGCCAGAGCAAGGTCGCCGGTGCGCTCAGCGGACCCAGGTCAAGCGTCCATCCGAACAACTGGAATTTTTGGATCACCAGACCGCGGATGATGGGTATGCTGCAGGCGATGACTTGTCCGAGCAGTTTCTGGCGGCCTCGCAATCCGAGCGCGTCATCCGCCACGCCCACCAGCAGAATAATCGTTCCCGCGATCAACAGTCCCAGCAGATCTTCGCTGCTGTTGACCGGAGTCGTCCCGACCCGGTCCCAAATCAAAAAGATGGGACTGCAAACAGCCAGCGTCGAGATGAACGCGGCAATGCCACCTCCCAGGGCGACCGGAACCTGGTGCAGCTTGCGATGGCCGTCGGGGCGATCGGTCAGTTGAATGCGCTCGCAGACGAGCCGCACCAGCGGCACGACGGCGAGACTGACCAGGCACGCCACGAAGAACGTGAAGACGATAAGTGACATGGGCTTCGAAGACCTTCCTTAATCCTTCGGTCAACGTTGCAAGCCAGACTCCTGACTTGCTTCAACCACGTTTTCTTCGCCCAAAGTCGCTTCGCTCAATTTTGATTCACCCAGGTTTTCTTCGCGCGTACGAGATTCCCGAACTTCGCCTCCGGCAGACATTTCAGCGACTTGCATCACCGCCGTCTTGCGCCTTTCATACCGTTCGCTTGCGCGCCACGACCAAGACGGCCCCCAGCACTGAGGCGTCGCATGATTGCAGCATCTCGCAACCGGTGCGGATGCGGCTGATTTCGCTCACATCGCGCAACAGCGAGATCACCATGCCGTCCACGTGCGGCACCAGCAGGCGGGTTTCGACGCTCGGCAACAGTGGCGCCGTGTCGATCACCACGTGCGCGTAGTTGAGTCGCAGCTCGGCGAAGATCCGTTTCAGCCGATCGTTGCACCAGTCGGCAAAGCCGCCCTGGTTCCACTGGCCGGCGGGAACGACGGAGAGATTATCGAGCGAGGTCGGCCGGGCCGCGTCGGTCGGTTCGATCCGTTCAGCCAGCACGTCGGCAATTCCCGGCGTCAGGTCGAGGCCGAACATTTCATGCAGCAACGGACACCGCAGATCGAAATCGACGAGGACCGTCGGACGGCCCATGCGGGCCAGACTCATCGCCAGTCCGGCGGCGACCGTCGTCTTTCCCTCGCCCGGCGCGGCGCTTGTCACCATCAACAGCCGGTGGAATTCCTCGGGCGTCGAGAAGGCGATCGTTGCTGCGATCGCATCCATTGCCTCGTCGGCGACGGCCGTGGCATCGCTTCGGCTGGAAATCGGCGGGACGGTTCCCAGCAGCTTCAACCGCAGCAATCGGGCGACTTCGGCCGCCGAGTTGAGCCGGCGCCGCCTTAGATCCCAGGCGATCACGAGCGCCCCCGATGCGAAGAAACCGCCGGCGCCAGTCAGGCCGCAGAACTCGAGGTGGTTCTTCGTGGCGTCGGACTGCGGAGTGACCGCATGGCTCAACAGCGTCGTCCGCGGCTTGGAACTGGTCACTTCGACTTTCGCCTCGTGCAGCTCGCGCTGGACGTAGTTCTGGATTTCCTCCATCGACTTGAGTTCCGCCTGCATCAATTCGACCTCGACATCCGGTCGGCCGATCTTCTCGACCTCCTTCTTGAGTTTGTCCGCTCGCTCCTTCAAATGCAGCTGCTGTTCCGTGAGCGACGCAATCGACGAATTGAGAAATTTTGCGTTGGTTTGCTGCACCAACTGCAGGCGGGCCACAATTTCCTTCTGTACGGCCGCTTTCTGTTTGGCGATTTTCTGTTTTAGCTCGTCGATCTTCGGTTGTTGATCCGCGATCAATTCCCTGTACTTGGGCGCATCGTCGGAAAAATTGTGCTTGGCTTCATCGAGCGCCGATTGCAAGTGCTCCATTCGCGAAGTCAGGCCGACGATGACCGGATCGCTGCTGGTCTTGAGTTCCTCTTCGGCGTTCGACGCGGCCGTCAGGGGATCGCTCAGCGTCGTCCCGCCGCTCATCTTGAGCGCGCTTTTCGATTTGATGAGTTCGAATTCGATCTGGTTCATCTGCGTAAATGCTGTCACGTACGCCTGGAAATCGTTCTGTTGTTGGGGCGTCAGGCCGGCGGTGTCGGCCGTGTGCAGCGCAAGCGCCGTATCGTGAATCGCCGCGCGCTTCAACCGAAGGTTTTTTTCGCCGTCGAGAAAGGCGGTTTTCAGATCGTCTAAGTGACGGGATTTTTGCTTATGCTCGTCCTCGTTCACGTCTTCGAGGTAGACATCGACGATGGTATTGGCGAGCGTCTCGGACAGATCCCGATCGTCCGTGCGGACGCTGACTTGCATGATCTCGGCGTCGTCGGGATAGGCGACGGAGACAATTTGCTGCAACCAGCTCAGCGGATCGGACGGACCATTTTTTAGTTTCGCCGCAACCTCTTCGCGCTGCAGCACGGACGTGAGAATGCGCGGGCTGCGGATGTATTGGCGCTGCGTGCGCTTGAAAATGTCGAACGTCGCTACCGCTTCTCCGTGATCGTTCACGTTCAAGACAGTCGACCGACCCGTTGAGATTCGCAGGATCGCGGTGGCCGTATACAGCCGCGACGTGCCGAACCAGGCGCAGACCGCCGCCAGCGATCCGACGACAAGGCCAACCGTCGTCGTCAACAGCCAGCGGCGCCGAAGGGAGTGGGCAGCTTCGGTAAGCAGGCGGCGGTCGCCGGGCGCCGATTCCACGCTCGCCCTTCGTTCCGCAATATCAAAGCCCTCACCGGCCGTCCGGGCGGCGGCATTGCGACCGTCATTCGGATTGAGCGACTGCCGTGTCTGCGTCGACTGAATGGTTGTCATGCGCTAACCGAGTTAACGTGCGTTTCGAACAGCCACCGGCCTCTTGAGGGCCGGGGGTGCGACTCGAATCCGGGGCTCGACCTTCACAGTCGGGAATAATTTGGCCAACAGATAGCGTTCGAGCGCCAAAAGCCCGATTGCCAGCGGCATCATGATCCAACCGGCAAAATCGTGAAAAATCTTATGCGCAAATCGGGGCTGATCAATTCCTGGGCCAGTCCCGTAGCCGTGATACGAAAGACGTTTGAAGCGATGGCGATCGCTGGCGAGCTGATCACGATGATCGCCCGCTCCCAGCGGCTACCGCCCAGGATGAATGCCGCCGCCACGGTCACGGCGGCGAACATCACCAGCATCCGCAAGCCGCTGCACGCCTCGACAACGCCGATCTGCCCCTGACTCAGCCAGATCACATTCCCGCTGGCGACGGCATGAACACCGAGAGTCTGCAAAACGTAGGTGCTACTCAACGTGGCCATCCGCTGCAGCGGTCCGCTCATGCGGCTCGCGAGAAAGCCCGGCAACGGGATCATGAAAAACAGGAAGAGCAACGCGGGCCATGACCAATGCAACATCCTCCAGCCGCCGATCGTTCCCGTCACGCCCGCCAGGCAGACGACGAGGGCGACCGGCTCCAGGAGGGCAAAGCCAAAGTTCAGGGCGGCCCAGCGGATGAACGCGCTTAACGCGATCAGCGCCAGGCCGATCCAGCGGCCGCTGGACGAGGCGTTGGCCATCGCCAGCATCTCGCGTCGCTTCCACAGCAGCCAACCCGAGAACAACGGCACGAGGAATCCGTGCGAATAGTCCTCTTCGTGGCTCCAGCGATACGCCAGATGGGCCAGAACCTGGAAGTAACACGTCACAATGGACAAGCCGACGACGGCGCTTGCCAAGACAATGGCTTTACGCTGTGCCGACATCCGGCGAACGCTCTCGAAAGCGGTATTCAATGAGTTCAAAGACGATGGCCGCGGGGACGAGGCCTCGGTTTCTAACGCAGGTTTGCGCATCCCAAATCGGCCCCGAAAGATCGGATGCGCCGGCCGAGTCAAAAAGTTGCGTCCAATAGGCGCCCTGCGGCGCACACCTACGGACCGTCGGTTATGCAATCATGCAATTGCAGGCCGAACAACTGGTAACCCGCCGCGTCCATGTAGCGAGTGGTGAGAGCGAAGCTCAGGTGGGTGGTCGTGCAGGCGGAAGTTGGCGCGATGTGCCGCCCGGATCATCGTGTCCCTACGAGTCACATCCATTCAAGCTACGCCATTCCCGAAAGTCAACGTTATTCCGCTCAATGTCTATCCGGTCTGCCAAAATCGACCTGACCTGGCAAGCGAAAGATCAAATTGTCTTAAAGCATGCGTTTAGATTCGAAGAAGTTTGCAATCCCCATCGTGCATTCGCCGCCCATCGAGGGACGACGACTCCATCAGTATGGCGGGCTCTCGCTTTCGGTTATTTCTCACGATTCAACCCGAGAAGTATTTGATTTTCACTGGACACCCGGCTAGGATCGATCAAGAATTGCGAGTTTGTGACGTTCGTGCGTCCTGCATGAACCAAGCAAACTGCGTTGTTCAGAGGATTTATGCCAGGTCTTTACTGAGCGGAGGGCGCTGCTCGTTCAGTCCAAGTCGTGGCTGTCGTTTTTACGGTTTTGATTCAGGGCCACCACACGTGAACTGCAAGCCACACCTGCTTTTCAGCGCTCTCGTTCTGCTCGTTTGCTCCGCCAATCCCACGGCGGTCTTTGCGGCACCCTTGGATTGGTTCAAGTTTGGACCAACCCAGGCCGTCGATGTCGTCACGATCAGTTACGGCAGCTTCAATAACCTGGCCGTTTACGCGGGACAGTACACGGGAACAATTGCATCCACCCAAGCCGGCCTGAGTTCGCCGTTGGCACAGACGTTCAATACGTTCTGCGTCGATTTGGCTGATGAAGTCACCGTGGGCCAAGTGTATGAGGTTGCTCAGACCCCCACGAGCGGGGGTCTGACGAATGGCGGTGCGATCGCTTACCTGTATAACACCTACGGCCTGAGTCTGATCACCGGATCAAACGTCAACGGAAGTGGCTTGAATTCGGACGATTACGCCGCCGCCTTGCAACTGGCCATTTGGGACGAATTGGCCAACAACGGCCAGGCGCCCCATGCCGGCTCGGCCCTGCAATATTCGGGTCTCAATCCGGGGGTTGCCGCCCAAGTGCAACAATTCCTGACGCTGGCAAATTCGAATTCGTCGAATGCCATCTGGCTCGATTCCAATGTGCCGCAGCCTCCCGGTTTCACACCGGGCCAAGGCTTCATCGCACCGGTCGGCCAGGGATTGTTCGTGCCAGCTCCGGAACCACCGACGGTGGTTTTGCTGAGTGGCGTGTTTTGCTGTGCTTGCGGCGGGTTTGGATATCGCCGCCGGCGATCAACGGGTTTGTGCCCCTAATCGCCCCCGGCCGATTCGTACGAGGTCCCGCCGCCCGCGGTGAATTGTGCTATGCCGGTTCTCGAACAAGAGCCGAGTGCCTGGCCGCCTGATCTCTTCGAGTCGGAAAGCGCACTCGGTGAAAATCGGCGTTGGTGCGTATATCACGTGCGTCCGCGCTCCGAAAAGATGGTCGCCCGCCAATTGCGGAGCCGGGGTGTTCCCCATTTTCTCCCGCAATACGAGCGGCGGCAGCGCTATCAGCGTCGACTCGTGCAATCGTATTTGCCCCTGTTTGCCGGATATGTGTTCGTCGTCGGCAACGAGAACGATGCGGGAGGCGCGGTCGATTTGAAGGAGTTGGTCGCCGTCCTCAAGGTTGACGACCAGCGGCAAATCGAAAGCGAGCTGCGCAACATTCATTTCCTGCTGCGCGCCGGTTTGCCGGTCACGCGCGAGGATCGATTGCAACCGGGATCGCTTGCCAAAATCGTGAGCGGACCGCTCGCCGGACTTCGCGGCCAGGTGATCAAGAACCGCCAGGGGCTGCGATTCGTCTTACGCGTCCAGTTCTTGCAGCAAGGCGTTTCGCTCGAAGTCGACGGCAGCATGATCGAGCGCTGTGATGCCTGGCGCTCCGCTTCTCTTGCAACAGGCGCGTACTGGCCGCCGCCGCTGATCCCGCTCTGTTTGTAGAACTGGATCCGCTGAGCTGTGCTCACGCCCAGTAACGACGTCCCGAAGACTCTCTCCAACGGGGCGAAGAGTTTTGCCAGGAAGTTGTCCGCGGCGATCAGGCTGTCGGCCTGAATGTAAATTCGGTCGCCGGGCATCAGTTGATAGTTGGTGGTCGCAATTCCGTCGGCCGTGATGGCCTGCCAGTTGACCGTGATGATTTTCGACTTGCGCACGTCTTCGGGGCACGGTCGCGCGATCCAAATTCGCTTCGAGGAAACTTGGGGCAATCCGTCGATTTTTGCGACGGCATCGAGGACTGTTTCGTTGCCGGTGCACGGCAGACGCACGATCTGTTCGCCGTATCCGCCGCCGTCCATCACGATGTAGTACACCTTGCTGTTGTACGCCAACACGTCGACGCTGACGACGGGTTCGACCAGAAATTGTGACAGGTGCATCTCAAGCGACTGGCGGATCTCGACCAGCGTCATGCCGGCCACGTGCACTTGTCCATAGATTCCCAGTCCGACCGTCCCGTCGGGACGCACGAGGTGCTGACCGGAAATCACCTGGCGGCCCGTGAGATCGGTCAACACCACCGAGACCTGCGGCTCTCTCAGGCCAAGTTTGGTCCGCAGGTATTGGTCGATGGCGCCTTTGGCCTCGGTCACGGTCATCCCCTCCACGGGGATCTTGCCGTAGGCGGGTCCCAAATCGATCGCCCCGTCCGGGCCGATTGTGTAGGGGCCGTTGATCAGTTTCGCCTGGAGTTCGGGCTGCTTGGATTGCAGCGTCAATAGGTCGCGCTGTTCGGCCCCTATATCCAGCGGCAATCCCTTGAGCACGCGGACCGTGATCTGGTCGCCGGGCCGCAGCCGGATAAGCGATTGCCGAATGTTGTAGATCGCTTCGATCTGCAGAATATCGGGTGGCATGACGCGGTACGTGCTCAGCGAGCACTGATTGTGCTCGCGCGGGACCGATGGATCGCAGGCCGCCATCCGATTGGCGACCGGGATCGGGGCGGCGCATCCGGCGGCAAACAGGGCCAGCCCGCAAAGCAGACACACGATCCCCGTACGGATCTTGCGTGACTGCGCGGCGACGCGCAAAGTGCGTGCGATTACGATCATCGATTTACTTCGGAAAAATGAACGACGTGCGGGCAGGTTTGCGAAGTCAGGAAGTCGGGAGAGGAGTGGGAATTCAGACGGGATGGCCGGCTTTCGCCCGCGGATCGCGGTCGACTGCCAGACGGGAAGGGAGCGGGCTTTTAGACGATTTTCCGAATTCCGCCAAGAGGAGCTTAAAAAAACTCAAGAAAGCGCAGGCTGCGGTCGAACCGGCGAATTGATGCCGGATTGACGAAATTGTCCTTTGAGCCAGCAGCGAACAGCGATTGACAAGTTGGGCCAGCGTGCGGGAAGATTCGGCCCCCTCGCCGCGCCAGGCACTCCTTCCCTTCTCAACGGCCGGCAACTTTCCATCCCACGACGTGTATAATCTTTCCAGGAGTTGAAAAATGCACGACACATTCGCCAGTCAGTCGATCCGCCGATTCGCAACGTGGATCGGAAGCTTCGTGATCGCGACCGCTTTCGTCGGCGCCAATTCTGCGCTCTGTCACGCACAGCAGCCCGGTCCGAATTTCGGCTCGCAGGCGTCGCAGCAGTTCAACAATCCGCCGGTCAGCCCGTATCTGAACCTGACGCAGCCCGGCCTCAATCCGGCGATCACCTACGGAACGCTCATTCAACCCGAAATTCAGCTGCGCGCCACGCTCGCCAATCAGCAAAACCTGCTCGGCGACCTGCAGCAGAAATTTCAAACCCAGCCGCCGACGCTGACGCAGCAGCCCACGCTCTTGCAGACGGGCCACACGACGGCCTTCCTCGACACGGGCAGTTATTTCTTCCCGATCGCGCGCAGTCCGCGCCAGGGAAAATGAGTCAGGGAAAATGAGTCAGCGAAAGTGAATCGAGGAAAATAGTCGACGTCGAATAAATTGACGGCGGACAACTCCTGTCGTCCGCCGTCAACTCCTAAATCCGCGATCAGATGAAGCGCCTGCGCTCGCGGTCAACTCGCCAGTGTGCTGCGTCGTCGTGCCACGCCGACGATTCCCGCCAGACCGGCGAAGAGCAGCATGCAACTGGCCGGCTCGGGCGTCTCTACGAAGAGCGTGCCCGTGCCCGTGAAGAACTCCAGGTTCGGATCCGTGTCGATATTGTCGGTAAACGTCGCGGTAAACGGAAACAGATTCGTCAAGCCGACGCTGGCAAGCGAAGTTGTCCCCGCCGCCGGGTTGTACCAGTTGATGTTGCCGTCGCTCACCAGGTCGCCCGTAACGGTCAACGTGTAAACGGGCCCTACGTTCGTCTCGTTCGAGGTGAGCAGATCAATCGAGGGACCGCGAAACAGGCTGTTGTACGAAATGTTGGCCGGATTTCCCGGGCCGGTTGGCGTGTTCTGGCCGTAATCGTTCGCGGCCCACGTGATCGACTCGGCACTGGGCACCGGGCCGCTTCCGTTGTAGTCGACAGCAGTCAGCGTCGGCACGGCCAGGTTGTTGGTGGGCGCCGTGTAAATCACGTCGAGCCCGAACTGCCCCTGGTCTCCAAAGGTCGACTGATAGGCGGGCAAGAAACTGAGCTGAGCGCCGTTGGTATTCGTCGAGCTGTATTGCAGTTTGGCGTACGACAGGTCGCCAGAGGGGTTCGCGTCGTAGTGCAGCGCGAGGGTACCGGCGAACGTGGCGACGGGAATTTCATCCGCTTTTGAGGTCGCCGCACTGACTGCCAGCGCAAAAACAAACATTGGCGCGAGGTGCCGAGTCATCAGTTTCTCCAACAGAGTTTCAACGACGCGGCCCGCGACGTCTCAGTAGAAATACCGACCGACTCCTACGTTTGCAAGCGTGGCGGACGCCGACTGGCCCGAATTGAAAATATCCGCGCGTCCGTTCACGATGAGGCCGTTCGCTTGGCGCTCAGTCGGAGGACCAGGACGTGGCTGCATCGGCTTGCCCTGAGATCATCGATGTCTGGGCCAATCCGCCGCTGGCCGAGATGTTCCGCGGCCTGCCCGAAGTCAAACGCCTGTTCGAGCAATCGGGCAGCGCGCGGGTCCTCGAATCCGGTTTCACTCCCGATGATGTCGTCGCACAGATGGACGCCGCCGGAATCGCGCGAATCTTGATCACCAGCTGGATTCGCCCTGGCCGCGTCCTGGCCTCGAACGATCAGGTCGCAGAATTTGTGCGCGCCCATCCGGACAGATTCTTCGGCATCGCGTGCGTCGATCTCGAGCGGCCTGTTGCCGCCGCTCGCGAGTTGCAGCGAGCCGTCAACGAACTGGGTTTCAAGGCCCTGCGCGTCCTGCCCTGGCTGTGGAAGCTTCCGCCAAACGATCGCTTGTACTACCCGCTTTACGTGAAATGCATCGAGCTCGATATCCCCTTCTGCACGCAAGTGGGTCACACCGGACCGCTCATGCCGTCTGAACCCGGGCGGCCCATCCCTTACATCGACGAGGTCGCGCTCACGTTTCCCGAGCTGCGAATCGTCTGCGGCCACATCGGTTATCCCTGGACGGACGAGATGATCGCCGTGGCCTGGAAGCATGAGCACGTTTACATCGATACGAGCGCCCATCTGCCCCGCTATTATCCGCCTCAGCTCGTACACTTCATGAACACGTACGGGCAGGACAAAGTTCTCTTCGGCACGAATTTTCCCATGCTCGACCTGAAAAAATGCGCCGAGCAAGCCGTCGGCCTCGAGCTGAAAGCAGAGACGCGGGAGAAGTTCCTCAGCGGAAACGCAAGACGCGTGTTCCGGTTGGACGTCTCGTAACCTGTGCTCGCATCTAAGACATGACGATCTGTTGATTCGCCATGCCCCTTGACTGCGAAGCAACCCGTTCGTCTCCTGTACGGTCAGGCACTGAATTCAAGAGGACGCGAACATCGCTGAGCGCATCGAGCGCGCTTCTCCAACTCGTGCAGAACCGCCTCGCTTCCGGTCAGTTCATGGACGAAGGCCGCGGGTTCGCTTCATTTCACACCAGCGCATGCGCGCGGCACGCCAAGTGCCGACCAAGACGAGCCGCACATCTCTTAGTGGCACATCTCGAATTTCCAATCACGAAGGAGCAGAAGGTATGAAGTCGTTTATCGCCGCCAGCGCCATCGTCGTCGCCGGTGCTTGCTATGTGGCCGCACAGCAGCAGAACACCGATCAGCAAACACCCGGAACAGCGACGAGCCAGGTCTCGCCTGCACAGTCAACGTCCGATCAGCAGAACAGACCCGATCAGCAGAACCAGGCGGGAGACCGGGCGTCGCAGGGACGTCACGATCTCAACTTCTACATCACCGATTGCCTGATCGACGCGAACCGCGCGGAGATCACGCTGGCTCGCCTTGCCGAACAACGGGCGACCGATCCCGAGGTCAAGCAATTCGCACAGCGCGCGATCCAGGATCACACACAGTTCCTGAACAAGCTGCAACAAGCGCAAGGCAACAGCGCCGGCCGCCAATCAAACGACCAGTCGGCCACCGGTCAAAATCCCGCGGGCGAATCCCAGTCGCAAGCAACCCCCGGCCAAACGGGCGTACGCGGAATTCAGGCTGCGATTGGACCTCAAGAAAAATCCGCAGGAATACGACCACTATATTGGCAAGGGAGCGAAAGATGACGCTGGTTAATTGGAGCGCTTTGCTCCCTCCCGAAGCAGTTATCACTTTTTCAGCCCTCAGAATTCCAGATCTTAGGGATTCACTGGACGACGACATTGCAGAAATCGTGATTGACAGTTGGTACATCGACGTTGAATGGAACGATCCAAAAAAAACAGTACTACGTGACGATGTTCAGGAATGACATCAGATCGTTTCGAGCGCGCATCGCGTGCCCCACACCACACGAGGTGATCGAAGCAGTCCGAGCCCTGATTGACGAACTCAAGAGTCCCGTCACCTATCGCTCGGCGGCCATCACTCGAGACACAACGATGTCGGTGGGCCACGCGACAATCAGTGGCTTGACACTCGCAATGTGCAGATAACGTTTTCTCGGACGCGCCGGACAATGCCAAGACCGATCTATGTTGTGTGCGCTCGCGGGGTGTCTGAGGACAAGACAACAAATGTCGTCTCGGTACTTTCAATAATCGAGACCGTTGAGTTCGCACCAATTGGACAGCTTCAATTTGGGGTGATGGGCGCGCCCGAGTCACTTGAAATCTCCGTCTTGGCCGTATGGTTGGGACTGGACGAGGACATGGGAGTTCCCTTTGAACACCAGTGGCATGTTAGTGCTCCCGGAGTTCCACCAGCCATCGGCGAGATATCACCATTTCAGTTTGAGAACGAGCGCCGACTGTCCCGATTCCACATGAAGCTTCGCGGACTCTTGATCCCACCCGAGTCATGCTTAATTGAATTTGAGAGTCGCCTTCGTCAAGACGGGCAACAAGACTGGACTTCGCGTCAAAGCTATCCGATCGTTTGCCAAGTGCATCCTCCGGATCAGCAGCCGCCAGCTTAGCCTTGCCTGGTACTGAATCCGTCGCCCCACCGCTCGGCTCATCACATCACCAAAGCGGTCCGCGTTGGATACGCCCGCGCGTTCTTCAAAGAGATCGATCTTGAACAACTCGATCACTTGGCATTACAATGCGGCTAGGGAAAAGGACGACGGTACAGCCGCAAAGCTGTAAATCTCGCATAAGCGGAGCCGTGTCTCACTTGAGGCGCGGCTCTTTTTCTTTTGCTGCGGGCCCTTCCCGCATGGATGCCGAGCGGCAAACGCGCGAGCGCTTACGGCGAAGTAAATTGAGAGGGAGGGCGAGGCTCCTGCCGGGCCTTTTCTCGATGAAGGCGGCTCAGCAGGAGCTTCGCCCTCCCGATCTTGCCAAGTTGAACGTATCAATGAAAGCCCCCGGACAGGGCATTGCCCTGGCAATTCGTTTCCAAACTAGCAATCGAGGCCGAGAGCAGTGGCAACACGACTTTACGCGTCAACGGCACCGGGTCCAGGGCGAGCCCTGGGGCCTGCTTCGAAGGTGCGCAACTTATTCGAAGGTGCGCACTGTTCTTCGAAAGTGCGCATCTTGGAAAATCCCGACGATTCCTTCGAAGATGCGCACCGAAAACTGCGCACCTTCGCGAAAACCGTGTGCCAAAGTCGTCCCGTCGGTCGTCACCGGCCCAATCCCGGGCGAATGGAATCACTGGGAATTCGCCCCTCCGGTTCATACACTCAGGCACTTCTTGCCTTAAGTGCATTTGTCCCGCCAACGAGATCAATTTTCCACGAGTTCGCATGTCAGTCGCCCACGAAGAGGATTACCAACGGCGCGTCGCCGAAACAGGTCCGACGCGGTTCTTGCCCGGCACGAGTGTGGAGATCGTCCGCGAGGTCACTCTCGCAGCGCCCCCGAGGTTCGCGGTCTTCGATTTCGACGGGACGCTGAGCCTGGTCCGCGAAGGCTGGCCGGACGTCATGATCCCGATGATGGTCGAGGAGCTGACGGCCACGGGCACGAGCGAATCGCCGGGCGATTTGACGAAGCTCGTGCGGAATTTCGTCATGCAGCTCAACGGCAAGCAGACGATCTACCAAATGATCCGCCTGGCCGAGGAAATCAAGGCCCGGGGCGGTTCGCCGCGCGATCCGCTGGCCTACAAAGAGCGGTATCACGAGCTGCTGATGCAGCGGATCGCGTCGCGTCGGGATGCGCTCCGCAGCGGCGCGACGCGACCGCAGGAATTGCTCGTGCCGCACACGTACGAGGCGCTCGCGATTCTGAAAGAACGGGGCGTTGAACTCTATCTGGCCAGCGGCACCGACGAGAATTACGTTCGTGAAGAGGCCGATATCTTGGGACTGGCCCCCTATTTCGGGCGTCACATTTACGGGGCGATTGCCGACCATCGGAAATTCTCCAAGCAGATGGTGATTGAACGCATTCTCGCGCGAGAATCAGGTCGAGGGCGGGCGGTTGCTTGGGTTGGGGGACGGCTACGTCGAGATTGATAACATCAAAGGGGCCGGCGGCACGGCCATCGCCGTCGCCAGCGACGAAGCGGGCCGCAGCGGAAAGCCCGATCTTTGGAAGCGAGACCGGCTGATCGGCGTGGGGGCCGACGTCGTGATCCCCGATTTTCGCGACTTCCGGGCCCTCTGCGATTATCTTTGGCGCGGCTTCGACGCGAAGTGAGGTCGTCTGCTTGAAGCCCGAGCGACTCGAAGAACTGTTGGCCCGCTTTCCATCCCGGCGAATTGCCGTCTTCGGCGATTTCTTTCTCGACAAATACCTCGAAGTCGATCCCCGCATCGCCGAGACGAGCGTCGAAACCGGTAAACGGGCGAACCAGGTCGTCTCGATCCGCAAGAGTCCGGGTGCGGCCGGGACGGTCGTCAATAATCTCGCCGCACTCGGCACCGGCGCATTGCACGCCTTGGGAGCGACCGGCGATGACGGCGAAGCCTACGAGCTGCGGCAAGGCCTTGCGGCCCAGCGCTGTTCGACCGACGGCTTGCTGCCGTTTGATTTTCTCAGCACGCCGACTTATCTCAAGCCTCGAGACGTCACGGATCCGAGTTTGTCCGGCGAGCACGAGCGGTACGACACCAAGAACCGTCGTCCCACTGCCGACAACGTCGCCGCGCAATTGCTGGCGAGATTGGACGCGATTCTGCCTTGGGTCGATGCGTTGATCATTGCCGATCAGGTGACCGAGGCCGATTGCGGCGTGGTGACGGGCGCGGTTCGATCGGCCCTGGCCGACCGGGCGAAGAGTCATCCCAAGGTGATTTTTTGGGCCGACAGTCGCGGCGCATATCCGCCGGTTCCGCAATGTGTTCATCAAGGCGAATCAATTCGAGGCGGTGGGGCACGACAGCCCCCGGCCGGACGAAGTGATACCGGTCGACCGATTGCGTGCGGCAATCCCCGCCTTGCGCTCGGAAATCGTGCGCACAGTCTGCGTGACGCGCGGCGCCGCCGGCATGATTGTCAGCGATCCGGAAGTGACGCTCATTCCGGGCGTCAAGCTAACGGGCCCGACCGATCCGACGGGAGCCGGCGACAGCGCGACGGCCGGCGCCGTGCTGGCCTTGTGCTCGGGAGCAACACTGCCCGAGGCGGCTTTGATGGGATGCCTGGTCGCGTCGATCACCGTCCAACAATTGGCCACGACCGGGACGGCGACTCCCAAAGAGGTGATCGAGCGACTCGCCTTGTGGCGGGAACAGAATTCAGGAAAATGAGTGGACCTGAAAGGTCCGGCGACGGGGCTCCTCGGAGCCCGCATTACTTTCTACTCAACGCAAGAAGCCAAAAAGTATGTCCGACGAACTTTTCGCGAAGAACTATCTGCACGACCTGTCCTCGCTTTTGCCTAAGCTCGACACGAAGCGGATCGGTGAGGCAATCACGGCGATGCGCAAATGTCGCGACGAGGGAAAAACAATCTTCATCTGCGGGAACGGCGGCAGCGCGTCGATCGCGTCGCAGATGGTCGTGGACATCGTGAAGGGGGCTTCGTTCAAGAAAAAGGCCCGCTTCAAAATGATCGGCCTGACCGACAGCATGGCCACCGTCAGTGCGTACGCCAACGACGAAGGCTACGAAGTGGTCTTTGTGGAACCGCTCAAGAACTTCGCGGCGGCCGGCGATATGCTGATTGCGATCAGCGGCAGCGGCAACAGTCCCAATGTACTGCGCGCCGTCGAATACGCCAACAGCATTGGCTGCACCACGTTAGGATTGACGAGCGGTGAAGGCGGCAAGCTTCGCGAGCTGGTCAAACTGCCGTTGCTCGTTCCCTCGCGCCATATGGGTCGCCTCGAGGATTGTTTTTTCGTCTTTACGCACGTTTTGTGCTATGCCTTCATGGAGGCGGATTGAAGCGGAAGGCGCGTTGCGCTGGCTATGAGTTATCAGCCGATTGAAAATTACGGCGTCATCGGCAACATGCGGACGGTTGCGCTCGTCGGCATGCAAGGCTCGATCGATTGGTTCTGCTTCCCGCGCTTTGATTCGCCAAGCGTCTTTGCCGCCCTGCTCGACGACAAAAAAGGCGGCCGCTTTGAGATCACGTCGACGCACGAGCATGTGCGTTTCAAGCAGTTCTACTGGCCCGACACAAATGTGCTGGTGACACGTTTTTTGTGCTCGGACGGAGTCGGGGAAGTCCAGGACTTCATGCCCGTGGCCCCGCGAAATGCGGACGTCTCGACCGACCGCTTGATTCGCCGGGTGCGCGTCTGCGCGGCGAAATGGAATTTCACGTGCGATGTCACCCGGCGTTCGATTACGCCCGGGCTTCCCACGAAGTCGAGAAGACCGAGCATGGCGTCATCTTTCGTTCGGACAAGCTCAATCTCGAGCTGGTCAGCACGGTTCCGCTCAAGCGACACACCGGCTCGGCGCTGGCCACGTTCCGTTTGCGCGAATGCGAGACGGCCGTGTTTGTGCTGCGAGAAGCACCCAACGGCAATTGCCAGCCCGCGCCGACGGAAGACGAGAGCCAGGAGATGTTCGAGCGGACCGTGAAATACTGGCGGTCCTGGATGTCGCAGTGCACGTATTTCGGTCGTTGGCGGGATATTGTTTGCCGGGCCGCGCTCACATTGAAACTGCTGACCTATGAACCGACCGGTGCGATCATCGCTTCGCCCACGTGCAGTCTGCCGGAATATATCGGCGGCCCCCGCAACTGGGACTACCGCTACACGTGGATTCGCGATGCGGCCTTCTCGCTGTATGGATTGCTGCGGCTCGGCTTCACTTCCGAGGCGTCGAACTTCATGGGCTGGCTGGATGCCCGCTATCGCGAGGCAAAAGAGGGTGATCAACTGCAGGTGCTTTACCGCATCGACGGGAGCCGCGACGTTCCGGAATCGACGCTCGATCATCTGGACGGCTACAGGGGCTCGCGGCCCGTCCGCATCGGGAACGACGCACACCGGCAGCTGCAACTCGACATATATGGTGAGCTGCTGGATTCCGTCTATCTCTTTAACAAATATGGCTCCCCCATTTCGTATGACGCCTGGAAGCATTTGCGAACGCATTTGGACTGGCTCTGTGAGAATTGGCGACAGCCCGATGACGGGATTTGGGAAGTTCGCGGCGGGCGACACGACTTCGTTTATTCCAAGCTGATGTGTTGGGTGGCGATGGATCGCGGATTGCGATTGGCCCAGAAACGCTCCTTCCCCGCGGATCGCATCCGTTGGTTGACCGTCCGAGATCAGATCTACGAAGAGATTCTCGCGCGTGGTTGGTCTGAGAAGCGTCAGTCCTTCGTGCAATCTTTCGGCAGCGATTCCCTCGACGCCTCGGCTTTGATCATGCCACTCGTCTTTTTCATGGCGCCCAACGATCCGAAAATGGTCAAGACGATCGAGGCGATCTGTCGCCCGCCGTCCCGACGTGGATTGACGTCCGACGGGCTTGTCCATCGTTACGACGTTGAACGTTCGCCGGACGGCGTCGGCGGCGACGAGGGCACCTTCAACATGTGCAGTTTTTGGCTGGTCGAGGCGCTCACGCGGGCGGCCAATGTCGACCCGCGACGACTCGATGAGGCCCGCCTGCTTTTCGAGCGCATGCTCGGGTACGCCAATCACCTGGGCTTGTATGCCGAGGAGACAGGACCCAGCGGAGAAGCGCTGGGGAACTTTCCTCAGGCCTTCACGCATTTGGGACTGATCAGCGCGGCCTTCAATCTCGATCGCAGCCTGGGTCAGGGCCGCAAGTGATGTTGATTCTCGGCATCGAAACTTCGGGTCCGCGCGGCGGCATCGCAGTGTGCCGGGACGAGGAATGTCTGGCTGAAGTCGTTTTGGAGGAGGCTCCGCGACGGCACGCGCAGACGCTCGTCTTGCAGATCGGCGACACTTTCGGGCAACTGGGGTTGAAAATCGCGGAGCTTGACGCCGTGGCGGTGAGCGTCGGTCCGGGCAGCTTTACGGGACTGCGCGTGGGAGTGGTCTGTGCCAAGACGCTGGCTTACGCGAACGGCTACCAGCTCGCCGCCGTCGACACGTTGGAGGCGATCGCCGCCAATAGCCCGGCTGAGGTCGATTCCGTGCATGTGATTGCCGACGCGCAGCGGGGCGATCTCTTTGTCGCCGATTACCAACGCAAATCGAACGTCGAATGGGACCGCGATCTCCCGCCGAGAATTGTCCGGGCCGACGAGTGGTTCCATTCGTTGACAGATCGTGACGTCGTTTCCGGACCGGGGCTTCGGCCTTACTCGCCGGCCGGCCCAACGGTTTGGCGGAGCCTGCCGGAATCGGCCTGGTTGCCGTCGGCCCGAGTGGTCGCCGAGATTGGTGCACGCCACATTCAGCAGGAATTCACGGCGAATGTGGCAACTCTCGAACCGCTCTACGTCCGGCGAAGCGCGGCCGAAGAGAAGGCGGATCGCGATCGGCCGAGGCCCGCGCCATGAGTTGTGTTCCTCGGCGCGACGGTGATTGGATCGGCAACATCGCACCCGATATAATCGAGGTTCGCCGGGCGTGTTACCTTTAGCAAGCGATGCGGGAACAAGTTCGGAGGGACGAATGGTGAAGGGCGACAACAAAAGAGGGACGTCGCATGGCGCTGTATGAGATCGAAACGACCCAGCACATCATGATCGGTTGGGCGGACTCGACCGACCAGGCAAAACAGATCGCAGCGCAGCATTATCCGCACGAAGACGTGGTGCGATTGACGAAACGGCCCCGAGATATCTGGGTCATTTCCAAGGGCATGCTCGGAGTCAAAGGGACCAGCGAACCCAACGACGCGGCCCGCGACTGCCTGGCCCGCGCAAAGGGGACAAAGTCCACGCGATCCGGCTTTACATGCTCGACACGGGTGCGGATCTGCACGAAGCGCAACGCGCGATCGAAACCAACATGTCACTGGGGTGGTAGTTCCGGGGAGCGCTCGGACGTTGGAGGTTGCCCGAACTCGGGCCGATTCGGGGCCGCGGACGCTCCGTCCAGGAGCGCCTCGAAATAGCGGCGGACCAGGTCGTCGTACGCGGGTAAGGTCACTTCGTGAAAGTCCGAGGGCGACCGCTCGCGAAGTGCCGGCGGCAGATGTCCCCAGACTTCGCGAAACAGCGGACGTGGCTGCCGAGTCGCTGCATTTTTTTCGCTGGGAAGCGGTTTTCCGACCCCGGATTTACGCCCCGGCTGTCCCGTCCCTGCCGGCTTTGAGCCCGGATTCGTGCCGGGTTGGCCTGGCGACTGTTGTGACTGAGACTGGGATTGCGATCCCGATTGCTGGGGCGATCCCGAATTCTGCTGCGGGTTGCTGTTAGGTGATTTTTGCTTGGCCGCGTCGATCAGCTTTTGAATGTCGCTGACGACCTTCGCTTGGATCTGCCGCGTTCCCGTCCCGGTGTCGCCAAGTTTCAATCGCGTGCCGGCGCCTTGCATTCCGTCAATGATGGATTTGACCGCTTCGATCTCCGAGCCCGTTTGCACGTTTTTCTGAGCCTGGGCCTGAGCCGGAAGGGCGGCGACGGAGCGTGGCACAGAACTCGACGTCCCAACGACAAGAGTTCCCAAAACCAATAGCCGACCCGCCACTGGATTGGACATATTATGGACCCCTCGACGGCGGTCGGTTTGTGGGCGCATCGGCCGCCCCGGCGGTCTTTTCGACGAACTTCCGAATCAAGCCGGCCAATTCGGATTGCTCGGCAGCCAGCCGGCGCACGTCGGCCTCCGCCTCGGCACGGACGGAATCGACCGGATCCTGCCTCTGATGGTCGAGTTCCTGTGTGCGCCGCGCAAGGTCCTGTTCGAGCGACTTCAACAGTTTGAGTTGCGCGAGCATCGGCACGCCCTCGTTCGCGTCCGCTCCATCGGCACGAGAACGTTGCTCTTGTTGACCGGGGTTATTCTCCGCAGGCGCCGCCGTATCCGGCTTGAGCAGCTGAGACAATTCTTTGAGCCGAGACCACCCTTCGGTCTCGAGAGCCACGGTTCTCGCGTCGGTCGCCTGCGTGCCAAGACGGTCGGCCGCTTCCTGCATCGCGGCAGCGCCGCGACGGAGAGCCCACTGATAGACATCCGCATTCTGTAGCTCGCTTGTAATACGCTCGGTTTCGTTGCGAACCTGTCGCTCGATTTCGGCAAGCGATTGCAGTCCTGCAGCTGCCCACGAGTCAAACGCCCCGCTTGAGCGCGTTCCGAGTCGAGTTTTTTCGTTTCGTCGACAACGGATTTCTGGCGGGCGGCCAATCCTTCCAACTTGTCGGCAACGCGGACAAGGCCTTGCCGGGCCAACTGCTCGTCGGCCCGTCGCTTCGAATGCTTAAGTCCGGCGGCCGCGCGGTTCAGTTCGTCGATGGCTTGCTGCTGTCTTTTTGCGGCCGCTCCAGCCTGGCCTTTCTGCAGATTTTCCTCCGCGTCCGACATCCGCGATCCGGCCTGGCGCAGATTTTCCGTCGGCGCCTCGGCACCCAGCCGGCGCAGCTCGCGTGCCGCATCATCGGCTGACTCCGCGAGCCGGTTTTGCTCCTTTCGCAGTTCTTCGAGTTCCTGCTTGCGATCTTTCGCGTCCTTGCGCTTGGCGTGCTCTTGAGTGCGCTTGTGGAGCTGTTCCTGGTCTTTGACGAGGCGTTCGATGCGCTGACCGGCTTCTGCCATTCCGGTGACGAGCGACTGCAAATCGCTTTCAGGCCGCTGCGAAAACGAGCGATCGATCTTACGCAACTGCTCGAGCAGTTCTTGTTGCTGCGGCATGGCCCGGCCCACGTTGTTTTGGGCAAGCTGACCGCCGATTTCCCGCATCCGTGACTGCGGATTGGCGCTTTCCAGAGATTTGAGGGTCGACGCCGCATCTTGGGCCGCTTCACGATTCGTCGCCTGCATGCCTTTGGCCGCGTCGCCCAATTTCTTCGTCACGCGTTCAACTTGCTCGGCAAGTTGGGACTCGCGTTCCGCCAGCCGCGAGAGATCGGCCTGATCTTGTTTCGCCAATTCGGAGAGGGACTTTCCGAATGTGTTGCGAGACAGGTCGGCCGTGTCGCCATTGAGTTTTTCCTGCGCGTCGACCAGTTCACGCATCGCCTCATGAATGTCCTGCCAGTCCCGCCATTGTGCGAGATCGCCCAGCATCGAGCGCAGCGATTCGAGCACAATTCCCTGTTCCCGACGCGCCGCTTTGAGCGATTTCGATTGCTCGGCCCGCGTGGCGGCGTCTGCGGGAGAGGTCGGCAATTCGGCCCTCTTCACGGCGGTCGCCAGATGGTTGTCGATCGCCGACAAGTGAGACCGACCCAGCTCCGAGAGCTCGCGATCGAACCGTTCAAGTCGCTCCCTCGTCTTGGGGCTGGCAATGTGGTTTTGCCGCAATTCTTCGAGCAGGCCGCGAACCGTCGTGGCGGCTCCCTCAGTGGGGCTTGCCAGGACGTCGTTGATCCGCCGTTGATCCGTCTGAACCCGCTTCAGGATGTCGAGATCGGCTGGCCGAAGTCGGCCCGCCTTATCGAGCTGCACGGCAAGATCGCCGGTTTGATCGGTTGTTTGGGATTGCACGTGCTCCGCCCGTTCGAAAAGCCGCAGCAAATCGGCTTGCCGCGAAACGATTTCAGCCTCCTTTTGTTTCGCGGAAATGATTGTCAGCACGCGTGGCGAGCTTCGACCGACGTGCGGTGGTCCCAAATCACACCAGTCGGTGGCCTCGGCGCGAAAGATGATCCGCATGCCCTCGCTGACGGCAAGGCCGGCCAGCGGCCAGACGATCGAAACGCGATGATGCTCGCTGCGCGGTAATCCGCTTGCCAAGGGTAGAGTCGGCGCATCGGTCTCCGCAGCCTCGCCGACATGAAATCGCAGCCGCAGATCGCGAAGGCCCCAGTCGTCCTTGGCCGTGACGGTTACGGGAATCTGAGCGTCCGCGGTTACGGTCGCGTCGGCCGTGGGAATGTCGATCGTCAACTGCGGGATCTGGTCGGCGACCGCATCAATCTCGTATCGAGGAGGATCGACGCTCTCGACGCCCTCGGCATCCTTCAGCCGAAATGTGTAGGCATAATTGCCGGCTTCGGCGAGCACGAAGTTGCCGCGAATGGTCTGTCGGTCCGGCAAGACGGTAATCTTTGCCGCCTTGCCGTGGAGGACTAATTCCGCGGACGCCAGTGGCTTTGTCGAACGAGTCTCAAAGTCGACGTGCGTTCCCACCACGCCCCGAACGCGACCCTCTCCGGGGGAGAGCGCTCGCAGGCCGCGCGGTGTATTTCGGCGGAGTGACAGTCACCTTCAGAGATTCGAGCAGCGGCGGCAGCACGACGCGCATTTCATATTCGGCCATCGTCTGGTCGTCGCCGCCGACGGCGCGAAACCAAACCGGTCCGCGATCCGCCGGTAAACTCATCAGACAAACATCGTGAAGTTTCCCCTGCCGATCGCGAAGCGACGCGTGCCGCAATGGCTCGTGTAGTGCCGGTTCGTCCGGCATCCGGTATTCGAGCATCACTTCGTCGGGCAGCCGGCCACGACTGTCTTCGACCAACAATTCCAATTTTTGCCCGCGGACAACTTTGAGGGGCGCCTCGCTCGCAGTGGCAAGCGGCCGGAAGTCCAGCGACAGCATCCGCAGGTTCGTTTTTCGTGGCCAGGCCGGGGCGGAATAGGGCAAGAACAATCGCCGCAAGGCAATCGCCGTATCGCCCGGTGCATTCCAAATAAGTCCGGCAGCGACAAGTGCGACGCAACCGGCGGCGACAGCCCCCGGAATCACCGGTCCAAAGGTTACCACGCGGCGAAAGTCGAGTGCCCTGGATTTTTCGACGGTTTCTGCAATCACGCGATCTTGCAGATCGGGCGATCCAAGCGACGCGTCGCGATTGCTTTGCTGAAATTGGAGTGCACTGGCCAACCGCTCTTCGAATCCGGGAAACCACTCCTCCACATGCATCGCCAGAGCGCTGTCGGACAAGGGAGCGATGAGCGGAACAATAACGAGACGCCAGGCTGCGAAAGCGGTCACGATAATTATGCCGGCCAAAAGCCCGAAACGGATCGCCGGATTGTCGAAATGGACCGCGTAGTCACACAGGGCGACCAAGAGGATAAACCCGCTGACGAAGGCCATCAGCCAGGCGGTTCCCCGCACGCATATGGCCAGCCGCGCTCGCGTGCGGACGAGCCGGATCCGTTGAACGAGCGCCGCAGAAGTCGGCATGCAGTGTCTCTCTGCCGGAATCATACCAGTCGCGCAGCTTCCGCAAAATCCACTCTGTCGTCAGCAAGGCTGCGAAAAGCAGCAAAACTTCCCACCGGTTCCACAGCGGAACGCGTTCCCGCGAACTGAGCGCCACGGGATGTCCGGGAGGAATTCGTCCGGGAAGATCGGATGCCTCTTCCAGCGTGCAGAAGACTCCGTGGGAAATCGCAGCGGCCTGCTCCATTTCGCGGCGATCGAGGTTGCGGCGAACCAATTCTTCGGACCCCGTCTCGACGCGAAAATCCGTGGCCGGGGGCGCCTCGCGAAAGGAGGGATCCGTGATCCAGGTGTGATACGTTCCCAGCGGCAACGATGCGGCCTGGCCTTCAAACACGGTCGACTGCCCGGCGGTCTTCGCCAGCGCGACGTTGCGCCGCTCGCCGTTGCGGCGTTCGAGAGTCACAACCACGCGTTCCGTGGCCGCCGGCACGAAGCGCTCGTCGAAGAATCGAACCCGCAGGGTTGGCGATTCCCCCTGCGTGTAGACGAGGCGATCGGAGGTCAACTCGGCCGATCGATCGCGGCCCAACAATCGCGAGCGGCTGAGGTAGCGAATCGCCCGGCTCCAAAACGGCCCGAAATAGTGGTCGCCGGAGCGGAACCGCCACCGCCAAAATTCGTCCGTCGCGTTGAATAAGACTTTTCCCGCCCCAAGTGACTGCATGGCCACCACCGGCACCTCATTCGATGGGCCGCCCCCTCGACGCCAGGCGGCAAAGACGCGAGCGCCTGGTTTCGCGGGCGCGCTGCCGAAAATCCAGTGAAATTCCGGCAATTGGCTCCAAACTTCGAGACTGGCCGTCTCCGTGTCCGCCAGGCGAAAAATGCCCGTGCCGCGCAGGCCGTCGATGGTTAATTCGGGTCGAAACCCCAGTTCGGCGACGGCCTGTTCCGGCACCGCTTGAACATTGGCGAGGTCGAGCGGGACCAAAGCCTCGAGCGGTGTGCCGCGGTACGCCAGCGGGTTGAAACTCGTTCCGGCGATCAAAAACACGCCGCCCCCTGAGTCGCGGACGAAATCCCGAATCAACTCCATCGTCGACGTGCCCAACAGGGCTGGGTTCAAGTCGCCCAAAATCAGCACGTCGTAACTGAAAAGTTCGTCCCGGTTCAGCGGAAAATGCGTCAGCGCCGTTTTGTCCTCGGAGGCGTATTCAATGTCGGCCTCCTGCAAAACACTTTTGAGGCTGACGGTCGGATCCCGCTCGAGAAGTGTCTTCAAATAGCGGTACTCCCATCGCGGCGAGGAATCCGCCAGCAGCACCCGGATTTTTTCCTTCCGCACGCTCAAATGACGCGTTTCGCGATTGTTTTCCCGGTTCGACTCTTCCGGCAAAGGGGGAACCTCGATGGTTAAATCCACTTCGCCCGCCACGCGCGGCACATAGGAAAGTTCAAACGAAACCGGCGCGTTCGCGGCCCCAAGATTGACCATTGTCTGGGCCAACTGCCGACCCGAATCGCGTTCCAACAGTCGCACGGGGACCGATCGGCCGGCAAAGCCGTCGGCCTTTATTTTGCCCGTTACCGAATAGGGATCGCCCACAAACGCCAGATCCTCGGCCGTCACGTCGTAAAGCTGGATATCCCTGGCCGGCTGCTCGCTTCCCAAGCCGACCGTGTCGAGCGGAACAAAATTCGCCGCCGCCAATTCGGCCGCCGGCGACAGTCGATCCGCGTCGCCCGTGCTCGCCACTCCGTCCGAAAACACGACGACGGCAGCCGGCGGATTCCCGCGAAAATCCTCGAGGACCTTGCGGACCGCCGGACCCGGCCGCGTCTGATTGCCATCGGCCTTCAACTCGCGAATTTTTTGGCTCATCTCCGGCAAATCGTCCGGACCGGTGAAGTCGCGGGACCCAAGCCGCACCGCACCCTCGGCAAAGCGATACAGCCGCAGCGTGTGATTTTTCAGCAACCGTCGCAAAAACCACCCGTCGTTGCCCGTCAGCACCGCCTGGGCCAGCCCCAACCGAGACTTGACCGGAATCTCGGAGTCGTGGATCAGATCGTCGGCCAGTTGGTTGGTTTTTTCGTCCGGATACCGGTCGTCGAGCCCCATGCTGGCCGAGTTGTCGATCAAAATGGCGATCACCGGCAAGCCGATCCGGCCGATCGAAAGCGTCAGTTGAAACAGACACAGCCCCCCCAAGGCGACGACCGCCAGCCGCAGGCCGGTGAGCAACATTCGCCGACCGGGGGAAATGCCGGCCGCGTCCCGCCAATAAACGGCCACCAGGTACACGCCGGCCGCAACAGTCAAAAGCACCAGCACGGCCATCGGCCAACCGGCGGCAACGGTCGCAAATTCGAACCGCCAATCGGTGCGTTGCCCGGCCTGCGACCCGGGAAGACCGAGATACCACTCAAGAAATCGGCTCAGCAATGCCATCCACCGCTTTCTCGCCTCAGACCGCGTCCGTGCTTAATGACACTCGCGGGGACTTTTTTGGCTTTTTTGGGGCGCTGAAAAAAGGGGGACTTTTTTTGGGTCCACACCAAAAAACTCCGCTCCGTCCCGACGGCGGACGCCACAAAGCCGCTCTCCCGTTGAGTTTCTGAAAGAGCCGCTTGCTTGGGCCGCCCAAACAGGGCGACTTTTTTTGGGTCCACGCCAAAAAACTCCCGCACATCCGGTTCCCAAACAGCGACAGTCCGTCCCGCTGAATTTCCCGCCTTCGTACTAACGGTTGGTATTTTGATCGTGATCGACTCGCCAAACAGAGGAATAATGAAATCGGTGGGGCCCATCTCCCACTTCCCTTGTGCGGCGAGTGGCCGGGAAGGTCTTCCTCCCCTCTCCCCTCGAGGGAGAGGGGCCGGGGGTGAGGGGGCCGCGCCAAGGTCCCCAACTGTCAATTTAGGCCTCCATTACCGGAAGGACAAGGTGCTCGAAGTCACCGAAACGACAATCCAGAACATCCTCACGCGAACCAGCGGCTTCTTGCGGACGGTCACCTCGCACTCGCTGCAGCCGTATTGCGGCTGTTCGTACGGAAACTCGCTGTGTGGCGTCGGTTGCTACGTGCAGCACAACGGCCGCCTACTCCGCGGCCGCCGCTGGGGCAGCTTTCTCGAGGCCCGCACCAACGCCGCCGAATCGTACCTGGCCAACTGCGACGCTGAATCCCGCTGGGCTCGACAGAAAGGGAGCACCGACGGTCGCGACGGCCTGTTTTCAATCTTCTGCTCCAGCTCCACCGACCCATTCGTGCCGCAGGAGCGGCGTTTCCACATCACCCGTTCAATCCTCGAAGCCATGTGCCGCCGCCCGCCGGACCGCCTGATCTTGCAGACGCATTCGCATTTCGTGACGGACGAACTCGAGCTCTGCCGCGAGCTATCCCAAAAGTGCGACCTGCGAATTCACGTCAGCATCGAAACCGACCGCGAACAGATCGACGGCTTGCCACCCCCCGCCAGCCCGATCGAAAAACGCTTGGAGGCCTGCGCCCGTGTCAAAGCAGCCGGCCTGAGAACGGTCGTGACTGTCGCCCCACTCCTGCCAATCGCCGACCCGGAGGATTTTTTCGCCCGCATCGCGGAGGTCGCCGACGCGGTCGTCCTCGATCACTTCATCGGAGGCGACGGCTCATCCGACGGTAGCCGCACGTCTCGCACGCGCCTGCCCGAGGCGATGCGACAAATTGACCCGAATTCGCTGGAACTTAGCTATCGCGATCGAATGGCCGCCATTGCCGGCAGACACCTTCCCGGCCGCGTGGGCATCAACATCGAGGGCTTCGGTGGTCGTTTCCTGTCGTGACGAAGGACTGCATGTTTCTCCGATTCCCATTGGCTCATTCAGATTTTGTGAGACATTTCGGAGCACGATGTCGCATGGCATGATAGAACCGTCGCGCGTTTTTCTTGAGCCCCTTGGGCGACAGGCAATAGCCCAGCGATTCCATCGCTGGGAATTGGACGCATCAACGCAAACTCAAGTCCCGCCAGGGACGAAAGGACCTCGACGAAAATGATGACCGTCAATCTCAGACTCTGTCGCCCTTAATGGGCTCGAATAAGTTACTGATGCCCTGCAACCGCAGCGATGAATCGCTGGGCTATTTCCTGCCGCCCAGAGGGCTTTAAGCGCCGCATCATGTCCGACCCCAAAGACGCCAAACACATTTTCCTCGCCGCGCTCGACATTGCCGAGGCGGCCGAGCGCGCGGCGTTTGTCGAACGCTCGTGCGGCGACGATGCGGCCCTGCGGCTGCGCGTCGAAGACCTGCTCCGCGCCTACGGCCAGCCGAGCGGACCGCTCGACAAGCTCGCGGCCGCTTTGGCCCCCACGCTCCCGCCGGCTGACCAGCCTCCCGTCGACCCGCGCCGGGCGGAAACGCTGACGGCTGACAGGCCCCACGAGGATGTGGGGGATGTGATTGCCGGCCGGTACAAGTTGCGGGAAGCCCTCGGCGAGGGGGGCATGGGCGCCGTGTTCATGGCGCAGCAGACGCAGCCGGTCAAGCGGGTCGTCGCGATCAAGCTCATCAAGCTGGGCATGGACTCGAAGCAAGTGCTGGCCCGCTTCGAGGCCGAGCGGCAGGCGCTGGCGCTGATGGATCATCCCAATATCGCCAAGGTGCTGGACGCGGGCACGACCGACTCGGGCCGACCCTTCTTCGTGATGGAGCTGGTGAAGGGGGTGCCGATCACCCGCTTCTGCGACGAGCGGCAGCTCTCGCCGCGCGAGCGATTGGAGCTGTTCATTCCCGTCTGCAACGCCATCCAGCACGCGCACCAGAAGGGGATCATCCATCGCGATATCAAGCCGACCAATGTGCTGGTGGCCCTCTATGACGACCGCCCGGTGCCGAAGGTGATCGACTTCGGCGTGGCCAAAGCCACCGGGCAGCAACTCACCGACGCCAGCCTGATGACGTCGTTTGGCGGCATCGTCGGCACGCCGGAGTACATGTCGCCCGAGCAGGCCCAACTCAATCAACTCGACATCGACACCCGCTCCGACGTGTATGCATTGGGGGTGCTGCTCTACGAACTGCTAACGGGAACGACGCCCATCGACCGCAAGCGGCTGGGCCAAGCGCGCTGTTCGAAGTCTTGCGAATCATTCGCGAAGAAGAGCCGCTGCGACCAAGCACGCGACTGAGTACCTCCGACGCTCTGGCAAGTATTGCCGCGACCCGGAAGACGGAGCCGACCAAGCTGGCGAAGCTGATGCGGGGCGAGCTGGATTGGATCGTGATGAAGTGCCTCGAGAAGGATCGCGCGCGCCGCTACGAAACGGCCAACGGCTTGGCCCACGACCTGGGGCGTTACCTGGCCGACGAACCCGTTGAGGCATGTCCGCCGAGTTCGATGTATCGCTTGCGGAAATTCGCTCGCAAGCACCGCGCACCGGTCATTGGCCTGGCGGCGGTCGCAGCCGCGCTTGTGATTGGCATCGCGGGAACGACGTGGGGTCTTTTCCGCGCGACACGGGCCGAAAAAGCGACGGCCATTGCACTCGTTCAAATGACAAGTGAGCGCGACGCAAAAGAGAAAGCGCAAGGATTCGCCGCCGGAGCAATGAGAACCGCCCAAGAGAGACTCGCCCAAGCCGAGGCCGAACGAAAACGCGCTGAAACCGAAAGAGACCGGGCCGAGCAGCAGCTGGCGAACGGTTTACTGCGCCCGATTGGGTTCTCGGCCCAAGGCATTGAGACCGCCGAGCTGCGCAGCTTCGTCGATTGGTCGGCGATCAAGGAATCTCCGTTGAAAATGCGCGTGCTCGAAATCGCTTTCGAGAATCCTGAAACCGCATTACGAGTCGCACGACGCGCGGAGCGCGTGTTTCAAGCCTGTATCGGGCTCAGTTCAAACCGCCGCGCGAAGGCGATACAGCTTCTGTCCGCCAAGCAGCGCGATCTGGCAGCCGACCCACGAATCCGTGTGGCTGCTTGCTGGCTGGCATTGGGGCTCGGTTCCTCCGACCTCCCCGCGTGGGCGGAGAGCTGTAGTTACCTCAGTGAATCAAAGAACAAGTCTCTCGATCGATTTGGCGAGTTTTTGGGTTTTGCAACCGATCGCAGCGATCCACACCATAGTGCTCAATTGGATCTCGATCCGTTGATCGCGATCCTCGAAACATCGACGAATGACGAAGTGCAGGGGAGTTTGTGTGGCGTATTGCCAGGCCTGGCGCCGCGACTGCGACCGGCACAGGTCAGGCGTGCCGCGGACGCCCTGACCGCGATGCTAGAGAGGTCGAATTACACCAATGTGCATGAAGCGTTCAACAGCGGATTGACGGCGCTGGCGCCGCGGCTGGAGCCAGCACAGGCGGAGCGTGCGTGGGATGCCTTCATCGCGAACTTTCGCGTATGGAGCGGTCCGACCCGACGTGCGACCGACGTGCCGATAAAAGGGCTGTTAGAAGCACTGGCGGCGCGGCTCGAACCTGCAGAGATCAAGCGCGCCTGCAATGCCCTGCCCGCGATTCTGGAGAAATCAAGGGACCCTTACAAGATGCATGTGGCCCATTATCAGCTGATGGCGCTAGCGCCCAGGCTGGAACCATCGGAGTTGAAGGGTCTTGCGGATGCACTGATCCGGACTCTAGAGAATTCAACGAACGACTATGCGCTTGGTGCGGCGGCCAACGGACTCATTGCGTTAGCGGCCCGATTGGAAGCAGCGGACTTGAAACGTGCTGCATCTGCGCTGATCCGGACGCTAAAAGATCGGACGAAAGCTGACGTGCTTCGAGTCGCGAGTAATGGATTAATTGCGATCGCGCCGCGGCTGGAACCAGCAGAGCTGAAGAGTGCTTCCGACGCCCTGATTGGGGTGATCGAGAAATCAACGGACGATAGTGCACTTCTTGCGGTTAGCAATGGACTGGAGTTAGCTTCGCGTCTCGAGCCAGCAGAGGCCGCCCATGCCTGGGGTGCCCTGATCGCGATGCTGGAGAAGCACCATGACGAGGAGGGCATGCTAGCAGCACAGACGCGGGCCGCGCTTGTGGCCCTGGCGTTACGGATGGAACCAGGGCAGGTCAAGCTCGCCGGGGATTCCCTGATCGCGATGCTGGAGAAATCAACGAAAGGTAAGGCGATCTTCTGGGAGGGCGATGTATTGGCTGCGCTAGCACCGCGGCTGAAAGCTGCACAGATCGCGCGTGCCGCGAATATCTTGATGGGGACGTTGGAAAAAACAACGGATGCCGAGGTCCTTCGTTTAGCGAAAACTGGACTCGAAGCACTGGCGCCGAGCCTCAATTCGGCGGGGGTTCAAAGCATCCTCAACTCTCTGATCGCCCTAGAGGAGAAATCGACGAACCGTGACGTGCTTGATGCGGTGACTTTTGCTCTAAATTCGCTAGCTCCGCGGCTAGAGCCGGCTCAGCTCGAGCTTGCCGCGAACGCGCTGGTGGCGTCGTTGGAAAAATCAACGGACACCCAGGTCGTTTGGAAGATCATTGGATTAGAGACGCTGGCGGCGCACCTGAAACCAGCACAAGCCAAGCTTGTCGCGGACGCCCTGATCGTGATTTTGCAAAAACGAACCGACAATAATGTACTTTTCGAGGCGAACCTTGCACTCTCGCTGCTGGCGGCACGCCTGGAACCAGCACAAACCAAGCGTGCCGCGGACGCCCTGATCTTGGCTTTGCAGAACCCATGGGACAATAGCGCGCGTTGGGAGGCGATCGCTGGACTCGCTGCGCTGGCGCCGCGACTGGAACCGCCACAAGTTATGCGTGCGTGGGCGACCCTGATCGCTGGCTTGGAGAAATTGACGACCGGCGCACTCGACGATTTAGGATGGTCGGCGCTCGTCGCGCTCGCGCCGCGATTGGACCCAGCGGCCCGCGACAATCTTTCGACGACTGCCACGGCAGACATCCTTGACTTCTGTAGCTCCGGTAATTTCATCTACGTCGCCCCTGCTGGTAAAGCCATCCCGATGACCCATTCGATCGTGTTGGCAAGATCCATAAGGTCCCCGCGTTCATTGGCGAAACTCCTCTCGCATCCCGCCTGCGTCGCTAACCAGCGAGAAGCTCTTTTGAATCGCTTTGAGGAACTCGTCTTCCACGACGGCAAACCCGTGTTTCTAAAGCCGGAGGCGACTGACGGGAAAAAGCCCGCCAGCGATCCGCCCCCGCCGCGTCGGTTTCACAGTCTGCACGACGCTGCAGCATGGATTCAGCAGAACTGGCCCGATTTTGATCTGGAGGCGAGTTACCCGGCGACTTGGCGAGGGTCGCGATGAGTCGTGGGCAACTTCTCTGCGGCGATGGTTGCGGTTTCACAACAATCGCGGCAATTTCGAGCCGTTTCAGGGGCGCATCTCGTGAGGCCGGGCGGTGAGTCGATGTCTGACGGTTCCACGTTCATCTGCATTGCGACGGCCGCTGATCGGGATCGCATCATCCCGGTTGTGAATGCGGCGTTTGCGGTCGAAGACTTCTTCGAGGTCCCGCGCACCGACCAACAGGACATGGCCGAGCTCATGCAGACTGGCACGTTCCTGATTCTCGAAGACGACACTGTGCTCAAGGATGAAGTGGGGCGTGTGAACGCCTCGATCTATGTCGAGCTGCGCGGCGAGCGCGGATACTTCGGCATGCTGGCCCGTCGACCAAATCGCAGTGTTTTCGCGACAAAAACTTTGCTTCTTCGGTGCCGGCTGTTGAAGATGGGTCAGAACCTTCAGCGCCCAAAGTGTGCAAGGGGGTGGCACATGTCTTCGCTTCTTGAGTTCTAGGACTCTGTGCGCCGGATTGGGAATTTTCGTCCAATTCGCATTTTTGCGCGCCCCATCCGCCGGCTGTCGGTGCCTTGAGCGGTAGGAGGACGACGTGGACCAGCCGATTTCCGACGATTCGCAGGCGGTCGAAAAGTATCGGGCTTACCTGCACTTGCTCGCCCGGCTGCAACTCGATCGGCGGTTGCAAGCCAAAGTCGAGGCGTCGGACATCGTGCAGCAGACGCTTGTCAAAGCGATCGAGGGGTGGGATCAATACCGTGGACAAAGTGAGGCCGAAAAGGCCGGTTGGCTGCGACAAATCCTGGCCCATCAATTGGCCAATGCGTTCCGGGATCTCAAGCGTCAAAAACGCGACGTGCGGCGCGAGCACTCGATCGAGGCGGCGCTCGAACAATCGGCCTCACGCCTGGGCTCCTGGCTGGCCGCAAAACAGGCGTCTCCGAGCCAGGGAGCGATCGCGACCGAGCAAGCGATCCAGCTTGCGGGCGCCTTGGCCGAGCTTCCGGAGGCTCAATCCCGGGCCATCACGCTGCACCACTTCGACGGTTGGACATTGGACGAAGTCGGCGAACACCTTGGACGTACTCCGGTTGCTGTCGCCGGCTTGATCAAACGCGGGATGCAAAGTCTTCGCCAGCACTTTCCCGTGGAGACGTAACGATGTCGGCCTCCGATTCGGAAAGCTCCACAAAGGACAAGCGTGTCAACGAAATCGTCGCGGATTACCTGCGCTCGATCGAGCGAGGTGAATTGCCGGACCGGGCAGCGCTCTTGGCCGGGCATGTCGACCTTGCGAACGAACTGACTGCTTTCTTCGCCGATCATGATCGCTTCCGGCGGGCCGCCGCGCCATTGGCCGACGCACTCACGCTCCCGCCATGTGAGTCGCCGGAGCCGGGTCCAAAAAACATGGTCCGCTATTTCGGCGACTACGAGCTGTTGGAGGAAATCGCCCGTGGCGGCATGGGTGTCGTTTACAAGGCGCGGCAGATAAGTCTCAACCGGCCCGTCGCGCTCAAGATGATCCTGGCCGGCGAGCTGGCGACTCCCGAGGCGCGGCAACGCTTTCGCGCGGAGGCCGAGGCGGCTGCCAACTTGCAGCATCCGAATATCGTGGCCATCCACGAAGTCGGCGAGCACGAGGGCAAGCAATACTTTTCGATGGATTACGTCGTCGGCAAAAACCTCGCCGAAATCGTCCGCGGCAATCCGCTGCCGGCCGAGCGGGCCGCCTCGTACGTGAAGACCATCGCCGAAGCCATCCACTTTGCCCATCAGCGCGGCACGCTGCACCGCGATCTGAAACCGCAGAACGTACTGATCGACGCCGACGACCGTCCGCGAATCACCGACTTTGGCCTGGCGAAACGCGTCGAAGCCGATAGCGGCCTGACGCGGACCGGCGATGTTCTGGGCAGCCCCAGCTACATGCCGCCGGAACAAGCGGCATCGCAGCCTGCAGAGATCGGACCTCACAGCGATGTTTACTCGATTGGAGCCATTCTCTACGAATTGCTGACCGGACGTCCGCCATTTGCCGCCGCCACTCCCTGGGAAACGATTTGCCAGGTCCTGCAGACGCCGCCCGCGTCACCGCGAAAGTTGAATCCGGACGTGCCGCGCAACTTGGAGACGATCTGTCTCAAATGTCTGGAAAAACAGCCCCAGCGGCGCTATCACTCGGCGCGGGATCTGGCCGAGGAATTGGGCCGGTTCCTCAACCACGAGCCGATCCATGCCCGGCCGATCAGCCTCGCGCGCCGCGCGACATTTTGGGCCCGCCGACACCCGTGGGTGATCACGGGAGTGGCGTCGCTGTTAGTGATTGGGCTGGTTCTCGTTTCCTTCGGGCTGTGGGAGGAGACCCGTTACCTGCTCTGGCTGCAAACGCATCCCGACTATGTCCGCGCGCCCGGCCCGTATATCGAGCGATTGGAGGTCGCAGATGCATTTGCACCGTTGTTCTTTTTCTTGACTTTCGTCGTGCTGCTGTCGCGTCACCCCTGGGCCAACCGAAGTTTATGGCAGCGTCGCGAGCCATTTACAGATCTCGTCTCGACGCCGCAGCCCCTGAGCGGACGGAAAAAGCTCGTGCTCGCTCTCCTCGGAGGCATCGGTACGATCTGCGGCTTCATCGTGCTCGCCATGATCGCGCAGGCCTACGTCTGGGAAGGAAGGCGCGTTGCCGGCGATTTGTCTCTCATCTATCTCCTGTTTTGGTCCAGTATCTCGGCACTTCTGGCCGTCGTTCGGGACGGCAAAGGGAAAGCGTACGGCTCAAGCGCGGGGCGCTCTCTCCCGAAGACGAAAACGCCATACGTGAGGCGGTGATCGCATGTGAAATGATTGGGGCCATAAAAATGTATCGCAAAGCCATGGGGGCTTCGCTCCCGGAAGCCAACGCATATGTTGGTCGCGTCGTTCGGGAGTACGAGAACAAGCATCCCGGAGAACTCGCTGTCAAAGTCTTTGCTCGGGCTCGCGTCCGGCCAAAACGGCTGATCATTGGCTTGCTCGTCGAGGCGTCAATCCTGGGTGCGATGCTATGGCTGCTTCCCGCACCGGAGCGCCCACGTTGGCTGGTTGAGTTTATCGTCAGTTGTTCGCTGGGCTTCGCACTTATCGTCGCCATGAGGCGTTTCGGGGGTTTTGTGCGGCCATTGGTATTCGCGGCGCCTTGGCCGATTCTGATGGTTGCAGAGGTGATGAGCCGTGTCCTTTATCCGGAGCAATACACTTTTGGCGCTTTCATGGGTGGATTCGCCGCGGGTGTGCTCTTGTTCGTAAGCGCAATTGCACGGATGCCGATAACCCAGCCGACTGCCGCATCAACTCAACGAGGACCGTCGAGCGACTGAAATGCCCCGAGGAGAAACAAATGGGACGGCAATCGATTCGGCGAACAATGCTCAAATACCGAAGCGCTTTTTCTCACGAGATTTGATGTCTGACAGGTCGAAATCCATTCGCATGGCGACGGCCGCCGATCGGGATCGCATCGTACCGGTCGTGAATGCGGCCTTCGCGGTCGAAGACTTCTTCGAGGTCCTGCGCACCGACCAACAGGACATGGCCCAGCTTATGCAGACCGGCAAATTCCTGATTCTCAAGGACGACACTGTGCTCAAGGATGAAGTGGGGCGTGTGATCGCCTCGATCTATGTCGACGGCTCAACCGACGGCAGCCGCACATCCCGCACGCCGCTCCCCACTGCCATGCGCGAAATTGACTCCGACTCGCTCGACCTTGCCTACTGCGACCGGATGGCTGCGATTGCCTGCCAGCACCTTCCCGGCCGCGTGGGACTCAACATCAACGGCTTTGCCGGCCGCTATTTGCCGTAATCGTGACCGCTCGTCGATTGAATCCCACTCGCCGGTTCAAATTTTATGAGACGTTTCGGCCCGTCGTCGCATGGCATGAGCGGCAGGCGCTGGCCCCGAGAAGCGGAAACGCTCTTGGCAAAACGGAAAACGCCGGGCGGCAAGTAGCGACTTGCGGCAGCCCGGCGTCGTCGAAGGAAATTGAATTCTTGCCTGTAGGGAGACGAGGTGATGACCACGAGCGGGGGAAACCGCTCTGTTACTCGTCCGACCCGGTTCGGCAAACAGGTTGATAGGACGGGCACACGGGGAAGACAGAGCAGAACCTGAGTGTGCCGGCAGACACTTCGTGGCGCTCGAGCACGGCGGTGGCCACCGAGCCTGCGGGACTGGCGGGAATTTCGGCGCGATCGGCGTCGGACAATCCGGTGAAGTACTCTTCGTCCTTCCAGGCGCGAATGATGTGATCCACGGACATCGGATGCTCCTTCGGGTGGAATGATCGGAGTGCAAGAAGATTGAGATGGGGGCTTTACGCTATCCATTGGCCGTGCGACAGTCAAGAAGCCGACTCAAGGCCCGGGCGCACTTCTGCATGGGACGACCGGCGGCGCCAGGGCCAACACCGATGGAACAAGCGTCGGTTCGGCCAAGCGCAAGCAGCCATAGCCGAGGCCGGCCAAGCCCACCATCAGGCCCGGCGTTTCGACTCCTTGGGGCGAGCCGCAAATCCAGCCGTCGCGAGCCATGCTCGCCAGAATTCTCGCGGCCAGCTTGTCGACCTGTGCGGCGAGGGAGGCATCGTTCGCATCCTTTGCGGCAAGCGCCAAGAAATCGAGGTTGCCCAGGTCGCCGTGGCAGAGGCTGTGATTCGTGCCGAAGCCTTTCGCGAGAGTGCTGCGGACGGCGGCGTCAATTTCGGCGTCGATTTGGTCGTCCTGCAGATGGCCACGGATGAGCAAGCGGGCGAGGCCGATCCCCGGTGCTCCGTGACACCAGGCGTTGGATAAATGCGACGCGTCGGCATCGCGCTCGCCGCGCCAGCGCCTGAGATCGGGCCAATTACCCGCGTCGGCGTTGAACAGGCTGCGTTCGTAAGCCAGGCCTTTTGCGGCCGCGTTGCGAAAACGCGATTCGCCCGTCAGCGTCGCCAACTCGGCCAGGGTCCAGGAAATGCCGGCGGCTCCGTGCGAGAAACCGGTCAGCGGTCCGTCGCTTGCGAAGGGGGCCGGCCAGCCGATTCCGTGCGGCATGGGCTCTGCCTTGGCTAATAAGTGATCCCCGCAGGCGATCGCCGCCTCGACGATTGCCGCTCTCGGACGACAATGGTGCAGGACCAACAGGCTCGCCAGGAATCCAGCCGCGCCGGCAATGATGTCCAGATGGTTGTCCTGCGGGATCGAGCCGCGTGCGGAGGTCGCCAACTCTTCGGCGCGTTCCAGCAGATCGGGTCGATCCAACGCGGCGCCCGCGTGGCTCAGGAAATAAATTGTGCCGCCGAGCTGGCCGAATGCTCCCAACAGGACTTTGTCGTCGGTCAACGCGTCGTCAAGGTGACGCTCGACGGTCTGGACGATTTCGAGAGCGAAAGACCTGTGGCTCTCCTCCCGAGTCACTGCGCCGAGGTAGAGAAAGAAGAGGCCAATCCCGGCGAGGCCGTCGTAGAGGCCGAGGCCCGCCGGAGCGAGCGACCAGAACTCGTCGTTGAGCGCGGTCAAGCCGATCCAGCCGACTTCACCCTGCTCGCGGAGAGCCAGCGCCTGCAAGCGGGAGGCGACCGCCTTGGCCGCGGCCAAATAGCTCTCAGGATTCAGTCCGGGCACAATCGTCGCAGGGGCGATCGCAGCCCGTTTTGGGATCGCGGCATCGGCACCCAAGGTCAGGGCCGTCAGGGCCGAGCGGATAAACCAGACCTGGCGCTCCAGGTCTTCGTCGGCAAGTCGCCGCACACAGGCGCGGGCCAGGTCGAGACCCGATGCGGGGAAACAGTCCGCGATCCGCGCACCCGAACTGCTCCACAAATCGCGGGAGTCCGGTCGGGTGGTGAAGACGGGAACGTCGCCTTTCAACAGGTCGTCTCGCTCATGCGAAATCACTTTTCGCAGGGCCGGGCTGGCGTCGACGTGGATCCATAAAAAGTCCAACAGGCGATCGCGATCGAGCGCGTTGCGGAGCAAGTTCGGATGGAAGCTCTCGGTCAATGCGACGCCGTAGCTCTCGGTCGGTCGCAGGAAACAGCGGACGGAATCTCCGGCGAAACGTGCCAAGGGTCCGTCCTTTGCCAGGAAGCGATCACGCCGCCGCTCCAGAAGGCGGTACATCCAGCGAAAGCCGCTGACGATCTCGTCGCCGTAGTGCAGTGGATCGACGTCGGCGCCGTTGAGCGACGGCCGATTGCGTTCCGCGGGCATCGCCAGGCGTTTGTGGACGAAGTGCATTTCGTCGGTTCCGGCGTCCTCCCAGGCAGCAACCGGGTGAGGCGTCAACTGGCCGGGCGCACCCCCATACCGCTAATCTCGGCCCCTTCCGCGTTGCCATCGGCGCCCATGCGGAAGGGAAGCAAGCCGATGCGCAACACGGACTCAAGCATCGCGTGAATTGCCGGCGCGTCGAGCCGGCCGGATTGGGCGGGCGCCACGTTGGGGTGGAACAGCGATTCGAGGTCGATGAGGACCGGATGCTCACCGGCGGCGATCAGATTCTCGAAATGAAAATCGGTGGCGCGCAGGGCGTAGAGCAACGCCAGGTAGCCGCCTTGCCGCTGGTAGAACCGACCGACTGCGTCGGGCGTGGAACAAGTCGCCGCGGAGATGAACTCCACCCAGCCATAAGTTCCGCGGTCCAGCAGGCGGATCGTGCGAAAGGGGACGGGGGCCTCGTGGGCGTTGACCCAATCCAAAAGTTCCTGGAAGTGGCAATCGACAGCCAGGGAACGCGGCTTGTAGACCAGTCGCGCTCCGTTGGCGAACGTGGCGATGTGGACGGAATGCCCGCCACGATGGCGGTCGCCCGCGCCGGCGACCAGTTTGACCAAGACGCCGGGATCGCCGGTCGGGAAGTATGTCGCACGAATGAGGGGCCAATCATCGGCCAGGTGGCGGACCCATTCCACTGTCACCGCGGACCATTGATCGAGGGCCGTCATCACCTGGCGTCCGAGGACCGGATATTCGTGAAACAAGGCCAGAGCAACCGCGGGGTCCGCAAGCTGGTGCACGAAACTGTTGAATCGCTCTTCGGGAGTCGCGCCCTCCAACCGACCTTCCAAACGGGCGACATTCAACTCCATAACCAACGTGCGCGTGATCATCACCAACAACCGGGAGCGCAAATCTTCAAGCAAGACATCGCCCAGCGTGGCCGGGTCCAAAGGAAGCGCAGCCCCGCTGCGAAGGCCGGCGAGTCGAGGTTTCAACACCTCGAGGACGTGCGCCCGAGCTCGACGGATCAGCGGCTCGACGGCGATCAGGAAACCGCCGACGGGCGATTTCTTGAGTTTGAGTCCGTCGATTCTGTCCCAGTTGTCGGCAGGACTCGCGGGGCCGAGCTGATAGGCGTCCACCAAGTTGGCCCACCAGGCAGGCGCGGACCGGTTCAACGGTGCGCAATCGGCAGCCGACGAAACGAGCAGCCGACGAAACGTCTCTTCGGAAAGATCGTCGTGCTGCAGGCGTTCCTGAAAACGAGCCGGGTCTTTCCGGAAGGCCGACTCGGACCGCCAACGGTCCAACCGTCGTTGGGCCAGCTCGATTGTCGATGGGTCGGCAGGCGCTGCGAATCCGGCCTGCCGCAGGAGATCCCGGCGTTCCAAAAGTGTCAGAGCGCGGAACCAATCCACGCCGGCGGAACGCTGCTTGGTTTCGACAGTCATGGGCCAAACTCGACGCGCGGGGTTAACTCACCGCCGTATCTTACCGGCGAATCGGGACGCGGCGCACCCTCATCGCGACACCTCGTGAAGCCTGGCGTTGAATGCCATTCGATCGTGATGTCCAAGGCACTGTGAGCGCCGCGCCGTTTTCGGCAAACGTAGGGCGAGCTGCCAGCTTGCCATTTCACGGTCGCACCCGGTGAGTATGCGGTACGAGTGCCGGCCGGCCCGCGGGTCATCGGCTCGTTTCCGCACCTGCGGTTCGGGAGCTTGTCTTCTGTTTCCTCCTTTTCAAACCGCCTTTTATGATGGGACTTGATGTCTGACAGGTCGAAATCCATTCGAGTCGCGACAGTCGCCGACAGGCAGCGGATCATTCCCGTCGTCAATGCGGCGTTCGCGATTGAGAGCTTCATCGAGGGGCCGCGCACTGACGACCCGCAAATGGCCGAACTCATGCAGAAAGGCAACTTCCTGATCGTCGAAGACGATGCGGGCCAGGTGATGGCGTCGATTTACGTCGAGCTGCGCGGCCACCGCGGGTACTTCGGCATGCTGGCCGTCGATCCCGAACGGCAAGGCTTCGGGCTCGGCCGGGTGATGGTGGAAGCGGCCGAAAGCCACTGTCGCGATTGCGGTTGCCGGCACATGGACATCGCCGTCTTGAGCCCGCGGGCGGAACTCGTGCCGTTCTACAACAAGCTCGGCTATTTCGAGACCGCCCGCGAGCCGTTCACCGGGGCGCACCTCGTGAAGCCTGGCGTTGAATGCCATTCGATCGTGATGTCCAAGGCACTGTGAGCCCCGCGGCCGTTCTCGGCAAACGTAGGGCGAGCTGCCAGCTTGCCATTTCACGGTTCGCACCCAGTGAGTATGCGGCACGAGTGCCAGCCGGCCCGTGGATCATCGGCTCGGCGGATCGTTTCCGCACGTGCGGTTCGGCAGCTTGGACGCGAGAGTGGGGATGCGTTTCGGCAAGCTGGCAGCTTGCCCTACGTTGGGTCCATCCTCCAGGAAAACTTCGTAAGTTTCCGTCGCAATCGACGAATAACATTTGGGACCCATCGTGCGTGCGTCTCCACCGGAGAGAACGTCTTGAAACCCTCAGCGAAACTCCAACTCATGGCGGATTCGGCACTTGTGGGCTACGATCAGGGTCAGCCCCTCGCAGATCATCGGTCGTCGTCACCGGGCGGGCCTTCGATGCCGCAACAAGACAATCTGGCTGAAACGATCGTCTACTCGGTTTCCTCCGACCTGCCGGATTCGAGCCTCCGCGGCCGGGTTGCGCTGGTGGAAGCCGATGCGCCCAAGGCCGACGATGAGAGACTGGGCACGCTCCGCCTGCGTTTGCGGATGGTGTGCGGCATCATGCTCGTCTCTTTCGCGGCGTTCTTCCTCCGCCAGGCGTTGGCCGAGGGGGTCGACATCGGCATGCGCTGCAATTGGGGCGTGGTCTTTCTGGCTTTGGGAACGTCGGCCGCAATTCTCAGCCTCGTCAAAACTCCCAGTTGCGCGCTCCTGGAAGGGGTGCAGTTGCTGATGTTCGGCGGGGCCGCCTGGTTCTTTGCCGTGACGATGCATTTCACCACCCGGCTCAACCTGCGGTTCGGCGAGATGCCCTGGGTGATCTTCGATCTGATGACCGGCATGATGTGGTTTTGCGTGATCGCGTTTATCTACGGCAATCTCTACCCCGGTTCCTGGCGGCGGATTGCACTGGCCGTATCGACGCTGCTGGTGATTCCCGCTCTGGTTCTGTTTTACGAGCGGTACGAGATCCCGGCCTTCGCGGAAGTCGTCAACGCGAAGATGGTCACGCTGATCCTCATGACGTTGGCAACCTGCGGCGGATCGATCATCTTCCTTTCGTATCGTCTGCAACAACTGCAACACGACGCGGCGGTCGCGAGGCGTTTCGGGCAATATCGGCTCAAGGAGAAAATCGGCGCTGGCGGCATGGGCGAGGTCTACCTGGCCGAGCACACGCTGCTCAAACGCCCGTGTGCTCTCAAGCGGATCCGGCCGGGAAGCGATACCGACCCCGTCACTCTCGCCCGGTTCGAGCGCGAGGTCCGCGCGACGGCCGAGCTTTCGCATCCGCACACCGTCGAGATTTACGACTACGGCCGCGCCGGCGACGGCACGTTTTACTACGTCATGGAATATCTCTGGGGCCTGAGCCTCGAAGGGCTTGTCGACCGCCACGGTCCGCTGCCTGCTCCGCGTGTCGTCTTTCTGCTGTCGCAAGTCTGCGAGGCGCTCGAAGAGGCCCACGCGAACGGTCTCATCCACCGCGACCTCAAGCCGGGCAACATCTTCGCCGCGCGGCGTGGCGGGCGGTACGATTTCGTCAAACTGCTCGACTTCGGCCTCGTGAAAGCGGTGGCCCGGCCAGACGACCTGACGCTGTCGCGGCAGGAGACGGTGGTCGGCTCGCCTCTCTATATGGCGCCGGAACAATTCGGCGGCGAGACGCCCGATGCCCGGGCGGACGTCTATTCACTGGGCGGCGTGGCCTATTTCCTGCTCACCGGGCGGCCCCCGTTCGTAGGCCCGTCGGCCTACGAAATCATGATCGCCCACGCTCGCGACCCGGTCGTGCCGCCGTCACAACTCGTGAAATCGGTGCCGTTGGACGTCGAGGCGCTCGTGCTCCGCTGCCTCGCCAAAGAGCCGAATCAGCGTTTCCAATCCGCGAGCGCTTTGGGCGAAGCACTCGCCGCGTGCTCCGTTGGCGGCCGCTGGACCTACGCGGACGCCGCCCGCTGGTGGCAAGTGCACCGAGACGAGGAGGCCAAAGACGTCGCCTTTGAAAACGAGGGGACGCCCCTCAGCCCGACCCCGATCGGCCGATCCGCGGTGACTCATCGGGATCATGCAAACGTGACGGGTTAGCGGATGGTGTCTGAGGCCACGACCCAAACGTAGGGCAAGCTGCCAGCTTGCCATTTCGCGCTCGAAGTGCGACCCAGCACCATTAGGCCTGTTCCGGGTGCCACGCCCCACGGCTTTGCGTGGGCGTGCGAATCCGTTTGACGCTCGAAGACACGCCCACGCAAAGCCGTGGGGCGTGGCACCCGATTTGATCAGGCTGCCCCGGTGACATCGGCTCGCCAGCTCGACTCGGAGGTTGCGGCTCGGGGACTTGAAATCGAGAGTGGGGATTTGTTTCGGCAAGCTGGCAGCTTGCCCTACGTTGGGCGATCGGCTTATCCCGCGGCATCGACGACGATCTGGACCGGCTGGCTCGTGGCTCGTTTCTCCGCGTTGTAGTACTCGTAGGCGACGGCCGGTGGGACGGTGAGCGTCGCGGGCATTGTCGCTTGCATGCGGTATTGCAGCGTGACGACAGACTTGTCCTTGATGGCGCGTAAGTAGATCGTCGTCGTTCGCGGGCCGATCTGGAACTTGGCGATTGCGCCCTTCTCGACGAGCTTGGAGAAGCCCTCCGTGTCGAGCGCGAAGCCGGCGGGGATGGGTAGCTCGACGAGGACCATCGGGGCCGTCCGCTCGGATTTGTTCTCGACGGTGGCCGTGGCGGTCAACGTGCCGTTGAGCGGGAGTTTCTGGCGGTCGTAGTTCACGTTGACGGCGAGGTCGCCTGCGTGAGGTTTGAACGATGTGTCGGGAGCGTAGTACGACGAAACCAATTGGAAGCCGGCAGCGTTCCCGCTGGCGTCGGTGAGTTGCAGCGTCTGGCGAACGGTTCCCAGACGGTCGGTCAGGTCGATTTGCCGTACGACTTCGCACTGGTCGGCGGGGATCACGATTTCGGGGAGCGGTTTGCCGTCGAGCGAGAGTAGAATGCGGCGAGTCACGTCGCCGCCGAGCGTTTTGCCGGTCCCTCCGATCAGCGCTTTGAGAGCGAGGACCGTGGCCTGCGTCGATCCCCACGTGCCCGAGCCCTCTTTTTGCAGGACGATCCAGGCGAGCGCACCGCGGATGGCGTCCGGGTTGCGATTGGCGGTGAGGAAGGCCAGCGTCGCCAGGGCCGTCGTCTCGACGTCCCCGCTGCGTCCGCCGCCGTAGAACATCGTGTGACGGGCCGGCCCTTGTTGCCACCAGCTTTGCTTGCCGTCGTTGGACTCGCGGCGGAGCGAATTGAGGCGATCGAGATAGGGCGCGGCGCTGGCTCCGCCCGGTTCGATGGTCAAAATCGCGTTCGCGACGAGGGCCAGCGTATACGGATCGTCGATCGAGTTGGCCGGATGCCCCTGCAAATAGCGCAGCGACTGATTCGCCTGATAGGAAACGAGGCCGCGCTTGAAGACGGCCCAGGCGATGTAGGCCGTCGTGCTCAGGCGCGCATCGTCGCCTTGTCCGCGGGTGGGGTCGCCTTCGAGCCCGTGCGACTCGGGGGTCCACGAGCCGTCGGCCGCCTGCTGGCTGAGGAGCCACTGCTCTGTTCGCATGATGATCTCGGGATCGACGTCGCGCACGCGGGCCATCTCTTCGAATTCCATCAGGCCGTACGCGGTGAGCACGCGATTGGCCGGCGGATGGCCGAACCACTCGAAGCCGCCGCCGGGGATCTCGAAACTCAACAGCCGCTGATAACCCAGATGCAGGTATTGCTGCGCCTTTGCTTCGATGGCCGGGGCGCTCGTTTTGGTGCGACGGAGATAGTCGAGGGCCAGCAGATTGGGGTAGGTTGTCGACGACGTCTGCTCGAAGCAGCCGTACGGCATCTGAAAGATCGCGTCGAGCCCCTCGACGAGCTGGCTGAAGCTCGACGGATAGATTTTGAGGATCGTGCGGCGGCTGCCGTCGATGGCCTCGGCCGGCCGCTCGAGGTCGATCGCCTTCGGCTGCCCGAGCGTGCCGTTGACGACGCGCTCGACGCGGCGGCCGTCGGGAACGACGGTGATCGGCCGTTTGACAGCATCAGCCACGCCGCTGCCGAAGGCGGCGACCTGCAGATGATAGTCGCCGATCTTCCGCACGCGGAGCCGATAGGTGGCCGATTTCACCTCGCGCGGCCCCAGCGCGACCGATTGCTGAGCCGGCCCAAGTCGCTCGAACCAGGCCGCGTCGTCGACCGTGAGCGCCACCGTCTGCGGCTTGTCGAGATGGTTGTGCACAACGACCGGCACGCTGACTTCATCGCCGCGTAAAAGGGCAACGGGCAGATTCACATCGACAAAGAACGGCTGAAAGACCCGCACAGCCGACTGCGACGAACCCAATTGCCCTTCGGCCGAAACGGCGCTAGCGGTCAGTCGCCAGGTCGTAATCGAATCGGCCAGATCGACATCGATGTGAGCCTCGCCTCGATCATCGGTGATGATCTCGGGCCGCCAGAGCAACGTCTCGGGGAACCATTGGCGCATGCGCGGGGGAGCGACGGTTGACTTGCCGTCGTTTGCTGTTTCCCCGCCACTCTTGCCCTGCGGGCGTGGCAGTCCGAGCTCTCTCAGCGAGTCAGCGTCGTCGACCAAGGATTTTTCCATCTCGACTGGAGCGGCGCTCATTGCGGACTTGAGCATCCTCATTTGACCCTCGCCTGTGCCCGATTCCCATCGCATCTGGATCCGTTCGCGCACCGCCACAGTCGACATCTGCCAAACGGCCACCGTCAAAAGCAACACGCAAGTCGCGCTGCCAACCGCCACGGCCCGCAGGCCGGGAAGATCAGCCAGGATTACGAAATAGACGTAAGCTAGCAGCCCGCACAGGACGAGAACGCCGCCGATGGTCCAAAGACTGTAAACGAGTTCGAGTCCCGCGATTCGTCGACTTTGCGCTTCCGCCGCTTTTTCGGGATAGGTGGATGCCGCCAGCGAATGCACGCCCGACGATTCTTGACTGGTCACTCCGAACGAGTCGAATTCGGGAGTGCCGGGAGACAAATCGGCCGTGCGGGCAAACAGGGCCTGCTCGAAACGGTTGCGATCCGCCGTCGGCTCCGCCGCGACCGGCGACCACGCTTGAACTGCGTGCACCGGCTTGAGCAATTTTTCGTCGAGCGTGAATGTCGACTGTTCGTCCGACATCACCTGATTGAGGACGGAGTAGACCGCTTCATCGACGGCCGTCAGGCTGATCGCCCCGGGCGTCGGCCGGCCGGCGCTATCGACCAATTGCAAATGCACGGCCGCCTTCTGCCCCGGCCGATATTCCTTGTGCTCGGCGGTCGCCCGAATCTGCAGCCTGTCGGCCTGCCGCACGTAGAGCACCCGCGTTTTCTTGAGCGGTCGCCCTTCGCGGCGGAAGCGGTACGCGCACAATTCGACGGTGCCGAACAGGTCGGGCGGCAGATCGAACGCGTATTCGCCGCGCCCGTTCGGCATGGCGATCGCGTCGGTCACGACTGTTTGGCCATCCTTCAACAGATCGATAAAGACCGGCTCGTCTCCGCGGCCCGTCGCGGCCACGTGCATCGTCTGCCCGCCGGTGTAGACGGCCCGGTCGGTCCGCACGAGAAAGTTGTCGCTCCATATGCTGATGGGGAGCATCACGTCTTTGCGGCCCGAAAGCCCCTGTTTGTCGACGGCGCGAACGACCCAGGAAATCGCGCGATTCGATTCCTTGGGGGTGAATTCGAGCGTGCCGACTCCCGCTTCGGACGTGACGACCTCTTTTTCAAATCCGCTCACCACGATCCGCGTCGCGGCGGGCCGGCCGTCGGCGTAGGTTGTCATGAGATAGACGACGTTCGAGATCCCGGGTACGAGTTGTCCCGATTCGGGAATGACCTCGATCCGCAGCGGATTTCGCGAGACGACGCGAGAAATCGTTCGCGACTCGGTCTGGCCGGCCGAGTCGACGACCGTTGCCCGCACGCCGATCGACGCGTCCTCCCCTTCTTGCTGCGGACGGATGGTCGACTGCGGAATCTGCAGCGAGAACTCGGCTCGTCCTGTTTCGTTCGTCCGCAGGGTGAGCGGATCCACGGCTGCGCCGCCCGATGACTCGGGGGCCAGGTCGACGCGAACGGTCGCATTCGCCACCGGCTTGCCGAAGAAATAGTCGGCCTGCACGCTCCCTTTAAGCATCTCGCCCGGCTGATAAAAGGGGCGATCGGCATCGATGGCGATCTTGAATTTGGGCAGGACGTGTCTTTTCACCTCGACCGCCACTGCCGAGTTCGTGTTCCCCACGCGACAGTCAATCCGATACGTTCCCTGTGCGATTTCATCGGCGAGCGCACAATCGGCCGAGGCGATCCCGTAATGGCTGGTAACGTCGCGGCGGCGGAAGATCACGTTGCCTTTGGGATCGGTGACCGTGAATTCCACGTCGCCACCGGCCACCGGCTTGAGATCGGGACGCCGCAGGGCCAGCGTCCGCATGCGAATCAGCTCGCCCGGCTGATAGACCGGCTTGTCGGTGCTGATCATGACCTGCCACGAACGGTAGAGCGTGACGTCGCGGCTGATCACCTCGCGCGAGAAGCCGATCCGTGCGGAGACGTTCAACTTGCAGCTTCCGTTGGTCCAATCGGGCAGCCGGAACCGCGGGCTGCCGGTGCCGTTTTCGTCGGTCTGAAAACTGGCCAGGTGCACAAACTTGTAGGTCCCCGGAGGCGCCAACTCGACGTCCACGGGGACGCCTGCCAGCAACTTCTGCGAAGCCTGGTTGAAGACGGTCACTCGCAGCGAAGTCTCTGACCCGGCAAGCATCCGGTCCTGTCCGAGCACACGCAGGTCGTAAGGCGAGGCCGAGAGCCGCAGATAATAGACGTGTAACGAGCCGATCATCGCGGCCAGCACCGCCGCGACGATGGCGAACTTTTGAAACTTGCTGCGTCGCTCGAACCACCTCAGAGGAAGCGGCGGCCGTCGCCGGGTTACCGCCTTCTCCAAACGGCGTTCGGTCCGTTCGATGAGATCGCTCGACGTCTCGACGGCGGGCAACGCGGCCAACGCGTCGAACCTCTTTTGGCCTTCGTCCCAGGCGACCCGGCAGATGGGACACTCGTCGCAGTGTTTGCGGACCGTCGCGGCGTCGGCCTCGTTCAGCAGGCCGTGCAGGCAGGCATCGACGTGCTCGAGCACGTGGTCGTTGGTCCGGATCATGATCGCATCCTCGGCTCGAGGTATTTCCGCAGCGACGCGAGCCCGTGGAACATGTGCGACCGCACGGTCGATTCCTCGCACTGCAAGACGTGGGCAATCTCGGCGTAGGAAAACGCGTTCCAAATCCGCATCACGACGACGGTCCGTCTTTGAACGGGCAGGTCCATCACAGCCTGTTCGATCAGCGTGGCCGTTTCGGTGGCAATCGCCCCTTCATCGGGAGCCCGCTCGCGTCCCGCGAGGGCGAGTTGTCCCCGCTCGCCGATCCAGGCCGGCACGCGCGCCCGGCTGCGAAAATCGGCCTGGCACTTCTTGGCGGCGATTCCGAACAGCCATGATCGGAAGGGCCGCGGATGCTTGTACTTGTGAGCGGACTTCCACACGGCGACAAACACGTCCTGAAACAGTTCCTCGCTGCGGTGGTGATCGCCGCTCATACGCCGGATAAACGTCAACAGCGAATTGGCGTACCGCCGCAGCAAAATGGAGAGCGGCTCGCGCTGCCCAGCGGCGACGCGTTGCATCAGGCTTTCATCGGATTCGTGGGCCAGTTCCAACTGCAGGCTCCTCTGGCTCTGCCCTACTCTTTGCGCCGGCCGCGAATGTGTTGAACAGATTTTGGGAAAATCTGAGCAGAAAGTGGTCTGACAACGTAGAGGACGTGGCCCGGCCGTCGATTTGTTCGACAACATCGGGAGGCTGGACCGTTCCGGTCACGATGCTAACAGCGACTGAGAACGGTCCGCTCGCGCAGCTCCAGACGATGATCAAGGGACCACGAGCAGTGCGCGGCGGCCAGTCGATCCGAACGCCAAGCGGCCCTTATGCAGCGCACAGCTTCGATTCGGTCACCAGGAGCTGTGCGGCCGCGGAGACGCCGGCCCAATGCATGACATCATCGGTCGCTGCAGACAAGGAGAGTGCCGCAGCACTTTCGACGAGAGAGGGGCTCACGGTCGGGATCACTGTCGGGATCATGACGGCCGACGGATCCGGAGCGCTCCTCCGAAGTTTGTTCAATCGGCCGGCGATTTCGTAACAGTCGCCGATTTGGCGGCTGCGGAGCACCGAGAGCACAAATCGGGCGGATTGCCCCTCGAATTCCAGCAGAAGAAACTTGGACGGCGCCGCCGCGGTATGAATCAGTCGAATGCCGGTCACCGACATTCCGCTGGAGAGCACGACGAAGGCAGGCCCGATGGGGCGATGTTTCCGGTCGACGGGAACGGCCAGCACGCTGGTGATGAGCGAGTAGCGGCGATCGCGGCGTCTTTCGTGTCCCGCCTCGGCACAGGACGTCTCCTTGCGCGCGTGCTGCCAGAGTCGTGCGGGGGCGCTGGCAGCGGCCGCCGATTCGACGGGCTGGCAGATTCTTCCGGCACCGATGGCAAACGCATCGACAGACTCCCCGGCGCTTCGGTTCCCCGCGGGCGCATTCAAACTTAGGTCGATCCGCCCGGGAATCAAGCTGCCACGCGTTGTCTTTTTGCAACGTGTGTGGGCAAGATTGATCCGAGTGATCGACGGGATGAGTCGGCCAGGAATTTCCCAGGGCGCCCGGCGGTCGGACACGCCGAAATTTCGCAAATACGCCGGTTGTATCTGGTTTTGCGCCCTGTTTCTTGCGATCGGGAAATGAAATTTCCGATCGCTTGAATCCGCGGAAACCATCTGTCATAGTTCACGCTTTCCTGGGGGAGCGTTGGCCGCCCGAGGCGCTTGCGCGAAGCGCAGGGACTGCGTTCTTCGGACTGGTTCTCGCTGGCGCCGCTGCTGCGATCAAGATGCGGACGATAGGTCGACTTCGATGAGAATGTTGCTTGCCGCCGACTCCATCGGGAGCTGGCTCGTCGGCCTGCGCATTCCGGGTGTGGGGCCGTTGAGCGAATCGACCGCCGCATTTTTGGCGGCCTTGATCCACGCCTTGCTGCTATTCAACGTTTTCGGCCTCACGGCCTTCTTCTTTATTTGGCTCGAACGCAAGGTTTCGGGCCGAATTCAAGACCGGTTGGGGCCCACGCGCGTCGGCGGACGCTTCGGCTGGCTGCAGAGCCTGGCAGACGGCGTCAAGCTGATCCAAAAAGAGGATCTCGTCCCCAAAGACGCCGACGCGATGCTTTTCCGGCTGGCGCCGTTCATGGTGTGCGTCGCCTCGTTTTCGGCCTTCATTCTGATTCCGTTCAGCGACGGCTGGGCGCCGGTGGCTTCCGACGTCGGGCTATTTCTGCTGTTGGCGTTTCTTTCCCTGGAAGTGTTCGGAATTATTCTGGCGGGCTATTCGAGCGGCTCGAAATGGTCGCTCTTCGGCGGCATGCGCGAAGCGGCCCAGATGGTGAGCTACGAAATTCCACTCGCCATGTGTGCACTGATTCCGATCATCGCCGTCGGGACGCTGAACTTTTCCGAAATCGGCGAGATGCAACAGGGCTGGATCGGCAACTGGCTCGTGTTTCACGATCCGTTCACGTTCCTGGCCTACTTCATGTATTTCACCGTGGCGACCGCGAGCTGCAAGCGGGCTCCCTTCGACCTGGCCGAGGCTGAGAGCGAGCTCGTGGGCGGGTTTCACACCGAATATAGCGGAATGCGCTGGTCGTTCTTCTTTCTGGCCGAATATGCCAGCATGTTCGTGGTGAGCATGGTGGCCTCAATTCTGTTTTTGGGCGCTTGGCACACCGGTTTAAGGTTTGACGACCAGTTGTTCGCCAACGTGCGGGCGCATGGTGGCGATGCCTTCAACGGTTACCGCTACCTGGCGAATGTTTTTGGCCTGCTTGTGATTACCGTCAAGGCGTCAGCCCTCGTCTTTGTGCAGATTTGGCTCCGCTGGACGCTGCCACGGCTGCGGATCGACCAGGTCATGACGACCTGCTTGAAATATCTCGTGCCGATCAGCTGTTTCCTGTTTTTGGGAGCAGCTGTTTGGCCCTTGGCGCTCGCCTCGGTGACGGGTGGTCGTACCGATTGGCTGCCTGGCAAACCATTGGGTGAGCGGCTTCCCGCGCCGGCAGTGAGCGCCATGGTCGCCCCGCAATCGCCGGGTAGAAATCCTCGGTCGGCGCCTCGCAGAACCGGTTCACCCGCGCGTTCCGCGACGTCGAGCACCGATCGCGCGCCCATGGCAATTGCGAATAACCACTCGAAAGACACCCGGCCATGACCGCCGCGGAAATTCTGTTCTTGATCTTTGCATTCGCGGCCTGCGGCGGTGCGCTGGCGGTCGTGTTCAGCCAGAACGTCGCGCGAATGGCCTTTTGGTTGATCGTTTCGCTCGGTTCGACGTCCGGACTGTTCTTTCTACTGCGGGCGGACTTTGTGGGCGCCACGCAATTGCTGGTCTACGTCGGCGGCACGGTCGTGCTGCTGATTTTCGGCGTCATGCTGACGGCGAGCGGCCCCTTTTTGAGAATTCGCACCTCGCCGGGCGAATTGGTGATGGCCGGCGGCGTCGGCATCTTGTTGTTTTCGATGATCTATTCGACCGTGTATCTGGCCGATTGGTCGCGGTTGATGCAGACCAACAATTCGGCCGTTGTCAGAAGCGGACGCGGTTACAACCCGGCTGACGAAGGCAACACGGCCCGGCCGATTGGGATGAAGCTCATCGGCGTTAGCCTCGGGGATCTCGGGAAATCCAATACGAACTTGAGTTCCGGCTACCTGCTGCCGTTTGAAATTGTTTCGGTCCATCTGCTGGTGGTGTTGATTGGTGCGGCCTACTTGGCCCGCGCGAAACGGCGCGTCGCTCCACCGCCGCGCCGGGGAGCCGGTTTCGTGCCTGGCGAAGGTGGGAAGGGCGCTCTGCCGGGAGCTTTGCATGAACCGGCAGCCATCGGAGCGCACGCCGTGACGCATGAGGTCGCCACTCATGGATAGTCTGCCCCTCTCGTGGTTTTTGCTCGTGGCAGGTGTGTTGTTCGTCTGCGGCGTGGTCTGCATGGCGACCAAGCGCAACGGCATCGGCGTGCTGATGGGGGTTGAGCTGGTTCTCAACGGCGCGAACATCAATTTCGTGGCCTTTTCGCGATATACGCCGCTGGGGATCGACGGGCAGGTGATTTCGCTCTTCGTAATCGTCCTCGCGGCGGCCGAGGCGGCCATCGCGCTGGCCATCGTCCTGAATTACTACAACAACCATTTGACGATCGACGTCGATCGCGGCGACGACCTGCAGGGCTAAGTCAGTCGACATGAGTACCGAACTTTACGAGGCCACCGGACAAACGCTCAAACTGTTGTTGACGTTTGCGTGGCTCTTGCCGTTGGCCGGCTTCGTTGTCGAAGTCTTCGCCGGCTACTGGTCGACGCGCCGCAGCAAGGCCGCCGCGTATCTCGCCGTCGCGTGCATCTTCCTGGGCTTTTGCTCGAGCGTGGTGGCGTTCTGCGTGTGGGGCAACGCGACGCAGTGGAAAGCACTGGCCCACGTCGAAGAACCGGAGGCGCACGCTCCCTCGAAGGCACTGGCGCAGATCGCCAACGAAGAACAAGTCGAAGCGGCGGCCGCTCCGACGCACGGACCGGCGGCGGAGGAAATTCGTACGCGTTTTTCAGGCCGCTTGTATACGCTGGCCCAATTCGGCGACCTGGTGCTTTCGCTCGACTATTACATCGACAGCCTGACGCTTGTGATGTTCATGATGGTGACCTTGATCGCCACGTGCATCCACGTCTTTGCCATGGGATACATGAGCGACGAATTGACCGAAGACTACGTGGATCATGAGGTCCACACGTCGACGGGCGGGCACTTCCATCGCCCGGGCCGGTACTACCGGTTCTTTTCCTACATGTCGCTGTTTTGCTTCTCGATGCTCGGACTGGTGCTGGCCGGCAATATCTTCCAGGTGTTCATCTTCTGGGAGCTGGTCGGCATCTGCAGCTACTTGCTGATCGGTTTTTACGTCGAGCGCCGCTCGGCCAGCACGGCCGCCAATAAGGCGTTCATCATGAACCGGGTCGGCGACTTCGGGTTCTTGATCGGCCTGATGATCTTCTGGACGTGGTTCGGCACCTTCAATTTCACCGAGCACGATGTCAGCGGCCAGACGCGTCCCGGGCTGTTCGAGATGCTCCGCGACTCCGAAGGTCGTCTCAATGTGACGGCCGCCGATAACCTGGTCCACCTGCATGACGGAACCGGTCATCACACGACGATCCCGTACATGCTGCTCGTGACCGCCGGGCTCGGCATCTTTGCCGGTTGCGTCGGCAAGAGTGCCCAATTTCCGCTGCAGACCTGGCTTCCCGACGCGATGGAAGGGCCGACGCCTGTTTCGGCGCTCGTGCACTCAGCCACGATGGTGGCCGCCGGCGTATATCTCGCCGGGCGGTTCTATCCGATGTTTACTCCGGAAGTTTTGCTCACCATCGCCTACGTCGGCTGCATCACGCTCTTCGTCGCGGCAACAATCGCGATCGTGGCGACCGATATCAAACGCGTCCTCGCTTATTCGACGATCAGCCAGTTGGGTTACATGATGCTGGCAATCGGCGTCGCCGGCTGGGGGGCGGGACTGTTCCACCTGATTACGCACGCCTTCTTCAAGTCGCTGATGTTCCTCGCCTCTGGCAGCGTGATCATGGGCTGCCATCACGAGCAGGACATGTCGCGAATGGGCGGCCTGCTCAAGAAAATGCCGATCACCGCGGCCGCGATGCTTGTGGGCGTGATCGCCATTTCGGGTCTCGCCGTTCCGGGCATGTCGATCGCCGGGGAGACGATCGCCTTTTCGGGCTATCACTCGAAAGACGCCATCGTTGCGACGGCGCTCGCCTTTCGGCAGATTAACCCGGCTCACTTCCTGCTCTTTTTCATGCCCCTGCTGACCGCTGGGATCACGGCGTTCTATATGTTCCGGCTGTGGTTCTTTACGTTCGTCGGCCGCCCGCGGGATCACCACGTTTACGAGCACGCACACGAATCGCCGGCCGTGATGACGGTCCCGCTGATGGTGCTATCCGTGTTTGCCATCTGTGTGGCCTTTGGCGGCGAACAGGGTCCGCTCTATCGGCTGCTCTCGCACAGTGAACCGGCCGGCGTGTCCGCGGGACTTACTGCGGCGGCCGGGGGAATTTCTTTGCCGGGCCACCATGCGATCCACGCCGTGCATGCGGACGCAGGCACCTTGGCGTTGCTCGCCGCGTTTGCCGGGCTCATCGTCGCGTTCCTGCTCTACGGTCTTCGCGTCGTGAACCCGGCTGATATTGCCCGGCAGCTCCGCGGACTCCACGGTTTTCTGGTTGAGAAGTGGCAGTTCGATCATCTGTACGATGCGGTTTTTGTTCGCCCGGTGCTGGTTGTCTCCCGCTGGTTTGCCGCATTCGACCGCGTCGTCATCGACGGCTTTTTGCATTCGCTGGCGTTCGCCGCCCTCGATGTCTCGCGGCTCGACCGCCGATTCGACGAGGGGGTGATCGACGGCCTGGTGAATGTCGTGGGCGAGGGCATCTTCGCGATCGGCCGCTCGCTCCGCGTGATTCAGACCGGCAGCCTGCGACAATATGTGATGTTCATCGCCATCGGTGTGGTGGCGCTCTTCATGCTCTTATTGATGTTTTTCCCGCAGTAGCGAATTCGGATCGACCATGAATTCCGACGCCTTGTTGCTTTCGGCGATTATTTTCCTGCCGACGATCGGCGCGATCATCATCGCGCTGGGATTCAATAAGAAAGACGTCGAGCCGATGCGGTATTTCGCATTGGCCTTCACCGTCGCGACGTTCGTCCTCACGCTTTTTCTGTTTAAAGATTTCCTTGCAGCGCCGCCGAATTCGGGCATGCTCCCGGCTGGCGCCGGCCCGTCGGGCATCAAGCTCCCCTGGATCGCCAATTGGAACATCAATTATCAGCTTGGCTACGACGGCATCAGCCTGCCGCTCGTGCTGCTCACCAGCCTTATCAGCATGCTGGCGATGATGGCCTCGTGGAGCATCACCAAGCAGGTGAAGGGCTATCTCGTCCTGTTCTTGATTCTCGAAACGGGAATGCTCGGCGTCTTTTTGGCGCTCGACTTCTTCCTGTTCTACGTCTTCTGGGAAGTCATGCTCTTGCCGATGTACTTCCTGATCGGTGTCTGGGGCGGACCGCGCAAGGAATACGCGGCGATCAAGTTCTTCTTGTATACGCTAGCGGGCGGCGTGTTGATGCTGATCGCGATCCTGATGTTCTACTTCAATAGCGGCAATCCGCAGCTTCACGTCGCCAACACGTTCGACATTATCGAACTGTCGAAGATCGGACAGGGCCTGGTGAAGGGCGTGCATTTCGACGAGAAGCTGCAGATCATCGCGTTCATTCTGCTCTTTATCGGCTTTGCCATCAAAGTGCCGAGCGTTCCCTTCCACACCTGGCTGCCCGACGCGCACGTCGAAGCGCCCACGCCGATCAGCATGATCCTGGCCGGTGTCCTCTTGAAAATGGGTGGCTACGGTATCCTGCGGATTGCCTTTCCGATTTGTCCTTATGGAGCGCAGTATGCGGCCTACGCTCTCGCGATCATCGGCACGGTGAGCATCATCTACGGGGCCTTCGCCGCCATGGCGCAGACCGACTTCAAGCGGCTGGTCGCGTATAGCTCGGTCAGTCACATGGGCTATGTGATTCTGGGCATCGCCGTCTGGAAGATCAGCGAATCGACCGGCGAGGCGATCGGTAAAAACTACTGGCTGATGGGCATGAACGGGGCCATGTTCCAGATGTTGGCCCACGGCATCTCCTCGGCTGGCATGTTCTTTATGGTCGGCGTGATTTACGACCGCGTCCATCACCGCGACTTGAACCAATTCGGCGGACTGATGGGCCTCATGCCGCTCTATAGCGCCCTGGCGGTCGGTATCTTTTTCGCCGGTCTCGGGCTGCCGGGATTGTGCGGTTTCATCGGCGAGATCTTCGTCGTGTTGAGCACCTGGAACTATTCGCCCGTGTTGGCGATCATCGCCGCCTCGGGTGTGATCCTGACGGCCGGTTACATCTTGTGGGCCATCCAGCGCGTTTTCCTGGGGGCCGAATATCGCGGACCGCATCCTGAGGCAATTACGCCGATGAACGGGCGCGAGACTGCGGTGGCCTTCACGCTGCTCGCCTTTGCCATCCTGTTGGGAGTCTATCCAGGCTTCATGCTCAACGTGATGCACGGATCGATGGACCAGCTCGTGACGTCGCTCGACGCGGGCTACCAACACGTGGCCCACACGGTCGCCGGAACCGCCCAGGCCATGTTGCAACGCCAGTGAATTGAACCAATAAGCTGAATCGATGAGCTTCGATAACCTCCTCGCCCGCCTGATTCATAACACGAGCGACCTTTCGCTGGTGCTGTTTCTGCCCGAACTCACGCTGTGCGCGACGATTGTCGTCCTGCTCCTCGTGCGGCTCTGCAATCTGGATCGCCTCATTCGGCCCGTCGGCGTGTGCCTCGTGGGCGGATTGATCGCTTTGGGCATTGCCGGAAAAGAGTTTTACGACCTGGCCGACGGTCTGCAGCCGGCAACGCCGATCTTCACGGGACTGTTGGCCTACGATCAATTCACGGTGTTTTTCCGGCTGTTCTTGATTACGTTTGTGATCCTTGTGACGGCGCTCACGGCGCTCAGCGGCATCCCCGATCTCGAGGACGGTCCCGACTTCTACACCCTGCTCTTCGGCGCGACGGTCGGCATGCTGCTCATGGCGTCGGCGAACAATCTGCTGATCCTGTTCCTGGGCGTCGAGATGGCCAGCGTCCCGAGCTATGCCATGGTCGGCTTCTTGAAGGGTCGCAAACAATCGAGCGAGGCGTCGCTCAAGTTCGTCGTTTATGGCGCCGGGGCCGCCGGCGTGATGTTGTACGGGATCAGTTTGCTATCGGGACTTTTGGGCACGGCCAGCTTCGCCGAGATGGCTTTACGCATCACGCAGTTGGTCGGTGAGCACGGAATGAGTGATCCGACCGTGCGGACTGTGTTGCTCGGCATCTTGATGGTGATGGTGGGCCTGTTCTTCAAGCTTTCGGTCGTGCCGTTCCACTTCTGGTGCCCGGACGCGTTCGAGGGGGCGGCGGCCGAAGTGGCCGGTTATCTGTCGGTCGCCTCGAAGGCGGCCGCATTCGCCCTGTTAGTGCGGTTCTGCCGCACGATTGTGGGCGATCACGTCGGAGCCCTCGCCAACCTCAATTACGCGCTGGGGATCGGCCTCGGACTGATCGCGGCCCTCACCGCCACGTTTGGCAACCTGGCCGCCTATGGGCAGTCGAATATCAAGCGGCTGCTGGCCTACTCGACGATCGCCCATGCCGGTTACATGTTGATGGCCGTCGCTTCGATGATGGTGATTTTGAACGGCCCGAAAGTGGCGAACGTCGAGGTGCCGGCGGGCGTTTCGCGGGCCATCGAAGGGCTGCTGTATTACTTGTGCGTGTATCTGTTCATGAATCTGGGGGCGTTCGGCGTTATCGCCCTCATCCGCAACGAGATTTTCAGCGAGCAGATCGACGACTACAACGGGCTGGCGTCGCAGGCGCCGCGCTACTGCTTGTGTATGGCCGTGTGTCTTTTCAGCCTGATCGGGCTGCCCCCCTTTGGCGGATTCTTCGCCAAGTGGGCCGTCTTCTCGTCGCTCTTGCAGGCCGGGTACGTGAACAAGATTATGTGGGCCGTACTGGTGATCGGCGGCGTCAACACGGTCTTCAGCCTGTTCTATTACGTGCGCGTCCTCAAAGCGATGTACCTGACACCGCGTCCCGAGGGAGCGAAACGTGCTGAGGACGCACTTCCGGCTGGCGCCTACGCCGTGATCATCGCGCTCCCCGTGCTGTTGATGGGTATTGGCGTCACTCCGGTGTGGAGACTGGCCGGCACCGCGGCGGCGGCCATCTTCCAGTGGCCGCATGCGGCATCCGTCGCCCAGTTGCCCCATGGAATGTGAGCGCGATGCAGCAGAATGACGTGCTGAATCAGGTCTTGGTCGTGATGGGGCGAAGCCTGCTCCAGTATTCGGCCGACGCTTGGCCCTGGACCGGGTCGGGTGCGATCGCTTCGCGATCCGCCGTCGAGGCGCTCATTCCCGAACAGAAGGCGCACATCGCCCGGCTCGCCGACCTGCTCGACGGCCGTGGCTGGACGATCGATTTCGGCGTCTACCCCGACTTCACGGACCTGCACTATCTGTCGCTCGACTTTGTACTGCCCCACCTGATCGAGAATCAGCGCGGCATTGTGACCGAAATCGAGTCCGCGCTGCCGAAATGTGCCGGCGATTCGCAAGGCGCCGCGCTCCTGGCCGAGATATTGCCGGGCGAACGCGGCGTGCTGGCGAAGCTCGAAGAGCTGTCGCGCTCGAAACCTCCGGCTCCCGCGCAGAGCGCGGCCTGACTTCTCTGGTCCGCTGACGGCATTCGACCCTTGCCTGCAGCCGGTATAATTGGCGGAACAGCGGCGGGCCTCCGTCTCGAGCCCGTCGCCAGCCTTTCCTCTCACACTGCAGGGACGTCTCGTGGCCAAATTCGAGCTTGTAAGCCAGTTCCAACCGGCCGGCGATCAGCCGCAGGCGATTGCGCAACTCGTGCGTGGGATCGAAGAGGGGAAGCGGAACCAGGTTCTGCTGGGTGTGACGGGCTCGGGCAAGACGTTCACCATGGCCAACGTGATTGCCCAAATCCAGCGGCCCACGCTCGTCCTCTCGCACAACAAGACCCTCGCGGCCCAGCTTTATGGCGAGTTTCGCGAGTTTTTCCCCAATAACGCCGTCGCGTACTTCGTCAGTTATTACGACTATTACCAGCCCGAAGCCTATATTCCGCAGCGCGATATCTACATCGAGAAGGACGCGTCGATCAACGAAGAGATCGACCGCCTGCGGCTGATGGCGACGAGCGCCCTCGTCAGCCGGCGCGACGTGGTCGTCGTCGCCAGCGTGAGCTGCATTTACGGCTTGGGTTCGCCCAAGGACTATCTGGAAATGATGGTCCCGCTGCACGTGGGCGACATGGTCAATCGCGATGAGCTGCTGGTGAAGCTGGTCGATATCCATTACGAGCGCAATGATCTTGATCCCTCCCGGGGGAAGTTCCGCGTCCGCGGCGACGTGATCGAATGCTGGCCCGCCTATGAGGAGTTTGCCTACCGCATCGAGCTGTGGGGCGACCAGGTCGAGGCCCTGTCGATCATCAACCCGCTCACCGGCGACGAGCTGCGCCGGCTGCAAGACGCATACGTTTATCCGGCCAAGCACTTTGTGTTGCCGCAGGCACGCATCGATCAGGCACTCGGCGAAATTCAGGGGGAACTCGATAGTCGGCTCGAGGAATTTCGCGCTCAAGGCAAGCTGCTCGAAGCGCAACGCCTCGCGGCGCGCACGCGGTACGACATGGAGCTGTTGCGGGAAGTCGGCTTTTGTCCGGGAATCGAGAACTACAGCCGAGCCCTCTCGGCGCGCAAGCCGGGCGAGCCGCCGTACACGCTGCTCGACTTCTTCCCCGACGACTTCTTGACGATCGTCGACGAGTCGCACGCGACGGTGCCGCAGGTTCGCGGCATGTTCGCCGGCGACCATTCCCGAAAGACGACGCTCGTCGAGCACGGGTTCCGGCTGCCAATGGCCCTCGACAACCGGCCGCTCAAGTTCGATGAATGGAACGCCCGGCGGAAACAGACCGTTCTCGTCTCGGCCACGCCTTCGGACTGGGAACTGGATCAGAGCGGTGGCGAAGTCGTCGAGCAGGTGATTCGTCCCACGGGGCTGATCGATCCGCTGATCCGCGTCGAGCCGGCCCGCGGGCAGGTGCCGCATCTATTGGCCGAGATTCAGAAACGGGCCGCCGTCAACGAACGCGTGCTCGTCACCACGCTCACCAAGCGGCTCGCCGAGGACTTGAGTTCCTACCTGATCGAGGAAGGCGTCCGTTGCCAGTGGCTGCACTCGGAACTCGACGCCTTCGAGCGCGTGAAATTGCTCCGCGAGCTGCGGGAGAAGAAGTTCGACGCGCTCGTCGGCGTCAACCTGCTGCGCGAAGGTCTCGACCTCCCCGAAGTTTCGCTCGTCGCAATTCTCGATGCGGACAAGGAGGGCTTTCTTCGCAGCGAAACGAGCCTCGTGCAGACGATCGGCCGCTCGGCCCGCCACGTAAATGCCGAGGTCGTGCTCTATGCCGACAAGGTGACGGAGAGCATGCAACGCGCGATGGACGAAACGGCCCGCCGCCGGGAGTTGCAGATGCAGTACAACAAGGAGCACGGCATCACGCCGGAGACCATCCGCAAGGCGATTCGCCGCGGCATCGAGGAGGAACGCGAGGCGCAGCAGATCGTGCAGCAATCGGGCGGCATGCAGGCCGAGCAATACGTGACGCAGGAGCATCTCAACGAGCTCGAGGCCGAGATGCTGGCGGCGGCCAAGGACCTCGATTTCGAGCGGGCGGCCAAGCTTCGCGACCGGATTCTCGAGCTCAAGCAACACCTGGGACAGTCGGTTCGCCCCAAAGATGACGACTCTCCCGGCTTTGCCGATTCTCGGTCCCCCCGCCGCGGTCGCCGCCGAGGGACGAAGGGGAAACGCATCCCCTGGCCCGACAAGCCGTAAAATACGCCTTTTTGCCCGCCGGCACCCGCTTCCCTGCAAGCGCGTGACCTATATTTCCTCGCATGCGGAATTTCTCGCGGTCGGTGTACGGGGGGGTAGGCGCTCGTGAGACTGGCTGAGGTCGTCCTCTGGGGATCGCTGGCCGTTGCGCTTTATGCCTACGGCCTGTATCCGCTCGTGATTTGGATCCTCACTCGCCGCAGACGCGATCCGAAGGAGCCGAGACCGTCGGTCGAGAGCGATGCGTGGCCGAGCGTCACACTCGTGATTCGAGCAGGTTGTGACGAGCCCTTCATCGTCAAGCGTCTGGAAAATGCGCTGGCCCTCGACTATCCCCGCCAGAGGTTGCAGATCCTCGTCTGCTGTTCGGGTGAAGAGGATCTGACGGCGCTCTTGGCGCGGTCATTCGATCGGCGGTTGGTTGAGGTCGTTCAGGTTCCTAAGCGCGGCGACGTCCATTTGCTCAATGCCTGTTTGCGTCAGGTGCGCGGCGACGTTGTCGTTCTGTCCGACGCACGCACTCTCATGCGGTCCGACGCCCTGCAGCGGCTCGCGGAACATTTTCGCGATACCCCGAAGGTGGGCGGAGTCTGCGGAAAGCTCAAGGTCGTGGGGCTGACTGGTGCGATATCCTCGATGGCCGCTTTGCGAGACTGGAGAGTTTTCTCACACGCCGCGAAAGCCGCTGGGAGCGGTTGCCGGATGTGAAGAGCGGAATCCTGGCCATTCGCACCGCCCTCTTCGAGCCGATCCGCGAACGGCAGCCTCTCGACGCTGTTGCCATCGCCCTCGGGGTCGTTCGTCAGGGATACCGCTTCGTCTATGACGAACACGCGATCGCGATGAGAGAAGCTTCTCCGCGACTCGATTCGAATGCGAGGTTCGCGCGGCGGGCCCCGTCGACCCGTCGCCGCGGCTTCGGCTTGCCAACGCTCGACCGAAGACGTGGTGTCGTCGCATCCGCGTTTTGGGCACACCGCGTATTACGCCGAATGTGTCCCGCGCTCTTGATCGCTGCATTTGTCGGTAACGCCTGCCTGCTCGACGATCCGTTTTACCTGCACTTCATGTTGTTTCACGAACTTTTCTACGTTGTCGCGCTGACCGCGCTCTACTTCACGACGGGCAAACGCCGCCGCCGCTTTGGAAGGTGGTTCGGGTTGGTCCGCGCGGGGCAGGGCAAATCGCGCGCTCTCGAAGTTCCGCTCGCGACGACGCGCGCGACACTCTAAGTGCCGATTGGCCGGCCATTTTGCGGCGGTGCACGTTCGTTCGAGCATAGACGGCGAGAAGGTGCGAAAGTTATCGTTGCCTCGGCGAACGCCGACGTGATTCATGCGAACAAACACCGGGGAACCGACACTCATGAACGACGCTGATTCGGAAAAAGCGTCGATCGCTTTGCCGCCGGCCCGGCGTCGATGGGCAAAAGCCGTTCGCATCCTGTCGCTCGTCGACCTCGTGGTGATTGTCGTCGCGACTGTTCTTCTCTGGGCCGTCTCCGAGCGCACCTGGTGGGGGTCGATTTTCACATTTTTGCCGCGACATCCCTTTCTCGTCGCGCCGGTGCTGCTCTTGATCGCTTCGATTGTCGCGGATCGGTGGTCGATCTTCGTCAATTTCGCGGGGATCGCCGTTGTCGCGGGACCATTGATGGGCGGGCATTTTGCGGTCGCGTCGTTGAGGTCCGATCAGAGACCGGAACACGCGCTGACGCTCATCAGCTGCAATATGGAATACTTCCAGCCCGGCGTTGAAGACGTCTTTCGGGAAATCGCCGCCAAAGCGCCCGACGTCGTGGCTTTTCAAGAGGCCTTCGGAGGATGGGAGTTCTTCCCCCGCTATTTTCCGGGTTGGCACATGGTCCACGAGGATCAGTTCTGGATCGGCTCGCGATTCCCGGTGCAGCGCATCGACATCTGTAGTACCGGGGAATTTCCCCATCCGACCGCCATTTCCGTGCGCATCGATGCGCCGGCCGGGCCGTTCATCCTGCACGATGTGCATTTGACAACGCCGCGCTACGGCTTTCTCCAAGTCAATTGGCACTCGGTCCTTGATGGCACCGGACCGCGCGGCCTCGAAGCATATAACGCACATCGCGCGTCCGAAGCACAAAAGGTCCGCGCATACGTTGACCGGGTCGATGGGGCGGTCGAGAACGGTCGCCTGCCGGTGCTCGTCGTCGGCGATTTCAACACGCCCAGCGTCAGCAATCTCTACCGCTCTGCCTGGCCGGACTTTGTGAATGCCTTTGAGGCGTCGGGGCTTGGATTCGGCTATACGGCTCCCTGCACGCATCACCGTTATTGGTTCAATGACGTCCCTTGGGTGCGAATCGATCATATTCTGACCGACGAGCATTGGGCCGTTTCCGGCTTTGACGTCGGCCATAGCCTGGGATCCGACCACCGCTTGGTTCGCGCTCAGATATCACTCCGCAAGTAGTCAACGGTTTCGCGCCTTCGCGACAATTCTCAGCGTGAGGCTTGTGACGATTGTGCGGGCTGCGAAGCGACTCGTGCCGACCGAGAAATTGGCAGTTGTTCGACCATGCGTGCTACAGTTTCCTCGGACTGTCATCTCCAAATGGAAGTCGCGTCGTGGCTAAGTATTTGGTGACCGGCGGAGCCGGCTTCATCGGCTCGCATTTGGCGACGAAGCTTGTCGAGCGCGGAGACTCCGTTCGCGTGCTCGACGACTTGAGCAGCGGCCGCATCGACAACATCGCTCATCTCTTGCCGAGTCGGGTCCATTTTGTCTGCGGCGACGTCGCGGATCGCAAGCAGGCGGAGGACGCGGTGCGCGGTGTCGACGCGGTGTTTCATCACGCGGCCGTCGCCTCCGTCCCGCAAAGTGTCCACGATCCGCTGGGAACGCATACGGCGGATGCCACGGGAACCGTCACGCTCCTCGACGCCTGCCGAAAGCTTGGCGTTCGACGGGTCGTCTACGCGGGTTCGAGCAGCTGCTACGGCAACCGGCCCGAAATGCCCAAGATCGAAAATCATCTGCCGGAGGTCCTTTCACCTTACGCGGCGGCGAAGCTTGCCGGTGAGTTGTATTGCGAGGCCTTCGCCGCGAGCTATCCGCTCGAGACCGTGCGACTGCGATATTTCAATGTCTTTGGTCCGCGGCAGGATCCGAAAGGTCCCTACGCCGCCGTGATTCCGCTGTTCGTGGCCGCGCTCTTGGAAGGGCGGCGCCCCATGATTTTTGGTGATGGTTCGCAATCGCGCGACTTCACTTATGTGGAAAATGTCGTACAGGCCAATCTCCTCGCCGCGCAAACGCCGGGAATTTCGGGACGTGTCTTTAACGTCGCCTGTGGCTTTACGACGAGTGTGCTGGACCTCTTGAGACAAATCTGCGAACTGTTGAAGAAACCGTTTGATCCGGCCTTCGCGCCGCCGCGGGTGGGCGACGTGCTGCACTCGTCGGCCGATATTTCGGCCGCGCGACGGGACTTGGCCTACGAACCGACCGTCGATTTGCAAGAAGGTTTGCGTCGCACGATCGAGTGGTACACCGCACAACACGCGTCATCCGCCGGTGCGAAACTGGGCGGCTAAACGCGGTCGAACCCGTTCGAGAAACAGAGGATTGAAAGATGGACTGGGCAACGATCCGGGCCGAAGGCTTGGCCACCTTCACCATGGAGGTAATGCCTCCCACCATCCAGCTTCCCGCGCTGCCGCACGCCGTGACGCTGTTCATGGAGCGTTCGGCGGACGAGGCGGCGACGGAAAGGGACCTGGCGGAAATCCTCGAGACCGACACGGGACTGACCTTCGAGCTGCTCAAATACGTCAACTCGTCATTTCTCGGTCTGCGCCAAAAGGCGACGACGGTGAACCAGGCCTTGTCGCTTTTGGGGCGACGCCAATCGCGGATGTTGGTGATGGCGACCGGCGCGCAGGCCTCGCTGCAGGCGCGAAAATCGAAACTCATCAATCAACAGGCCTTCTGGAATGCCAGTCTGCAGAAGGCGCTCTTTGCCCGCGAAATCGCGCACATGCTGCACACCGACGCGGACGTCGCCTTTTCCGGCGCCCTGCTGCAGGACTATCTGCTCCCGGTCTTGAGCAACGACCTGATCGACACGTATCTCGAATTCGTGCAGAACCGCGAGGGGCTGCCCGAGACTCTCTGCGAATTCGAGTTCAGTCAGTTCAAATGGGATCACGCGCTTGCCGGTGCGTGCCTGGCCCATCGCTGGAATCTGCCGGACGAACTGGTCTGCTGCATCCTCTATCACCACAGCGGCCTGCGAATTTTGGCGCATCCGCAACTGGGACGAACGGCAGTCGCCGCCGTGGCTCTATCCGCCATGTTGCCGGAGCAACTTCGACAGCATTTTCACGGTCTCGAATTGCTCTCGAAATTGCAGCAAAAGTGGCCGGCGTTTCGCCTGGAAAGCATCGCCCAAAAGGTCGATCAACAGCACGAGGAGATGAACCTCGGCGTGCGGAACGACTTCCCGCTTTCCCGCCGCTGCGCCTGCGTGGCCAGCGCGCCGGAAGCCTACCAGGACGGTTCGCTCAAAGCGGTCTCCGCGGCCTGACCGGCCCGGCGGCCATCGAGGGGCAGGGCAAAAAGTGACCTGCCTTAGACCGGAAAAAGCCGAAGTGTCTGGAAACTCCGTCGCATGGTCGATAGATTTTTATCGACAAGCAACGGAGAAACCCTATGTCGACCGCGAGCGGGCCGGACACACACACCAGAATCTTTCTGGTGCCCCATCCCAAGATCGTCTTCCTCTACCCCACGTTTTTGATGGCGATCCTGGCGGGGCTCTATACGCATTTCACGAAACAAAAGGATGGGACCGGCGAGCATGTGATCTCGCTGATCTTTCTGTTCATCCTGGGGTTTAACCTCGTCGTGATCGCATTCGATTTTCCGCGGACGACGTCCTTGACGATGCTTTTCGCATTCTTGGCCGTCGGGATTGCGCTCTGGTTCTTCTTCACGGAGTTTCCCGATTGGTGGCCCTGGATTCACGACATCATTGCGAGGCTGAGACCGTCGGCCAACGCGCACTTTTATTTCCTCTTCGCGATTATCCTGGGACTGCTCTTTATCGGCGTGGCCATCAATGCCCGGTTTGATTACTGGGAAGTGCGGCAAAACGAGCTTTTGCATCACCATGGAATCTTGAGCAATCTGGAACGGCTACCCGCTCCGAATCTGCGGATCGATAAGGAAATCAACGATCTGGTCGAATACATGCTGTTGGGCTCAGGGCGTCTGGTGCTGCACCCCAGCGACGAACGCCGCGCCATCGTGCTCGACAATGTGTTCTTCGTGAGTCACAAGGAAGCCCAGCTCACCAAGCTATTGGGATCGCTGCAGGTCGAACTCAAATCAACACCGGACGCCAACCCGGATTAGTGCGCCTCCGGCGGCGATCGGGCGTTCAAATCGCATAATCTTCCGGAATGAACACGCGGAAGCGGCGCGGAGCGACGTGCACCAGGTCGCCCGGCTGGAGCGCGAGTTCGGCAAAGCGGTCGAGATTGATCTCGACGTTGAGTTCGAGATTCGAATTCTGCGATTCCAGACGCACCTTGGCGACGGAGCCGTTCGGATTCACTTGGAGCACCTTCGCCGGCAGGCTCGAACCGTTGACGGCGTGGCGTTCGATGTCGAGTTCGTGCGGACGGACGTAAGCCGTCGCCGCCCGTGATTCGCCATGCGGACAGTCCGGATAGGCCATCTCGAGTCCCGGCACGAGCATCTTTCCTTCATGCACCCGGCCGTGAAACACGTTCACATTGCCCAGAAAGTCCATCACGAAGGGATTGGCCGGCCGGTCGAAAACTTCCCGCGGCGTCCCCTTCTGTTCGATGCGACCGGCTCGCATCACCACGATATGGTCGGCCACCTCGAAGGCCTCTTCCTGATCATGCGTGACGAAGATCGTGGTGACTTTGATCTCGTCGTGAAAACGCCGCAGCCACTGGCGTAATTCCTGCCGCACCTTGGCATCGAGTGCTCCGAACGGCTCATCGAGCAAAAGAACGCGGGGCTCGACGGCCAGGGCCCGCGCCAGGGCAACGCGCTGCCGCTGGCCTCCAGAAAGTTGCGGCGGATAGCGCCGCTCGAAGCCGTCGAGACGCACCAGGTGCAGCAATTCGCGCACGCGCGACTCGATTTTGGCTTGCGGCGTGCGGCGGACGCGCAGGCCAAAGGCCACGTTCTCAAAGACAGTCATGTGCCGGAACAGGGCATAGTGTTGAAAGACGAAACCGACGTGGCGATCGCGGGGCGAGCGGCGCGTCACATCTTCGTCGTGTTCGAGCACACTGCCGCGGTCGGCCCCTTCGAGCCCGGCGATGATCCGCAACAGCGTTGTCTTGCCCGAGCCGGATGGCCCGAGCAACGCCAAGAGTGAACCATCGGGCACGTCGAGGCTCACGTCGTCGAGGGCGACGAAATTTCCAAATGTCTTGGTGACGTTTTTGACGGTGATGCTCACGGCGACTCCCGGCTCGTAAGGGGCTCGATCGGCGTCTCGACGGCAAGCGCGGCCGCCAGCTCGCGGCGCGTCTTCCGTTCGAGCGTGACTTTCGCGAGCAGGGTCACAAGCGCCAGCGAAGTGAGCAGCGACGCGACCGCGAACGATCCCGGATTGTTGTATTCGTCGAACAGCTTTTGCACGCGCAGGGGCATCGTGTCGGTCTGCCCGGCGATGTGGCCCGAAACGACGTAGACCGCTCCGAATTCGCCCATCGCCCGCGCGTTACAGAGGATCACGCCATAGAGCAGGCCCCATTTGATGTTGGGGAGCGTGATGCGGCGGAAGATTTGCCAGCCGCCCGCGCCAGGCTGAGGGCGGCCGTCTCCTCGTCCGGGCCGATCGCCTCCATCACGGGGATCAATTCGCGAGCAACGAACGGCAGCGTCACGAACGTTGTCGCCAAAATCAGGCCCGGCAGCGCGAAAATGACGGGAATTCCGTGGGAACGGAGCCACTGACCGAAGTAGCCCTGCAGCCCGAAAAGCAGCACGAACATCAGCCCGGCGACGACCGGCGAAATGGCAAACGGCAGGTCGATGGACGTCAACAAGAGCGCGCGGCCGGGGAAGCGAAAGCGCGTCAGCGCCCAAGCAGCCGAGATGCCGAATATGACGTTCAAGGCGACTGAGACCGGAGCCACAATGATCGTGAGCAGGATCGAATGCCGCGTATCGGGATCGCGAACCAGGTTGATCCAATACGTGCCCACGCCGTGCGAGAGCGCCTGATAAAACACGTTCACAATAGGAACGACGATCAGCCCGGCGACGATCGCCACTCCCAGCAGGATCAGGGTCGCACGCAGCCAGAGTGGATCCTGCGCGAAGCGGCGCTCGGAAGAGACCGCGGCGACGAGCGGGCGTTCACCTTTCATAACGGCGGCTCCAGCGTTCCAGCGTGTTAATCGCGGCCAGCATCGCAAACGAGCCGGCGAGCAGGACGAGGGCGATCGCCGTCGCCTCGGCGTAGTGGTATTCCTCGAGCTGGCTCACGATCAACACGGGCGCGATCTCCGTCTTGAACATGATGTTGCCGGAGACGAAGACGACCGAACCGTATTCGCCAAGCGAGCGGGCGAACGTGAGCGCGAAGCCGGTCGTCAGCGCGGGAATGAGCGAGGGCAGCAAGACGCGAAAAAACGTCTGTAATCTTGTGGCGCCGAGCGAGGCGGCCGCCTCTTCGATTTCCGCGTCGATCGTCTCGAGCACGGGTTGAACCGTGCGGACCACGAACGGCAGGCCGATAAAGGTGAGCACAAGCACAATCGCGAACCGCGAGTAAGCTCCGTAAATTCCCAGCGGAATCAAAAAGCGACCCAACCAGCCGTTGGCCACATAGAGATTGGCATAAACCAAGCCCGCCACAGCGGTGGGCAGGGCAAACGGCAAATCGATTAGCGAATCGAAAACCCGCTTGAAGGGGAATTCATACCGGACCAGGATCCAAGCGAGCAGCAAGCCCAGCGGCACGTTGATGACGGCGGCCGCGCAGGAGACGCCAAATGTCAGCATGTAGGCAGCCCGCGCCCGCTCCGTCCAGACCGCCGAGACAAATTGCGATCCCGTCAGCGAGCTGACTTTCGCCAGGCAGGCTGCCAGCGGAACGACGACGAGCACCGTCAGATACGCGAGCGTGAAACCCAAGCTCAATCCGAATCCCGGCAGCACGCGTCGCGAAAAAAGTGGCTGGCCAATGACCCTCATCGAAACCTCAGCGGGAGACGAACGTCAGATCGAAGTCGATGTCGCGCAGTTGCGGGTGGTTCGTTTGAACGGAGACGCGGATCGGCTTGCCGGTGAGGAAATCGCCTGGAGGCGAGCCGGGCGGAACCTCGAAAATGAACCGCACTTGTTGCGGCTGCTGATCTTTGCGTTTGCCGGCCTCCTCGATCGGTTCGACAGAAACTTTGACAAAGCGGTCGCTCGACTTGAAATCGACGAGCTGAAACTTGTCCTTCATCGAATAGACCAGGGCGGGCAGAGCCGTCTTTGTGCCGCTCTCGTGGGCAAAGCGGCCCATGTTCAGCAGGAGCTTTTCAGCGTTCCAGTAAGCCGAGCCGACAAGCGGAACTGCTGACAGGAAACGAACCGGGCCATGGCGCAAGGCCGTGACTTCAACTTCGACCGGATCTTTTCCAGAAAGCGATGTGCGAACTTTCAATCCCGTGCGATAGCGTCCGAGATGCATCTTCTTGCCTACGGTCGCCGTGACTTCGTAGCCGGCCTGCACGTTCCAACGTTCCAGGTCTTTGGCAGACATCGGTCGGTATTCGACTTTGACGTTCGAATCCACGGGCTCGATCGAAACGATTTTCAGCGTCTTGTCGAGCTCCGAAGTGACAAAGCCGGTTGCCTTGCCGTTCTCGTCCTCGGTCACGGTCCCGGCGTCCCAAACACGCGGCAGCACGTTAAACGGCGGAGCAACTTTGCCGACGACTTCGAAGTGAATCTCCGGTAAGGCCGGGTCGTTCGTCCAGACGATGGACGTCTTGTCGAACGTCGGATCGGGCTCCCGCGGCGTCCAATTAATTTCGATCTCCGCCGATTGCCCCGGGGCGACGCGGTGATTCGAGAGCTGGCTGATCGTGCATTTGCACTCAGTCGGCCCCTTCGCGATCACGAGCGGGCCCGGCCCCTTGTTATCGATGCGAAACACGTGTTTGCGTGCTTCATTGGTCTCCATGCGGCCGAAATCGAACACCCGATCGCCGACGAGGACCGCCTTGGGAAGCGGAGCGGTCTCAGCGACGGCGGGGCGCCCTTCGACTCCGGGGTCCGCGGGTCGCGAAGCGTTGTCGTCCGGGATGCGCCGGTGAACCGGTCGGCTCCCTCTTTCATTTCTCGCCAATGGCGCGCCGCTCCAGTTTCGACCGGCTTTTCCCGAGTCGTCCAGGTCAGATGCCGCGCCGACCAAATTGTCGTCGAGATGCCGACCAATGCGATGAGCGTTCCCACCGCAATTCTCACAGGGCGCATGAAGTGCACTCCAATAAATTTACGGAGATTCGGATCGAGCCTATTTGCGGCCTTCGAGCACTTCTTTGGCGGCAGCGGCGACCTCCGGATCCGCGTCGCTGGCGTACTTATCCAACATCTCGTGGTGCTTGTCCGGCTCGAAGCTCTTGTCGTCTCTAAGCTGATGGAGATAAATCACGCGATCCTCAGGCGTTTCCAGCTTCTTGATCGCATCTTCGGGAGCAAACGCGACCGGCGTCCCCCGCTTCTCGTGACCCTTGGGAGGACTAACCTGTGCCGACCCCGACCGACTACAACCGGCGATAAACGCCGCGCACGCAACCAGGCCCAACAATACTTCGCGATTCACAACCGACTCCTTTGCCGTCGCCCTGACGGTCGTGGGTATTGAAAGAATGTTTGAAACCCGCAAAATGGAATGAGGCAAGCCTCTCGAAGATTGCCAAGTCCAAAGAGGCTTGAAAGGGACCGGCGGCCGGACGCACCGTAAAGGGCGCGTCCGGCCCCGGCTGCTTAAGACGGCAGTGGCTCTGCCGTCGAAATTCCCAAAACGCTTACTGCAAGAAGGTCCCGCCCTCAACCGGAATGGATTCGGCGGCGGAGACCAGATAGCGCAAGATCAGACCCGGCGTCTGATCGCTCAACAGGTGGACGCTGCCGTCCACCATCGCCACATTCGCTCCAGCCGGATGAAACGAGAAGATCTCGCCGTTGGAGCCGCAGTGGTTCCAGTACCAACCGCACGGATTGCCGGCGGGCGGGGCAGCGGTGTACACGCCCGTCGCGGGTGCCGTTGGATTGATGATCTGATACGGCTCGCCTTGAGTCCCCGTGTACGGATTCGAGGGAATCTGATTGAATCCCCCCGGTCCGCCCTGAGGATAGGCGTTGCCGTTGATGTACTTGGGAATGTAAAAGCTGGTGCCCGAGATGTAGTAGGCGTTCGCCTGTCCGGAAACGATGTTCCCGGTATCCGGCTCGGCCCAGCGACCGACAACCCGCTTGCCGCTCGGCGGTACGGTGTCGCCTGTCGGGACGACGCCGCCCGTGTACAACACGGTGGCGGTTCCGTTCCAGTAAAAACCCTGCTTAGCGACTGAGCCGGAAGACCCGAAGACCGGATCGTTGTACTTGCCCAATTGGCCCCACTGCGAAGTCTCGAAGTTCCGTCCCGAAGCCTCGGCAAGCAGGATTGTGTGGCTGGTGCCGTCACTCACCGACGCGATGGTCGGCGGTTTGGTCGTGCCGGTCGCTCCGTTGACGAGCGTCAGCGTATTGCGGACGCCGTCGGCCGGATCGATATCTGTGCCGATCGTCGGGAAGTAATCGGTCGTCCCGTACCCGTCCGGATCAGGCACGTCGATTGAGCTGCTGGGGCAAAGGAACCAGGGGATGATCGTTTTGGTGACCACCTGGTTCTGCGGCGCGACGGCATCGTTGTAGGCGTGCGTCGGATCGTACTGTGTCGAGATGGTGAGTTCCTCGGCGTACGGCGCGACGACTGTGAAGAAGGAAGCGAGCGAGAACGTGGGGAACGGCGGAGTCGCGCCGCTCGACGGATTGGTCGGCGTGGTAAAATCGTTTAATTGCCCGCCGGTGGGCAGCGTCTTGGTCGCGCTCTCGAAATTGAGGGCGGCCAGTGCCAGTTGCCGCAAATTGTTGCGGCACTGGGTTCGCCTCGCTGATTCGCGCGCGGACTGGACGGCGGGGAGCAACAAGCTCACCAGAACTCCAATGATGGCGATGACGACCAACAGCTCGATCAGGGTGAAACCCCGTGGCGAGCGAGGGCGCCGTCGCGGTGTGCGAAACGTCGTCTTCATTCGTAAGGCTCCTGAGGGAAAAAGTGCGCTAAGAAAAGCATCAATATGCCGGCAGAGGCCGCCGGTTTGCCCACTTTGGGCGGCAAGGAATCGCTTCCCAGCCGTTGTGTGCGTCCATCAAACCTGGTTCGTGTCACATGGCCCTTCCTCCTGCGTTCCCGTTTCTATCCGTGATTCGGTGCATTGGCGGGGGTGTAGATCGCGTCGAAGACTCCGCCGTCGGCGAAGAATTTCTGCTGCGCCGCATCCCAACTGGGAGCGACGGCCGTGATGGGAAAGAGGTCGATCTTGGGAAAGACGTCGGTGTGGCGGGCGAAGACGGCCTCGTTGATCGGACGGTAAAAGTGCTTGGCGATCGTCTCTTGTCCGGCGTCGGTGTAGAGGGACTTGAGATAGGCCTCGGCGACGGCCCGCGTTCCCTTGCGGTCGACATTCGTATCGACCACAGCGACGTAAGGCTCCGCGCGGATACTGCGGGGCGGGTACACGATCTCCAACTCGCCGGCCGCCTCCTTCACCTCGAGATGGGCCTCGTTCTCCCAGGTGAGGTGCACATCGCCGATTCCGCGCTGGGCGAACGTCGTGGTCGCACCACGGGCGCCGGTCTCGAGAACGGGAGTCTGCTTGTAGAGCTTGGCGATATATTCGCGTGCGTTCTGCTCAGAGCCGCCGCTGCGAAGGACACTGCCCCACGCGGCGAGAAAACTCAGCTTGCCGTTGCCTGAGGTCTTTGGATTCGGCGTGATGACGACCACATCCGGCTTGATGATGTCCGGCCAGTCCTTGATCCCCTTCGGGTTGCCCCGGCGAACGACGAAGACGATGGTCGAAAAGTACGGGAGCGAACGGTTTGGCAGCCGCTCTTCCCATCCCGACTTGATCAGACCTCGTTTGCGGATCGCGTCAGTGTCGGACCAGAGCGCCAGAGTGACAACGTCCGCGTCGAGCCCATCGATGACGGCTCGGGCCTGGCTGGATGAACCCGCGTGCGATTGCTTGATGGTGACTTCGATCCCCTTGTCGGCCCGATTCTGCTCGATGAACTGCGCATTCAGATCTCGCCAGAGTTCCCTTGTGGGATCGTAAGAAACGTTGAGCAACTCGACGCTCGATGCGGGGGATCCCGCAGCGGGGCCGCCGCATCCGACGCTGCAAATGATCAGCAAAAGGGGCAAAAATATGAGCGGCCCACGTAGCGATCCGTCGCGCAACTTCGATGCCATCAATGGATTCCTGGAGAATATGGAGAATTTGTGTTAATTTAATCACGACCAAGAGCGTGATTATTTTGTGCCTAAAAAAACCTAGATTCCTTCTCCGCCAACGAACTGCGTCGAAAAGACCTCCTCCCGGGTCACGACAGGACCTGCGTAAACGGCGGCCAGCGTGGCGGCGTCCATGCGGCGGGCTGTGTCATTCCGAACGTCCAGCAGCACGCGGCGGAAGCGGCAGACGGGCTCCTGGCTGCACGGCTCGTAGTGCGTGGTCGAGACGCAGCCGATCGGAGCGAGAACACCGTCAAAATGCCGCACAACTTCGCCCATCGTGATCTGGTCGGGCCGTTTGGCTAACACGAAACCGCCGTCGCGGCCCGCGATGCTACGGACCCAACCCTTCGACTTTAACTCGAGCATGATCTGTTCGAGAAACCGCTTAGGAACGTCGTATTTCTCCGCGAGTTCGCGAATCGATACGGTCCTGCCGTCGCTGGCGATCAGCCCGAACAGCGCTCGGAGCGCGTAGTCTGATTTTCTTGAAAGTTTCATGTATCCGTAATAAATACGATCGAGTGCGTGATATATAATGGGCCGAGGAGGTTGTCGTCAAGCCTGGATGGGTGTGCGCCAACAAATATTGTCGGGACAAGCCTGCGGACCCTTGCTCGTGGGTCCCTCACATACGTTGAATACGCCGCACGGCCTCGACCAGTCGGTCAATGTCTTCGCGCGTGTTGTAGAAGGCCAGAGACGGCCGCACGGTGCTCTCGACGCCAAACCGCCTCAATGCGGGCTGCGAGCAGTGATGGCCCGCCCGGACGGCGATCCCCTCGAGATCGAGCAGTCGACCGATCTCTTCGGTCTTACGATCGCGGAGCACGAACGAGATGACGCCGACTTTTTCACGGGCCGTGCCGATCAACCGCAGGCCGTCGATGCCTGCCAGGCGTTCGGTCGCGTAGTGCAACAGCTCGTGCTCGTATTTCGCGATGTTCGGCAAACCGAAACGGCTCACATAGTCGAGGGCCGCGCCGAGACCGATCGCATCGGCAATATTCGGCGTGCCCGCCTCGAACTTGGCCGGCGGCTCCGCGTACGTGGTCTCTTCGAATGTCACGTTGCGGATCATGCTTCCGCCGCCCTGCCAGGGGGGCATGATCTCGAGCAATTCCTGCTTGGCGAAGACGGCCCCGATCCCCGTCGGGCCGAAAATCTTGTGGCCCGAGAAGACGTAAAAATCTGAGTCGAGCGTTTGCACGTTCACGGGCAGGTGCGCAACGGTCTGGGCCCCGTCGATGAGCACGCGGGCGCCGAACCGCTTGGCCATCTCAATCATCTCGGCCACCGGCAACAGCGTTCCCAAGCTGTTCGACGCGTGCGACAACGCGACGAGTTTTGTCCGGGGACCCAGCAGCAGCTGATAGGACTCGAGCATGATCTCACCCCGGTCCGTCACGGGGATGATTTTGAGCACGGCCCCCTTTTCCTTGGCGATCATCTGCCAGGGAACAATATTGGCGTGATGCTCGAGGGTGGACAGGACAATTTCGTCCCCCGGCTGCAGGAATTTGCGCCCATAGGTTTGGGCGATCAGATTGATGCCTTCAGTCGTCCCGCGAACAAAGATGATTTCCTTGGCAGACGAGGCGCCGAAAAAGTTCTGCACTTTTTGCCGCGCTTGCTCGTAGCCGTCGGTCGCGCGGGCCGCCAGCGTGTGTGCGCCGCGATGGATGTTCGAGTTGTCGTTGGCGTAGAAATTGGCCAACGCCTCGATCACGGGGTGCGGCTTTTGGGTCGTGGCCGCGTTGTCGAGCCAGACAAGCGGCTTGCCGTGCACGCGCTGATTGAGCGCGGGAAACTCGCGGCGAATGGCCGGCACATCGAGCGGACGTGCCCCCTCAACCGGCGCCGATGCCGTGGTCGACGGCCCGTGCCAACCGTCGCGGCGACTTTCGCCCGGGTTGAAGCCCGTGTCGCCGCGGTGGTGCACTTGCCGGATGCCCTGCACGAAGGCCCGCAGACCGTCCGGGCTGCCTTGCGGCTCGGCCGGGGCGGCGACGGGAGCATGCGACGGCATCGAGTTGATCCCCGGAAGCCATTTCGGCGCTTCGGCCGGGAGGTCGCGCACGGCCGTTTCGGATTTCGGGACCGCGTTCGCGCCGGGCACCTCGTTGTAAAGGCGCGTAGCGAGTTGGGCGATCGCGTCAGGCGACAAATCACTCATAGCTTTATCCGCTTACCATCCAGGCTGGCTATTTGATCGGCGCTTTGCGGTGCTCGTAGTCGTGGTAATAACCGACTTCGACGTTTTCGAGGATTCCAAGCGCATCGTCGGTGAGGACCGCACACGAGAAGTAGAGCGTCAACAAGTAAGATGCGACGCCCAAGCTGTCGAGCCCCATCAAGCGGGCCGACAAGCTGGGCCGGATCTCGCCCGGAATGCCCGCCTGGTGCAGGCCCACCACGCCTTGATCGGTTTCTCCCACGCGCAAGAGCAGGATGCTCGTGGTGCCGAACCACTGGTTCGACAAGTAGCGGCTCTTGACGTCGAGCTTATCGCAGGGAACCAGCGGCACGCCTCGCCAAGTGACGACCGGCGTGCCGAACAGATTCATCGTCACCGGCGGCACGCCGCGCCAGGTGCATTCGCGCTCGAACGCGGCAATGGCTTTCGGGTGCGCCAGGAAGAAGGCCGGCTTTTTCCACACGAGGGCGAGCAGCTCGTCGAGATCGTCGGGCGTCGGCGCGCCGTACCGAGTGCTGATCCGCATCGCCGGGTCGGCCGAGTGCAAGAGGCCGAATTTCTTGCTGTTGACGATCTCCCATTCCTGCCGCTCTTTGATCCCCTCGATCGTGAGCCGCATTTGCTCTTCGAGCTGGTCGTACGGGCCGTTGTAGAGATCGCTGACGCGCGTGTGCACGCGGACGACGGTCTGCACGGCCGACATCGAGTATTCGCGAGGCGTGGCCGAATAATCGACGAACGTTTCGGGAATCTCGACGTTCTCCGCGAAGCCCGACACCAGGTCGATGTTCCGCTCGCCATAGCGGTTGACCGTCGAACGCAGCTCGATGTGCTCGGCGACCGCCTTCTTGAAATCGTCGCTCAAGTTGGGCATCTCGGCCAGCACGGCGTCGAGGTCCTTGCGCGAGAGCGTGATCAGGACGCAGGGTGTGATCGTACGGATCGTCACGTCCGACGGCTTGTCGGAGACGAGATCGGTTTCGCCGAAGAATTCGCCCTCGGTCAACAGCGCGATCCGCAGGTTGCTCCCGTGGACCCCCTTGCTCAACACCTCGACCTGGCCCTGAGCGATAATGAAGAACTTGCTCAGGTCGCCCCCCTCGACCAGGAGCGGATTGCCCAGCGAGACTTCCTCGGTCTTGAAGCGGCTGGCCATGCGGCTGATGATCGCGTCGGGCAGCTTTGAAAACAGCGGCACGCTGCGGAGCGACTCGGGCGGAAACGAAATCGCCGCCCCCGAAACGTCGACGCCGATCCGCTCGGCCTTGGGCAGCTCGACCTTCGTCCGATTGACGCGGTACGTCCCGCCATCCACTTGCACCCACGGCAGCATGCTCAACAGCCACCGCGGGGTAATCGACATCATTTTGGGTGACGTTTTGGTCGTATCCGCCAGGTTCTTGGCGACCGACGTCGTCACGCTACGCTGCAACAAACCGTTGGACATGGTCCCTCCTACACGTCTTGTGTATCAACCGCCCTCATTGCGAAACAGATGATTCAGATGCCGAGCCCGTCTTCAAACCGCCTCGGCTCGCGCACTTCGTAATCGTGGTAGTAACCGACCTCGACATTCTCGAGAATTCCCAGCGCGTCGTCAGTCAGCACCGCGCACGAGAAATACAGTGTGAGCAGGTAACAGGCGACTCCCATGCTGTCGAGCCCCATCAGTCGGGCCGACAGGCTCGGCTGGATTTCGCCCGGGATGCCCGCGTGATGCAGGCCGACGACCCCTTGATCGGCCTCGCCCACCCGCAGCAGCAAAATGCTCGTCGTCCCCAGCCATTGGTTCGACTGGTAACGGCTCTTCATTTCGAGTTTGTCGCACGGCACCAGCGGCACGCCGCGCCAAGTGATCACGGGAGTGCCGAACAGGTTCATCGTGACCGGCGGAACTCCCCGCCACGTGCATTCGCGCTCGAAGGCGGCGATCGCCCTGGGGTGAGCGAGGAAGAACGCCGGCTTTTTCCAGACCATCGCCAGCAGCTCGTCCAAGTCATCCGGCGTTGGCGCGCCGTAGCGCGTGCTGATCCGCATGGCGGGATCGGCCGAGTGAATCAGGCCGAATTTCTTGTTGTTGACGATGTCCCACTCTTGCCGCTCTTTGATCCCTTCGATCGTGAGCCGCATCTGCTCTTCGAGCTGGTCGTACGGGCCGTTGTAGAGGTCCGACACGCGGGTGTGCACGCGGACGACGGTCTGCACCGCGGAGAGCGAATACTCGCGGGGAGCGGCGGAATAGTCGACGAACGTCTCGGGGATTTCGACGTTTTCCGCGAAACCGGAGACCAGATCGATGTTCCGCTCGCCGTAACGATTGACGGTCGAGCGCAGCTCGATGTGTTCCGCGACGACGCGCTTGAATTCGTCCTCTTGCTGCATCTCCGCCAGGACGGCATCCAAATCCCTGCGGGAAAGCGTGAGCAGGATGCAGGGCGTGATCGTGCGGACGGTGACGTCGGAGGGTTTTTCGGAAACGAGATCGGTCTCGCCGAAGTACTCACCCTCGTTCAAGAGGGCGATGCGCAGGTCGCTGCCGTGAGCCCCTTTGCTCAAAACCTCAACCTGCCCCTGGGCAATGATGAAGAACTTGCTCAGGTCGGTCCCTTCGACGAGCAGCGGATTGCCCAGCGAGACTTCCTCGGTCTTAAAGCTGCCCGCCATCCGGCTGAGAATGGCCTCGGGGAGTTTCGAGAACAGGGGCACGCTGCGGAGCGTTTCCGGCGCGAACGAAACCCGGCCGCCCGTTGAGTCGATGCCAATCCGCTCGGCCTTGGGAAGTTCGACCTTGGTGCGGTTGACGCGATACGTTCCGCCATCGACCTGCACCCACGGCAAGAGGCTCAAGAGCCACCGCGGGGTGATCGACATCATCTTGGGCGAGGTTTTCGTCGTGCTCGCCAGATTTTTGGCGACCGACGTCGTCACGCTCCGTTGAACAAGGCTGTCTGTCATGGTGAGTGTCTTTTCCGCTGACGGCCCGAATGCGAGTCTTACGCCTCTCCGAATAATTTGGTGGACAGGTACCGTTCGCCCGAATCGGGCAGAATCACCACGATCGTTTTCCCATCCGAATCGGGACGTTTGGCGACTTTGAGGGCCACATGCAGTGCGGCTCCGCTGCTGATGCCGCAGATAATGCCTTCCTCGCGGGCCACGCGGCGGGTCGCATCGATGGCCTCGTCGTTCGAGACGGTGAGCACTTCGTCGACCAGCGATCGATCGAGCGTGTCGGGGACGAAGCCGGCGCCGATGCCTTGAATCTTGTGCGGTCCGGCAGACCCGCCGGAGAGCACGGGACTTTCGATCGGCTCGACCGCCACCGACCACAGCTTGCGGCCGCGCGACTGCTTGATATAGCGCGAGACGCCGCTGATCGTGCCTCCGGTGCCGACCCCCGAAATGAGAATGTCGATTTGACCCTCGGTGTCATCCCAAATTTCCGGGCCCGTCGTGCGAAAGTGAATTTCCGGGTTCGCGGGGTTCTTGAACTGTTGCGGCATGAAATACGCCGGATCTTGCGACATGTCTTCCGCTCGTCGAATTGCCCCCCGCATGCCTTCTCCCGCCGGCGTCAGAATCAGATTTGCACCGAAACTCTTCAACAAGTGCCGCCGTTCAAGCGACATCGATTCGGGCATCAAGAGGCTGAGAGGATAGCCCTTGGCGGCGCATACGAAGGCCAGCGCGATGCCTGTGTTGCCGCTGGTGGGCTCAACGACGTGATGTCCGGGTTTAAGACGGCCCTCCTTCTCCGCAGCCCAAACCATCGCCGCTCCGATGCGGCACTTCACGCTATATGAGGGATTGCGTCCCTCGATCTTTGCGAGCAGGTTGACTTTCGCGTTACCGATCAGCCGGTTGATTCGCACGAGGGGCGTGCGGCCAATCGACTCCACATTGTCAGCGAAGACCGTCATGTCCGAACTCCTTTAAGGTCGTCACCTCTTGGCACCCTGCGAAACAAGGGCAAGTAGTAACGAGTCCTGAGTCCTCGCGGACAACGGAGACGACAAGGTCTTCCTGGGCCGCGAGGATAACCCTTTTCACCCAAATCCGCATCAAACACGGCGCGAAAATTTCTCGTGGAACAACGATTCGTTGCCCTTAGAAATAAAGGCGACTAGATGAGTGATATATAAATCGACATTTGGGGCGAAGTCAAGCCAATTAAAACCGAGCGGGCGGAAAGGTCCCGCGAGCTGCGAGCGCGTCGAAATGGGCAGGCGGTAACTTATTGTCAAATAGGCGTTTAATCGGTCTTTTGGAGAACGCCCGCCGTCGCGGCGTCAATGGCGATTTGGCAGCGAGCGTAAGTTCCCAGAGAATCGAAACGCGTAAATCACGACTTCGGATGTGGTTGTTTTGGCAAACTGTTGCGATTTTTTCTATCAATCTCATTGAACCGGTTTTGCCGAGTTTGCCGACAGTAATGCCAGCGGCAATCTTCATGATTGTGACGGTCGCGCCGTCGGTGGGCCTCAAGTTGATTGGCTTGAGCGCCACTCGTCATCGATTCAGGCGAACAGCTTGCTCTCTGCCGGCGCTGGCGGACCCGCACGCATCGCACATCGTGATGAGCCGCAACGGGGGTCGGCATGAAGGGGAATTGGGGTCGGGTAGCGGCGCGCCTTGTCGCGTGGTCTCTCGCAAATTCGCTCGTACTTGTCTTCGTTGCGGAGACCGCAAACGCGCAGACTCCAGCAGCGCCGCCGCCAGCTCCGGCGACGAGTCTAAATGCAGTTGCGCCGGAACCCGTCGGGAGCGTCACGCTCTCGCCGCCAATCGCTACCGCGCCAAGTGTGCCGCCTCCGCTGCCAGACGCGACGACGACGACGACTGCGGTCGCCGCTCCGCGGCCGACGCTCTCCACAAGCCCGGCCGATCTCGAACAGCGTATTCACGACTTGGAAGCGACGGTGCAGCAGCTTCAAGAGCGTCAGCCAACGGCAATGCAGACGGGCGCGCTCCAAGTTCCGCCTCCGCCGGCGCCCGCCGCGGGCGGCGTGACGGAGCAAGGGCCGTACCTCGCGACGGAGTCCCCCGCATTCAATCCGATCGGCAGCGAGGGGGGGCCCGAGGCGCTGGTCGAACAGGAACCGTTCAAGGGCTTTTACATCCAGTCGCCCGACAAAGTCTTCTCACTGCGAATCACCGGCCAGGTGCAACTCGATTATCGCGAATACTTGAACACGAACGACCGCACCGATATCGACACGTTCCTCTTGCGGCGGGCCCGTTTCGGTCTCGAGGCGACGCTCGGCAAATACTGGGAATTCCGCTTCCTGCCGGACTTCGGACAGGGGACGGCGATCGTTCAAGACGCGTACATGAACGTGCACTACTGGGACTGTTTCGAGTTCGAAGTCGGCCGCTTCAAGCAGCCCATCAGCTACGAGCAGTTGATTCAAGACCGTTATGTCCCCACGCTCGAACGCTCGCTGATGGACCAGCTCGTTCCCGCCCGTGATCTCGGGGCCATGATTCACGGTGAGGAGATTTTCCAAAATAAGCTGGACTACGCGATCTCGTTCTCCAACGGTGAAATCAACGGCAATAGCACCGACCTCAACAACCACAAAGACCTGGACGGCCGAGTCTCCGTCCGTCCGTTAAACGACGAAAGTCTGCCGGAGTGGGTGCGATACTTCGGCATCGGCGTCTCGGGCGGCTTCGGTATCGAACAAGAGGCGATGAACCCGGCCACGTTGAAAATGCCGGATACGGTTCCGTTCTTCAATTTCAACTCGACCGTGCGGGCAGACGGTCTGCGGACGCGGCTCTGTCCCGAGCTGTATTATTACTATGGCCCGTTCGGTTTCCTGGCACAGTACTACGACCAGCACCAGGATATGCGGCCCAATTCGACCGGACCCGGCTACAAATTCCTGACGGACGTGCCGTTCACCGGCTACACGCTCCTCTCGACGCTCTTGCTTACCGGCGAGACGCGGACCACTTGGAGCGAGCAAATCCGACCGCTTCGCGATTTCGATCCTCGGGCTCCGCTGACTCACCCCGGCGCGTGGGAGCTGGTGGGCCGCGTTTCGCGGCTCGACATCGGCGACGTGTTCAATCCCGGGAACGCCCAGCTCGCCAATCCGGCCAAGAACAGCAACGAGGCGATGGAGTTCACCGTCGGCTTCAACTGGTACTTCAATGCCTGGGTCCGCATGCAGTTCAACTACGAACACGACATGTTCGGCCAGCCAGTGGCATTGGGCAGCGCGCCGGTCAACGTGCTGAGCAGCCAGGACAGCCTGTTCACGCGGTTCCAAGTCATCTTCTAGCACAGCTTTTGCGGCCCTGCCGTACCGGTTTGTGCTGCTGCGCCTATGAAATTATTGAAATGAAACTGACCTTGGCACGTCGCCCGTTGCAGATACAGTGCTCCTTGATCTGTTGGCGACGGAAGCCTGGTTATGCTCGATGTCGAATGTCCCCAGTGTGCCAACAAAATGCAGGCGCCGGATGACTTCGCCGGCAAGCGGGCGAAGTGCGTCAAGTGCGGCCATGCCTTCGCGGTGATCGCCCCGGCCGTTGACTTCGTGCCTGTGCTCCGGCAGTCGCTCCCGCAACCGGTAGGAATCGGGACGCGAATTTCGCAGCATCGGCTGGTCGCACCGATCGCCGCGACACTCGGCGGCCTGGCGTTTTTCATCGGTCTACTCGGCATTTGCCTCGCTCTTTCGATGGATCCGACGGTCGAGGCGTCGCCCCTCGACCGGAGCGCTCAGCCGGCCGAACGCGTCTACAACGCGGGCCGGATGCATCAGCGGGAACTCGCCTTCATTGGCTCGGCGACCGCCGCGCTTGCGGGCATCGTTGCGATCGGTTTTAGCGCGCTGTTCCTGAGGATCGATCGCGGATTCCCGCCACAGCTCCTGTCGCGGTAGCGGACCATCGCATCCGACGACGCCGATGCGCGGACGCGTCCGCATTGCATCGTCGTAATGCGGCGCTGCGTAGTGGGGACAGCCCATAGCCGTGGTGGTTTGAATCTGAACAGTGCTTCCAATACGCCGATGGGCTCAGCGAGCGCTCCAACTCGGATTCCAGCGGTGGTCGTTAAATCCGGCATTTTGATCATTTCAGTTCGTTAATTAGGCGTTTTCCGCGCCCCAGCCAGTGCGCAAGAAACCTAGACTCGGCTGACTCGCTTCAATTGAACGTAGCCGCGACGTCGCGAGGCAGTCGATGGTGCAGTGGTGCGCTCCGGCGCTGGAAAACTTGATGGGGCTGGCACGGGACCACGGTGACGTGGTCGCGCTGCCGCAATTTGGCGTCCCCTTTTATCTGTTCAATCACCCCGAACAGATCGAAGAGATCCTACGCTCCAAACCCGACCGATTCAAAAAGGCCAGCCTGCTGGCTGCGCTACGACCCCTCTTGGGAGACGGCCTCTTCACCAGCGAGGGGGAAGTCTGGCGACAGCATCGCATCGCCGCACAGCCGCTCTTCTGTACCAAAAAGATTCAGCATTACACCTCGAAGGTCGTCGATTCGGCGAACCGCCTGGTCGATCGCTGGCAGCACGGGGAAACGCGCGATTTTCATGCCGACATGATGCGGCTCGCGCTCGAGATTGTGATGCGGACGCTGTTCGACGCCGACGCGACCGATGTCGTGCCGCTTGGCGAGGAACTCCAGGCCGCGACGAATTATTACACCGATCCGCGCACTGTCTGGTCGAGCAACGGCGAGTGCACATCCTCAAGTGATGTGCCCGCCGGACATGACGCGACGCGTCTGAACGCAATCATCTCGACGATGATCGAGAAGCGGCGCTCCTCAGGCGTCGCCAAGCGAGGCGACCTGTTGTCCCGGCTCTTGACGATGCGCGGACCGAATGGCTCGCCGCTCTCCGACGCGGAGCTGCGTGACCAGATGGTGACGTATTTCATTGGCGGCCAGGAGACGACGGCGCTCTCTCTTTCGTATACGTTTGCCCTGTTGTCCGAACACCCCGAGGCCGAGACGGCCTTGTCGGCCGAACTCGACCGCGTTCTCGGCGGCCGGCTGCCGACGCACGCGGACGTCGCCCAATTGCCGGTTGCCGATGCCGTGATCAAGGAATCGCTGCGGTTGTTCCCGCCCGTATGGGCGACTGGACGCGAGGCGCTCGACGATTGCGAGATCGGCGGTCACCAGGTCCCGCGCGGGCGCAGCTGCTCATGTCGCAGTTCATCGTGCACCGCGATCCGCGCTTCTGGTGCGATCCGGAGCGATTCGATCCGTCGCGCTGGACGGTCGCTGCGACCAAGAATCGGCCGCGCTGCGCGTATTTTCCGTTCGGAGACGGCCCGCGGATTTGCATCGGCGCCCAGTTGGCGACATTGGAAGCCGTGCTCCTGGTCGCAACGATTGCCCAACGTTATCGGTTGGAAATGGTCGAGAAGCAGCCCCTTTGCCTGGTCCCCGCGTTGACTCTGCGTCCGCGAGAGGGGTTGCGGATGCGCGTTCAATTGCGCACCAGCGCCGTCGCGCGACGCACTTCGCGGGTCTGAAAACCCCGGGCCGCGCTGCTGGACAGCCCGGGGTGATCGCGAGTCTTCGAACCTACTCCTTCGGTCCCTCTTGGACGGCAGGTTTTCCGAGCATGGGGAACGCGATCCGGAGTTTCTTGCCGGCCTTGATTTCGCGGAGTTTTTGCTCCATCAAGTTGGCCGGATTGAACGACGGCGGGAACGACCGCGGCGGGAAATCGTCAAACGTCGCCACGAACTTGAACACGAGGTCCATCGCGCCGTAGACCGCGGGCACATGATTGAGGTTCCAGTCCCAATATGTGTTGGACGTGATGTCGGCCCGCTCGAACGGATCTTGCATCAGGTTGAAGATCTTCTGCAGCCGCAGCGTTGTGAAGGGCTCGGCCCAGACCTGCATCGTGCCAGGGGACCGCTGCTCCGAGAAGACATATTTGTAATCGCCGGTCCGCAGCCCCACGAGCAGGCCGTCATCGTCGGAGTAGAAGAATTCGTTTCGCGCGCTCTTCGTGCCGTTGTTGTTCCCCGCGGTGCCCGTCACCGACTTCAAAAAGGCTGACTGGTCAAAACCGTCGAGATGCACCTTGTACTGTTTGCCGTTGGCCGTGTAGCCCTGTCTGAGCTTGGCGACGATCTCGGGCTCGCCGGCGATCGAGCAGAGCGTCGGGATCCAGTCGTTGTGACTCATCAATTCGTTGGTGACCGTGCCCGGATGGATCACGCCCGGCCAGCGGACGAGGCACGGCACGCGGAAGTGCCTTCCCAGTTCGTGTTCTTTTCCGAGCGAAAGTGAGTCATCGCCCCGTCCGGCCAGGTGTTCATGTGCGGGCCGTTGTCGCTCGTGTAAACGACGATCGTGTTGTTGGCGATCCCCAAACCGTCAAGCGTCTTGAGCAGCGTGCCGATCGTGTCGTCGTGTTCGAGCATGCCGTCGATGTATTCGCTGTCGCCGTGCGTGTACCGGCCGCGATGCTCGGGCCGCACGTGCGTGCGCAGATGCATCCGCGTCGCGTTGAACCAGCAGAAGAACGGCTTGCCCGCGGCGTGCTCGCGCTTCATGTAGTCGATGGCGGCGGCGGACGTCTCGTCATCGATCGTCTCCATCCGCTTCTTGGTGAGCGGACCGCTGTCCTCAATGGTCTGCAGGCCGATCTTGCCGAACCGCGGATCGACGGTCGAGTCGTCGGCGTCGCTCGCCTTGCACTTGAGCACGCCGCGCGGGCCGAACTTGGCCCGGTAAGCCGGATCTTTCGGGTAGTCGGGCAACTCGGGCTCTTCCTCGGCATTCAGGTGGTACAGGTTGCCGAAGAACTCGTCGAAGCCGTTGACGGTGGGCAGATTCTCATTGCGGTCGCCGACGTGGTTCTTGCCGAACTGGCCGGTCGCGTAACCCAGATTCTTGAGCAGACCGCCGATCGACGGGTCGAGCTGGCTCATCCCCATCGGCGCACCGGGAAAGCCGACTTTGGTCAAACCGGTGCGAATGCCGTGCTGGCCGGTGAGAAAAGCGGCCCGCCCGGCCGTGCACGACTGTTCGCCATAATAATGCAGAAAACGCAGCCCCTCTTTGGCAATGCGATCGATATGGGGCGTTTCGTAGCCCATGAGGCCGTCGCTGTAGCAGCTGAGGTTGGTGATCCCGATATCGTCGCCGAAAATCACGAGAATGTTCGGCTTCGTCTTCCGCTGCGGCACGACTTCGTCCGCCTGAGCCGCCGCCAGGAGCACGCTGCGGACCGAGCCGCTCGAGCAGCACGACCGATTCGCGGCCGCGCGCTTCGCCCCCGCCTGGAGAGTCTGCGAAATCACGGCAGTCGGGGCCAGTTTCCCGGCCGCCGCGCTCTGGCTGGCGACGGCAGCCGTCGCGGAGGGCGAAGCGACCGCCCGTCCGAAACGCGGCAGGTCACCTGACGCTGCCACATATCCAAGGATTGCTCCGACCGCCAGGACGGCCGGCTGTTGCCAAGTTGCTTTCTTCATCGTGAGTTTCTCCCGTCTGCAGAATCAACGCGATTCTGGTCACGCACCATTGCGGAAATGAATCGCCCGAATCGCCGTGCAGTTTTGACGGTCGACGGGCCGAGAAGCAGTTGAGCCCGCGCGAATCAGAGACCTTATCGACGGCCCGACCCTGCCTCCGTGCAAAACCGATCCGTCACCACATCTTCCCGAATTCGGCCACGTCCTCGAAGGCGAATTTGGGACCGGATGTGTCCTGACAAGTCGCGAGAGGAGACGACGAACGTGACTTTGGTGACGTCGCGGCAACAGTGCGCCTGCTTATTGTAATCACCCCCTCGCAAAGCGGAATCGTGCGGGCCGCCTTTCATGCCCGCGGCCCGCGGTGAATCGCTGTCGGCCGGCGCTTGAAAGAAGCCTATTCCGTCGAGCGCCAGTGCATGTGGCGAAATCGCTGGCGAATCGCCACGTAACAGGCGATCGCGACGACCAGCTCGGCCAGGACGAACAGCCAGAACCAGCCTCCGGCCCACGACCATGTGGTCAGGCCGGCGAGGAGAAAGGCGACGATCGAGAAGCCGAAGACGGCCAGGCCTCGGCTCGCGCTTTTGGCTTCCTCCGTGGGAGAGACGAGCGGCACGCCGTTGCCGTCGAGGCCGGGAGCCAGCGCGAAAATCGGCATGGCAATCATGCCAGGCAGCAACAACACCAGATGCGAAAGGTCGCGATCGATGGCAATGATGAGGATCGCGTAGATCGCGATCAGCGGGACGGCGATCAGCGCCAGCACGGCCCGCCGCGCGCCGTGGCACAACGGGGCCGGGCTCCCCAATGGGGCGGAGCGAAAGATGTCGGAGGCCTGCCATTGCTGGGAATAGCGCAAGATGCCGATCGCCATCATCGGCACCAGGCACAAGTAACAGCCGGAAAACGCGATGCCAAAGCCACTCGCTCCTTCCAGTTCGCGCCGTCTCGACGGTCCCAACAGGAAGATCAACGGCATCGCCATGAACGGCGCGATGGCCGGATAAACGCGCAGCTTCACGTCCCGGTCGCGCACGAGATAGGCCGACGTCAGCAAGAACGCAGCCCGCGACACCGGATCGCGCAGCCACCAGCGCAGGGGCGGCACGTCGACCAGCCTTTCGAGGAACCGCGGTCGAACCGAGGTCCGTACGCGCGCGGGCGCGGTTTGAATCACGCGCTGCAGTCCCGCCTCGTAGGCCTGCGCCAGCCGGCCGAACGCCAGCCACGAGACGATGCCCGTCGTCGCCACCGCCAGCGAACCGAGCAGCCACGAATTGCGTGCCCCGCTTCCCGCCAGCGCGTCGTCGATCCCCGCGAACCAGGCGGGAGGAAACAGTGCGATCCACCACGCGTCGCGGTTGATTTCGCCCATGTTCTCGGTCCTGAACATCAGCTGCGGCAAGAGCTGGCTCCCGACCACGGCCACGACGGCCATCAGCACCTGCGCCGTCGTCATCAACCCGTCCAGCCGCTCCCGGCCGAACACGCGCAGGCACAATTCGTAGACCAGCACCACCAGGCCGACGCAGAACACGGCTTCCAGTGCGATGGAAATCAGATGGGCGGGCAGCCACAGCCAATTTGCGTCGGGGGCGGAATAACCGCGAAACAGGGCGGCCAGGTTGTACGCGACGCCGAGCCACAACGAGACCTCAATCAGCACGAAGACTTTGGCCCACAGCAGCGACTGCGGATCGATGGGCCGATGCAGCAGAATGTCGGCCTCCTCTTTGTTGAAGAGCACTTCGCCCGATGATGAGGCCACGAACAGGCCGATGAATCCGAACGTCATCACGTGCAGATAAATGGACAAGGCAAAGATCGGCAGGTTGAGAAAGATCGTGAAGATCAACCCGAAGAACACATACAGCAGCAGCGACCCGGCCAGCTTCTCGCCGATCGACTTCGGGGCCTTGCTCTTCTGCAGCCCGCGCGACGTGCGGCCGCGGAGAAACAAGGTCAAAAACAGCCGGCGCAGCGTCTGTCGGGTCGACGGCACGGTCGTCCGCAGCTTCTTGGCCCTCGTCTTCTTGGCCTTCGTCGCGAATCGGTCGGGAGGCAAATCGGGGAAGAGAGTCATGGTCGAAACGTCTTGGCAAAGTCCTCCGCGCGGCGCTCGAGCTCGCTTCCGCCGGTGAGCTGCGTGAAGAGCTGCTCGAGCGTCCCGGCGTGATGGGCGGCCACCAGCTCGTCGGGCTTGCCGTCGAGGAGCAGCTTGCCCTTGTCGATGATCAACACGCGATGGCAGACGCGTTCGACCACGTCGAGAATGTGCGAGCTGTAGACGATCGTCTTGCCCTCGCGGGCCAGCGTCTGGATCAGCGCCTTGAAGCCGACGGCGGCGTTCGCATCGAGGCCGTCCAGCGGCTCGTCGAAAAAGACGACCGGCGGGTTGTGCAGCAGGGCCGCCGTGATCACCACCTTGCGGCGCATCCCCTTGGAATAGGCCCCGAGCAATTTGTCGGTGAGCGTGTCGAAGCTCAATTCGAAGAAGGCGATGAACTGCCGGATGCGGTCGCGGGCCGCCTCGCGGGGAATGCCGTAGAGGGCGGCCACCATTTCGAGGTATTCGAGACCGGTGAGCGATTCAAACACGGCCCCCGACTCGGGGACGAAGCCGACGTGCCGTTTGACTTCGAGCACGTTGCGGCGGAGATCGAAGCCGCAGATATTCGCGGTGCCGCTCGAAGGCTCGATCATGCCGGTGAGCATTTTGAGCGTGGTCGACTTGCCGGCGCCGTTGGGGCCGAGAAAGCCGACGATCTGCCCGGGCGGGATTTCAAACGAAATTTCGTCGACCGCCCTCTGCTGGCCAAACCATTTGGAAAGGCGGTCGAGCCGAACCATACGCGCTGCCGCTCCGCGAGAACTCGAACGATCAGGAACCCTGCCACTGGGAAAACGTCGTTCGAATGTACAATTCTTGGCAATGAATGGCCATCCGGCGTCGACGTTGGTCGACCTCGGACGGCCGTGCCCACGCTCGGTAAGAGAATGGCAAGCTGGCAGCATGCCCTACGGCCGGCCGCCGTAACGTAGAGCAAGCTGCCAGCTTGCTTTGCATTGGCAGAGTTCGTTGGCGATGGGTTGCGTGCGACTGAGACGGGCATGCACGGTCAAGTCCCTGCAGAGCGAGATGGTTCCCGGCGAGGTCACTACTTCGGCGAGATCTTTCCTGCAAACGTCTGGGTCACGATCTTTCCGTCCCGGACGATGAACGTGTCGGTGCCGAGTTCGAAGCGGTTGTCGGCCGTCTCGGCCTTCCACACGATGTACGCCGTGTCGCCGTCGACGTCCTGTCGCAGCATCTCGAAGGACAACCCCGGCTTCGCGAACTCCTCGAACATCCTCACGAAGAATTTTCGAATCGCCTCGGAGCCACTGAGCAGGCCGCCCGGCGTGAAGAGCCTCGACTCGGCGGTGTAGTCGGACAGGGTGCCGGCCAGGTCGCCCTTCCCGAAGCATTTCAGGTGGTGTGTGAGGACGTCCTTGGTCGCCGCCGTGGCAGCGTTCCGTTGTTCCAGGTCCATGTCGGTTCTCCTGTCTTTCGTTCGGAATGTTTTACTTAGCAAGCTCCATCGCTGCCATCTGGCGATGATCGTGGCGTGCGTCGCAGATGATCGAGGTGAGTGGCTCACTCCTCGCGCCAAACAAAAGTGTCTGGAAACTCCCTCTCGTACACATCAAATCCCGATCTGTTTGGCGATGATGTCATACATCACTTCAGTTGCGCCGCCGCCGATGCGGTCGAGCCGAATGTCGCGATAAGCGCGCTGCACTTGGTGCTGGCTGAAATAGCCCCAACCGCCGTGCAATTGCAGGCAATCGTCGATGATGCGACAGGCGGCCTCGGAGGCGAAGGCCTTGGCCATGGCCACTTCCCGCAGACTGCGAACGCCTTGCGTGATACGCCAGGCGCAGGAATAGACGAGTTGTCGCGCGGCCTCGAGCTCCGTGTGGCTCTTGGCGAGGCGTTGCCTGGTGACTTGCAGATCGGCCAGATGCCCGGAGCCATAAACGCGCTGTTTGACGAACTGTCGCGTCTCCTCGAGACAGGCCTCGGCGGCGCCCACGCATCCGGCGGCAATCACGAGCCGTTCGGCCTCGAAGCACTCCATGATCTGATAAAAACCGCCGTTCTCTCGCCCCAGGAGAGCGTCGCCGGGCAAAGGGCAGCGGTCGAAAGTCAGGTGCCCCGTGTCGGACGCACGGCGTCCGAGCTTGCCATGCATCTCTTCGACGTTGAAGCGGGGCGTGTCGCGCTCGACCAGAAACATACTGACGCCGCGGTGCCCCAGCGCGGGAGCGGTCTTGGCGGCGATGAAAAAGAGATCGGCATTGAGCGAATTGGTGATGAAGATCTTCTCGCCGCGGAGGATCCAACCGTCGCCGTCACCGTCGCGTGTGGCGGTCGTCTCGATCCCGGCCACATTGCTGCCGGCGGCCGGCTCGGTAATCCCCAGCGCGCCGACCGTGCGGCCGGCGATCATGCCGGGCAGGTAGCGGGCTTTCTGGGCCTCGGTGCCGAAGCGAACCAAATGAGGCTTGGCGATTTCGTTGTGGGCGCCGAAAGCCATTCCGACTCCGCGCGTGTGTGCCTTCGAGAGTTCCTCGGCCATGACAATGGCCATCCGGCAATCGACGCCCGCCCCGCCGTCGCTTTCCGCCGCTCCGTGCGCGAAGAAACCTAATTCGCCGCCGCGGAGAAACAGCGACCTGGGGACCCGTTCCTGCTGCTCCCACAAGTCGGCCTGGGGATTCACCTCGCGCTCGACAAATTCGCGAATGGTTTGGCGAAATTGCTCGTGCCGAGCCTCGAACAAAAAATCGGGCCTGGCTTCGATCGTGGTGGCGGACATGAAGGCGCCTTTGCTTCGTTGGCACTCATCATACCCAGAGGTGAGGAAAGTTGATTCGCAACTTTTTGCGCAAGGCCCAAAACCGACCTGGCCGCCGCGCCGCGACGGCGACCGCGTCGATGTGGCAGGGGCAGAATTACGCGAGAGTGAGCATCGCTACAGTCATTTTTGAGGCGCCTTCGTCCATCGCCCATTGATCCAGGTCCACGCCAGCCAGAGCCCCACGACAAAGTGCAGCGAAACGCCTGGCCACAACAGCAATCCGTTCAGGTGGCCGAGCGTGCCCAGGTGAGCGAGGTACAACGCGACGACTACGTTATAGAACAACATCCCGCGGAACGCCGGGGCTGTGCTTTCGGCGCCCCGACTCGGCCAACAGGCAAATCCCAGCGCGGCCAACGCGACGCCGGCTAGTCGCCCGAGCTGCATTCCTTCGGTTGACTGGCTCTCACCCACCAACAGTTCGATGACCAACGCCGGATCGATCATCAGGGCGAGGCCCGTGCCGATCTCCACGACCGCGGCGAAGACAAAAACCTTCATCGAAGTGTTGAGGCTCGTTTCGCTCACGAGTGCCGTCCGACCAGGTTCTCTGCCGCCGCGATCGCCGAAGTCGCCGCAGTGCCGCGCCCGGCATCCACACGCTGTTTGTCCGTCCCTTAGCCGCGCGCTCTGGGGACGGCCTCTCCAACTTTTCGAGCGATCGATATACGCCGAATCCGAGGGCGCTTCGCCGAGGCGGGAACTTCTAACGCACTCCGCCTCGAAAGCCGCCGCCGAAGCCGTCACCACCGCGGAAGCCGCCACCAAAGCCTTCGCCGCCGCGGAAACCCTCGGCACCATCAGCGCCGCGAAACGCCGCCGCACCGCCGACGCCCACGGCACCGACTGCCGGATAGCCGCCAACGCCGAGGGGCACACCTGCGGGCGCGACGTAGGGCTGAGGTGTCGCAACTTGCGACAAGCCTTCGTCCGACGCGATCGCGCCGGTGTAAACGGCCGCGTTGTTCGCCGCGGCGCCGTAGGCGGCCGCACCGTACGCTGCGCCGGCACCGGCGGCGGGATAGGCGCCGACCGCCCCGTAAGCCGCGTTCGGGTGATAGCCGCTCACCGCTCCATACGCCGCACCGTTCGGATGATATTGATCCGCGGCAGCATACGCTCCGTTGGGATGATATTCGCTCGCGCCCGCGAACGAACCGTTCGGATGGTATTCGCTCGACCCCGCATACGAACCGTTGGGGTGATAACCGCTCGCTCCTTGGGCGCCGTTGTAGGACCCTTCGTGGCTACCGCTATAGTTCGCGCCGTTATAGCTGCCTTCGTGACTGCCGCTGTAACTGCCTCCGCTGGTGCTGCCTTCATGGCTGCCGCTGTAGTTCGCTCCGTTGTAGCTGCCTTGGCGGCTGCCACTGTAAGAACCGCCACTAGAACTTCCCTCGTGGCTGCCGCTGTAATGATTGCCGTTGTAGCTGCCTTCGTGACTGCCGCTGTAGCCACCGGAACCGTAGCTGCCGGAGTGGCTGCCGCTGTAGTGATTGCCGCTATAACTCCCTTGGTGGCTGCCGCTGTAACCGCCGCCACTGTGGTTTCCACCAAAGCCGCCCGCCGTTGCGTTCGCGGGTGAAACGACGCTGATCGCCAAGACGGCCGTTGCGCCGACCAATAGCTTCTTGATCATGGATCTCTTGCCTTTCAAGGCGTGTCTGATCTGATTCAAAAGTTCGTCCGACATGTTTCGCCGATCTGGGTGGATTGAGCGCGGTTCGCTCACGCTCCGGCTTTCTTCGCGCTGCGTTTAAAAATCACTTCCTTCAAGTCAGGCAGCCGAGCGCCACCGACCGTGCGATCGGTCGATTTCAAAGAGAGCGTGTCCTCGTCGACTCTTTGAAAGACCTTCACGGCCGTCGTCTTGGTTCCGTCGCCCAGCACGCCCGAGGACTGTGACACCCAGCCGTTCGCCACCGGCTTCCAAATCTCTTTGGCATAGCCGGAATCGGACGAAAAGTTCCACGAGCACATCTGCTGCTGTTCGGGATCCCAGCCGATAATCTGCGTCCCCGACGAGGAGGGAAGTCCGCCGGTAATCACTTTGTAGGTGCGTTCGACAAAACTCTTGTTCTTCAGCCAGCGGCACGTCGTTTCGATGCGGACGTCTCCCTCTCCGGCCTGCCAGGTGCCGATCAGCCACTCGAAGTCGTCCAGCTTGTGATAGTTCGACGGAGTCGTGACGCGCATATCGTGGAAGGAGGACACCAGCCATTTGCCGTCCTGCAGCGTGTAGACCGCGGTGTAACGGCTCGAGGCCGGTGCTCCCTCGGGAGGCGGCTGGATCATGGCGCGGCCATCCTCGATGGCGGTCATGTCGTTGATCACGCGGACCGAGTCGGTCACGCTGACGATCTTGGCACGCGGATTGGCGGCAAAAAATTCGGCATACTCCTTCTTGATCAGCTCCCGCCCGGCGAAGCGCTGACCGTCTTCATCCACGTACTCGGCGTCGGCGGTCCAAAGTCCGGCGACCTTCGCGGCGTCTCCGGAATTGAAGGCTTGATCAAAGCCCAAGGCTGCCTTGCGGATCGCCTGCTCGGTGGGAGATTGAGTTTTGGCGGGCGTCGCGGATTCTTTGACCGGGGCAGGTTCTTTGACGGGCGCCGGTTCTTTGACGGGCTCAGCAGCTCCGACGAACTCGGCCAAGGCAAGCACGAGCGCGACACTCGCGACTATCGAAAACGAACGTTTCATGATCTGGAATCCAAAAAAGGTCGTCTTTGGTTTGGGAGCTTTGCCAATTGCGTCAAGCAACGCTCCGCTCGTTTATCCGTGTGTGGGGCGAGTGCGGCCCGAAGGTCATGCCGTCAGTCGCCGTGATGGCCCTTATTGATCAAGTCTTCGATCTGCTTCTTCACCGCATTCAGGTTGAATGAAGCGGGGTCCTGCATTGGCGGGTACTTTATCGCCGTCAGGGCCAGCTTCATGACTTGCTGCTGAGCGGCGACGAAGCGCCAGGCTTCGCGGCCGAAGAATTCGTTGCCGTAGCCCCACGCGCCAGTCGCGGAAGTTTCTCCGTTGAGCATCGGAGTGCGCTCGAACGGGTCCTGGCGGAGGTTCACCAGCTGGGGCATGTCGGTTTGAACCTTCGGACCGGGCCAACCAGCCGGCTGCTGCATGAAGATGTACTTCATATCGTCGACCCGAACGGCCCCCAACGTAGGTCCGCCGAAATAGAAGAGTTCATGCCGCGCGGAGGGCGCTTTGCCCAGCAGCAGATCCAATTGATTGTAGCCATCCAGGTGGTTTTTGTACTCGCGATCTCCCAGCGTCACGCCCTTCAGCAACTGGTCGGTGATGTCGGGATTGCCCGCTGCGGCGACGAAGGTGGGAAACCAATCGAGGCCGGAAAACAATCCGTTCTCGACTGCGCCCGGCTTGATATGGCCCGGCCAGCGCCGATACACGGCACGCGGAAGCCCCCCTCCATCACGGTGCCCTTGGTCGATTTGAACGGCGTCATGCCGCCGTCCGGCCAGGTAAAGACTTCCGCCCCGTTGTCGGTGGAGAAGACAACGATCGTGTTGTCGGCTTCCCCGATCTCGTCCAAGTGCTTGAGCAGTGCGCCGATACTATCATCCATTTGAGTCATGCCGGCCTCTTCCAGCCCGTAGTTGGACTTGCTGTTCATCAGGGCGTCGTATTCCGGCGACAGAAACGTCCAGACGTGCATCCGCGTCGTATTGTGCCAGATGAAAAACGGCTTCCCGTCTTTCTTGGCCTTGTCCATGAAGTCGCTGGTGGTCTTGACCAGCACCTCGTCGAAGGTGGTCATGTCGTACTTGGCCTTCGGCACAATCTCGTGCATTTTTGGCACGTGGGACATATCCGGGAACGGCGCCAGCGGACCCTCATCCACAACCTTCTGTTTGCCGACGACGCCCCAGCGCGGCATCTTGGTGGTGTCATCCGTATCGGTTGCCCAGCAATGCACCAGGTTCCGCGGGCCGTGCTGGTCGCGGTACTCCTGACTATTCGGGAACGAATACCAGTACGGGTCCGACATCGCGTCGAGGTGATACAGGTAACCGAAGAACTCGTCGAAGCCATGCACCGTCGGCAGGAACTTGTTCAGGTCCCCGAGGTGGTTTTTGCCGAACTGGCCGGTGCTGTAGCCTTGAGCCTTGAGTGCGGTGGCAATCGTGCATGCCTGGGCCGGCATGCCGACGTTGGCGCCGGCCTGGCCAACGGTCGTCATCCCCGTGCGGAGGGGCAACTCGCCCGTGATGAAGTTGGCGCGGCCGGCCGTGCAACTGGCCTCGGCGTAGTAGTCGGTAAACAACATGCCCTGAGCAGCGAGCTTGTCGAGGTTCGGCGTTTTGCCCGACATGATGCCGCGGTGGTAAGCACCGATGTTAAACCAGCCGACGTCGTCGCCCATGATGAACAGGATGTTCGGCTTCTTGCCTTCCGCCTGTAAGTGGGCTGTGGCGGCATTCAGGTTGGCCATCGCCACGAGCTGCGCCTTGCCGGAACCAGCTGCGCAACACGTACCGGCGGCAGCTTTCGAGGAACACATTGCTTTCGGAGCCAGGACGCGTTGAACGCCAGCGAGTTGGGGTGCAGTCGAAGCACCAAAAACGGTTCCGGCAGCCTTTTCGAGCGTGCGTGGTTGGGACGGCGCTGCATCCGCCGCGTGGAACACGTCAACCTTGCTGGACGCGGCCGCGTAGCCGAGCAATCCACTGATCGCCACGATGGCAATCGTCTGGATTCTACTCCTGTTGATCATTATCTCTCTCCAGATGAAAAATGGTTGAACCTTCGGGCTGGAAGCTCTCCGACTGCCGCTGCTGTTTCTGCGACGACTCGATAGGCCTCATTTGGTTTGGGATATCACGCCGTTTCCAGAGCCTGGGCGACGGCATCCAGGAGTGCTCGCCCGGAAAACGGCTTGGCGAGATATTCCCTGGCCCCTAATTGCTCCGCCCTGTCACGGGAGGCCGGCTCGTCGTGTCCGGTGATGAAAATGGTGGGCGCCGCTTGTCCGGAAAGGGCCAGCCGCTCGTGCAGCTCAAAGCCGGACAATCCCGGAAGGTGAATATCGAGAACCAGGCAGTCGGCGCGCAGTCAGCTCGTCGCCTTGGAGGGCCGCTTCTGCGGAATCGAGAATGACGGCTGAGTAGCCGCCGACACGCAAGTTTCGCTCGATCGCTCGTCCCATGCTGGCATCGTCCTCCACCACGACGATTCTGGGCATCTTGGTTCACATCCACGCCCAGGCCATGCGTGGCGGCGGTACAGTGGGTCTGGCCGCAAGCATGACTCAAAGGCGGCTCTGACTATGGCCAGAGCGAATGGGCGGCCGCATCGTACTTTGGTGAAGGTCCCATTGCCCTTTGGTGCAAATGAACGTGGGTGCACCAGGGACCGCGGCACGGTGCCAGCTCGGCGGCGCGGCGGCGGCACAGTGGCGACGCCGTGGCGATCGACTCAGGGAGAGGGCGTCGCGGCTTGGAGTTGCTCGGCCGCGCGAACCAGATCGGCCAGCGTGGTGACCTCCATCTTCAGCATCACCTGTGCGCGGTGGGCTTTGACCGTGCGTTCCGAAGTGCCGAGTTCAGCGGCGATCTCTTTGTTCAGCCTGCCCGCCACGACGAGTGCAAAAACAGAACGTTCGCGCGGCTCAAAGAATCGAATCGCGCACGTAACGCGCTCAGGGCAACTCCGGCCGCGCGGTTTTGCGCATCACGAGCCAGCGCGCTGTCGACGGCGCTTAAGAGTGCTTCCCGTTGCACGGGTTTCGTCAGGAAATCCACAGCGCCGTTCTTCATCGTCCGGACACTCATCGGGATGTCGCCGTGGCCGGTCAAGAAAATGATGGGAAGTGCCTGCGTGCGCTTCCCGACCGCGTCCTGCAGGTCCAGACCACTCGGTCCCGGCATGTGGACGTCCAGAACGACACACCCCGGCGTGTCGGCCTGCCAAGAGAGCAGGAAGTCTCCCGCTGAAGAGTAGGCACGAACCTGGTATCCCGCCGCGCACAGCAAGCGCGACACCGCCGTCCGAAACGAATTGTCGTCATCCACGACATGAACAATGGGAATCGGCCGTGTCACAGGCACGTTCCAAGGACGTCATTTTCGGCGGTGGGCGATTGGGCCCGTGCTCGGTCGTGTTCGGTGGGGAGCGTGAACCGAAAGCTTGCCCCGCCGCCGGGATTGTTCTCGGCCCAGATTCGTCCACCGTGCGATTCGACAAGAGACCGCGTGATGGAAAGTCCGATCCCCATCCCGTCTTTCTTTGTCGAAAAGAACGGATCAAAAATGCGAGGCAACTGTTCGGGTAAGATACCTGGCCCCGTATCGCTGACTTCGATGACCGCGTCGCCATCCCAGACGGTCCGCACGGTGAGTTGCTTCCGCTCCCGCGTGTCTGCCATCGCATCCAGGGCGTTGAGAAAAAGATTCAAAAAGACCTGTTGCAAATGAATTTTGTCTCCGCGAACGGCGGGCAGATCGCCGGCGAGTTCCGTCTTCAATTCGACTCCCCGATGATCCGATTCCATTCGGGTGAGCCAGACAACCTCCGTCACCACAAGGTTGAGATCGACCGGCTGAATCTCCATCTCGCGCTTACACAACAGCGTGCGCAGGCGACGGATCACCTCACTCGCCCGGAGATCGTCCCTGCGGATTTCGTCGAGAATCTGGCGGACCTCATCGAGCGAAGCCGGTGATGACGATAACAACACCTCGGCCGCGTCGACATTGCTCAAGATCGCTCCTAAGGGCTGATTGATCTCGTGGGCGATCGATGCGGTGAGCTCGCCGGCAACGGCCAGACGCGACGCGTGCACGAGCTCGCGCGTGGCTTGCTGGAGCTGCTTGCGCTCCGAGATTTCCTGCACCACCGTACTCACGCCCAGAACGCGGCCCGGGCGATTCTTGACCGGATAGTGACTCGCGAGCCAACTGCGTTCCGTTCCGGACGCCGTTGTTCTTTTGACCTCAACATCGACCACCGGTCGACCGGTAGCGATCACCTGCCGGTAAATGGGCTCGATCGTCCGTGCAAGATCCGCGGGGAGCACCTGGCCCACAGTTTGGCCAACGTGCGCCTCGACGGGGCGACCATTCCATGCCGCCAGGTAGTCGTTGATGGTGACATAGCGTAGCGCGGCATCGACGAAAGCAAGACCGACCGGTGCCGTGTGATAAATACTGGCGAGCTGCGCATGTTGCGTGCGCAGCTCCTCCCCGGTCTCGGAGAGCGCCGCAATCGCATCACACAGCTTTTCATGCGCCCGCTTGCGCCAGGGCATGAGTGAAGACCTCGCCGACCAGACGTAGGCGCTGGATCAGCTCGTCCGGCCAGTCGCGGTACGAGTGGAAGCTGTTGAACCCGATGCCAGCCACAACCACACCCATCTGCTTCAGAGGAATGGTCAGGTGGGATTTCAATCCCGACTGCAAGCAGTACGCTCGCTCCGCGGCGGCCTCGGCCGGCAAGTCATCGGGAAGGCGAACCAGCCGAATCGCCTCTCCGTGACGGATTTTTTTGGCGAACCAAGGCATCTGTTCATCCACGATCATTCGCGGAGAAGGAGGCACCCCCGGCACTTCGTACGAGTGCGTGATCACGAACTTGCTTTGATCGGCCGACATTTCGCCGAACCCGCTCCGTTCAATCCCCAAAGCCTCCACGATTTGTCGCAAGGCCGACTCGATCTCCGAATCGATCTGATCGGCCGGAAGATCGACAAAAGTGGCGGACAGCTCCAGCAGCAGCGTTTCCCATTGCAGCGTCGGGACCGTCGCGGCGAGCGGAAGGATTGGACTTGGGGCTCTCTCATTCATCTTTACGACCCACCTTGCCACGACCCGGCCGGGAACGGAAACGCCCTCCGAATTGAGCCCCCGACGGGAACTGGGCTCCGAACGAATCGGCGCCGGAAGGCCCCACGTTCGCAAAGTTTGATGAGCGCATGGGAAGCGTCGTCAGGAATCATGAAATCAGGAATTTTGGGCCCGCCAGCGCGACTTGAAGTCGGGCTCGCTCGAAACCGGAGAGGTCGGGTCCCGGAGATGAGGCAAAGAACGGCGCTCACTGCCCGCCACGCCTACCGCTCATTGGTAAGCGACGATCTCAGCATGAAGGGGCGCGTCGGCAAAGTCAATCAGTGATGCCGTTTCCGGCACCTTAGGTAACGGCTTCTTCGGCGATCGAATTTCACCGCTTGGGATCGTCGGTATCGCCACCGCTCCAGGGCACGCGCACGCCGCGGGACCCTTTCGATCCCTACCGAATCGCGCTCGATTTTATTCCCTCGGCGAATTCCAGCCTGCCGCAGGGAATATTTGCCCGGATCGCCAGGTTAATTCTCCCGGATCAACAAAATCACGCCGCCAAACCAGGCGACGGCTCGGCCCACAGATCGTGGGTAAAGTCGTGTCCCAAACGAGAAAAGGAAGTTGCCATGGAGTATGAATTCAAGCGGAATGCCGTCTCCGGCATGTCGACCGACGAGAGCCCCCAAGTACGAGGAGCAGTCGCCATTCAACGTGGAAACCTCGCCGCCGGTGTTGCCGTGGACGAATCCCTCGGTGCGCTTCAGCGACGTATTCGGACGTCCAGCCACCCGAATTCGCCTACCGTCAGACCTTTGGCGGCCTTCGTCACCGGCACGTTTCGCAGCCACGCGCCTCGCGCGACAATCCTGGTTCGGCTCATCGTTGGCGGCGTCTTTCTGACCGAGGGGATTCAAAAGTTCCTCTTCGCCGGCGAACTCGGCGTGGGCCGCTTCACCAAGATCGGCATTCCGTTTCCCGAGGTGATGGCTCCCTTCGTCGGCGTCGTCGAAATCGTGGGCGGCGTGCTGCTCCTCGTCGGTCTCTTGACCCGCCTGGCGACGATTCCGCTCATCATCGACATGCTCGTCGCCATTGAGAGCACCAAGCTCCCCATCCTGCTAAAGGATGGCCCGTGGAAGATGATTCACGAATCACGCGTGGACGGATCCATGTTGCTCGGGTCGCTCTTCCTGCTCATTGTTGGAGCCGGGGCGTGGTCGCTCGACGCTTGGTGTCTGGCGGGGACCGGTCCCAGTCACCGCGAAGGTGAGGGCTCATTGCCAGAAGAGCGGCGGCGGCGCGAACAGTGACCTTGTCGCCCACGTCGTGCCCACCGCGCCGTCACCTCCACGGTCAACTGCGCGGTGGGCTTGTGCGTTGGCGATCGCCGTTCGGCGAAAGAGTCTGGCGGTCGACGAGCCATTTCGACGCGCCGACCAGGCGGCTTCGAGTCGCTGCGACAGTGGAAAGTTCGTTGATTCACCGATTGGATCGGTCTACCCTGTGGGTTGACCGTCCGCACTTGCGTCGAAGTAAAGACCCATTTGGAAAATGGCTCGCAAAATGCACACTTCCAGCGCGACTGACAACGACATCTTGGCGACCGGGTTTAAGGGAAACGAGGCCATGACTCTCGATGCCGATCTTCTCGCTGATCGAATGGTGTTGGAACAATTCTTGACGGTGCTTCACCGGTTGCGGGAGGACACTCACGCCGTCATTGAGAGCGGACCCACCACGATCGAATTGGTCGGCGGATACTTTCTGCTGATTGACCCGACCGACAGCAGCAGCGGTTTTGCGGCATCCGTTCATTTCGCACCGCCAGGCAGCGACGCGGTCATGATTGCGGAAGGTCGAATTCAAGGCGGCAAAGCCGATCTTTTTCAGTTCGTCATCGGGGCACTTTGTGACGATGTACCGAACCTGAAGGACCGGCTGGTCGAGGGAAGTTGATTCGCAACTCTCGCGAACAGGCGCTTTTTGCCGCACAAAGCGAGCGGCCTCGTTTCGCCCTTTCTTGCTCGATCCCTTCGACAGACAACGCCAACTTCCCAAGCCGCCGCAGGGTCGTGCGACCTGCGGCGACGGATGCCGGTTCCGTCGAGTTAATGGCCGGACCATCGCGCCGGAGCGCTTGAATGGCGACAAAAGGTCGCGGAAATCGCGCCTTTCTCAATCCGCAGGCCTAGGACGCCTGTCCGCCGGAAGGCTGGAGGGCAATCACTTAGAGAGCGGATCCGCAGTCCGCCGACGATCCGTCGTGCCGATGTCGCAAATGCTGGAATTTAGGGTCCCCTCGGGATCGCCGTCCGCCGATTGGCTCAAGAAAGCTCAGGTCCAGTCCCGCGAACGAGAAGAAGAGGAGGCGTCATGGTCGATCCCCAGATTGCTGGGCCGATTCGTTCCGGCCTGAACCCGACTCGGCGCGAGGCCGGCGGAACTCGGGCCCACGGCTTCACCCTGATCGACCTGGCCGTGACGATCGGCGTGATGGCCGTGGTCATCGCCCTGTTGCTTCCGGCCGTCCAGCGGGCGCGCGAGGCGGCGCGGCGTCTGCAGTGCAAAAACAATCTACGGCAGTTGGGGATCGGCTTGCACCTCTATCACGATGCGCACCGCACGTTTCCCGCGGGATCTCTCAATGGTTGGAGTTGGATCGCCCAAATGTTGCCGGAAATGGAGCAGGCCGACTTGCAGCGGCAACTCGACCTGCGACTCGATCCAATTTCGGCAGGTGCCCCGGTCGCGCGTACCGACACACTCGTGCCGTTCTTGATGTGCCCCACCGATCCCAACAGCCGATCGGTCTTCGTCTCCCCCCAGCTCGATCAGCGGTTCGCTCACACGAACTACCTGGGGACCCAGAGCGATCCGACCACGAATGCGACTGGGATGTTTGGGATCGAGACGTTTATTCGTTTGCGCGACGTCGTGGACGGAACGTCGCAGACATTATTTGTCGGAGAGCGCGGCATCGACTTCAAGCCCGGCACGAACGGACAGTTCGGATGGTGGGTCCTCGGCGCACCGCTGGAGACGTTCATGACTGTCAGCGACGGCCTGCAGCAAGGGCCGAGCGCCGATCTCGACTCGGTCAAGCGCTGGTGGAGCTACCACGACGGCAGTCTGTCGTTCCTGTTTGTCGACGGCAGCGTGCGGTTCTTGAACGAGACGATGGATCCTCAGACCTTCGCCGCCCTCGGCTCGCGGAATGGCGGCGAGATCGTCAGGCAGGACTAAGGCTCTTCGATCACTCGCTTTTTTGAAGCGTGCCCGGCGAAGGCCTCGCGCGCGGCGGATGAGTTCGGCCGATTCGAGCGTGTTTGTCGCCGAACGGAGACGACCCCAGGAGAGGTTGTCCAGAAAGAGGCAGAAGCTCGCCAGCACAACCCACTGGAACAAGGGGATATTCATTGCGTATTCGAGGCCCAGGTGCAGCGCGATTCCCGCGAACAGCACGTACTTCCGCAACGGCCGAATCCAGATCAGCGTCGCCATGGCCCCTTCAGTGACGAGGGCAAGCCAGGTGGCGATCCGCGAGAACCACAGCGTCGCGCAGATCGCCGGTACTGGAAATCGCTTGAACTCGTCGAGAGAGAAAACATAGTAGGCAGCCGTTCCGTCGAGCCAATAGCTCCCCGACAGCTTAAACAGGACCGAGTCGAAATACAGGATGCAAATTTGGAGCTGCAAGAGCCGCTGTGCCCAGGGGACGATCATCGGGACTCCGGGGGATGCGACCCCGCGGCGGATGCGCCGCCAGCGGTCCAGCGAAACTGCGGCGCCCGCAGGGGCAAACATCAAGAGGAAGGAGAGATTCCGCAGCAGGTGATCGCCCGCGTTGAGCAGGTAGACGTTGCGATGATGCAACGTCACTACGCAGAGCCAGACGACGATCGATGCCCACCGGCTCCAAAAGCCGATCAGCAAGGCGACAGCAGCCACCATGGCGCAGCCGAAAACCGCGTAGACGGCCAGCAACGACGGAGGGAACCAGGTCAAGGGGGACAGGCGCGGAGGAGTCAGCACCGTGGCTGCCTTGGCAGCGGGCAGAACGCCCTCTTCCCCGTACCAAACCGGCACGTCGGGTAACAGGAGCGCGAGGATCACCAGCAACACCGCGGCATAGGCGATCCGGAACAGGCCGAGCGAGTAGGCCGGAATCGGCTGAAAGAAGAAGCGATTCCAAGCCGCGACGATCCGCGACTTCACCGTCGAGACAGTCAGCGGGGCGCCACGTTCGTTTGATAGAAGGTGTATTGGTGAAACGGCTCGCTGGCCGGATCGCGTCCCGAGCCGGGAGGCGGGATGTCGGCCCAATGCCGGTTCAGCGCCACGGCGACCGGCGGATTTTGTGAATCGGCGAATTCGCGCGCGATGTAGTGGGCGGTGGGCTCCCATATTCTGGCCTCGGTATCGAGTCGCACGTTGTCATGAGCCCATTTGCGGAACCGTTCCTTGCGAAAACGCTCGAACAGGCCCATCTGGTCCATCTGCGGAAAGCTCCATGTGTGCCTGGTTCCATCGCGAAGCGTGACGGTGGCATCCATGCGAATGCGGATGTGCCGCGGCTCGGGCGAGAACATGTCCCAGTGCTGCCACATTCCGACGAAGCGCAGGTAACCCCCGAGCAGATCGCAGACGAGCGTTCTTGGCTGAAAATCGAACGGCTGGCTCCAGAAAAACGCGCCCAAAACGTTCAGCACAATGAACGCATTGATCAGGCCCGCATTTCTCGGAGTCGCCACTTCGTGCATGATCGTGATCCATGACAAACCGTCCCGTCGCGTTCCAAGTCAAGAGCGGCGGACAAGCGACCGTTGAAAAGGTCCGCCTCAGTCAGCCACTGCTGCCGCCGGGCCCGTTCGGATTGGAGCCGGCTCCGCTCGACCCGCTGGAGTCTCCGCTCGATCCGCTGCTGCCGCTGGTGCCGCTGGAGGAACCCCCGCTCGCCCCGCTGCTGCTTTGGCCGCTGGTGCCGCTGGAGGAACCCCCGCTCGCCCCGCTGCTACTTTGGCCGCTACTGCCGCTGGAGGAATCGCCGCTCGCCCCGCTGCTGCTTTGGCCGCTGGTGCCGCTGGAGGAACCGCCGCTCGCCCCGCTGCTACTTTGGCCGCTGGTGCCGCTGGAGGAACCCCCGCTCGCCCCGCTGCTGCTTTGGCCGCTGGTGCCGCTGGAGGAACCGCCGCTCGCCCCGCTGCTGCTTTGGCCGCTGGTGCCGCTGGAGGAACCGCCGCTCGCCCCGCTACTGCTTTGGCCACTGGTGCCGCTGGAGGAACCGCCGCTCGCCCCGCTGCTGCTTTGGCCACTGGTGCCGCTGGAGGAACCGCCGCTCGCCCCGCTGCTACTTTGGCCGCTACTGCCGCTGGAGGAATCGCCGCTCGCCCCGCTACTGCTTTGGCCGCTGGTGCCGCTGGAGGAACCGCCGCTCGCCCCGCTGCTGCTTTGGCCACTGGTGCCGCTGGAGGAACCGCCACTTGAGCCGCTGGACGCCCCACTCGATCCGCTGCTGGAGCCCGAGCTGCTGCCACTCGATCCGCCGCCCCCTCCACTGCTGGGTTTGACGCCGACGATCAAGCAGGCTTCGGATTTCTTGGTTATCGCATTCTTGAAAACTCCAATCCCCTTGAGGATCAGTCCGTTGCCGAGGACCGTGCCATCGAAGGTCAACGTGTTCCCCTGCGTGTAAGTGAGCTTGCAGCTCATCAAGGCAAGTTGCGAGGTCAGGATGGTGATCGTCGGTTTGCCACTGGCGACGGTAGTACCGCCCCCGTCGATCAAGCTCGCCGAGCTATTGGTGACGTTCAAAAAACCCGTGAAGTCACTTTCCTTTTGGAAGTCGATCACGACATCCCACGTCCAATTGACCGCTTGGGCAGCCCTGGCGTCGGGCGCACCAACCCACCCGATCCCGCACAACAAGAGGACGCACAACAGAAAGCGTTTCATCGGTACATCTCTCGATTCATGCGAGGGAAAGAGGCCAAGAGGGGCCCAAAAAGCCCCGAAGAACCGGCGCTGGTTCCGTGATTTTCGGAGATCGTCTCGGCACAGAGCTGTGCCGACGGAAACGGAGGTTCTAAAGCCGTCCCCGAAAAATGATTGCTGTTCAGCGCCGCAACGGACACGAAATCGCCCCGGCGATTTCGGAAATTTGCGAAGCGGGGAACGATCCGAAGAAGTTTGAGACCGCGACCGGGACTTGCCAAGCCTGGGGTGAGGTGCCCTCTGGGCCTCCCCGGACGTCCGCGCGAAGAAGGTGGCTGAGACGCGCACGCATCAACCGCGCAGGAAGTCCGCGGGGGTCAACGCGTCAACCCCGCGGCTCGGCGCCGTCGATCAACGCCTGGGCTTCCGAGACGACGAGCGGAACATCGACACATTCGTACCAACCGCCCCACGCGGGGTTGGCCCCGTTCAGATCATTGGGATCCGGATGATTCGCTCGCTCGATCCATTGGCGCGCCGAATCCAGAATGCGCCGCGCGTCTTCGCCGCGGCCGAGGCGGAATTGGGCCATGGCAAAGAATGCAAGATCCCAGGGCTTGAGCGGGCTGGTCCGGCCGGCCTGCTGGAAGCATTCGATGGCTTCGCGGTAGCGGCCGGCGCGGTAATAGGCCGTGCCCAGCACGCGGACACTGCCGAAATAGGTGGCTTTTGCCCGCTCAGCGAGCGCGACGAGCGTGCCGGCGTCGGCGAGCGATTTGGGACGCAAAACGCAGGCGCGGACGACCGAGTTCGCCACTGTGGGGTGCCCGGTTTGTCCAAAGGCGCCGACGAGCTGCGCACGTCTTTCGATAGGGATCGTCCTGCCCCGAGGCGCATTGCATCAACGCGCGGAATCCCAGCAAGCGGCAGTCGCCGGGGCTGAAAGCGACGGCCAGCCCAAATTCGTCGGCGGCTTCGGCGTATCGCTGTCGCAGCGCGAAACAGTAAGCGCGGTTTCGATGGGCTTCGAGGGAGATCTGACGATCCTGCGGCAATCGTTGCTGGACCTTTTGAAAAACCGGATCGGCTTCCTCAAAACGCCTCAAACCGGCGAAGGCGCGAGTGCGCAACAAGAGCCAGCGCGGATCCTCGTCGATCGGATCCAGTCGCAGAGCGGTGCGTGCTTCCCGAATCAATATCTCACATTGCAGCCAATCCCAGGTGGAGACGGGCCACGCGCCGGCCGCCCCGAACGTGGCGACCCAGGAATCGGTGCCCGGGTCGCACCTCTGGTCGGTCCAGCGGCGCATCGCCTCGACGGACTGGTCGAAGGCGGCACGGGCCTGCGAATCCTGGCCGAGCTGATGGTGGGCCAGCGCCAGAACCGGATAGTTGAACTCGCGACAGAACAAATGCGGATCCGCGGCGAGTGATTGGCGGCAGCGCTCAACGGCCTCTTTGGGTCGACCCGCGCGCAACAGGACCAGCCCCTGCAGGTGGCGCGCCGCGCATCGGTTCGGAATCGTGGCCGCCAGGTCGTCCGCCAGGGCGACCAGTTTCGAAGTCGAGCCTGAGTTTGTCGGCGCAAGGCCCGTCGCGAACACCAGATAGTAGGCGAAGTCGGCACTCCCATTTTGCCGTTGTCGCTCCTGAAACTGGGCGCAGAGCGTGCGATAACCGGAGACATCTCCTTCGTGCAATCGTAAGAGCGCGTTCCACCACCAGCGCTCCCCCAAGTGAGGCGGTTGCAACTCGAACGCCCGTTGCAAGTCTCGAGCCGCCAGGTCCCACAGACCGAGGCGCACGTACAGGAGCTCGCCGCGCGCGTCCCACGCCTGGACATGATCGGGACGCAATTCGATCGCGCGGGTGAATGCCTCAAGCGCATCGTCCCAACGGCGTCCGGCAAGATCACCTTCGCCGCGCTCCAAGAAACCATTGGCCAGCTTCAGGCGCCTGAGTCCCTCGGATGCCTCGCGCGCGCGCTCGTCGGCGTCGCGACGTGCCACGCTTTCGCTTGTTCGAGCCCGCTCCGCCTGACGCCACTGCCACACGACTCCGAAGAATCCCACGGCGCCCGTGACGAGCAGACCCGCGGCCAGTCCCGCGACGATGGGGTTCCGCCGGCTGAAGCGAGCCACCCGCTCAAAGACGCCGGGACGCCGCGCCCGGATCGTCTGTCCGGTCAGAAAACGGCCCAGGTCGTCGGCGAGCTCTTCTCCGCTGCGATAGCGCGCGTGGGGAGATTTCGACAGGCACTTGAGGCAGATCGTTTCCAAATCCCGGTGGATGCGCGGCTGCGAGCTGCGCGGCGGGACCGGATCGCGCTCGCGGATCATGGTCAGAGTGTCGAGGATGGTCGCGCCCAAAAACGGCGGAAGCCCCGTCAACAATTCGTACAGGATCGCCCCCAGCGAATAGATGTCCCCCTCGCGAAATGTCGCGCGGCTGTCGCCCCCGGCCTGCTCCGGCGGCATGTAGCTTGGCGTTCCCAACAGGCAAGGGGCCGTCGTCACGAGACTGTTGTTCGAAAGGAGCTTCGCCAGGCCGAAATCGGTGATCTTCGGTTCGGCGCCCGACGTCATCAAGATGTTGGAGGGTTTCAAATCGCGGTGCAGGATTCCCGCTTCGTGAACGGCATGCACCGCCTGGGCCAGCACCTGGACAAGCCGGGCGGCCCGCGCGGGCGGCTGCGGCTGTCCGGCGGTGAATTCGGCAAGCGTGGGACCGTCGACGTACTCGATGACCGAATACAGCGTTCCGTCGGCCTCGATCACGTCGTAAATTTGGACGATATTCGGATGCCGCATCTTGGACAGGATCGAAGCCTCCTGCCAATGTCGGCGCAATTGCGACTCGTCCAGGTTCGAGACGGGGATCACTTTGATGGCGACCAGCCGATCAACCGAAATCTGCCTGGCCAGATAAACGCGGCTCGAAGCGCCGCGCCCACCAGTCGCAGAACCTGAAAGCCGTGCAAGTGAATCGAGTCGGCAGTAACTTCGCACGGCTCCGGAAATTCCCCGCTCAGATTACCCAGTGCGCCATCCAGCTCGAATTGGATCGCCAAATCGTCGGCAAGGTCGGGAAACCGCCTCGCAACGTCGGTGACCGCCACGCGCTCTCCCGTTGCGCATCGCGAGCGGACTTCGCCGCAAACCAGCACCAAGGCCTCTTCTTTGTCTTCACTCAACTCCGGCAACAGCTCGAAGTAGGTTTCGGCCGGAACGCCGGCTCCCCGGGCCCAGCGTTCCGATTGGTCGCGGCGGATCAAATCGAGCCAGAGCGATCGGGAGAAGCGACGCACGACTTCGACGGCTCGCTCGACCGAATCCGCCGAAGACGGAAGATCGCAATCGACGCGCTCGGCGGTCATCGTTGGGCCTTCAGACGGCGCGCGCAGCGATTCGGCGATCGGCAAGACGGCCCGCTCGAACTGCTTGCGGCGGCCGTCCGGTGTCCCTCCCATCGCGTCGGCGATTTCGGGCCACAACTCACCCGCCATTCGCCGATCGGCAATCGCCCGGATTTCGGGCGGCATCATGTCGAGCGCGCGGTCGATTAATTCCTGATTGTCAACCGGTTCCTCGGGCCCCGCCTGGCAGGCGCGGAGCTTGGCGTGCTCAACCTTGATCTGCGACAGGCGCCGGACGTCTCGCCGCTGGCGAAACTGTTCTCGCGCCCGCATCCGCACCTTATTTTGCGCCATCTTCGTCAACAAGGCCGAGAGTTGAGCGGGAACACTCAGATCGTAGGCTCCCGAACTCAAGTGAAAGAAGAAACTGGCCAGCACCGATTGACACACATCTAATGAATCAAATTGCCGCCGGAGGCGGGGGTCGGACAAATTCGTGCGCACGGCAACGCGAATCGCCGACTCGTAACGCTCCACCAGCAGCCGCGCCGCTTCTTCGTCGCCTTCCCGGACCCGAGCAAGCAACTCAGCAAGATCTTTGACCATAGATGGAGGCCCCCACCCGAGTCATCACGTCGGCCAAGTCTTTCTGGGGATATTACGGTAATTTAATCATTGTTGTCTGAACCCAAAACGAGAACAAGCTTGCAGCTCTAATTTCGTGCAGTCCGCCGAGTTCCTCATTGCGGCTCGTCCCACCGCGCCTTAGCCTGCCGATTATGACCCATGATCGGGCGACTCGACCCGACCGAGGTGCGGCGAGACGTCACGTTTTCGGGCGTCCGAGAGAACTGGCACGACGCCGTTAGCGGCGATCTCCTGACTGCGAACGGCGCCACACTGACGGTTCCCGTCGCGGCGCATCGAGTGCGGCTGTTGAGCCCCGCACCTTCAGAAAGCGGCGGACAAAGACCGCTTCGTCCCTGATTTGCGAGGTGCACTCTCGGCGGGGGTTCGGTTTGTTCGATCGCTGCGGGCGCACTAATTGATTATATATCAACTATAGCGCGTTTTGACGGGTGGGGCAACGGCCAATTTTCCAGTCGCTGAAAATTTTGTCCGATGTGGTCCGCGCGGGTATTTTTTTGGGGTGTCGGGACCCCTTTTGCGCCCCAAAAAAGCCAAAAAAGTGTACAGAAAATGGTCAGGCTTTGAGGCTGGAATGGCGACGCCTTCCGACCGCGGAAGTTGGACAGTTGGGCGAAAACGCAAAAAAACCTTTCGCGGAGCGAGGAATTCCCGCGTCGGCCAGAGGCGCGAACACGGAAATTCTTCGACCGCGAAAGGTTTGCGTCCCCCCTGACGACAGGCAGGCGAATCGCTCGGACAAGCCTGCCGTACGCAATACTGCGCCGGTGAATCCTCGTCTGTGGTGAAGCCGCTGCGCCGCCGAATCGGCCAGCGGTCTAGGGGAACGATTGGCCCAGAGACGTTATGGGTTTTCAGCTGGTGGAGCGCCGGGGGCGGGAGCCTCGGCACCGGGGACCTGGGCCTCTTGGCCCGCCCGGTACTGTTCGAGGGCCCGCCGCTCTTGGAAGAGCTTATCCTGCGGTCCCGCCGGGAAATATTGGACGTCGTCGGTCAAAAAATAGGCCGACGGCAATGCTTGGCCACCGATGGTCGTCTGGCAGCCGGTAGCGCTCGTCATAGCCAGCGCCGCAGTGGCGAAGAGAGCCAGCCCTGACCAGGTTTTGATCCGCGGGGCTTTCATTCAAGACTCCATTCTTCGACATCAGACCTGTGCCGCCCTTATAGGTAGATCGGCTGGCACAATCGGAATCTACGGCACAATTCGGGAGATTTGCCCCGCTTTGTGAAGTTTTTCCGGCTTTGGCTGGTTGCGGTCAGCGGCTGGTCAGGACGGGAAAAATGCGCAGTTCGCACGAAAAAGTCGAACGGGCGGACGGTTAACGCCAGCTCGAGCCGATCGCATGGCGCGCGAAGGACGAGCGGACGGCCGCCGGCCTGGTCAACTGCCGTCATTTCTTGGACTGGAAGATGCGCTGGAGCTCTTCGAGAGAGGTCTTTCCCTGGACCACGAGTTTGAGCCCCTCGTGCTGCAGGGTAATCATGTTGTCCTTGCGGGCCTGGGCCTTGATCTCCTGCGGACCTGCTTCCGCGGCGACCAGCGTTCGCAGACCCTCGGTCAATTCGGCCAGCTCGAAGATGGCGGATCGGCCAAAATAGCCGGTCCCGCCACAGACTTCGCATGGTTCGGGGGGTTCCACCCCCTCAGCCGGCTTCTCCTGTTGGATGGAGGCGGCCCGGTACAGGGTTTTTGTCTCGGGAGGAAGCCCGATTTTGGTCAGGATCTTGGGGTTGGGACGGTACGCGAGTTTGCATTTGTTGCAAAGCAGGCGGATGAGCCGCTGGCTCACCACCGCGCGGAGTCCCTCGGCGGCCTTTGCGTTGCCCACCAACTTGGCAAATTGGGCGATGCCGTTCAGGGCATCGGCAGCGGGAAATTCCGAGATAAAACAGACGTCCGGCTGCCACTTGAGGACGGGGGCCGCCGTCTCCGCGTCGCGAAGCGGGTCGATGAAAATCACGTCCGCTTCGGAGCGAATCGCCCGGTCGAGGAGAGTTGGGAGCGAATCGCCCTCGGACTTGTCGAGCGAGCTGACGTTGGGAATCTCGCGCCCTTGCAAGTCCCCCAGGGCGAAAATCGTGTATTGGAACGCGTCGACACTGCGCAAGATCGCGAAGGCAGTCGTCGAGACACCCGAGCCCGGCCCGCCACAGGCCAAAATAATGCCTTTCTTTTCCGACGTGATTTCCCGGATTCGCTGTTTCAACTCCTTGGAAAAGCCCACGTCTTCCGCCGTCTTGGGCGCACTGGCCAGGTTGCGAATTTTGACCGTGAGCCGCTCGGCACCGTCCGCGGCGGGTGCGCTGATGACCCACAGTTCGTATTTTGTGCCCTGCAACTCGGCCCGCAGCCCCCCGGATTGGGGCTTCGTGCGATTCTGGATATCGAGACCGGCAAGCAACTTGATCATCTGCGTGACGGCATGGCCTTGCTGCTTCGACAACCGGCTGCCGGGATAAGCAATCCCGTCGATCGAAAGCTGCGTCAGGGAGCGGTCTCCTTTGGGCTCGATCCGCAGTTGATCGGCGCGCCGCAAGAGCGCATCGGTGACGAGTTCTTTTGCGGGAATCAGGCCGGCCTGTGCGAGGCTGCGCGTTGGTTCCCAAGTTGGCCTCGCGGCCGTTCGTGGCGCCCTGGAACAGGACGTAGTCGAGCTCCTCCTGCTCTTCATCGTCGTCGTCCGCTCTTTTCGAGTCGCCGTTCTTTTTTCCGAAGCCGAAAATCACGGGTTTGCCTCACCGCTCATTGACTTGCCTAAAGTAGCCCGTATCCCACAAGGGTTTGCTTGAGCGAATTCCGTTGTGACTCATTTAATGGAGTCATCGGAAGCCGCAGTTCGCCGCTGTCCCGCCGCAGCATCTGCATGGCGGCCTTGAGCGGGATGGGGTTCGTTGCCAAACCCAACATGTCCCGGCAGAGCGGGAAAAGCTTGCGATGCCAATTCTGGGCGCCCGCCAAATCGCCGGAATTGAAGGCCGAGATCAACGCTTTGACGTCCTTGGGGACGATATTTCCCACGACGGAAACGACGCCGCGACCGCCGATTGCCAACAGAGGCAGCGTCAAACTGTCGTCGCCGGACAGGACCGTCAAATCGGTCAGAGCCAGGATCTGCGAGGCCTGGTCCATCGAGCCGGTCGATTCCTTGATCGCGACGATGTTGGGGACCTCCGCGATCCGCGCGATCGTTTCGGGTTCCATGTTCTTCGCCGTGCGGCCGGGAATGTTATACAGGACAATCGGCAGGTCGACGGCTTCGGCGACGGCACGAAAATGTTGATAAAAGCCTTCCTGAGTCGGCTTGTTGTAGTAGGGAGCCACCATCAGGGCCGCGTTGGCGCCCGCTTGCTTCGCGAAACGCGTGAGGCGGATTGCCTCGGCCGTGCTGTTGGAGCCGGTTCCCGCGACGACCTTGATGCGTCCGGCGGCTTGCTCGCACACGATGCCAATGACCCGTTCGTGTTCGTCATGAGAAAGAGTCGGACTTTCGCCGGTCGTGCCGACGGGACTGACGCAGTCCGTACCCGATTCAATGTGGAAATCGACGAGTTTCCGCAAAGCGGCTTCATCGAGCGCACCGTCTCGGAACGGCGTCACCAAAGCGACCGTTAAACCGGCAAAGCGCTCGCCGCGTCCTCCCTTCTTATCGGGCATGATGCCGTTCCTTCCAATTGATGCCTGACAATTGAGCCAAAGCGAGCTCGAGCGCATGAGTGCCGTTGCGGCCGTAGCCCTGGGCCTTGACGGCCACATAGAGCTGATACGCCAGACCCAACCCGGGGAGGGCCAGCCCCATCCGGCGCGCCTCCGCCAGAGCAATTCCCATGTCTTTGATGAAGTGCTCGACGAAAAATCCCGGGTCGAAATTGTCGTTCATGATTCGCGGACCCAAGTTGGCCAGCGACCAGCTTCCCGCCGCCCCGCTGCCAACCGATTGCATGACGGTGGGCAAATCGAGTCCCGCCTTGTATCCGTACAAGAGCGCTTCGCAGACGCCGATCATGTTTGTGGCAATCAGGATTTGATTGACCATTTTCGTGTGCTGACCGGCTCCTGCGCCACCCTGGTAAACGATTGTCTTGCCCATCGCGTTGAAAAACGGGCTCAATGCTTCGACGACTTCTTTATCTCCGCCCACCATAATCGAGAGTGTGGCGTTCTTTGCCCCGACATCCCCACCCGAAACCGGGGCATCGACGCTGAAAACTCCCTTGGCTTTGGCCGCGTGAGCGATTTCGACCGCCAGTGCCGGCTCGCTTGTCGTCATGTCGACCAGTACGTTGCCCGGCTTCGAGCCACCCAGCGCCTCCGTCCGGTCCGACGAGGACTTCGCGGACGTCGCTCGGGAACCCGACGATCGAAAAAATTACGTCCGATGCGGCGGCAACGGCGCGTGGTGTTTCCGCCCACTTCGCCCCTTGGGCGAGCAATGGTTCGGCCTTCGCTCGTGTGCGGCTGTACGCAGTAACGGGAAAGCCGGCCTTGAGCAGATGGCCGGCCATGCTCAAGCCCATCACGCCTGTGCCAATCCAGCCGACTTTGGTCTCACCGGGTTTGATCTGCGGAACCGCCATTGTTGCACCGAAACAGGGCCAAACACGGCAGTATATCTGGCGGAATCTCCGAAGTCATCCATCCCCGGCGATCACGGATTCGGTTCTTTTTGCAGATGCTGCACCCAGGCCGGCGGGAAATTGAGCAGAACCGAGTCGCGACTCACGCGGTGTCGCGAGAGAAACCCATCCAAGACGCGATCCAAATCCGTCAGGCGATTCCGTTCGGTTTGTCCCGACACGATCTTCCGCATCGACCGCATGTAAATGTACTCGAAGTAAGTGAGTTGTCCGCCGGGTGCGAGGAGACCGAACATCGCATTCAACAACTGCTCCACGAAGGGGGCGGAAAAGTTTGCAAAGGGAAGTCCCGACACAACGAAGTCGTACGGTGCATCCGACTTGAATGTCTCGATCCCGCACACATGCACCTGAGCCCGACTCGCCGACTGGAAGACCGGATCGTCGCGAAACCGCTCGCGGAGATGATTCGCAAAGCTTTCGTTGAGCTCGACCAGATCGAGTCGGTCGTCTTTTTGCAGCAGCTTGAGAATGCGGCACGTGACGGCCCCCGTTCCGGGGCCGACTTCGAGAATTCGGGCCGGACCTCGCGGCGCCGCGATTTGCCGTGTCATCGCCCGAGCCAGATACCGGCTACTCGGAACGATCGAACCCGTGGTTTGAAACTGCCTGCGGAACTGGCGGAAAAACTCGAAGTGCTCCCGAAACATCCGTCAGATGATACGAACGGAGCTGCGGCTTTGCATCTTACGAGCCGGAAATTCGCGGATTGAACTGCAAGCACTCATCGAGAATCAAGAAAGCGAGCCTGCTCGCGGCAAGGCGGCCGGCTCGTTCCGAATCAGTCGTTTGCAAATGACGTCAGAGGCCGGAAGGCTTCGGCTTCGCGTTTTGAGCCGTCGAGTCCTGCTCGCCTTGCGGGGCGGCTTGTCGTTTTTGCATTTGCTTGGCCCAAGCTTCCAGTTCACTGCGATCGAGGTATCCATCGCCGTTGGTGTCGAGGCGAGCGAAGTGCTTCTTTAACTGAGGCGGTGCTTCCGCTTGTGAGATCTTTCCGTCGCCGTCCGCGTCGGCTCGCATGATCACCTGAATTAAGTGCTCGGCGTTGCGTTTCTTCCCGAACTGCTTGCCTGGACGGATCGAGGGACCGCCCTCGTGCGCAACTTTGGCCTGGGGCGGACTCAACAATTCCTTCGGATCGAGAAAACCGTCGTGATTGAGGTCCAATTTTTCAAACAGATCGCCCGCCTTTGCCAACTCTTCCGGGCTCAGTCGTCCGTCATGATTTGTGTCCAACATCCGGAAAAATGCCGGCATAGACGCGCTTCCGGTCGAATCGGACATCTCTTTCGAGTCAGTTGCGTCGGCCGTCGCGGCCGATTGGGCTTTCGCCGCTTTTTTCGCCAGCTTCTTGGCGTTGGACTTGCTTGCGTTGCCAAGTGCCGACGAGACGTCTTCCAAAGTCAGCTCCTCTTTGCCGAGTTTGTCAAAGAGTGCGAGAAGACGCGGTCTTCCCTGGAGTTCGTCGCGAGTCAGCTTGCCGTCCTTGTTCTTGTCGAGCGTTTGAAAAATGCGCTTGGGATCCATATTCGGACGAGCCGGCGGACCCCCGCCAAGATTGCCGACCTTGTTGATATCGGTGACGGGTTCCTCGGATTGCTGCATGGCGTGGTCGAACTCTTCGCGCGTCAACACACCATCTTTATCGGTGTCGCCCATCCGGACGAGCCGCTCGAAGAACTTACGATGCTCGGGAGGGATCTCCGACGCCGTGAGCTTGCCGTCTCCGTTAACGTCGAGCTTCTTGAAGAGATCGTCGGCCGAGTTTTTCGCGTCATCGGCACGTAATGGAATCGCGCCGCTCAAAACCAGACTCAATGCCGCAAGCGTCAAGACGTTCTTCATCGGCCAACCCCCGATGCACAGCCGTCGATCAACATTCATTGGGAAGCTTACGTCGCCACCTTTCTCTTTCAACCCCAAATCGGGCGGCGAAGTACCGCCTTTTTCGACTCTTCGTCGAATCTTATGATCGACTGTAACAAAAAAGCCGGCCCGCTCGTCGGAAGACAAGCGGGCCAGCCAATCGTTCAGATCAAGGTTTGGAGTTCGACCTCACTTACTCCTTGATTCCACCTTTCAGAGAAAAGCTCACGAAAACAGCCCCGTTTCCTTCAGGAATCGCGTAGCTTGCCGTCGGCGGCAAGTACTTGCGAATCGCGTCGAATTCCGGAAGCTTCTTGAAGTCGATCCCCTCGAACAGCTTGTTGAGCGGCGTGGCGGCAATCGACTCCTGAATCTTGCCGCTCCTGAGCATTTCGTAGAAGGGCTTGAGCTGCTTATCCGGCTCCTGATACCAGATCATCGAAGTTTGTGCCGGAAAATGCTTGGCCAGCGCCTTGTAGCGCTCGGATTCGGCCAGCGGCTTTCGTTCTTTGTCGCCCAAAATCACTTGCTCGATGCGGCTGACGTCCGTAGAGAACATGAGCAAGTCGTTCACGACGGCAACACCCATCGTCTGATTGGAATTGCCGAATTGGGCCAGGCCGGGCGCGGCCAGGTTGTAGATCACCTCTCCCTTGAAGTCGCGGGCTTCGGCCTGGAAATTCGGCATCTTGGCCAACTTGTCCAAGACGGCCTTCATCTTCTTGGCGTTCTTGACTCCGATCGCGACGAGGATCCGCGACGTCTGCGGCTTGTTGGGATCTGGATTGTCGGACGCAATATGAATCACGCCGTCCAGATTATCGATGAGGTCCTTTTTCAGATGAATATTGAGGCTGTCTGCCGCGGCCCATTCGTCAAGCTTTTGCGCCGTCGCTCCGGGACCCATGATCTGGTCCGCAAGAGCTTCGACGGCCGTGTAGGCCTTCGGCACGTCCCAGTTAATCCCGATGTACGAACTGGTGTCCTCGCTGACCCATTTCGGGGGAGATTGCTTGGTCGGCGGGAAGGTCAACACCTTGAGAACGCCGGACGCCTCTTTGTCGAGGTAAACCTGCAGCCGAAATTCCGAGTCGAATTCCTCGGTGCCCATTTGGACCGAGCCGCCGATGGCCTTCAAATTATCGAGACCCAAAACGGGCAAGAACGCCATCGCCATGCCGAGGCTTTCGGCCGCTTGATCGTTTGACCGCACGAACGCTTGCACGAGCGCGATCGGGTTGAGATACCCGAGCAGCACCGGCGTCGTGTGACCGTGATGGCTGGACTCGACGATGGACTTGTAAGCGGGAACGTCGGCCAGTGTGTCGGCGTGCTTGCCGTCCCACCGCTTCAGGATGTCCTGCACCGCGACGGGGTTGGTTGTCAGAATCAGGGTGTCATTCTTCACGACCTGAGCGAACTGGCTGCCGAAGTCGGGCTCGTCGGAATCAGAACCCTCTTTTTTCTCGTCCTTGTCCTTATCCTTGTCCTTATCTTTCGCCTTCGTGTAGACGACCATTTCCGAGCTTTCGACGGTGCGGGTGGTCTTTTTGAACCCGTTCTTCGTCAGTTCCGTCGAAGCCTTATCGAGCAGGGTGTTGACCGTTGAGCCGCTGCTCTTGCCGAAGTCGAGAATCACGGCGACAGCCAGTTTCTTCGCGTCGGTCGGGAGGAGAACGGCGATCGAAACTTCGCCGTCTGGAATGGCCAGGACGTCGGTCAGTTTCAATCCGACGTTTTTCTCGAACTCCTCACCGAACTGGGCGAACTTTTTGTGCAGGTCGCCCATGAAGTCCTGCAGCTTTGGATCTTTCAGGAGCCGACCAATGTGCGACTCGCCGAACCGCGTCTTGAGTTCGCCGACGTTGGGAACGGTTACGTACAGGTAGGTGTTCTGCGGAAGCAAGCGGTCATTCGGCGCTTTTTCCGCGGTCCATACCGGGCGGGACGCCAACGCGACCGCAACGGCAAGGCCGGTCGTCAGGATCCGGCGAGCAAGGCTTCGTCTCATGGCCTGGTCCAATAAGGGCTATATGGGATGTTGGAACGTCTCAGTCGAAAACCAAAACGGCACCCTGCTCGTCGCAAAGAGCCGGTTTCCTGCTGCTGTCACCGAAATACCATGCAGCGACGGCGCGGGTTTCGCGAAAACGGGGCACGACCATCCACTTAGGACGGAAAAACGCCCCATTGAGACCGCCAGTTGTAACACCCGGTCACACCGGTCACAAGACACCCGCAATTTGGGCGATTATTCGCCGGCCGCGGCACTTATGATTCCGGCGGCGACTTTGCATTGCGGCGGCGCGGGGGATCGAGATAGCGATAGCCCGTATTGGGATTGTTCTTATCGAAGGCGAAGGAATCCCGATTCGCCAGGAAATGCTTGAGATACGAGATGGGAATCGCGAAGCCGATCCCCTCGCCGAAAATGGCCTTCATGTTGGTGACGCCGACCACCTCTCCGCGGGCGTTGAAAAGCGGACCGCCGCTATTGCCCGGATTAATTTGGGTCGTGGTCTGGATATAGACAAGGCCCTGAAAGCTCCGGTTGCGGGTGCTCACGATTCCGCGTGAAACCGATCGCTCCAGTCCCAGCGGATTGCCGATGGCGAAGACCTCGTCCCCCTCTTTTTCCTCGTCCGCGCCGCTCAAATAGACGGGATGGAACGGCATATCCGGTTGCGGGGGAATTTGCAGCAGGGCCAAATCGAGAAACGGGTTGAGTGCGATGATTTTCACGTCGTCAATCCGGCGACGGATGAACTCACCGGCCGATCCGCGGTGATACAGCGTGACGGCAACGCGGGTTTCCCGCTCGATCACGTGATAGTTGGTGATGCAGTAACCGCGGGAGTTGATAATAAATCCGGAGCCCAGCCCCGCCGGAGTCTGCACGAGCACGACCCCCTCTCCATAGGTGGCGGCCAGTTCTTTGACGGTCCGCACCGGCAAACGGGCCGTCATAAAGCAGTCGCCGTCGGCAACATTCGCCTTGGGAGCCGTGTCGCCTTTATGGTGCCGCTTGTTGACCATCGAGGTCGGAATCCGCACGACGTCAAACCCAAGGTCGACGTACAGGGCATCCGCCGCCTCTTTGAGGACGGGTGCCTCGATTTTTTGGCCCGTCTTCATTTCCAGCACGTCCGCGTGGGCCGTCGAAAATGCCGCCGAGACCAGAATGGCCGAGACCAGGAACGAAAAACCAATCGTGAGCGTCTTCATAACGTCCTCATTGGAACCGGTAATCGGCATGACAGGCATCGCACCGCTTTTGCACGCGGCTCACCGCGTCGGTAAAGGCAGTCGCGTCGTTGGATTTTACTGCGGCGGCAATGGCGGTCGCCGCGTTGCCCAGGTCATCCGCATGGGCCTTGTACTTCGGATCCTCAGCAGAATCATAGTGTCCCACGGTAATCACCCGCGACAAAGCTGCCAATAAACTTGCCTCGTGAAGGGCATTTGCGGACTGTTTTTTCAGGATTTGCTGGGCCGGGCCGCTCTTTTTCAGCCATTGGAAGGAATGGTCCATGCGTTTCATGATCGCGTCGCGTTTGGCGATCTCCGAGAAATCCCGCTGCGGTTGGGCCGCCGCCCCGCCCGCGGGACCGTTTCCGTCGAGCACGTCGACCAACTGTTCGTAAGACGCTTTCGTTGCATGCAAGGCCGACGCACCCGGCCCGTGAGCCGAGTCGTGGATTTTCGTGCCGAGATCGCGAACAACTGCCGCATGATTTTTCCAACTGACCGAACCCGAATGCTCCGCGACGATCTGGGCCACCGTTGCCAGAGTGGCGCCGCTCACGGCGATTTCCTGGCAGTGGCTATTGTACTTCGCCACCGACTGCAGTTGTGCGGCCAAATCGTTGCGGATCCGTTTGACCTCGGCATCCAAAACATCGATGTCGACCAGGCGGCTCCAGTCGTTTTGCCCGGAACCGGGCTTTTTTTCCGTCGTGGTCGAGATTTTTTCAGCAGCCCGCGTGGCAGCTGCGTTCGCCGCAACAGTCGCTGGGCCGTCCGGGTTCTTGGATTGGCCACCTTCGGCAGCCACTTCGAGGGGATGATCGAAGAACACGTCGTAAGGCACATCGCCCAGCCATTTGCGGCCCTTGGCATCAGTGTGGACCGCAACCCGATGTTCCAAACCTTCAACCGATTCGTCACCCTCTTTCGGGGCGTCGGCCGATTTTTTTGGGTCGGGAGCGGGTTTGGCGGCCTGGACCGGCGGAGCGGCCGATTGCGTCACGGGATCGGGAGTGGAAGTTCCCCCGCTGCAGCCGACCAGAATCAGGCCCACGCCGAATGACAAAAGAACTCGGATCAAGCCGCTCGTGCCCGGTCCTTCGCGATGAGATCGATTTGCTCGTTCCATGCTGCTGCGGTTTCCGCCTCGATTATCCGGCACGCGAAGAGCCCGTGCAATCGTGCCCGTCGGCCCGGTGAGTGCCACCCAAAAGTTCGTGGGTGAACCACCTGAGGCGACTTTTTTGGCTTTTTTGGGCGCTGAAAAAGGGGGACTTTTTTTGGGTGGAGGCCAAAAAAGTCGGATGGGGTCAGAGGGCCAATGCCCGATGGATGAACTCTCTGTCTCCGCGGACTTCCTCTAACTCCTTCTCCCCTCGCCCCTTGTGGGAGAGGGGCCGGGGGTGAGGGGGGCCACGCGGTCGGCAGCGGAGGGAGCGACCGAGTGAAAGAGCGGGGACTTTTTTGGGCCCCACCCCAAAAAAGGGGCTAGGGGGGTTCTGATTTTGGATTTGCGATTTTGGATTTTGGATTCCATAACTCCCAATTCGCTGCCAAACAATTTTCCGCTGACTGCCAAATTATCCGGATCTTGATCTTCTTCATCTATTACCTGTGTGGTAAACTAAAACTAGAACGAATTCCGGCCCGGCTGGTGACTTTCAACACCCGATCGGCGTCGGTAATTCGCTCACCTGGCCAACGGTGGTGGCGCATCCGCGAGCCGCTTGGGCCGATGAAGGCGCACGACGAAGCAACGGGCAAACCGGAGTAATTCCTGCCTGCCGACCGCTTCGCCCACGCGACCGGAGTCGGGAGCCGTGTTATCGCCCCGCCCACTGAGAGCCTTCGTTGGCCCGCCGGCAAATCCCGCCCGGCCGCAGTTTTTTAGGCCGACCGCTTCGGTCCGAAGCGATCGGCGTCGGCAGAATTGTTTGTGCCGAGACACTTCGGAGCCGGGGGGTTGATCCCCCCGGGCATTTGCGCGACGGAGTGCGCTGAGACACACACACAGATCAACCGCGCAGGAAGACCGCGGGGGTCAACCAGGGTCAACCCGGCCGCTCGTGGTCCTCCGTCCTTTCGGCGGTCCAAATCCCGCGTCGGAACACCGGCCGCGCCCGCATTCCGTGCTTCCCCAATCCAAAATCCGAAATCGCAAATCCAAAATCTCCGGCTTTGCGATGCCCGCATTCCGTGATCCGCAGCCATCCTTCCGACGTTGTCCTCTGAGGAAGAAGAAGTCTCATCGCTCAGATTGCGGAGATTCCCACCATGGCCTACGCCCTGCCCGCCGATCCGATGTCCCGTTTTGTCGCCGTCTACAAAATGCTGGATGCAGAGCGCGGCTGGTTTGGCGACCCGTCGTCTCTGCGGTTCGCCGCGATGGCCGCCGTCCTTTCTCCCGGCGAGCCGAGCGATGTTGCCCGGGGCATCCGACGCATCGCAGACGACATCAAAACGGAATCGGGCTGGTTCGGCGCCCTCAATTCTCCGCTGCGGTTCATCGTGAGCGCCATGCTCTACGCGAACGGCGACGAGGCCGCCCCATTCCTCGCCGAAGTCGAGAGGGGCCAGGCGATGTTTCGGGACGCGGGGCTGCGTCGCGGCGGAATCTACGAGACGATGGCGATCCTCATCATGCGTCTGCGAGCGGACAAACAGCCGATTGCGTCCAGCACCGTCGACCGCTTTCAGGCGATCTACGAGGAAATGAAACGCCACCACTGGTGGCTGACCGGTCCGGACGATTTTCCCGCGTGCGCCATCCTGGTGAGCCAGCCCGAGTCGCCGGTCGAGATCGGCGACCGCATCGAGCAGATCTATCGAAGCTTGAATGCCGTCGGTTTACCGTCGGGCGACCCGTTGCAGACGGCGGCCAATCTGTTGTATCTGGCACGGCTCGAGCCGGTCGAAGCCGCGTCCCGCTTCCGCGACCTGTCGCGTGGTTTTCGCCAAAGCGGCGTCTCCATCTGGCAGACCGATTACGACGAATTGGCCATCCTGTCGTTCCTCGATCACAGTCCGACATCGGTGATCGACCGCGTCTTGAGCAATCGTGCCAAGATGGAAGAATTGCGGCCAAAGCCGGACCGTTCGCTGACCTTCAATCTCGCTGCCAGCATCACGTTTCTGGAACTCGTCAAGCTGGACAGAAAGATGAAGGAGATCACGGACGCGAAGGCGTTGATGGACATGCAAGCCATCATTACCGCTCAACAGGCCGCGGCGGGCGCCGCCGCCAGCAGTGCGGCGGTTTGTGCAGCGTCAACAGCGCATGCGGGGGGGACGTAACGATTTTGGATTTTGGATTGAAGACGGGGTGCGGCGTGCGGAGTTCGGCGTAGTAGTGCATCCAGTTCACATTGGTGGATCGGGTGCCACGCCCACGGCTTTGCGTGGGCGTGCGAATCCGCTTGACGTTCGAAGACACGCCCACGCAGAGCCGTGGGCGTGGCACCCACCAATTTGAAGTAGACGGTCTAGTAGGGTGGGACCAGCGAGGCTCTGCGAGCGCCGGCCCACCTTCTTCTTGATCAACTGCGCAAAGAAGGTGGGTCGCCGGCAGCGCCTCGATCAGCCGACCTTCCACACACAATAAGAGCCCGCGATCATATCGTGAATCGCACGCTTTCGATTCGTGAAGGCGACCGTCAAATAGTCGATCAGGCCAACGTAGCTGAGGATTGTGCTCAGCGGACGAAAAGGACTCTGCTGCGCGAGTCGGGCCAACTCGAGGAAACCCGAGACTTCCTGAAATTGGGGCACCGAAAAGACCCAGACGAGCGTGATGAGGTGCACGACGGCAGGAGCCAGCACAGGCAAGAATCGGACATACGCGGCCACGATGCCGAGCCGCCGGCCCTGCTGGTCGATGACTTGCAGCCCACAAGCCATCTTCCCCACAGTCGCCCCGTAACGGCTCTCCATGAGAGGTTTGTAGACGAAGCCCGGAATACTCACGAGCAGGCACAGTGGCAGGCTCTTGAGGTGGACGACGGCGATGAAGAAGGCGACTTGGAGAGGTACAAAGACGACAATGAAGTCGATCAGAGTCGCCACAACCCGGATCCAAAAGCCCGCCGGCCGCTGAGTCTGAGCAGCCGCCAAGGGTTCCATCTGAACGGGTAAGCCGGCCTGTGACATCGTTGACCTTTCGGCGCTTCACTTGGAAACACGACGGCGCGCCGATCAGGCGCAGACCTCGCTTGATGAGGCCAGGTGCGCTCGCAATACCCCTTCGCAACGTGAATTTTACCGTCGCATGAGCATTGCTTCCATTCGTTCCGCGCATTACTCCGCTAGTCGACATCGCTCGCGGATTGGCCGCCATCTGTCGTGGGACAGGCTGCTAGCCCGCCCGTCGTCCGAGTTTCTCTTCCGACCAACGGCAGGCTAGCACATTCTGATCTTCCGGTTTTAAGCCGTGCGAATCCGGAGGCGCCGTAGTCGCACAACATGAATTTGGATTTTGAATTGCCGATTTTGGATTGCGGATTGGGCGCCATTCGCCGATCTTGGATTAGGCCTTTCAATCCAAAATCCAAAATCGAAAATCCAAAATCGCCTGCCTCAGGCGCCGGAGTCCTGATGAGCGCAAAAAAAGCACCCGCCAAACGCCGTTCTACCGCGGTCAAAGCCGAGCCCTCCGGCAGCACCCAGTCTGCGGCGGAGCGACGAGCGGCAGAAGCCCAGGTAAGTACGCTGATCGCCAAGTTCGCGTCCGCACATGTAAAGCTGATCGCCGCAACGCGCCGCACGCTGCGAAAGCGGCTGCCCACCGCTCATGAGATTATGTACGAATATCGCGCCTGGTTCGTCATCAGCTATTCACCGAACGAACGCGGCTACGAGGGCCTGCTCGCCCTCCGCGGGAGGCGCGGACGGCGTCAAGCTGTACTTCAATCGCAGTCAGGAATTGCCGGATCCCGCGAAATTGCTGCAGGGGCCCAGCAAGCAACAGGCGCGCTGGATCGACCTGGAGGCCGCATCCACACTCGCACGTCCGGAGGTCGCGCGCCTGATCGACGAGGCCATCGCGGAAATCCCGCGCCGTTCGCGCCCGCCGGCCGCGGCTCGGTGGTCATTCGTTCGACATCGGCGAAGCCGCGTCGCCCCGCCTAACCTGCGATTGCACCCGACAAGACCGCGGCATCGACAACCTGGGGGCCCGCAACGCGCTTTTACTGTCGTGGGGCGGGCTGCTAGCCTGCCCGTCGTTTGATGTGTCTTCTGACCAACGGCAGGCTAGCAGCCTGCCCCACGAATTTTGTGCGGCCCACGCTGAATCGGCTGTGCGCGTTCGCATCCGTTCGGCGTTGATTGCAAGTTCCCGAAAAGCAGGCGAAGGCAATTGAACAGGAGGCAACAGAGGTAACGGAGAGATTCAGAATGAGCATTTCCTCTGTTCTCTGTGCTGCCTCCTGTTAAACGCATTGGGCATTTTCAATCCAAAATCGCCTCCGGTTTTCAATCCAAAATCCAAAATCGCAAATTCAAATTTGGGTTGTTCCGGCAAAGCCCACGGCTGGGGCGACTTTTGGAGATCGAGCGAGGATGTAACGGCGTTCGCAGATTGGTTTGATCGATATCTGCGCGATCGTCGTGACTAAAAGCGGCTTCGACAGCCCCATCTTCAAGCGGGCAGCAAAGATCGCGGCGTGAGGCACCTCCCCAGCGAACTAAGGTACGGCGGCCCCGCGGCCGCCCCGAAACGCGATCAGATGCGCTTAGCTTCGGCGTCGAATCGCCCGACCGGATCGAAGAGGCCATGCGGCGGCTTGCGGCCGCAGTGCGCTAGTTTCGAGCACGACTCTCGCATCGAGCTTCAATCCCAACAAGAGTTATATATGTGAAGTGCCAAGACAAAGAGACATGTGCTTGCGTGTCCCTTTTTCCAACCGACGAACTTTAGATTGCATCACTAATGCGGACTGGTTGCTAAGTCACTTGGCGCATCGAAATTGACCGCGACCCATTAACAAGTTTGCAGGTAGGTCATTGACGAGCCAATGGGGGCCGCTTAACATGCGGCCACTCTATTTGAAGAATCCAAGCTTTGGGTTGAGTTGCGTCAGTAATCATATGCAGCCTGGGTCGAGTATGGACCAGTCCCCCAGTGGCGACGATGACGCGCTGAGCCTCCTGGAGGAAGTGGAAGTCTTGTTCCGCCGGATGATTTCGGGAATCTTCCGATTCATCTTCGTGCGACTGCCGACATGGATATACGAGATTTGCAAGGATTTCTTCGACTGGCTTGGCCGGGCCATTCGGTATCTGGCGAAGTTTTCGGTACGGTTGATTCGCGCTCTCTTCTTCGTCGCAATCTGGGGAACGCTTGTATTTGGTCCGTTGGCGGTGGGAATGCGTTTCTCGAGTCCCAATGCGCAAAATGGACGCTCCTGAAGACGTGGACGGTGGTCGGTGTGTGTTGGGCGGCAGTCGGCCTTATGGGCTCAATTTGGGGTCTAAATCGATGGTGGGAACAAAGAAAAGAAAGATTAGCGGCGCAGGGTTTGCCATCAAGCCGGCATAAGAGCATTTGGCGAACGGACGTTACTGCTACGGGGTGTTTTACGGTGCTGTTGCTCGTTGGGTTGGTTGGTGTCGTCGTTCTGCTGCTGCGGCTAGCACTTTCGGGTTAATCGTCGAACTAGGCACGTGCGTTCTTTTCGAGTTGTCCGAATTCCTGAGCGATTCCGCAGCTGAACTCTGTGGTCGCGATTGAATGGTAACTACGTTTACGCGAAACAGACGATCTGATTGGCGTCACAAAAGCTGGCGCTAAGGATTCAACGGCCGAGTTCCGGCGCAACGTTGTCGCATGTCTGCGCGAATTCCACAATCGCCCATGACGCTCAGCGCCAAACTAAACGGCCTCTGGCGAGAGAATCATCATCATGCCGGCGGCAAAGAATGACAGCGACGAATTCAAGAGTGCGCGTGTCCATCTTGAAGCCGCCAACCGGATTTACTTCCTCGGCTTTGGATATCACGACGACAATATGCGGCGTTTAGGCTCCCAACTCGGTAAGCCATTCGGCAAACCGAATTCTTCAGTAACGATGAACGGAACGGCCTTCGAGATCAGCGATCCTAACCGTGCGATAATCAGTCGCAAGTACCCGAAGCTCGCGCTTGGTCGCGCTGATTTGAGAATCACGGAACTCCTCGATAACTGCCATCTCTTTTTGGAAGACGTGGAACCGTGATGGCGGGAGATCGTTTTCAGCGCCAAGGCCTCCGCTGCGCTTCGACCTGGGCTACAGGATTTCGCTCCGTTGGAGCTGGGGAAATGCGTCGGGAGTCTGGCGTCCGGAGGAAGTGGGCGTGCCGGGAAGAGAAATGGTTTGGCTGGGTGCCCATGCACAACGGCTCGGCGTGGGCATGTCTTCGAACGTCAAGCGGATTCGCATTCCCACGCAAAGCCGTGGGGCATGGAACCCGGCGTCGCCTTCTTGGCCCTGAAAGGGACGGATTCTAAAGCCCAGGGCGGAGGCTTTTGCGGAGCCCTGGGTTGTCGGGTGCGCGATTCGGCGGAGCCCTGAAAGGGCGCGACCCTCACACGAAGCGCTCGCACGTCAGCCGGCGAAAGACGCGAGGGAATTGGTCTCGCCCCGTTGGGGCTGGCGTCGATTTTTGGGGCCTGACAACCCAGGCCTGCACTGCGCTCCAATCTGGGCTTTTGGATTTCGCTCCGTTGGAGCTGGGGAAACGCGTCCGGAGTCGGGCGGGGGACGCGTCTTGAGTCTTGCGTCCGGCGTCGGGAGGAACGGGCGGCTGGGTTATTCCTTGGTCAGACTCTGCTCCAAAAACGTTCGCATCAATCGCAGCGACTTGCGCAGTGCAATGTTGACCGCGACGCCGTTGGCGTCTTCAGAAAACGCCGTCATCGTAATTTCGATCTGCGATCGCCGCCCCTCCAGGCTGGTCACCTGAATGCGGTAGGCGTAATTCGTGAGCGTGCCGGTCGATCGATCGACGAACGAGGCCCGGTAGTCGCCGCGTTGGCCCGAGCGGCGAATACGAAAGGTTTGCGTGCCGTACTTGGTCTCGATTTGCACCGTGACGACGGAGCCATGCGTCGCGAGGATTTTCGCCCCGGAGTTTTCTTGAATCGCGTCCACATTCCGCTCGATCCAACGACAGACGGACGCAGCGTCGTAATCGGCTTCCACGACGAGAGTTTGGTGGCCGTAACCGGCGCGGCAGGAAGAATCCAGCAAGCCGCTGATTGCGAGTGCGAGAAAAAGCGTGCGAAGAAGTGGGATGGCCATGGCGTTTCTTCGGAGTCAAGCAGAGGCCGTACCGCCGGAGATCAGAATACCAAGTCCCGCCCTGCTCGTCCGGTTTTCCGCCAGTCAGCAAAGCCTCCAGGCAGAGTCGAGCGTTTGCTTTTTTGGCGCAATTGCGGTCGTCGAATCGATTAAACTGGCAGATCGCCTCTTTGTTGAGGCGGTCTGTGAGTTGTACCACCTGCAAAGTTGAGCCTGCTCTCGATGAACGATCAACGTGATTCTGCCTTGATGCTTCGGCCAGTGACTCTCTTACTGGCGGCGCTTGGGGCTTGGGTTGGTATGGCCACCCTGACGGTTGCCGGCCCACCTTCCTCTGCCGCGACACAGAAAAAATCGGAAGGTGTTGCGGCGCAGCTCGTCAAGCTTTTGACGCCTGCCGATTCGGGCTCCGAAGGGCTCCGATCCGAGAGCGAGCATCTCGGAACGTTCAACGGCAAGGTCGTCCCCTACCACGCCCTGGTTGATACGTATGAGCTTAAAGGGGGCGCGGGCGAGAAGATCGGGACGATCGTCTCGACGACCTACCGACGGAGCGACATCCCAAAAAATCAGCCGCAGGCGGTCCTGTTTACGTTCAACGGCGGCCCCGGCTCGGCATCGCTCTGGCTGCAACTGGGCCTGGTCGGTCCGAAGCGCATCGACTTCTCCGACGATCTTCACCCGCGCACCGTTCCTCCGTTCAAAATCACGGAGAACGCCGAGAGCCCGATTGATATCGCGACCGTCGTCTTGATCGATCCGCCGGGGACCGGCTACAGCACGTTCGTCCCGGGGAAAGACAAGGAAGTGTTCGGCGTCGAGCAGGATGCCACGGCCATCGTGAAATTCATCCGCGATTGGTCGGTGAAAAATGGCCAGCAGAACGCACCCAAATTCCTGCTGGGAGAATCCTACGGCACGATCCGAGCCGCGCGCGTCGCCAAGCTGCTGGCGGGCGGCCCTTCCGAGGCGGAGAGCCTGACCGGCATCAGCCTCAATGGAATTATTCTCCTGGGCCAGGCGCTCGAATTCTTGAACCGCGATCCCCGCGCAGATCTCACCTACGTCAACGTCCTGCCGACAATGGCGGCGGTCGCCTGGTATCACGGCCGAGTGGACCGGAAGAAGGCGACCCTCGAAGTGCAGATCGACAAGGCGACGGGCTTTGCCGCCGGCGAATATCTGAGGGTCCTGTTCAAGGGATCGGGCGCGACGCCGGACGAAAAGTCTCACGTCGCGCAGAAGCTTGCCGCGTTGACGGGACTGCCGGAGACGTTCGTTCTCCGCAAGAATCTCCGCGTCTCGGCGCGGGAGTTCAGCAACGAGCTGTTGGCGTCGCAGGGACAACAGGTCGGCATGTACGACGGACGCTACACGTTGCCGCTTGTCCCATCGGGCGGTGATTCCTTTTCGGACGATCCCGCGATGGCGCAATACGTCCCGGGCTTTGTCGCCGGCTATCAGTTGCACCTGCGCAACGATTTGAACATCGCGACCGATCTTCCCTACAAGGCGATCGACTATAAGAACGCGAACGCGCGTTGGGATTACGGCCATGGACCGGGGAATCCGCCGTCAGGGGGTTTCTCGGAAAATCTGGCGATTGCCATGCGCCGAAATCCGGCGCTCAAGCTTCTGGTTGGGTCGGGGACGTATGATCTCGTCACCACGATGGGGGACGCCGAATATATGATCAATCACGCGGGGATCGACCGCGGCCGGGTGATCCACAAGCGATATCCCTCGGGGCATATGCCCTATCTGGGTGCCGAGAACCGCAAGCTGCTCGGCACTGACCTGCGTGCGTTCATCAAGGCCGCATCCGCAGATCCAGCCAAGCCGTAAGCCGCGCGACAGACGATGGGAAAGTGGATGCTCACTCGCATCATCAATTTGGCAAATCGAAGACACTGGCGAGCCAAGGCCCTCGCCAGTGGCACCCGGCGAGGGGAGTCGAACGGCGTAATTTGGTTTTCAATCCAAAATCCAAAAATCGAAAATCCAAAATTGCCTCACGGCTTCGCCTTGTTGCTTATGTTGGCCCTTTCGAGCTCAGCGACCAGCTTTTTGAAGTCGTCGCGACTGCGCAAGGACGCAAGGTCCGTGTCTTTTTTCAGGTTTGCAACGTCCTGATAGCCGGCGCCGACGGCTTGCTTGAGCCAGGCCATGGCGTGGTCGGCCTCAACATCCGCCTCTTTGGCCGCGGTGGGGGACGGGTCGGCCGCGTGGAGCGTGGCGGCGACCGCGGCCCGGAAGCAGGCGGCGTTGTACAAACTGGCGACGTCCGTGCGGCCGAGCTTCTCCCAGGTCACCGCCGCCTGGCGGATGATGCCAACCGCCTCGGTGCCGCGATGCACGGCGACGAGACTCTCGGCCAGGTCTTTCATGGTGTTGAGCGTGTAGGGGTGGTCCAGTCCGAGATTGGCCTTGCGCAGCGCGAGCGTCTCCTCGCGAAGCTTGACCGCGTCGGCGTGTCGGCCGACCGCGGCGTAGCTGACGGCCAGGTTGAACATGTACTCGCACGTGTCGGGGTCGCCCGGACCAAGCTTCGCCCGGGCGAGTGCGAGCGTTTCCTCGCCGAGCTTGATCGCCTCGGCGTTCCGGCCGAGGGCAGCGTAGTTGTTGGCCACTTCGCTCATGAGCCTGAGCGTGTCGGGGTGGTTGGGGCCGAGCCGGGCCTTGGCGAGCGGCAGCGCCTGCTCGCAGACCCTCAGGCTGTCGGCGTACCGGCCAGCCCCAAAGTAGCTGGCGGCCGCTCCGTGCATGCTCGCGAGCGTGTAGGGATGGTTCGGGCCGAGCTTGGCCATGCTGAGCGCGAGCGTCTGTTCGTGGAGCCTCAGGCTGTCGGCACGCCGCCCAAGCATCTGATAGCTGTTGGCCAGGTTGAACATGCTCGCGATTGTGTCGGGGTGGTCCGGGCCGAGCCTGGTCTTTTGGAGCGGCAGCGTCTCCTCGCGCAGCTTGAGAGCGTCGGCATACCGGCCGACGTCGTCATAGCTGTTGGCCATGTTCGACATACTTGTGAGCGTGTCGGGGTGGTCGGGGCCGAGCCTGGCCTTGCGCCGGGCCAGCGTTTCCTCACGCAGCTTGAGGGCCTCGCTGTAGCGGCCGGTGTCACCGTAACTGTTGGCCAGGTAATTCATGGTCATGAGCGTGTCCGGGTGGTCGGCGCCCAATAGCGAGCGGCGCAGTTTCGCCGGACTTGGCGAAGAGCGGCATCGCGTCTTGCGGATGGCCCAGGCTCATGAGCGACATGCCAAGCCGTTCCTGCAGACCGGCGACCACCAGCGGATCCCCGACCGCTTCTCCCTCCAATTGGCTGCCCGCCTTGACCAATCGCGCGGCCAACACGGCCTCCAGCGGTTCGTTCCCCTGTTTCACTTTGCGGATGTCCAGATCGGTGAAGATCGACGTGATGATTTCGTTGTCCTTCTCGATTTGGGCCAGCCGCTTCTGAGCCTGCCGGTTGGCTGACTGCTCCGCAGAGGCGGCGGCGATCGCCTTGGCTTTTTGCTCCTCGGCGTCGCGCCGGGCCGCGACGGCTCGCATCATTCCCCAGGTCGTGCCGGCGATGCCGCCGACGAGCGCCAGCGCGACGAGGGCCGCCGCCGCCACGACCCTGCGGTTGCGGCGGACGAGTTTTCGCAGCCGATAGCTCGCGGAGGGGGGCCGGGCTTCCACCACTTCGTCAGCGAGGTAGCGCTGGAGGTCGCGGGCCAGTCCGTTGGCCGTCTCGTACCTGCGGGAGCGCTCTTTCTCCAGCGTTTTCATCACAATCCAATCCAGATCGCCGCGGACCAGGCGCGTCAACTGGGCCGGCTCCAGGCTGCGCTGCGCGGCAACAGACGGCAAAGTGCCCGAGCCGCTGAGCTTGGTGCTGGGCTTGCTCGGCTCTTCTTCCTTGATCAGTCGGACCATCTCTTGCCAGGCCGCCTCTTTGAATCGCCGCCGGTCGAGTGGAGTCGTTCCGGTCAAGAGCTCGTACAGAATCACGCCGAGCGAATAGATATCCGTGCGCGTGTCGATGTCGAGATTGTTGAACTCGGCCTGCTCGGGGCTCATGTACATCGGCGTGCCGACCATCGCCCCGTGCGCCGTGTACCACGTGTGTTCCGTGAGGGGCTGGTGGATGGCTTTGGCCAGACCGAAGTCGATGACCTTGGGGATGGGGTGACCGTCGTAAAGGCAGACCAGAATGTTCGACGGCTTCAAATCGCGGTGGATGATGCCCTTTTGATGCGCATGCTGCACGGCCTGACAGACTTGCACGAATAAATTCAGCCGCTCCGCGACGGTCACCTTGGCCTGATCGCAGAACTCGGTGATGGGCATGCCCTTGACGTACTCCATGACGAAGTAAGGCCGCCCTTCGTCCGTGACGCCGCCATCGAGCACCTTGGCGATGTTCGGATGATCCATAACGGCGAGCGCCTGGCGCTCGGCTTCGAAGCGGGCCAGCACCTGCCGGCTGTCCATGCCCGGCTTGATGAGCTTGATTGCCACGCGCCGACGCACGGGCTGCGTCTGGTCGGCAACCCAGACCGATCCCATTCCGCCTTCGCCGATCTCTTCGAGCAGCCGGTAGCGGCCCGCGATCACCCGACTTGCCGAGGCGGATGCGGGTGCGGATTGCATCACCGTCGCCTGCGACTGGGGTGCGACGTCCCCGACTCGGACGCCCGGCAACTCGCCGGATTGGTCATGCGCACGCAGGAGCGCTTCGACTCGGGCTTGCAGCTCCGCATCACCGGCGCAGTGCTCTTGCAAGACCCGGGCCCGTTTGACAGGGTCTGTCGACTCAACCGCTGCTAAAAAGACGGCTTGAACACGATTCGGATCAAGCGGCACGGAGCTCCCTTTGCGCGATACGGTCCCCCGCAACGGTCCCTATTTCCATGCGACGCTCGGGGACCGATCTGTCGAAAAAAAACCGAAAGATTCTGGGCGAGGCGCAAAATGCTGGCAAAGAGAGCTGTAGGGGTTGCGGATGGCCGCGCGACAAAAGTGGCAGGTGCCGCTCGTTAGCCACCGAGTCTTCGGCCGTTTCCGCTCGGCGTCCGCAAGAGACACTCGACAAATACCACGAATGCCGCTTGAGCAATCACGGTGTCTTGCTCGACCCGACAGCCTGGTTGCTTGCGTGTCGTTGCCGGACCCACGTGGCTTCGATCAGCTGCTGCCATTCTCCGCCCCGCTTCATGGTCACGGTCCAGACCATGTGATCGTCGTCGGTAAATTTGAGAACTTGCCGCAGCTCGGGGGCGACTGTCTTCGTAGCGGCCGCGGCGACGTCGTCTGGAAGTGGTCTGAAGTCGACATGCAACGTATCGGGCTCGACGGCGTCGATCACGTGCTCGCTGATCTCACCGTCGTAGGTAAAGCTGATTTCATACAGGCACTTCTTCTTGGGATGCCAGGTCATCACGTTTTCGTAGCGTTGATACTCCTTGCCGCGATACTTGGCATAAGTCTCTGCCATGACAATCTTCTTGCCCAACCCCCAATGGTAGACGGTGCGGGCCTCGAGCGTTTCGCCGTTTGACCATTTGCCGTTCACGTGCCATTCGCCCTCGAACTTCGCCAGTGCGCTCATGTGATTCTCGGGCGCCGCCGGCGCGTTGTCCGCCGCGGCCATGGGAACCAGGACCCAGGTTATGATGCTGCCAAAGATTGCCGATCGGATCATCGAATTGCCTCCCCTAAGTGTGATTGAATTGTTGTTGTCGCAGAATTGCGCGCGGTGATTTAACGCCAGCCTCCGAGGATCGCGCCCATCATCACTAAATGGATCAACTGAAATCCCTGATCGATCTCCACCAGCGCAAACGGCTTGTCGGTGGAAATGAAGTTGGTCATGGCGTTGCACGCCACGGGACCGAGCCATACCAAGCCGCCGAACAGGGCTCCGCCCAACGCGGAGGACTCCGGATATCCGGTCATCACGAGCGCCATGGCCCAGGCCATCACCAGGTAGCAAATCACCATTCCGCCCACACGCTCCAAAGCCTGCTTGGAGACATTCTCGGCTGGACGGGGAATGGCTACTGCGAGGGGTTTACGCTCGGCCGTGAGGGTTTAACAATGTGGTGCATCGTTGTGGACGCGGATCTGGCGTTGCCGACACTCCTTGCCGGACTCGAAAAGAATCGACTCCTTTCTGACGAAGAAGGCAGTGCCCGATTGGCAGTACCGGATGGAGATCGCTATAGCATGGTTTACCCTGAAGAGGAGCGGGGCCAGCGCTTGATGTAATCATCACCTTGAGGAATGAAGGTCCGGAACTCACCCTAATCGCAATATCTCGGCATAATGGAGTCGCCCGCCCCGCCGGTTTCGTTTCCCGCCCGAGAGGTCAAGCTTCTTGATGACGTCCGTTCGCCGTCCGCGCGCCCGTCCGATTCTGCTTTGGCTCTGTGTCACCGCGGCGCTTCTCGCCAACGTCGCTGTGGTTTCCGCGGCCGAGCCTGGCAAATCGCTGGCCGACGAGCTGCCGCGGATTCCTCCGGTCGAGGCCACCAAAACCCTCTCGACCTTCCACCTCGAGCGCGGGTTTCAGCTCGAGCTGGTCGCTTCCGAGCCGTTGGTGGCCAGTCCCGTCGATGCTTGCTTCGACGAGAACGGCCGCATGTACGTTGCCGAGATGCGCGACTATCCCTTTTCCTGGGAGCCGACCAAGCTCAACCCGCGCGGCGGCGGCAAAAAGGACGCCGGTGTCATTTGCCTGCTGGAAGACACAAACGGCGACGGCAAATTCGAAAAAAGCACCGTCTTCGCCGACAAGCTCACCTGGCCGACCTCGGTTTGTTGCTACGAAGGGGGCATCTTCGTTCTCGCTCCGCCGCACCTCTGGTATTTGAAGGACACCGACGGCGACGGCGTGGCCGACGTGCGGAAAATCGTCTTGAGCGGGTTTAACCGCGACAACGTGCAGGCCGTCACCAACAGCCTCAAGTGGAGCCTCGATAATCGCATCGTCTTCGCAGCAGGACGCAACGGCGGCAACCTGCTCCATGACGGCAAAAAAGTCTTCTCGATCCGCGGCCAGGACATTTCGTTCAATCCGGCCACGCTGGAGCTTGCCGCGATCACGGGGGGCGAGCAGTTTGGTCTGTCGTTCGACGATTGGGGCAACCGCTTCGTTTGCAACAACAGCAATCACATCGAGCAGGTCGTACTTGAGGACCGCTACGTCCGCCGCAATCCGTATATTGCCGTGTCGGACACGATTCGCTCGATCGGCAAGGAAGGCCCGGCGGCGCCGGTCTTTCGCCGCAGCCCGCCCGAACCGTGGCGCGTGGTGCGGACGCGTCGCCGCGTCTCCGATCCGGCCGTGCTCCGCACTCTGCCGCACACCGAACAATTCGCCATCGGCTATTTCACGTCGGCCGCCGGCGTGACAATTTATCGCGGCGACGCCTATCCAGCCGACTTTCGCGGCAACGCCTTTATCGGCGACGTCGGCGGAAACCTGGTGCACCGCAAGACGCTTACGCGCAACGGCCCGCTCTTCACGGCCGTCCGCGCCGACGACAACACCGAGTTCATCGCCTCGACCGACAATTGGTTTCGCCCGGTCAATTTCGTCAACGCGCCCGACGGCACCCTGTACATCATCGACATGTATCGCGAGACGATCGAACATCCGTTCTCGATCCCCGACGACATCAAAGCCCACCTCGATCTGGAAAGCGGCGACCGCGGCCGGATCTATCGCCTTGCCAGCCCGGGCTTTCGCCGGCGCACGCCACCGCGATTGGGCGCGTTGCCGCCGTCAGAGTTGGTCCGCTTGCTCGAATCGGAAAACGCCTGGCAGCGCGAAACGGCCCAACGTCTGCTTGTGGAGCAGCAAGCTCGAACGGTCGCGCCGGCGCTGGAAATACCCGCCAAGCACTCGTCCACTCCGCTCGGCCGGCTGCACGCGCTGTACACACTGCAAGGACTCGATCGGCTTTCCGATGATCTTTTGACTTTTGCGATTTCCGACGCCGATCCTCGTGTCCGCGCTCACGCCATTCGGTTGTCCGAGCCCAGGCTGAAATCGTCAGCGCAGTTATTCGACGCCGCGGCGCGGAAGACCGACGACGCGGACGGGCTGGTGCGATTTCAACTTGCCTTGTCGTTGGGAGAGGCGCCGCCCGAGGCAACGGTCGCGCCACTGGCCCGCCTGGCGCATCACATTCAAGGGGACGAACTTTTGCGGACCGCCCTCCTGACTTCGGTCGCCCACAACGCGGATCAACTCGCGCGGCGTCTGTTGGCCGACGAATCATTCCTGCATGAGTCGGCGGCCAGCGGCTTCCTGGCGGAACTCGCTGCGATCGTCGGCACTCAAGCCGATTCTGCCAAGGCCATCGGCCTCTTGCAGACCGTTTTCTCCGCCAAGATGCCCGAATTGCAAGCCGCATTGTTGCAGGGCTTCGCACAAGGTCTCGGACGCCGCGGCTCGAGCCTGGCGCAGTTTCTGCACGAACACGGAAGCGAAACGGGCCTGGGCCACTCAGCGGCGGCCGTTTTCAAGCGCGCCACAGAGACTGCCGCCGATCAAACGCGCGGACAAACCGATCGCATCACGGCCATCCGCCTGCTCGCGTTTGGCCCGTATGCCGAAGTTGCACCGGTGCTGACGTCGCTGCTCTCCCCGCAAACGCCCCCCGAGCTGCAGGCGGCGGCGATTGCCGCATTGGCCAACCAGGACAACGCCCGCGTGGGCCGTCAACTTTTGGCTGGTTGGAAGAGCTTCGGTCCGGCGATCCGCCGCGACGTGATTGACGCCGTGTTGCACAAGCCGGTGCGCCTGGGCGACCTGTTTCAAGCCATCGAAGCCCGCGAAGTTTCGCGCAGCGAGATTGAGCGGGATGTGAAGCAGTTGCTCATGAATCATCCGAACACGGCGATCCGCCGGCAGGCCCGGACCTTGTTCGCCAGCGATCTCTCGGGCGATCGCGGGAAAATTGTGGCCGCGTACCGTCCCGCGTTGGCTCAGCCCGGCAAAGCGGAGCGCGGCCGCGACGTGTACGAACGCCGCTGCGCCACCTGCCACCGTTTCGGAAATTCGGGGCACGCCGTCGGGCCCGACCTGGTTTCGGTCCAGAACAAATCGCCGGCCGATCTGCTGATTGCCATTCTCGATCCGAGCCGCGAGGCGCAGCCGAATTTCATCGCGTACAACGTCGTCACCGCGCAGGGTACCGTTTACAGCGGAATCATCGCCGCGGAGTCAGCAGCCGGCGTGACCCTGCGCCGGGCCGAAGGGAAGGAGGACAAGATCCTCCGCAACCAGATCGAAGAAATTGCCTCGACGGGGAAATCCCTGATGCCCGAAGGCCTCGAAAAAGACATTTCGTCCGATCAAATGGCCGACTTGATCGCGTTTATCAAATCACCTGCCGCTGGTTCGTCACGCTGAAGCCTCCCCGCTCTTCGCTTGCCTTGGCGCTCGGCGGCATGGTCTGATCGAATTCCGTTCCGGCGCTTTTGGAACGCAGCCATTTTCTCGGAGTTTTGAGATGGCAATCGAAGTGCGGTGTCCCGGGTGCGGAGCGAAGTATCGAGTCTCGGACAGTGCGCTCGGCAAGACTTTGCGTTGCAAGAATGCCGCGTGCGGCGAGCGGATCACCGTCCCGGAGGTCGTTGCGGAGGAGGATGACTTCGCCGGCAATCTCGACGAGGCGGCGGCCGATATTGGCCAGCCGCTGCCGCCTCCCGTCCGCAGGAGCACGCCTCGACCGGCGCCGGCGCGTGTCGAAGAAGCGGATTCATACGCTCGCGGGCCGGCGACGACGAGCGTACCGGCCATCATCAGCCTGGTGCTCGGCCTGCTCTCGATGGGTTGTTCGTTTGTGACGGGGTTGCCCGCGCTCATCCTGGGCATCATTGCGCTCATCAACATCAATCAGAGCCGGGGCCGACTTAAGGGGACGTGGATGGCCGTGACGGGTATTTGTTGCGCCTGCATCGCATCGGTGTTGATGGGGCTAGTGATGATCGCCCTCTTGCTCCCGGCGGTGCAGGCGGCGCGAGAAGCCGCGCGGCGGGTGCAATCGAAAAATAATCTCAAACAGATCGGTCTTGCGCTGCAGAACTACCACGACACATTCGCGACCTTCCCGCCTGGCGCGATTGCCGACAAGGAGAGCAAGGAGTACCACGGTTGGCAGGCGATGCTATTGCCGTATCTGGAACAGGTCAGCGTCTACAGGCAGATCAACTTCAACGTGCCGTGGAATGATCCCAAGAACCGTGCTCCGATGCAGACTCTCATCTCCCAGTATATTTCGCCCGGCATCAACGAAACGCAGGACGCGGCCGGATACGCCTTGAGTCATTACGCCGGCAACAGCGAGCTGTTTCTCGAAAATCGAGGTTTCCGCATTTCGGAAATCACGGACGGCATTTCCAACACGATTCAGGCCGGCGAGGCGGCCGGCAATTTCCAACCGTGGGGACATCCGGGAAATTCGCGCGATCCCGGCAACGGGATTCAAGCCGGTCCCGACTCGTTCGGACGGCCCGGCAGCCCGGCAGCCGGCTTCCTGATGTGCGACGGCAGCGTGCGGTTTTTCAGCAAGGACGTCGCCCCGGCCGTCCTCAAGGCGCTGGCGACCCCCGCCGGCGGCGAGGTCGTCACCATGCCGGGAGACGATCCCTTCGGCACGGGGATCGGCGGAGCCAACCCGCCGCCGATCAGTCAGCAGATGCGTTCTGCTGTTCAGCCGGGCAACGCCCGAAGTCGGACGTCTCGTCGAAAGAAGCCAAGCGAAAATGTCCGACGCTCACCGAGTGAGGCTGCTCCTCCCGACTCGCAGTGACAGGGATCGCCTCGGGTGCCACTGTGTGCCGCCCGATACCGCTCAAGCCGCCGTGCGTGCCGGCCGGTTTGTGCGCCGGCCGAAATTGCTCTCGAAGGCGAACGCGCAGATTCGCGTGAAGAAAGCCGCGTCCATTTCGGGACAGGGAAGATGCGGGGCCGCGGCTCGCGTGTTTGTCGTGTCGAAGATCGGGTCGTCGCGGAAGTAGGCGGCGTAGACTTTCATACCTTCGATGAAGAACAGTTCGAGGTTGCGCCGTTCGGTCTCGTCGTACGTTTGGCGTTCGGACAGCTCGGTGTACTTCTCGAACGCCTGTTCCATCACCTCGCGGGTGAGTTTGAGTTTCACCGGCTCGTCCGGAGTGAGATGGTAGGTCTTGCCCTGGTGCTCCGGAGTCAGGGCGACGTGCGCCATCACCTCGGAAACCCAGTCGACCGGCACGTAGTTCTTGCCCGCCTCGTCGGAGAGATTCAGGATTTCGGTCAACCGCCGGCCGTTGTGGCGAATGGTGGCAATCAGTTCTTCGCGGTTGGAGGCGACGCCGGCCACCTTCGAGAGCATGCCCGAAAGCAGCTTGAGCGGAACATAGAAGCCGTAAAACGTGGTCGTGTAACCGTTCCGCGAGTCGCCGACGATGATCGACGGACGGTAGAAGGTCCGGCGATCGAGAAAATCGGCTTCGCGGACCATGAGCTCCGCGCGGAATTTGCTGACTTCGTAATCGTTGCCGTGCGTCTGGCCGACTTCGAGGTCGGTTTCGAGAATCCGCCCCTGCCGCAGTCCGCAGACGTAGGCCGTCGAAACGTGGTGGAACTGGCGAATGCCCGTTTCGCGGCACAGGTCGAGGACGCGCCGCGTGCCGTAGAGGTTCGATTGCCACGGTTCGTCGTCCGGACTGGCGGCATGAAACGTGAGACTGGCCGCGTTGTGCATCACCGAGTCGCAGTTGCGGGCCACCCAGCGGCGGGCGGACGCATCGAGGCCCAAGTCATCCTGTGTGAGATCGCCGGCAAGCACGAAGGGGCGCGGATAGACCCGGCCGTCCTCGTTCTCCCAATAGCGCATCAGGCTCTCGACCCGCGCCGCGGCCGGTTCCTTGCGTGACGAACGCACCAACAGGGCAAGCTCTGAGCCCGCCTTGAGCAAGTCGCGCACGAGATAGTTTCCGAGGAGTCCGGTGCCGCCGGTGAGCAGGAGGTGAGCCATCGCGATTCCCTTGAGAGGAAAGACCGCTGGGAGGAAAGGCCGCCTCCGTGCCTCGATGTGTCCTGGCGATCGGTCCGTTCGTCGCTCGCCGAGTCGCAATTGAGCAATGCGTGATGGTCTGTATCGGCCGCTCCTCGAAAACACGCGTCCACAAAATCTTGATCGAGAATTCATTTTGCGAACGCACTGCCGCGGTCGCGGGTTGTTTGCATTCGCCGTTTGCGGAGACTCTGCGGCCGGAACGCCCGATGGGCGAATTGTCGGCCGTTGTGACGCGAACCCCGCGCCCCAACACTTTGGCCGATCGCTATGTTCGCGACCTTCGCTGCGCGCGGACTGATTGCGGGCGAATTCCACCACGCGCGAGGTCCCCGTGTCGATTCGCGGCTTTCGCCATGACGACCAATTATGAAGGGACGCGCGCACGCCTCTTCAGCCAGCCGCAGGAACGAGAACATGTCAATCGCGGACTTTGTCGGCTTCAATCGGGCCGGTGCCTTCAACGGACTCAGTGCGGACGGGATTTCCATCGGCGCCCCGTCCCAATCGCTGGGCGGACGATCGGCCCTCCGCCGCGGGGAGATCCTTCGCAAGGCGATTCACATGACGCCCGGCGCGATCCCGTTCGCGCTGTTCCTCTGTCCCCATCCCCGCGTGCTGCCCTGGGACTCGCTGCTGATTGTGACCGCCATCACGGCGATCCTGACCGGCTTTTACATCGCGTCCAAAGAAATCGTGCGGCGGCCCGATGAGACCAATTTTTACAGCACGTGTTTGAGTTACCCGGCGTGCATCCTGGCGACGCTACTCTTGTTTCCGCAGCACCCGGAGTTCACGTGCGTCGTGGTCGTCGTGCTCGGATTCGGCGACGGGTCGGCCTATATCGGCGGAAAACTGGTCGGCGGCCGCCGGCTGCCTTGGAACTCGAAAAAGACCTGGGCCGGGACGGTTTCGTTCATGCTCGTGGCCGCGCCGGTCGCCACGCTGGCCTACTTCCTCGAGGCTAACACGGCGTCGCTGGCCTATTGGGGCCAAGGCGGATCGGCGGCAATTCCCCTTGGCATGGCGGCCATTTGCGCGACCGCCGCGACCGTGACGGCCGCGATCGCCGAGTCGTGGGAGACCGGGCTTACCGACAATCTCCGAGTCGGTGTCGCGGCCTCAGTCGCCGTAATCGCCGCACACTATCTGACCGCAGGTCTGTTCTTGACCTGAAGCGCGGGTCGGCACGCCTCCACAATCGGCCGCCGGAAATCCAAGAGCGGCCTCCTCCCCAAGGGGGCGAGGTCATGATCGACATCTTTCCTCCGTTTGACGCTGGCCCAACTGATCGTTGAAACAGGACGCACAGTGGAAGATGGATCATGTATTCAATAACCCCCGCTCAATGGTAGCGGTCACCTCGTCGGGCGTGCCCAATGCGTCAATTTCGAGAATCAGTTCCCGCGGATAGGACTCCAGCACGGGCGACGTTTCGCGGCGATAAATGTCGAAACGTTTGCGGATGATCTCCTCGTTGGCGTCGTCCTTGCGACCTTCGATCAAGGCCCGCTTCAAGAATCCGGGCCACCATGGCGTTTTCGTCCGAGGCGGCAAAGTGAATGATCTTCACCACTTTGATGTCGCCGTCGAGGATCCGGGCCTGAGTTGGGTTGCGTGGGATCCCGTCGAGAATCAGCGTATCGCGCGCGGGATCGAACAAGTGCTCGGCAACCAGGGCGTGCACGCGTTCGCGGAATACGCGGATCGTCAAATCGTCCGGGACGAGCACGCCGCGATCGAAATAAGTGCGGGCCTCTTTCCCGACCGGGCCGTTCCCGAGCGAACGGAACATCTCGCCGGTTGACACGTGGACAAAATGGGCGAGGCGGCCGAGGCGCTGGCCCTGCGTACCCTTCCCGACTCCTGGAGCGCCGAACAATAACACGGCGCGGTAAACAGGTTCGGGCATTGCGGATCCTTCGCGGCGAAACTCGACCTCGACTCGGGAACCTATGCTAAACGGCTGAGCAGATCGCCTCAAGCGATTCAATTCGAGACATTTTTACGGCTAGACGTTGTCCGCCTCTAGGGCTAGGCGTTGTTCGCCGCCCGTCAGGTCGAGGATGACCCGGCGGGGACAAGTACACCGTGGCTCTTGAGCTTATCAACCGTTTCCTTGAGCTCCCATAAGGGAGCATCGATCCGATCGGCGATCGCCAAGAGATCGTGGGCACCGTCGCTGTAAGCCAGGACGTGCATCATCCGGGAAACGAGTTTGCCGGACTCGCGGGTCGAAACGGTTGGGTAAAGTCCGCGGCGCCCCAATTGGGGCTCGCAGAGAACGGTCGTCTTGAGCGTCTCGTTCAATTCCAGGCATTCGACGCAGCGACAGAAGACGTCATAGGCCCCCTGCAGACCGGCCGGCGATACGAGGTCGAGATTGTCGAGCGAAGTGTGGTATTCAGGGTACGTGCCGTACTTCGACCGCATCACGCAGCAGACGGGCAAGTCGACTCCGGGTGAACAGTACTGCCGTTCGTCGCTGCCACGATCCAGATACGTGTACCGCACGAAATCGGGGGCCAGGTGCCGAAGGACGTGTTGAGCCGCCCGGTCGGCGAGCGTGCCGCCCAGTCTCGACGGCAGATACGAATAACAGCGATCGTCACCCACGCAGGAGATATTGAAGCCGGCGACCGTCGATTGCTTCATGTGTGGCAGATTGCGGCTGAGATAGGTAATCGAGCCGATCGTTTCCGGGATGAAGACAATGCGATACGTGTAGCGGCGTTTGGCCCCGGCAAGCCAACGGGCCAACCAGGTGGTCACGGCCGGTCCGGAGAGTTCGTTGTTGGCCATCGACGGATGACAAATGTACGTCGAGAGCAGGATCTCTTTGGCGGATTCCCCGGGCAGCAGCAGCTCTCCGTACGTCAGATGACCGGGGGCCAGCGTGGAGTCGATAACGGCTCGATAGCGTCCCGGCTTGAGCGTTTCGCGCAGCCGGTGCGGCAGGCAGAAACCCCAGTGCCGCTTGTAATACGACGTAATATACGGAATCGCCTCGGGCTGCTCGGGGATTGAATAGAGGTGAGGCTGGAGTTCCTCGAGCGAAAGCTCGACATCCGCCGGCACGGAATAGCCGACGACGTGCAAATTGTGGTCGCGGAAGTCGACGATGGTCTCGCCCGCCGGTCCCAGCAGCTTGGCGCCGCGGATATTCCATTCGTCGGGAACCGTCCAGTCGAAAGCTTTGGATCCTGAGGGGACTTCGTGAATCGCCAACTGGGGCGCCTGCCGGCGAATGGCGGCCAACGTCTGCCGCACGCCGTCGCCCGTGAGACTGCGGCAAATCGGAAAGAGATCGGCGACGAACCGGTACATCTCGTCGCCGTACATCTGGTAACCATGCGTCGAGTCGCCCGCGACCTGCTCGGTCATCGACTGGCCCTCTCGGCGAGCTTCGTTCGACAGAGAGAATCCAGATCGGTGAAGCGGTGCAGCGATTCCATTTCGCTCGACAGAAAGCGAATGTCAAACTCCGATTCGAGCGAGACCAGGATTTCAATCTGTTTGAGCGAGTCCCAGCCCGGCGTGATTCCCAGGGCCGCTTCGCTGAGGTCGGCATTTGCGGGCAACTTCAGGAGTTGCCGCACGAGCGACGCGGTCGGCGATTGGCCATCGACGGTGGCGACGTCGCTGTCGGGTGGCGGCCCTTGCGATGGTTCCGGAGTCGTCGTTTTCAAAGGCACGTGTTCGGCGGCCGTCAATCGTTTCGCCAAAGCCGCGGCGACCGCCGTTCGATTGTGGACGAACGTCAGGGGATCGTGATCGAGCAGTTCACGACAGACTCGCGCAAATCAACGAGACGTGCTGCTTCAATCTGGGCGTGCAACAAGGGGCGAGTTGCGATCAAGCGTTCGTCTCGCAAGCGGCCTTCGGCTCGCGTGAAGTCGTTCACGGGATTCAGCTCCAGGTCGCGAACGAACATCGTCGCGCGGACTTCGCGCTCGCCCGATCCGTCACCCAGGTCGGCCCGGCCCACGAAGTCCTTGAATAACCGCTGGGGAACCTGGGCTTCCTCTTCGTAGCGGTGGTATTGCGTGCAGTATTTCCATCCGCAGCCGAGCATCACCAACGTGGCGTTTTCGCGCTCGAAGAGTCCGAATGGCGAGTCGTCTCCGAAGGTGGTCGTCGATCGGCACGCGGCGATTTTATCGGCCCCCGGACCGGCAACCGCGAAGGAATACATCGGGTGCGGCGTGCGCCTCGCGTCCGTTGTGAAATCGAGCAACCAATCGGCAAGTTGCCCGACTTCGGAGGGACTTCGCGAAGCGTGAAAGGGCCGACCCTGGCAAAAGCTGAGCGTGAAGGCGGGCAGGGCGATTGTCCAGCCGACGGCGATCAATCGATCCAGGGCGTCCAGGATGTCCGATTTGCGAAACTCGGCCGGCGGTGCGAGATCGGCGATCGACGAGTGGATGACGGCGATTCCCGGCTCGGGTCCGAGCACCGCAGAAAAGGCCTCCAAGAACGCCTGCCGCATCATCATTCAATCATTGATCGGCTCTTGAGTGTTCGCAAGCCCTGTCGCTCGTTCAGGAAACAACTCGGCCGTCGCGTGACGGTCAACCTGGTAATGTGGTTGACCTTGCCGGATAGCCGCCCTAAAGTTCTGTTGGCCGGCATCGGCGCACTTGTCCGCGTGTTGCAAAACGGAATCATCACCCGTTAGACGGGTTGCGAGTTCTATGTCAGATACGAATTCCCCGTCCGCCAAGCCGCCTCAAAGCGAGCCTTCACGCGATTCACGCTCCAACGGTCCCCGCCGGAGTGACCGTCCGCCCACCGCCAATGTGCTGTTATGGGTCGTGGTCGGACTGGGGGCCGTCTTGCTGGCGTATTTCTTCGTCAACAACGACCACAAGGGAAAAATTCTCACGCTGGGTGAGTTCGAGAACGGCATTCAGGAAGGCAAATATACCTCGTCCAACGTGTACGACTTGACCATCTCGCCGGGCTATCTGCGGTTTCAGGACCAGCCGGCCGGCAAAAAAGCGGCAAACGGCGAGGAAGTCAAACCGGCTCAGGTCGTCTCGGTTCCGACCTACCTGATGGGCGCCAATAAGGAAGCCGAACTCACACAGTTATTCAACCGCAAAGAAATCAACTACGGCTACGCGGAACCCCCGCCCGACTGGTGGAATCTGCTGCCATGGATCCCGGGCATCGCGATCCTGGTGATCATGATGTATTTCCTGCGGCGAATGATCGGGACCGGTGCGGCCATGTCGTTCGGTCGCAGCCGCGGACGACTGTACGCCCAGGAAGATATCGACATCACATTCTCCGACGCCGCCGGCATCGACGAGGCGGTTAACGAGCTCCGCGAGGTCGTTGAGTTCCTGAAGACGCCCGGCAAATACAAAGCCCTCGGCGGCCGCATTCCGCGCGGTGTGCTGCTCGTCGGTCCGCCGGGCACCGGAAAAACACTGCTTGCGAAAGCCGTCGCGGGCGAGGCCGGCGTGCCGTTTTTCAGCCTCTCCGGCTCGGACTTCGTGGAAATGTACGTCGGCGTGGGCGCGGCTCGCGTGCGGGACATGTTCCACCAGGCCGGCAGCCGTTCGCCCAGCATCATCTTCATCGACGAGCTGGACGCCTTGGGCAAAGTTCGCGGCAGCGGCGCGCCGGGCGGTCACGACGAGCGCGAGCAGACCCTCAACGCGCTCCTGGTCGAGATGGACGGCTTTTCCTCCGATCAAAGCGTGATCGTGATGGGCGCGTCGAACCGGCCCGAAACGCTCGACCCGGCCCTCTTGCGGCCCGGTCGATTCGATCGGCACGTCCTCGTCGATCGGCCCGATATCAAGGGGCGGGAAGCGATCCTCAAAGTACACGCCGCCCGGATCAAGATGGATGACAAAGTCGAACTGCAGTGGATCGCCAAGCTCACGCCGGGTTTCGTCGGGGCGGATTTGGCCAATCTTGTCAACGAGGCGGCCCTGCTGGCGGCGCGCGGCAACAAGTCGCTCGTCACGATGGCCGAGTTCGAAGAAGGGATCGAGCGCGTCGTCGCCGGTCTCGAAAAGCAGACGCGGATCATCCACGAAGAGGAAAAGCTCCGCGTGGCGTACCACGAATGCGGCCATGCACTCGTCGCCTGCAGCCTGCCGAACACCGATCCGGTGCACAAAATCTCGATCATCCCCCGCGGCCTGGGGGCCCTCGGCTACACGATGAGCCGGCCCGAGGACGATCGCCGGCTGTTCACGCAGACCGAGCTTCAGAACAAAATCTGCGTGCTCTTGGGCGGGATCAACGCCGAAGAAATCGTCTTTCAGGAAACGTCGACCGGCGCCCAGCGCGACTTGCAACAGGCCAGCGACATCGCCCGCAGCATGGTGACCGAGTTCGGCATGAGCACGAAGCTGGGCCGCGTGCGTTATAGTGAGCGCGCTCGTTCGCAGTTCCTGGGGACCGACGTGCCCAACGATTCCGTCCACAGCGAGGAGACGATTCGCGAAATCGACCTCGAAGTGCGGCGGATCATCGATGCGTGCGGCAAGACCGTCTTTGAAATCCTCACGAACCGGCGGGCCGCGCTCGAGCAGATGTCTCGCGAATTGTTGGAATGCGAAGTCATGGACGCAAACCATCTGCGGACCATCATCGATCAGCACAAGACCACTCCGCAGCTCAGTCCGGGCACTTTTGTGATGCATAAGCCCAAGACCGACGAGGTTCCGGCGGTCGCCGAGGAGCCCGTCCGCCGCGAAACGGCAGCCGACGGAGCCTAATCCCGAGCGCGGGTTGACCTTGGTCCGCACGGAAGCGGGGGATAAAATCTGCCGCTCCTAACGAAACGAGGCTGCCGTGCGGATCGCCTATCTCGACTGTTCGACCGGAATCAGCGGCGATATGACGCTCGGCGCTCTGATCGACGCCGGCGTCGATGCGGCCATTATCCGTGCGGCCGTCGATTCGCTCGGTTTGCCCGGCGTCAAACTCGTCACGCAGAGTGTGATGAAGGAGGGCTTCCGGGCCACGCATGTGCGGGTCGAGCATCCCGAGCAGCATGCACACCGGCATCTGGCGGATATCCACGCAATCATCGACCGGGCCGCCGGCATCACGCCGAGCCAGCGCGATCTCGCGCGACGTATTTTCGGCGCCGTCGCGGAGGCGGAAGCCCGCGTGCACGGCACGACGCTCGATCGCATCCATTTTCATGAGGTGGGAGCGATCGATTCGATCGTCGACATCGTCGGCGCGGCCGTCGGCTTCGACGTGCTGGGGTCCGACCTCATCGTTTCCAGCCGCGTGCCGACGGGACGCGGGCAAGTGCGGATCGATCACGGCGTCTGCACCGTCCCCACGCCGGGGACGGCCGAATTGCTCAAGGGAATGCCCCTCGTCGATGTGCCAATCGATGCCGAGCTGACCACGCCGACCGGGGCCGCGATCCTCAAAACGGTCGTCGACCGCTTCGGCCCGCTGCCGGAAATGTCGATCGAATCGATCGGCTACGGCGCGGGGACGAAAGACTTTCCAGAGCGCGCCAACCTGCTGCGGCTCTTCGTGGGAACGGCCGAGGCACGGGCCGACAGCGACTACGTCACGCTCCTCGAAACCAATCTCGACGACGTGAGCGCCGAAGTCATCGGCTACACAAAGCGTCGTCTGCTCGAAGCGGGCGCGCTCGACGTGTTTTCGACGGCCATCCAGATGAAAAAGGACCGGCCGGGCACGCTGGTCAGCGTCCTGTCGCGGATGAACGACGTGGCCAAGCTCGAGTCGATCCTGTTCGACGAGACGGGAACCTTCGGCATTCGCAAATCGGTCGTCGAACGCTCCAAACGGGCGCGGCGGGAACACACGGTGCAGACGACTTGGGGACCAGTTCGCGGAAAACTCGGCTGGCGTCAAGGCGAGGAGTGCCTGTTCACGCCCGAATTCGAGGACTGTGCCCGGCTGGCTGCCGAGAAAGGTGTCCCGCTACGCGAGATTTACCGCGCGGCGGAGAGCGCATTCCAGCCGTCAGCCGTCACACCCGCTCCCCAAGAGCCGCACGCCCACCGCCACGATCACGGAACGCATTCGCACGATCACTCTCATGATCATGCGCACGATCACCACCATCACGGTTAGCGGCCTTTCGCTTTCAGCCCGACGGAATGGAGTCTGTCATGTTGCTTGCCGCCAATTCGGCCTGGTTCGATTGGGGCCTCTTGGGCTTCGTTGTCCTCTGCGCGGCGATCTTCGTGAGCCGCGCGTTCACCCGTCGCGGAGCTGCCGCCGGTCCCAGCGAGGAAGAATCCGATCATGCCGAAAGCATGGCGGCCCGTCGCACCGCCGCCCTGGAAGTGCGGATTTACGATTTCTCGAGAGAGATTGAAGCCAAACTCGAGAAGCGGGCGGTCGAGCTCGATGCGCTCGTGGCGGCTGCCGATCGCGAAATCGTGCGACTCGCGGACTTGCTGAAAAAAACGTCGGCGGGCAGGGAATCGCGCGTGCCCGATATTGTCCGACACGTCGATGCGGCAAGCGGCGTCTCCGGCACTCAGGAACAAATGATCCTGCATCTGCACGGCGCCGGCTTCAGCATTGCCGAAATTTCACACATGGTGGGCCGCCCTCCCGAAGCGGTCGATTCGGTGCTTAAGGCGGCTTGATTTGCGGAGTTCCGCCGCCGGTCAGCGTGTGGGGCTAATGCCGCCAATCGGTCTTGTCGAAAGCCGCTGAATCCCTACCATACTGCTTTAGTCAGACTCTCACGGACATCATGCCCACCTCGGAAACGCCCGGGCCATCGACCGCGGACCAGGCTTCGACCTGGCCCGCGACCGCAGAACAGCCCTCGAATTGGTCGCTGATCCTCAGGATGATCGGCTTGAGCTGGCGCTATCGCGCGAGCTGCGCCTACGTCGTCTTGCTGCACGTGCTGGTCGTCGCGCTCAGTTTGAGCGCGCTGGGCTTCACCGGTGTCGGCATCGACCTCATCGGTCATCACCTGCAGCCCGAAATCGATCACAACGGCTTGCCGGCGTTCCTGCGGTTCGCGAGCGATTGGCCCGCGATGCGGCAACTGTGGCTGACCGCCGGCCTGATCCTCGCTTTTGCCGTACTGACCACGTTCGTGAAATACGCCGCCGCCGTCTCCGTCGCCTCGCTCAGTCAGCGCGTGCTCATTCAACTGCGGGCCGACGTGTACGACAAATTGCAGCGGTTGAGTTTTCGCTTCTTCGACCGCGGACAAAGCAGCTCGATCATTAACCGCGCCGCCGGCGACGTGAATGCCGTCAGGCAGTTCGTCGACGGCGTGATCGTCAAGGTGCTCACCGTTGTGCTCTCGCTGGCGGTTTACGTGGCCTACATGCTCACGATGCACGTGCCGCTCACGCTGGCGTGCCTGGCGACCTCGCCCCTGTTGTGGTGGGCCGCGGCCTGGTTTTCGCGGATCGTGCAACCGGCCTACGTGAAGAGCGGCGAACTGGTTGACCGCATGGTGCTCTCGCTCGTCGAGAACGTGCAGGGCATCACGGTCGTGAAGGGCTTTGCCCGCGAGCCGCAGGAGATCGCCAAATTCTCGTCGGCCAACCGACAAATCTGCGATCAGAAATTCGACATCTTCCACAAGCTGAGCCTGTTTCAGCCGCTGATGGGTTTTTTGACCCAGATCAACATGATCGTGCTTTTGGGCTACGGCGGCTATCTGGTCATCAACGGCAAGCTGGCACTGGGCGCGGGCCTGTTCGTCTTTGCGAACCTGCTTTATGAATTCGCCAACCAGGTCGGCCAGATCACGAATATCGCCAACAGCATCCAGGGCAGCCTGACCGGCGCTCAGCGCGTCTTCGAGGTGCTCGATGCGCCGATCGAAATTTTCAGCCCGCCTCACGCGGTTCGCATCGACCGATCACAGGGTCGGATTCGCTTCGATCATGTGCAGTTTGCCTACAAAGCGGGTGAGCCGGTCTTCGAGGACTTGTGCCTCGAGATCTCGCCCGGCGATTGCGTGGCCGTCGTTGGGGAAACCGGCGCCGGCAAGACAAGCCTGCTGAATCTCATTCCGCGGTATTACGACGTCCAGAAGGGGGGCGTGCAACTCGACGGGATCGACGTCCGCCGCCTCGACGTCGACGATTTGCGACGCAACATCGGCATCGTGTTTCAGGACAACTTCCTGTTCAGCAACACGGTCGCCGCGAACATCGCCTTCGGCCATCCCGACGCGACCGAGGATGAAATCGAGCGGGCCGCGAAAATCGCGGCGGCGGACGAATTCATTCGCGACATGCCCGACGGCTACGCCACGCTGCTCGGCGAACAAGGCTCGAACCTGTCGGGCGGACAACGGCAACGGCTCGCGATCGCCCGGGCCTTATTGCTCGACCCGCCGCTGCTCTTGCTCGACGATGCCACGGCGTCGGTCGACGCACAGACCGAGCACGAGATTCAGTACGCGATCGAAAATGCGCTCAAAGGCCGCACGACGCTCATCGTCTCAAATCGCATCAGCACGCTCCGCCGAGCCGCTCGCATTTACGTTTTGGAACGGGGCCGAATCGTCGAATGCGGCTCACATGCCGAATTGATGGCGGGCGACGGCCCTTACCGAAAACTGGCCGAATTGCAATTTGGCGATCTGATGAACGAATCGGCCGATTCAAATCCGGACGCTCCCGCCGCCCGCCAGTCTTCCAACAAGGAAGGGGTGCCGGCGTGACGGAGTCCAAGCGAAACACGATTCGCGAAGGCGGGCCCGGTCGACTCGACGGGCAGCCGATCATCAGGACGCTCACGCACGTCTCGAAAAAGGACGACGACGAGCAGGATCAGCGACCGCTCGACTTTCGCCTGATCGGCCGGCTCTTCGAATACACGCGACCCTACGCCTCGACGCGAAATTGGCTCTTGTTGTGGGTCGTCGTCCGTTCGATCCAGCTGCCGGCCCTGACCTGGGTCATCGCGGTCGTGATCAACGGACCGATTCAGCGCCGCGACCCCGTCGGCGTTGCGTGGGGCGCCATCTCGTTTACGCTGCTCGCGCTGTCCACGCAGTGGGTCATGCATTACCGGCAGCGTTACGCGCTCGAGTTGGGCGAATCGGTGGTCCGCGACTTGCGGATTGCCCTGTTCGAACATCTGCAGCGGATGCCGATGAGCTTTTTCCACCGCACCAAGATCGGCCGCATCATCAGCCGCATGACGTCCGACATCGAGGACGTCCGCGTGGGCGTACAGGAAGTGCTCTTCGTGAGCCTGGTGCAGGTCGGCCAGATGGCGGTCGCCGCCGTGTTCATGCTGTATTACGACTCGTTCCTGTTTCTGATGGTGTTGGGCCTGGCCCCCGCACTGTGGGCGATCAATCATTTCTTCCATCGCGAACTGAGCCGATCGCTGCGGGCGATGCGCGACTCGTTCAGCCGGGTGACGGCGACGCTTGCCGAATCGGTGCTGGGCGTGCGCGTGACGCAGGGCTTCGTGCGGCAAGATGAGAATGCCCGGCTGTTTCGCGAGCTGGCCACCGATCACTCCAGTTACAACTACGCCGTCCTGCGGACCTACGGCCTCTTCCTACCTCTGCTCGATCTCAATAACCAGTTCTTCATCGCCATCCTGCTTCTGGTGGGCGGCTCGCGCGCTTTGGCTCCCGAGCACGCCACACAGTTGGGAGATCTCGTCGGCTTTATGTTCATGGCGAACATGTTTTTCTCTCCGATTTCCAACCTGGGAACGCAGTACAACCAGGCGCTGACCGCGATGGCGGGCGCAGAAAGACTATTCAGGCTCCTCGACAGCCCGCCGGAATGGGCCGACCTGCCCAATGCGGTCGATCTGCCGCGGATGCGGGGCCGCGTCGAGTTTCAAAACGTCCGCTTCGCCTACGATCCCGAGCGGCCCGTCCTGCGCGAGATCGATTTCACGGCCGAGCCGGGCCAGACGATCGCCCTCGTCGGCCATACGGGAAGCGGCAAGACGACGATCATCAATCTCATCGCCAAGTTCTATTTGCCCTCTTCGGGGCGATTAATGATCGACGACTACGAGATTCGCGACGTCACCGCCGATTCGCTGCACAAGCAGCTGGGGATCGTCGTCCAGCAGAATTTCCTGTTTACGGGGACAGTCGGGGATAACATCCGTGTCGGCAAGCCGGATGCCACCGATACGGAGATCCTCGACGTGTTGCACCGGCTGGATTGTGAGGACCTTTTGGAAGCGTTGCCCGACGGGCTGCACTCGGCCATCGGCGAGCGGGGCGTCGGCATTTCCTCGGGTCAGAAACAACTCGTCTGTTTCGCCCGCGCTCTCCTGGCAGACCCGCGGATTTTGATTCTCGACGAGGCGACCAGCAGCGTCGACAGCATGACCGAGGCGCGCATTCAGCGGGCCCTGGAAGTTTTGCTCGCCGGACGCACGGCCTTCGTGGTGGCCCACCGCTTGAGCACGATCCGCAATGCCAACCAGGTCTTGGTCCTCGATCATGGCCGCATCGTCGAGCGGGGCACGCACAACGAGCTGATCGCCGCCGAGGGCGTCTACGCCCGGCTGTATCGCCGCTTCGCCGAATCGTCGGCCGCTTAGTTAGGCGAGCAATTTCTGCACGACGTTGCCACGCACGTCGGTCAGGCGGAAGTCGCGGCCCTGGAAGCGATACGTCAGCTTGGTGTGGTCGAAGCCGAGCAGGTGCAGGATCGTGGCGTGCAGGTCGTGCACGTGGACGCGGTCCTTCGACGGCGTTGAAGCCGAAGCTCGTCGGTTTCGCCGATGGTGATGCCCGGCTTGACGCCGCCGCCGGCCAGCCACATCGTGAAGGCGTTGGGATGATGGTCGCGGCCGTCGCTGCCCCCCTGCACCATCGGCGTGCGGCCGAATTCGCCTCCCCAGACGACCAGCGTGTCGTCGAGCAGGCCGCGCTGCTTGAGATCCTTGACCAGGGCGGCGCACGGCCTGATCGGTGTCCTGGCAGTTCTTTTTCAGGTCGTTGACGAGGTTGCCGTGCTGGTCCCAGGCCTCGTGAAACAGCTCGACGAAGCGCACGCCGCGCTCGACCAGCCGGCGCGCCAGCAGGCAGTTGTTGGCGAACGACGGCTTGCCCGGCTCGGCGCCGTACATGTCCAGAATGTGTTTCGGCTCGCGGGCGAGATCCATCAGCTCGGGGGCGCTGGCCTGCATGCGGAAAGCCATCTCGAACGAGTTGATCCGCGTGGCGATTTCCGGATCGCCCATCTTGGCCGAGCCGCATCCGGTTGAGCGCCTGCACGGTGTCGAGCGAGTCGTCGCTGCAACTGGTGATCGACGCCGGGCGGATTCGAGAGGTAAAGCACCGGGTCGCCGCGTGCCGCGGAACTGCACGCCCTGATAGACGGTGGGCAGAAAGCCGCTGCCCCAGTTCGAATTGCCGCCGCTGGGCCCCTTCTTGCCGGAGCTGAAGACGACAAAGCCGGGCAGATCCTGCGACTCGCTGCCCAGGCCGTAGGTCACCCAGGCGCCCATGCTGGGCCGGCCGAACTGCTGGCGACCCGGTGTTCATCAGGATCTGGCCCGGCGCGTGATTGAAGGCGTCGGTGACCATCGATTTGACGATCGCGATGTCGTCAACGACACCCGCCAGGTGCGGCAACAGCTCGGACAGCTCGGCGCCGCATTGGCCATGCCGGGCAAACTTGAACTTCGGCCCCAGCAGCTTCGAGTTCGGGTTGATGAACGCGGCCCGGTATCCCTTGAGCAATTCGGCCGGAGGCAGTTGCCCGTCGAACTTGGTCAATTGCGGCTTGTTGTCGAACAGCTCCAGATGGCTCGGGCCGCCCGCCATGAACAGGAAAATTACGCTCTTCGCTTTGGCAGGCGAGGGCGCGGCCTTCGCGGCCAATGGATTGACCGAACTGCCGGTCGCTGCGCCACGAACACGACCATTCATCAACTCGGCCAGCGAGATCGCACCGAGTCCGACGCCGCACTGCTGCAGAAACCAGCGGCGGCTGACGCTGCGCGGGTCGGCGTTGCGGTAGAGATGGTCCTGGCAGTTCACGGCTATTCCTTGGTAATCGTCTCGTCCAAATTCAAGAGCACGCGCGAAACGGCCGTCCAGCCGGCAAGTTCGTCGACCGTGTCGCCCTTGGGCAACGCGGGAGCGGTCTTGCCGTTCGTAACGGCGAAGGCTAGCCGCGCTCGATTCGTCTGAGCGAAAGTGTTTCGTCTCTTTATCCAGCAACGCCAAGAGGACGGCGGTTTCGTCCGCGCTCGGCGGGCGCGACAGGCAGCGGCGGAAAGCATAAGTCAGACGCTCTTGCTCGTGCGAACCGCCTTTCCACAAGATTTTCAATGCCAGTGCCCGAGCGCATTCGATGAACAGCGGCTCGTTGAGGCTGGTCAGCGCCTGGAGCGGCGTGTTCGAGCGCGCACGGCGGACGCAGGAAAAATCGCCGTTGGGAGCGTCGAACGTCTGCAGGGTCGGATACGGAACCGAGCGATAGCGGAATGTGTAAAGCGCGCGGCGATAACGCTCGGGGCCGTGTTCCTCATTCCAGATCTTTGGCCCATAGCTTGCCGGCGGCAGGAACAGAAAATCGGGTGCCGGCGGAAAGACGCTGCGGCCGCCGAGCCGCGAATACAACAGGCCGCTCGCTGCCAGCGCGATGTCGCGCACGATTTCGGCGTCGACGCGGAACCGAGGTCCGCGGGCCAGCAGGCGGTTGTAGGGATCACGCGCAGTAATTCTCCGGCGTGACCACTGACGACTGGCGATACGTCGCCGAGGTCACGATCAGGCGCTGGAGCCACTTGAGGCTCCAGCCGTGGTCCATGAACTCGACGGCCAGCCAATCCAAGAGCTGGGGATGCGACGGAGTTTCGCATTGCGACCCCAAGTCTTCGCTCGTGCTGACAATGCCGGTGCCGAAATAGGTCTGCCACACCCGATTGACGATGGCCCGCGCAGTCGTGGGGGAGCGGCGATCGGTCAGCCAGCGAGCGAATGTCAGTCGCGTCGGAGGGGCGCCCGACGGCAGCGGCTGCAGGAAACTGGGCACGCCCGGCGAGACCGTCCTTTCGGGCGTCAAAAAATTGCCTCGCGACAGCACGTGCGTGTCGCGCGGCACTTGGCGGCCTTTCAAGACGAACTGCGACGAGCCTCCGGGATGCCGGCGCCATAGGCCTTCAATCGCAGTGTTGGCTTCTTTCCACTCGGGAACCGTCGTGCGCCAGTAGCTGAACACCGCGGCGACCTGAGCCGGCGTGCGTTTTTCGCGGGGGACGGCCAGAACCGTGCGCACGTTTTGAGGCACCGGATCGGCCTTGGGATCGGCCGCGTTCGTCACCGAAAGCCGGTAACGCCCCAGATTGTTGGTCTGATTGTCGTCGCTGTTCCAGCCGCCGTGTTTCTGGCTCAGTGCAAACGTCAGCACCGTGCCGCCGGGAAGAGAAATTGGCTTTTCGGCGACAAAGACAGCTTTCCGCGGCAGGTTCCGACGGTGTGCGCCGATATCGACTCCCCAGGCGGTCTTGTCGTTGTGATCGATGGCGAACTCGATTGGGCCGGTCACACGGCGACGACCGCTCTTGTCGTCAAAAATCGCCTCGAGCGGGGCCTCGGGCGGATTGACGTCGGCCGAGGCCCGCACGATTTTCACAGGCACCGTTTTCGACGGATCATCGAGCGGCGCGGCGGCCACCTCGAATTCGGTGAGGGCGCACGTCCCATGAATCGAGCGGCCCGGACCGTTGAGCGGCAAATTCGGATCATTGAGCAACTCGAGCCGGAAGGCCGTGATGTTTGGCACCTTCGTTTTGACGCGGATCTCCGTTACGTCTTTGGTCGGTGCGTAGCCCTGCGCGAGAATCGACCCGTCAGCGAGCAGGTAATGCTTCTGTCCGCCGGGAATCAAATCCTCGGGGGCCGGGCGCACGACCGTCCAAGTCGGCTGATTGTTTCGGACCCCGTCTTCCCAATGGGCCATTCGTTCGGACCAATTGGGCGAGCGATGTTGCAGGCCCGCCTCGATTTCATGGATCTGGCGAAACAGCTCCGCCCGACGACGCTGCTCGTCGGGCGTGTAGACGGCGATGTTCGCCTCGTAGTCGTTATTGAGGAACGCAAACAGGCGGTAGTACTCTTCCTGTGTGAGCGGATCGTATTTGTGATTGTGGCACTGGGCGCATTGAATCGTCAGGCCGAGGACGCTTTTGCCGATGGCGTCCATGCGGTCGAACATGGCTTCCATGCGGAACTGCTCGGGGTCGACGCCGCCCTCTTCATTGAGCATCGAATTCCGCAGAAAACCCGTGGCGACGATCTGGTCTTGAGTCGGGTGAGGCAATTCGTCGCCGGCGATCTGCTCGATGACGAACTGATCGTAGGGCATATCGCGGTTCAGGGAGTTCGTGACCCAATCGCGGTAGAACCAGACTTGTCGCGACTTGTCTTTTTCATAGCCGTCCGAGTCGGCGTAACGGGCGGCGTCGAGCCAAAGTCGTCCCCAGCGTTCGCCATAATGCGGCGACGCCAGGAGCCGATCGACTTGCCGGGTGTAGCCGCCCGGTCTTCTGTCCGCGAGAAACGCATCGACTTCGGCGAGTGTCGGTGGCAGCCCGATCAGGTCGAGCGAGAGCCGCCTCAGCAGGGTCACTCGGTCAGCTTCGGGCGACGGCTTGAGATTCTCTTGCCCGAGCTTCGCCAGGATGAATCGATCGACTGCGTTGCGTGATCGCTCCGTCTCGCGAATCCCTGGGACGGGCGGTCGCGCCGGCGGGACATACGACCAATGCTCCGACCATTTTGCCCCTTGAACAATCCACTGACGGATCAATTCGAGTTGCGCGGCGGTTGGTTTCTTGCCGATTTTCGGGGGCGGCATCCGCTCGTCCGGATCATTCGACAGCATACGCCGCAAGGCTTCGCTTTCGTTCGGCTTGCCCGCAACGAAGGCCGCGTGACCGCCGAGATCGGCAAAGGCGCCCGCCTTAGTGTCCAATCGCAACTCGGCCTTTCGCTGCTTGGAATCCGGGCCGTGGCAGTCGAAGCAATTTCGCGAGAGGATTGGGCGAATGTCGCGGTTAAAATCGACATCGCCGGCGACCGCACTGGGTCCAAGCGTCGATAACGCAATCAGCAAGCCTGCAATGAGTGAGATTCGTCGCAGCAACATGCACGAAAACCTGGCGGGACGACGAAGTCGCAGTCGACACGCGGTTAAGTTCACGGACAGTTGACAACTTCCGCACGTCGACGGTGGGTCCACCGATTATAGCCGCCCGGGGCATCTTTGTGAGCCGTCGAGTCAGTTCAGGCTGAATTTCGGCGGCCAGGTCCGGCGTTTCGACTTATTCGCGGGACGCAACTGCCGATGGATCAGCCGCAGCACCTGTCGGCAGCGCAGGCCGATGTCGAGTTCCGCGAGAACCTTTTGCGAGTCCTCGGGTTCGAGCGACATGGCGTCGGTCAGCACGTCGCAGAGAATGCCCAGCGGAACAGCCTCTTCGATCGCTCGGCGCAGGACCTTGTCGAGGCTATGTCGCGGGAAGAGCTTGCGGAACGCGCCGATCAATCGCCGCCGCTGGGCCGCGGCGGCCGCGTCGGAAAAAGGTTCATCGGGATCGGGATGCAACGTGAGTTCGGCCATTCGATAGGGCCGATCGGCATCCTCTTCTCGCACGATTCGGCCGCGCGAGAGCCCCTGTACGACAAGGTAATAACGGCCATCGGGAGCGTTCTGCTCGGCCGTGATGCGGCCCAGGCAGACCGTGTCGTGAATCGGGGGCGACCCCTCGGTCGTGGCAAAGCCCGGTTTGAGGAGCGCCATCGCGATCATCCGGCTGCCGGAAAGCGAGTCGGCCACCATTTGCCGGTAGCGCGGCTCGAACACATGCAGCGGCAAAAGCAGATGCGGAAAGTGCACAACGTTAGGCAGCGGAAAAAGGGGTGCCCAGCCCGTGAAGGCCGCAAGCTGCTCGCGAACGTCGAACGGCTTGCTCATAAAGCGTCCTCGTGCCCAGCCAGTTGAATCGTGGGAATCCGATCGTCACTCAATTCTACGCCGGTCGGATACGTTTGAGCGGCCTCCAGAAGTTCCTGGAAGCAAGATTTCATCTCCGCGAGAAACTTGTCGACATCAAGGCCCTGAAAGGCCGGGCGGTACGGATCGAGCTTTTCGCGCATCGCCTCGTAGAGCTTGCGGGCGCCCCCCAGATTCTCGTTGCCGAAGTGAAACAGGGCAACGGCCGCCTGGATCAGGCCTTGATAAAACTTTTTCTCTTTGCCGAGCGTCTCCTGCCAAAGCTCCTCGAGAACCTCGTGGCACTCGAAGAACTCCTCTGCATTAAAGAGGCGAATGCCCTCCACGTATTTCTCGGGATATTCGCTCATAAGCCGATGGATGGAGTTCGCGCCGGCAGCGGGAAGGAAATCTGGCCCGGTCACAGTAGAATCTTATCCACTGATCGACAAACTGCCCACTACTGGAACGCTCGAGCGGAATTGACGGGTTCAATGTGGGATTTCGCCCCGCGTCTAACGCAAAACGAACATCGCATTCCAGAGTGGTCGCACCACTAATGAACTGGCCGACTTCTCCAACGATTGGGAATTCCCCCAGATGGCGAAGCTGATCAAACCTAAGCCCAATACCGCCAAGCGGCCCGCGGTAAAAAAGCCTCCGGGAGCCAGGATCGCTGGAGATTCGAAACCCGCCAAGGCCGCGAGGGGCAAATCGTCGGTCCCGGCCGACCTCAAAACGCAGGTCAAGCAGATCATTCGCGGACTCGCCAAGACGTATCCGGATGCAACCTGCGCCCTCAAGCACGGCTCGGCTTATCAACTGATTGCGGCCACGATCCTCTCGGCCCAGTGCACTGATGAACGCGTCAACATGGTGACGCCCGCCCTCTTCGCGAAATATCCCGACGTCGAATCGCTGGCCAAGGCCAATCAGGCCGACGTTGAAGAAATCATCCGTTCGACAGGCTTTTTCCGCGCCAAGGCGAATAGCCTGCGCGGCATGGCACAGGGCGTCGTCGAGCGATTCGGCGGCCAGATTCCCAAATCCCTCGACGATCTGGTGACGCTGCCGGGCGTCGGGCGCAAAACGGCGAACGTCGTGCTGGGCACCGTGTGGGGAATTCCCAGCGGCGTGGTGGTCGACACGCACGTCAAGCGGATCACCAACCTGTTGGGGATCACTAAGGGCACGTCGCCCGAGCAGATCGAACGCGAGCTGATGGAGTTGGTCCCCCAATCGGAATGGGTCAATTTCTCGCATCGCCTGATTCACCACGGACGGCGGATCTGCATTGCACGGCGGCCGAAATGCCCGGAATGTCCGTTGTTGAGCTGTTGCCGCCGCGCGGGACTTCCGCCGCTTTAGTCAAATCCAACTTGTCCACTCCCGCCTCATTGCACAGCCATAACGGGGCCGCTAATGTGGTGGCACCGGAGCCCGGGCTGCTTTTGACGGCAATGGCTGTGCCGTCGGTGGCAGCTCTTTCTGCCGAAGTTCGCAACGAGGCGACGATCAAGCTCGATGATTCTCAGCGGCAACGAGATTCAGGCCCGCTTGGGCGGCGACATCGTCATCGATCCGTTTGACGTCGCGCAGCTCAATCCCAACAGCTATAACCTGCGCCTGCACGACGAGCTTTTGGCGTACGAGGAAATCGTCCTCGACATGCGCCGGCCCAACCGCTTCCGTAGGCACACAATCCCTCCCGAGGGGATCGTGCTCGATCCCAATCGCCTTTATTTGGGACGAACGGTCGAACGGACCGAAACGCACAATCTCGTGCCCATGCTCGAGGGCGCTCGTCGATCGGCCGGCTGGGACTGTTCGTCCACGTGACAGCCGGCTTCGGCGACGTGGGGTTCCGCGGATACTGGACCCTGGAAATGTTCGCGGTCCAGCCGGTGCGGATTTATCCTGGCGTGCAGATCTGCCAGATCTTCTATCACACGATCGAAGGGGTCGTGACGGAATATCGCAGCGAAAAATATCAGAACAATCGCGATATCCAGCCGAGCCTGCTCTTCAAGGAGCTCGAATCGCTCGAAGATCGCCAGATGCGCTTGTCCTTCGGCCAGGAACGGGCCGAGTGACGTTTCGCGTTGCGAAGATCGTGAGCGGCGGACAGACAGGTGTCGACCGAGCCTCACTCGACGTGGCGATGGCTCTGCAGATTCCCTGCGGCGGTTGGTGTCCGCGCGGGCGACGCGCCGAGGATGGCCGGATTCACGAACGCTATCCGCTTGAGGAAACCGACAGCCGATCGTATGCCAGCCGAACGATTCAGAATGTGATTGATTCCGACGGGACGCTCATCCTGGCGTTCGGCCGAGTCACCGGCGGCACGCTGTTGACGAAAAATGTGGCCGAACAGCGTCGCAAGGCGTGCCTGGTTGTCGACCTCACGGAGCCGCACGAGGTGGCCGCCGTGCAGGATTGGCTGCGAGAGCATGAGATTCGGGTGCTCAATGTCGCGGGCCCGCGCGCAGCCAGGCGCCGGACGCCTATCGCCTTGCCACCGGCATTCTCGTCAAACTGCTGAAACCGGCGGCCCCGATCGCCCGCAAAAGACGCCGTTTGCGTCCCAAGGCGTGAACTGTCGGCCGTGTCAGTGACCGACACTGCCCATCGATAGCTTTGACGACGCGCCGCTTTGGGGTGCGTCTTCGATGATGTAGCCGAAGTAACGGCCGAGGTAATACGGCAACAGGAACGAAGCCCCGTCAGCCAGCGTCCGTCCCGATGCGTTGCCGTCGATCGTCCAGGGGTCGTAGTTCCAGTGCTCGATGAATCGTTCATCGATGGACAATACGCCGCGCGTGCGGTATTCGCCGCGCGGCAATCGCCGGCGTCCGCCAAAACCTGTCGTGAGCGTGACGTCGAGGCGATGGCGGTTTATGAAACCCCAATCGCAGCGGTCGAGCGGGTAACGTTTGAGAAAATCGACCCCGTCGGACACACAGTTCGTCGGCGCCCGGCGTTCGAACCGGCCGATGCCGTCGTAACTGGCGGCGAAAATAAAATTGAAGAGCGGGCTATGCTCGGGCTCTTCGAGCGACCAATACCGGCGGAGCGAAATGGTTGCGGCTCGGCGGACTTCAGGATCCGTTCCGTATCGCAGCAGATTGAAATAACACATGAAAGCCATTTCGTCGTCGGACTGATTTCCGGTCGACGGGCCCGTCTGCACCTTGGCCGTCACGATATTCGCCAGGTACGCCTGATCGTGCGCGAGTTTTTGGAACGCGTCGCGAAAGCGCTTTTCACCGGTCGCGTGCGCGGCGACAGCCAGATAGGAGAGAATGCTCAACGAATTGAGTCCGCGGCCCTCCATCCAGGCCACTTGGTTGAGTGTTTGGGGGCCGAACCGTGCCCAACGCGTCGGTTTGCCGTCATGATCGATCAGGTTGAAATTGTGTTCGAGCAGATGATCCGTGACCGCCGCAATCACGTCCCGCGCCGCTTGCTTTTCCTCCGCAGTTTCGGCGACCAGGTCGTAGTAGCAGGCGTAGAGAAAATAGTGGCCGTCGAGTTCGTCTGAACTGGTGTCACATTTCCAATACCATTTCCCGTCGGCGCTCTTGGGCCAGCGGGGCTTGATCACTTTATGCAGCGGGTCTCGCTGCTGTTGCCTCTCGTCCCATTCTTCCTGGTCGGGCCGGTTGGGATCGCGATCGGAGGTCGGCCGGATCGAACGGGCCGGAAATCCCTTCGCCGTTGGATGCTCGCCCCCCTGAGTCACCTGGCTCAAGAATTGGAGCGCCTCGAATGCGGCTTTGGCGCGCTTTTTGGCGAGCGGCTCGTGGGTGGCCGCGTAGGCGAAGCATTCGCCGGCACCGTACATGCCGGTCCATAGGCCGTCGTTGTCATCGTCGTACTGCGTCGTGTGACTCAGGTCGCCCGGTTGAGAGAGCGCCACGCTGCCGACGTATCCGTAGGACGTGCGTCGATGATATTTGTCGATCATCGCCTCGAAAAACGCGGCCTTTTGGGCGAGCGTCGTCGGGCGCCGCTCGATTCGGCCCAGACCCTTCGCCGTGGCAAACCAGGCGTCGCCATTCGGAGCGAGCGCGATTGCGCGGACATGGTCGTCAGGCAGCCAGCGGCGTCCTTGTCGGTAATTCCAAACTTTCCCGTCGAAGCGGATCGCCCCGATTCGAGTACCGAACCACACCGTGCCGTCGGCGCCGGCCGTCGCCGTCGTGAAATCGTTGTATGGAAGGCCGTCTTCACCGGCGTAAAGGGACCACTTTCCCTCTTTCAAGCGGCCGACGCCGGCGGGACTGGCAAACCACAAGTCACCCTGCGAGTCGAACGCAACGCCCCGGACGTCGCGGGGCAACCAGCTGCGGGCGCCGTCGACCGGGTTCGGACGATCCCACGTTCCGGAGTCCTTCCGAAGGAAGAGTCCATCGGCGGCGGCCACCGCGATCCGCCCGTCACCGGCAATCGCGACTTGCCGCACGCCTTTCTCTTTGCCGAGCAAGTCATTGAGCCATGCGACAGGCACAAACTGGTTTTTCGCCAACTGAAAAAGTCCGGCCGGTGTGCCGAGCAGGATCGTGTTGGCCCCGTTCCGGTTGGACGCAGCGAGTGATTGCGATTGTGTGGCCGAGCCGGCGCTCGGAAGCGCGGCAATCTCTTCCGGGCGATCACCGCGCACTAGCCAAAGCTTTCCGCCCGAAGTGGCGTAAACGCCGCCATCAATCGGCGCCAGTAGACGGGCTGGCGCCGAGAGCGCACTGACCGCAGACCACTTGCCGCCTTCAAATTGCGCGAGGCCGCGCGCGGTTCCCGCGTAAATCTCTCCCGCTGCCGTGAGCGCTACGGACGAAACGTCATCGCTCGGCAGGCCATCCGCCGTCGTCGCCACGGTGCGAATTTCGGCGACCACCTTGCCGACGTGCACCCCTGGAATTCGCGGCTTGGGGGCCGTCGGCGGCGCACCGAAGGCGAAAGGCGATGTGGCGAGGGCAAGCAGACAAAGGCCGGTGGTACTGAAAATCGATTGTCGCATGCGGCGGGTAAGTCGGAAGGAGTCTGAATCGTTTGTCGCAAGAAGTATGGTGGTCGCCGCGGGGCAAATCCGCAACTCCTTCCAACCGAGCGGAGCGGCCCTCGACCGCGATGCCGTTTCAGTCACGTTTGATGCGGACCGCCCGTCCGTGTGTCTCGGCCCACGTATGCATGGCGTCGACCACCGGCTTCAGCGTCTGGCCGAGCGGTGTCAGCGAGTATTCGACCTTCGGCGGTACTTGCGGGTAGACCTTGCGCGAGAGCAACCCGAACCCTTCGAGCTCGCGCAATTGCTGGGTCAGCGTGCGATGGGAGACGCCGGCCAGAGAGCGGTGCAACTCGCTGAATCTTTTCGTTCCCGAAAACAACTCGCGAAGGACCAAGAGCTTCCAGCGACCGTCGAGGACTCGCAGAGCCGTTTCGGCAGGACAGACTACGGCCTTTCTGACCATAAATATCCCCGAAGATACTGTCTTACAGAGAAGTGCATTCTTGCCAATTGAATTGTATGCGCAAGAATGAGCGTGCTTCAAGAAATTCGCGACGAGGCGGGCGGAAAAGCGCGTTCTCGGCCAGGAAGAAGAGAGGAGAAAAACATGATCACCATTCATCCGGCGGCGGCACGGGGTCGAACTCGTATCGACTGGCTCGACAGTCGACATTCGTTTTCGTTCGGCGATTATCAAGATCCGAACCAGATGGGCTTTCGGACGTTGCGGGTGATCAACGACGACCGTGTCGCGCCGGCTGCCGGCTTTGGCATGCACGGCCATCGAGACATGGAGATCATCACCTATGTACTCGAGGGAGCCCTCGAACATCGCGACAGCTTGGGCACGGGTGAGATCCTGCGCCGCGGCGACGTGCAGCGGATGACGGCCGGCAGCGGAATTCGGCACAGTGAGTTCAACCCCTCGCAAACCGAGCCGGTGCACTTCTTGCAGATTTGGTTGTTCCCCGAGCGGCGCGGCCTGACCCCCGGCTATGAGCAAAAGAACTTTCCCGATGCTGAAAAGCAGGGACGCTTGCAACTCATCGCCGCGGCGAAGCCTCGCGACGGAGCACTTGAGATTCACCAGGACGTCGATCTCTACGCTTCCGTGCTTGGAGCGGGGGAGCGCGTGACGCACGAGCTCGGCGAGGACCGCTCCGCCTGGGTGCAGGTGGCACGAGGCACGGTCGAACTGAACGGCATTGGGCTGGCGGCTGGGGACGGTGCAGCCGTTCTCGACCAGCGCAGCTTGGAGCTTGTCAGTCGAGACGGAGTAGAATTCCTGCTCTTCGATCTGAATTGAACGAAGGCCGGCTTCCGTTGATCGTTCGAAACGAAAAATCGGGCGGCTGCCCGAATCGAGGCAGCCGGCCCGAGTTTATGCGATACGCTCCGAGGGCCGTCTTTGATGAGACCAATTACAGAGTCGTGGCGACTTTGTTGAATTGGGTATTGGCGTTCGTGCCGATCGCTTTGATCGCCGTCAAGCAGACAACGACAATCAAGGCCAGCATGACGGCGTACTCGACAGCCGTCGGCCCATCCTCGGAAACAAGGAACCGTTTCACGCTCGTGGTAAACCCTTTCATCGAAGTTTGCCTCTCTGTTGACATTTCTATGGATTTCTATGTGTTGGACCTGCGGCAGGTCTCCCTCAAGAATGCAATGGATTTGCCTTCGGTGACGGAAAAAGATGTCGAGAAGTCCATCTTTCCGCGTAGTTTTTCCTCAACAAGACGGAATGGTCGGAACCGGGATTGGGGCCGTAACCCTTGTACTTGTCGAGTGATCGGTCAATCTCTGACCGATCCGCTCACCAAGACATGATCGGCCTGCGTCTGACAATCGCGACGGCGTCCGAGCGCATTGCCTGGGGACAAAGGTTTTGCTGGCGGTCATTCGAGCGGCGGTCATTCCAGCGGCTGTTCATTCCAGCGCGGGTGACTGGTCTCTAGAATTCTTCGACGCCGACTGTATCTTGGTTGGCCCCGAATTCATGCCTTACGGTTATTCGCGAAAAAAGGATTTCATGGCTCAGAACTACATCTTCACGATCGAGGCCCTCACTCGCATTTACGAGCAGAAAGAGGTGCTCTCGAATATCTGGCTTTCATTTTATCCCGGCGCGAAGATTGGCGTGATCGGCGACAACGGGGCCGGCAAAAGTACGCTCTTGCGGGTCATGGCCGGCGAAGACAAGGACTTTATGGGCACGGCCCGGCCCGCCAAGGGAATCAAGATCGGCTATTTCCCGCAGGAACCGCGGCTCGAAAAGTGGGAGACGGTCGACGAGTGCATTCAAGACGCCGTCAGCGAATCGCGGGCGATCCTCGACCGCTATAACGATATCAACATGAAACTCGGCGAGGAGATGTCGCCCGAGGAGATGGAGGAACTGCTCGAGGAACAGGCCCGCGTGCAGGACAAGATCGACTTCGCCAATTTGTGGGAGCTGGATCACACGCTCGAATTCGCCGCTGACGCGATGCGGCTGCCGCCCGGCGACGCGCGGATCGACCATCTTTCCGGCGGCGAAAAGCGTCGCGTCGGGTTATGCCGCATCCTGCTCCAGAATCCCGATCTCTTGCTCCTCGACGAGCCGACGAACCACCTGGATGCCGAATCGGTCTCGTGGCTCGAGGACTTTCTGCACGAGTTCAAAGGGACGGTCGTCGCGATCACGCACGACCGCTACTTCCTCGAGAACGTCGCCGGCTGGATTCTCGAAATGGATCGCGGGCACGGCTATCCGTATGAAGGCAACTACACCGGTTGGCTCGAACAGAAGCAGGCGCGGCTGGCGGTCGAGGAGAAGCGCGAGTCAAAACGCCAAAGAGTGCTCAAGCGAGAACTGGAATGGGTGCGGACCAGCCCGAAGGCCCGTTCCACGAAAAATAAGGCCCGCCTGGAACGCTACAACGAGCTGGTCTCCCAGGAATTCGACGAGCGGGAAGATGCGGCCGATATTCAGATCGTTCCGGGCCCGCCGCTCGGCGAGCTGGTGATCCGCGCCGAAAAACTCTCGAAGGCCTTCGGCGACAAGCTGCTGTTCGAGGATCTGAATTTCGACCTGCCGCGGGGCGGCATCGTCGGCGTGATCGGCCCTAACGGCGCCGGAAAGACGACGCTCTTCAAGATGATCATGGGCATGGAGAAGCCGACCGGCGGTGACCTCCGCGTGGGCGATACCGTTTCGCTTTCGTATGTCGACCAGAGCCGCGACGCGCTCGATCCGAAAAAGACCGTTTACGAAGAAATCGCCGGCGGCAGCGATTTTGTCGACGTGGGAAATTCGCGGCTCCATTCTCGGGCGTATGTCGGCCGGTTCAATTTCAAGGGGCAGGACCAGCAGAAGTTCGTTCGCGAATTGTCCGGCGGTGAGCGAAACCGTGTGCACCTGGCGAAACTGCTGCGGGCCGGCGGCAACGTTATGCTGCTCGACGAACCGACCAACGACCTCGATGTGGAAACGCTGCGGTCTCTGGAAGAGGCCATTCAGAACTTCGCCGGTTGCGTGGTCGTGTCGAGCCACGACCGCTGGTTCCTCGACCGCATCGCCACGCATATCCTCGCGTTCGAGGGGGATAGCACGGTCGTCTGGTTCGAGGGCAACTACCAGATGTACGAAATCCAGAAGCACGAACGGCTCGGCGGCGAAGCCGATCAGCCGCATCGGATCAAGTACCGGCCGCTCGCACGGAAGTAATAACGATGAGACGGTCTTCGATTTTGGATTTTGGATTTTGGATTTTGGATTGAACGCGATGCCTTCCAACTCCGCCGGCGCTCGATTCCGCGAGGCGCTGAAACAAACGCCGCTGATGATTCCGGGCGTCTTCAATGCGCTTACGGCGCGGATTGCCGAACGAGCCGGGTTTCGCGCGGTGTATCAATCCGGTGCGGCATTGTCAGCCGGTATGGCGCTGCCCGACGTTGGTCTCGTGAATCAAACCGAGTTCGCGGAACAGGGGGCTTATCTCACGTCCGCCGTTTCAATCCCGGTGATCTCCGATGCCGACACGGGCTTCGGCGAGGCATTGGCGGTCGAACGAACTGTTGCGCTATTCGAATCGGCCGGGTTGGCAGGGCTGCACTTGGAAGATCAACACCTTCCCAAACGCTGCGGTCATCTCAGCGGCAAAGCGCTTGTCACTCGCGACGAGATGGTCAGTAAGCTGAAAGCGGCCGTTGCGGCCCGCCGCGATCCCAGCTTCGTGATTATCGCGCGGACGGACGCCCGTGCCGTCGAAGGATTCGATGCCGCCGTCGATCGAGCGAAGGCCTACGTGGCCGCCGGTGCGGACATGATCTTTCCCGAGGCCCTCGAGACGCCGGACGAGTTCGGGAGGTTCGCAAAAGCGATGAACGTCCCCTTGCTGGCCAACATGACGGAATTCGGCAAGAGCCCACTGTTGTCTGCGGCGGAGCTGGCCAAGCTCGGCTATGCGGCCGTGTTGTTCCCGGTCACGACGCTTCGAATTGCGATGAAGGCGATCGAGAGCGCACTGGGCCAAATCGCCCGCGAGGGCACACAGAAGAACATGCTCGAAAAGATGCAATCCCGAGCCGAGCTTTACGACTTGCTCGATTACGAAGGTTTCGAGGAGCGGGACCGGAACTATTTTGGCCGGTAAAGCGGCCACGCGGTTGGCAGTCGTCCTCGATATTGACCCAACCTGCCACCTCTATATACTCCGCGCAGGTTGTCGCAGCGACACACCGCTTTTTGCAACGGAGTCACTCGTGCTAGAGCCGGCCGGCCATAAAATCGAGCGTCCGCGGCGGATGCTTGTCCCGCGGAGCCGGCGGTTGGTGATCGACCTTTTGCACTTTCAGGCGAAGGTTCCGACGTGCGCGCATGATCGGAATTGTGATTTCCGTCGAATCGCCGAAGCACGCGACCGATGCCCGGCGCGGATTTCGTGGTCGATGATTTTTATCAAAGCGTTCGGCCTGGTCGCCAAGCGCTATCCGGCGCTGCGGCAGATGTATCTGCCGTTTCCCTGGCCGCACATTTATCAGCACCCGACCAGCGTGGCCATGGTTGCCACGCACCGGGAGCACGGCGGTGAACCTTGGCTTTTCTGGAGCCGTTTCACTCAGCCCGAGCGCCGACCGCTCGTGGTGCTGCAGGCACACCTTGACCGCTACCGGTCTGCTCCGATCCCGGAAGTGTTTCCCTGGCAGTGGCAATTGAGCGGATTGCCGACACCGATCCGCCGGCTGCTCTGGTCGTGGACATTTCACGTCGGCGGACCGGCTCGCGTGCGGCGGTCCGGTACGTTCTTCCTGACGACAATCGCTGGTCACGGGGCCGAGATCCAACATCCGCCCGCGTTTCTTACCTCCAACGTGACTTACGGGCCGATCGACGAGCGCGGCAAGAGCCGCGTCACGCTTGCCTACGATCACCGCTTGATGGATGGCCGGCTTGTGGCCAACGTGCTGGCGGACATCGAGACGGCCCTGTCCGGTCCAATTGCGACCGAATTGGAATCGATCAGGACCAGCCAGATTCCGCCGCTCCCTCTGAAGCGGGCGGCGTGAACGGCCATGTCCCGAAACCGCCGACTCGAGTTGCGCGGTTCGACGGCGCTCGTCACCGGCGCTTCCGCCGGAATTGGTTTGGCCGTCGCCAGGCGATTGGCTCGAAAGGGCGCGAATCTCGTCATCGCCGCGCACCGTCCGGACAAGCTTGAGAAAGCCGCCGCTCAATTGCGCGGCATCGGCGTCAAAGTGCTGGCCGTGCCGACCGACGTGGGACGTCACGAAGATCTCGAACGACTCGTGGAAACAACGCTTCGCGATATGGGCACGATTGACGTCCTCGTCAACAACGCGGGCATCGAGGCCTTTTGTCATTTCGCGGAATTGCCGCCGGAGCGGATCGAGGAAACGATCCGTGTGAACTTAACGTCGGCCCTGATGCTGACGCGGCTCGTCGTGCCGCACATGCTCGCTGCGAGAAGCGGGCATGTTGTGAACATGTCGTCGACGGCCGGCAAGCTCGGTCCGCCGTTTGGCGCGGTCTACGCCACGACCAAGGCGGGCCTGATCGCCTTTACGCAGTCGCTTCGCTCCGAGTACCGCAATCGGGGCATCTCAGCCTCCGTGATCTGTCCGGGCTTTGCCGATGATGGCGGGATTTACGATCGCATGAAGGCCGACTCGGGCCGCCACTCGCCGCCCTTCGTCGGCTCGACGACGGCTGACCGCGTGGCTCGCGCGGTGATTCGGGCCATCGAAAAAGACCGCCCCGAGATGATCGTCAACTGGCCTCCTCTCCGGCCGATCGCCGTCTTGTTGCAGATGTTCCCCTCGCTGGGCGCAAGCCTCGTGCGAGTCGCGTCAGTTCGCTTTCTCAAGCGCGTGGCCGATTCGCAGCGTCTATAATCGCTTGAAGACTAAGTCACCGACCGCGATTCTGAGACGGGCGCGGTGTTTGTGGTGCGGCCGTCTCGGCTGCAGGGGCAGGCGGGACGCCTGCACCACAATTTCGCCAACGAGCCACGCGTACAATTGCGGTCGGTGATTTGGCAGGGAATCTTCGCGAGCGATGAATAAAGCCTTTGTCCGCGATGCCGAGCCGACCGTCGACCGTTGCCCGCGCTGCGGCTCGATCGGTCAGCCAGTTGGCTCAATCACGCTCGACGCGTTTATTCGCGCCGCAGACCGATCGCAACTCGGTGAGACGGCGAACTTCTGCCCGTCGGAGACCTGCCCGGTCGCCTACTTCGACGCCTTCGAGCGGCTCGTCACCCACAGCCAACTTGCGAAACCGACTTTTCCCAAAGATCCCGACGCACCCATCTGCGGCTGCTTCGGCCTCACGCGGGAAGACATCGAAGACGACGTTCGCGAAGGCGTCGCAACGCGGACGCGGGCTCTGCTCGAACGGGCCAAGTCGTCGGATGCTCATTGCTCGCAGATGTCCGCCAACGGCCAGTCGTGCGTGCCGGCCGTGCAGCGCGTACTTCATGAAGTGCCGGAACCGTTAGAGGGCGGCCCGGCGTCCGGGACTTTTCCGCTCGAACGACTCGGTGCCGCAACCGCCGGCCGTCGGCAGCATTTTGTGCGGGCTTAAGCGGCCCGTGGGATTGAAGACCTTGCGGACCGATTCCATCACGGCCAGATCGTCGGCCGTAAACAGTTTTTCCATGAAGCTGATCTTCTCGACGCCGATCCCATGCTCGCCGGTGACGCTGCCGCCCAGCTCAATGCACTTCGTGAGAATCTCGTCGCTGGCCGCCAGAACGCGGGCGACCTGGTCGGCATCGCGTTCGTCGAAGAGCAGAATCGGGTGAATGTTGCCGTCGCCCGCGTGAAACACATTGACGATTCGCACTCGATGTCGCGCGCCGCAGTCGGTGATGAAGGCGAGAATTTCAGGCAGCCGCGTTCGCGGCACGACGCCGTCCTGCGTGCAATAGCTCGGGCTCAAACGGCCAATGGCGCCAAACGCCTGCTTGCGGCATTTCCAGAGGAGCATGCGTTCCTTTTCTGACGTCGCGCGGCGCACCTCGCGGGCCCCGCACGATTCGCAAAGGCGCACGATCTTTTCCGCCTCTTCGTCGACGGCGATCTCCAGGCCGTCGACTTCGATCAAGAGCACGGCTCCCGCGTCGAGTGGGAAGCCGAAGTGAAACGCCGCCTCGACGGCTCCCACGATCCCCTGGTCCATCATTTCGAGCGCGGCCGGAATGATTCCGGCGCCGATGATGCTGCTGATCGCCTGCGTGGCCGCGTCGACCGTTTCAAAAATGCCCAGGAGCGTGCGATAGGCGGCGGGATTACGCGTCAGCCGCACGGTGACGCGCGTGCAAATGCCAAACGTCCCCTCGCTGCCGACGAAGAGTCCCGCGAGGTCGTAGCCGGGTGTCTCGGCGGTCGGCCCGCCGAACTCGACGACCGAACCGTCCGCGAGCACGACTTCGACGCCCAAGACGTGATTCACCGTCACGCCGTATTTCAGCGTATGCGGGCCGCCGGAGTTCGTCGCCACGTTGCCGCCGATGGTGCAGGCGCCCTGGCTCGACGGATCGGGCGCGTAATGATAGCCGGTCCCCTTGAGCCGCTGCGTCAGATGCACGTTGACCAAGCCGGGTTCGACGACGGCGTAGCGGTCGCGGAGATTGACCTCGAGAATCCGCTTCATCCGCGTGAGCGCGATCATCACTCCGCCGCCGACGGGAAGGCACCCGCCCGACAGGCTCGTGCCCGCGCCGCGGGGGACGAAGGGGACGTCGAACTCGTTGCACGTCTTCACGATCGCCACGATTTGTTCGCGCGTCGTGGGCAATAAAACGACATCGGGGACGTTCTTCTCGACGACGTATCCGTCGCATTCGTAGACCAAGAGGTCGCTGGCCTCGCACAGCATCCCTTCGTCACCCACGATCGCCCGAAAACGCTCGAGCAATTCGCGGGTCAGGGGGCGATGGGGAGACTCGACCGAATATGCCATGTTGTTCCTCGCTCCGTTTATTTGAGCAGGCGCCGCATGGGCTTGCCACCGCGGGTGCGATCCCACCCACTCGCGAGATTGATCTTGAACCAACTCAATCACTTCGCGTATGATACAGCTAGCGAAAAAAAATAACGGTACAGCCACACGTGCTGTAAATCTCGCTTATGCGGAGCCGTGCCCAATCCAAGGCGCGGCTTTTTCTTTTCCTGCGGGCCCTTCCCGCATGGGGACGAAACGGCCAAGTAGGTCCAGCGCCTGCGGCAAACGGGCTGATTCGCTTACGACAGCGAAGCTCCATCCGGCGCCGTTTCCTGATGACGGCGGCTCAGCGGGAGCTTCGCCCTCCCTGCCTACGAGACCGGCTGCTCAATTGGCGACGAACGCGTGAACGAAATGAGTTTTATGCAAGCCGAGCGAACGACGCCGCAGCAAGTGGCTGCGCGCCTCGACGCGTCAACGGCACCGGGTGCAGGGGCCGAGGCCCTGCCGAAGGTGCGCACGTGGTTTCGAAGATGCTCACCGGTTTTCGAAAGTGAGCATCTTGGAAAACCTCGACGATTCCTTCGAAGGTGCTCACCCTTTTGCAAGGTGCGCACGGAAAACTGCGCACCTTCGAAGAAACGGCGCGCGTGAGGTGGTGCGAAACGGCTGCTTGACGAGTAACCAGCCTTGTCGGAAGATGCGACGGAAGGAGGTTTTATGCAGGTGGTGATCACGGCGGTTGGGCCGGACAACAAAGGATTGGCCGATCCCATCGTGCACTTCGTGACGGGCTCCGGGGCCAACATTCACGAAATTCAGATGTACGACCACGACTCCGAGCAGCTGTTTGCCATGCTGCTGCGGACCGAATGGCCCGGCCCGCGGGATTCGATCGCCGACCTGCGCAAGCAGATGGACCAGATCGGCCGCACCAAACGCCTCTCCGTCCGCACGTGGTGCCGCGACGCGGAGACCCGCCCGCCGCGCGTGGCGTTGTGCACGACGTTTCGGCCCGAGCCGGCGCGCGCCATCCTGCAGGCGATTCAAAAGAACCACATCAAGGCGACGCCCGCCGTGATGATCGGAAACCGGGACTCGTGCCGCGCGCTGGCGGAGCAATTCCGCGTCGATTGGCACCACATCGGCGACGCGAAGGCGAATCCCGATAACGATCGACTGGTCTCGCTGTTTGACGAATACGACGTGGATTACATCGTCTTGGCCCGCTACATGCGGATTTTACCCGCCGCCGTCTGCTGGCAGTTCGCCGGCCGCATCCTCAATTTGCATCACGGATTGTTGCCGTCATTCCCCGGGGCGACGCCGTATAAAGATGCGTACGAACATCGCATGTTGACCTACGGTGCGACGGTGCATTTCATCGTGCCCGAGTTGGACGCGGGCAATCAGATCATCCATCAGGGGACTTTCACCGTGCTGCCGGGAACGCCCTTGGACGAAATTCAACGCTGGGGCCAGTCGCAGCACGAACCGACGGTGCTGGTCGAAGGGCTGAGGCGCGTCGTCGATCGCGAAGTGGAATTACATTTTCACCGCGTCGTGCGGACGAAGCCGCTCACGGCCTAGGAGAAGCAACGATGCGCTGGCTCGCCTTGTTCTCGCTCTTGTGCATTGTGGGTTGCGGTCAGTCCGAGGTGGCAACCGCGCCCACCGCCGATCTTCCGGATCTCCCGCCCGGTCCGGTGGGCCATTCCGGCTCGTGGCCTTCCTGGCGCGGTTCCCATCGCGACGCGATTTCGAGCGAAACGGGATTGCTCGATTCCTGGCCGGCAAATGGGCCGCCCCTCAAATGGCAGGCGAGTCATCTGGGTGCGGGCAATTCGAGCGTGGCGATTGACGCCGGACGGATTTTCACGATGGGTCGCCCCAGCGAAGGCTGCATGGTCCTGGCGCTCAATTTCGCCAACGGCCGACGAATTTGGGGCTTTCGTGTCGGCAACGGCGAGCCCAACAGCACGCCGACGGTCGACGGCGACCGCGTGTACGGCCTTGGCCGCGACGGCGCGCTCGTCTGCCTGGGCGTCGCCGACGGAAAACTCGTCTGGAGCAAGAGCCTGGAACAGGATTTCGGCGGCCGCATGATGTCGGGTTGGGGATTTAGCGAGTCACCCCTGGTCGACGGCGATCGCGTGTTATGCACGCCGGGGGTCAAAGACGCGCTGATCGTGGCGCTCGACAAAAAAACGGGCAAAACGCTCTGGAAAGCGCAGGCTCCGGCCGATCTGGGTTCCCAGGGCACCGACGGCGCCGCTTATTCGTCGATCGTGATCAGCAACGGCGGGGGCGTGAAGCAATACGTGCAGGTTGTCGGCCGCGGCGTCGTCTCGGTCCGAGCCGCCGACGGCAAATTTCTCTGGAATTACAACCGCGTCGCGAATGGGACGGCGAACATTCCCACTCCGTTGGTCAAAGACGATTATGTCTTTGCCTCCACCGGCTACCAGGCGGGGGCCGCACTTTTGCAGTTGTCGAAGACCGCTGACGGCGTCGCCGCCAAAGAAGTCTATTTTCTCAACGCCGGAAAAATGCAGAACCACCACGGCGGGATGGTGCTGCTCGGCGATTATGTTTATTGCGGCAAGGGACACAACCAGGGCTTCCCGGTCTGCCTGGAATTGAAGACCGGTCAATTCGCATGGGAGGGCGGCCGAGGTCCGGGCCAGGGGTCCGCAGCCGTCATGGAGGCCGAAGGAAATCTGTACTTCCGCTACCAAAATGGAATCGTGGCCTTGATCGAGGCGACTCCCAAGAAGTACGTCCTCAAGGGGACGTTCAAAACGGCCACAACCAACGGCGAAGGTTGGCCCCACCCGGTGATTGTCGACCGGCAGCTTTTCCTGCGCGATCAGGGCGATCTACTTTGCTATGACATCGCCAAGAGCGGCGCCCCGCAGTCGGCCGCTTCGCGAGACGATCACAGGAACTGAATTTGCGTTTCGCACCCGCAATCGAACTCAAGTCGCCTTTTTCTTGGGGACCTTCGCCCCCTTGTTTCGCGCCTTCGACAGGCCGATGGCGATGGCTTGCTTGCGGCTCGTCACTTTCTTTTTCGACTTGCCGCTCTTGAGAGTGCCTTTTTTCTCGCGATGCAATGCGCTCTCGACCTCGCTCTTCGCTTTCGCGCCGTACTTCGCCATGACGAGCTCCCCGTTGATGCAATGTGCCCCGATGACATCTGCCCCGATGAAATTCTCATCGCTGCAACTGGTATGCCGAGCGCTATTCAAGTTTCTTCGGCGACAACCGATCGAGCCAATACCACAGCCCCTGCGATTTTGCTCGAGTTCGGGAATTCCAAGCGTCCGACGCGCGGGAGAGAGCCTGCGTCCGTACGGCGTCGTCGACCAACGGCATCTTCCGCAGCCGCGCTTCGAGGTCGGCCTCGCTGGACGACTGCCCCGCGAGCGTCGCCAGCAGCTTCGTCGCGTCGATGTCGAGTCGCCGTTCGGCAGTCAGCGGACGCGAGTCCCAGATCAAGAGGCGATTCGAATCCGGACAAGCCGCGGCCAGCCGCGAACCATCGGGGCTGAGGGCGACCCCCAGGATTTGGAGCGCATCGGGATTCCACATTTGCACTTCCTGCGTCGTCGCCAGATCCCAAATCTTGACCGTGTGATCGTCGCTTCCGGAGAACAATCGCTTTCCGTCCGGGCTGGGTGCAAGCGACTGCACGTCGCCGGAATGCGCACTCCAAGCATGTTGTTGCGTTCCCGACTCGACGTCCCACACACGGATCATTTGATCCCGGCCCCCGGTGAAGAGCTGCTGCCCATCGGGACTGAAGGCCAGCGAGCAGATCACCCCCTGATGCCCCACCATCCGCCGAATCAATCGGCCATCCGCAGCGTCCCACAAGTGCACGCGATCGTCGGCGTCGCTTCCGTTCGGCGACTCGGCCCCGGCCGTTGCGATGGATCGCCCGTCGGGGCTGAAAATCGCACAGGTCAAAGAATGGGCGTGGGCCATCCACTGCCGAATGGCAATGCCGGTTTGCGGATCCCAGACCACGAGCCGGCCGCTCAGGTGTCCGGCGAGCATCGTGCGCCCGTCGGGGCTGAAGTCGGCATCCCGACAGGCCCGGCATCCGGCGTATCCAAGCGTCTGATCAGCCGACCGTCGCGCGGATCGTGCAGTTGGACGCCACCGGCGACCAATGTCGCGGCCAGCAGGCGACCCGAATGATCGAAGCACAGCGACTGACCGAGTCCCGCCGGAAACGACGAAAGCACCTCCGGCACGGTCCAACGGATTTCACCCGTTGCCGTGTCCCAGGCCCTGGTCGCATTCCGGCCCCCCGCCGCCAACGTGCCACCGTCCGGGCTATAGGCGACGGTCGTGAACCGCGGCGATTGGGGACCTCTAATCATCGCCGGCGATTGACTGCTGGCCGCGTCCCAGAAGCGGATCGTCGCATCCCAACCCGCGGTGACGATCACGTCGCCGCCGGTGGAAAAAGCCACGTCGCTCACCGGCGAACGGTGTCCGCGCAGCGTTTCGATTTCATTGGGGGTTTTGACGTCGTTTTGGCTTCTCAAGTCGAGGATCTTGACGGTCGTGTCGTCGCTGCCCGATGCCAGCCGATTGCCGTCGGGACTGAGGGCCAGCCGGTTGATCTTGTTGGCGTGCAGCTTGAGCCGCGATAACTCCATGCCCGATTCGAGATCGAAGATTTGCAGATCGCCTTCCATCGTCCCCGAATACAGCTTTCGTCCATCGGCGCTGACGGTCACCGCCGTACTGCCGCTGCCGACGGTCGGAAGTGTGCGCAGCGAGCGGCCGGAGACGGGATCCCACAAATGAATCGTGCGGTCCCAGCCGCCCGAGACGAGCCGCCGGCCATCGGGCGTAAAAGTGAGCGCTTCGACGTAATGCGTATGCCCCTTCAGTTTGTGAATCAAGTTCCCTTTGGCGGCGTCGAACAAGACGAGGTCGATGTACGAGACGGCCAATCGCGAACCGTCGGGGCTGAGGGCCAAGCCATGCTCCCAGGTGGGATAGCCCTTGATGGTTTTGAGTTCCCGACCGCTCGACGGATCCCAGAGCTTGGCCGTTCCATCTCGGCAGCCCGTCACCAGCAGCGAGCCGTCGCGGTTGAAGGCGAGCATGTTGATTCGCGCGTCGTGGGCTTGAATCGTGCGCAGTTCGCGCGTGCCGGCCGGATTCCAAAATCGCAATTTCCCGTCCTGGCCGCCCGACACGAGGAACCGCCCATCGGGGCTGTAAGCCAAACTCAGCGCTTTGACCTTCAGAATCCGCAACTCGCTGTGCGACAGGCGCCAAAGATGGTTCCACTCCCAATTGCGGCCATCGAAGTCGCCGGCGTTTTTGGGGATTTGAGCTTCGAGCAGTTCCTGCGTGCGACCGGCGTTATTGTCCTCCCAGGCACGCTGCGCCAGGTTCATCTGCGAGACATACAGTTGCCGCGTGGCGGCGTCGCGTTGTCGCGTGGCCGCCACGCGTTCGTTTTCGGTCTCTCGCGCCGAGGCGGCAATCCGCACGTTGGCGCGACTCAAAAGCACCGTCGTCGCGATCAACCCGCCGAGCAATCCGGCTGCCAGTCCGCCGAATCGCGCGGTCAACAAGCGGTGCCCTCGCATCCAGCGGAAGAGTCTGGCCGACAGCGGTTCCGCGAAGGCGCCCACGGGCTCGTCATCGAGCCAGCGCTGGATGTCTCTGACCATCGCCCCGCATGTCGGATACCGATCCTTGGGCAAGAGTCTCATTGCCTTCTTGCAAATTGCTTCCAACGGCGCGGGGACCGCGGGATTGCGCTCACGCGGCGGACGGAACTCTCCTTTGCGGACCTGCGACAAAAGTTGGGCGATGTTCTTTCCGTCGAACGGCTCGCACCCCGCCAACAAGAGATAAAGCGTGACGCCGAGCGTATAGATGTCGCTTGCCGGCCCGATGTCGGCGATCCGTCCTTCGGCTTGTTCGGGGCTCATAAAGCCCGGCGTGCCGATGGCCGACCCGGGCAGGGTTTCCGACGAGACGGCCTCCGACGAGGGCAACAGAGTGCGCTCTTCACCGGCAGACAACTGGCTGCAAAGTTGCGAGGCCTTGGCCAGACCCCAGTCGACCACCAGCGTCTCGCCGAATTTGCCGAGCATGACATTGGTCGGCTTGAGATCGCGGTGAATGACCCCGCGGCTGTGGGCGTAGTCGACGGCGTTGCAGACCGCGATAAACCGCCCCAACAGATGCCGCAGTCCGGTCCGCCATTTTTCAGAAGAAGGGGGGGTGCCGGCGTGAAATTCGTCGATGGCTGCCCGCATGGTCTGGCCGCGGATGAACCGCATCGCGTAATAGGGCCGGCCGTCGTCCGACATGCCCATTCCGTAAACCGGCACAATGCCGGGATGCTCGAGCCCGCCGGTAATCTCCGCTTCGAGCAAAAACCGAATGCGGCTGTCCGCGCTGCCGGCGTGACGTTCCTGCAGCCGCTTGAGGGCCACTTCGCGATTGAGTTCGTGGTCGAAAGCGACGTAAACCTCGCCCAATCCCCCCCAGGCATGCTGCTTGATCAGTTCGAAACGGTCCTGCGACGGGGTCCGCGGACTTTCCGCGGTGCTGCCCTGCGGAGGGAGCGTAGGTTCTTCGGCCCGAGCCATTCGCTGCATCGCCAGCAGCCGGCCAAGAGCGGCCTGCACCTCGGGATCGGGCAGCTTTTCCAGGTCCTTTTGCACCGAGTCGAGCGGTCCCAGCGACGCCGTCAGCCCCTTTGCCGATGCGGCCCCGCGATTGGCCACATGCTCCTCGGCGATCGCGCTCAAGAGCTGATAGTCGCGGGCCGCGATCGATTTCCGCTCGACGAGCAATTCGCCGAAAGGCTTGGTCTTCTGCGAGATCCAGGCGGCCATCGCCGTCAAAAAAGCGTCGCGCGAGACAAAGTCCAGCTGCAACGCCAGAACGCCGAACAGAAGATTGCGATCAATGGCCGAATCGGTCATAGGCGCAGGAGCCGCCCCGTATGGTCGCCAGGAGGATGGATACCAATTCATCCTCATTCTGCATCGGTTTGCGACTTCCAGGCAACACATCGGCGCGGATCGAGCAACCTTCCTCTTACGGATGCGACTTAAGGATGCGATGAACCAAATGGGCAACTGTGCCGCAGCGACAATTTTTGCTGTTGATTTTCCCGAGTTTTCTCGTGAGACTACATAGCGACCGATCCAGAGCCGCGACGTTCGCGATTGGGCCATGCATCGGAAGCATTGGATTGCCAGCTCCGGGCCGCGTTTGCATTGCCCGTTTGAGTCGACGTCCTTGGTTTTGCAGGAAAACTTGGCGCTTTTTACCTGTTTTCATGGGACGGAACCTGTAAAGGCTCGTCTGTATTAAAACTTTGTGCGCCCGTTGCCCGTACAGTCCGGCCGCGTACGATTGCCCTTCGAAGGCCGAGCCCAGCCCAATTCGTCGGGAGCCTGATGCATGGTGTCGTCAAACCGCTCTTGGTTTTTGTCTGTCTTGAACCGCAGCCATTCCGCACAAGCGACTGTCAAAGCGGCTCGCAGGCGCAAGGGCGCAGACTCGGCTCTCCGCGGCACATCGCGACCTGCGATTGCATGATCGAAGCCCTCGAAGGGCGTTTGTTGCTGTCGGCGGCGGCCAGCCCCACCTTTATTATGATGAACTGGGGCTCCCACGGCACCAAACCCAGCGCCACCGCCGGTGTCTCACCCATCGATCCGGCTCAGATCCAAGCCGCCTACGGCGTGAACCAAATCTCCTTTGGCGGCACCGCCGGGACGGGAGCCGGCCAGACGATCGCCATCGTCGATGCCGACAACGATCCTGATATCATCGCCAATGCCAACACCTTCAGCAGCCAGTTCGGCTTGCCGCAATTTAATGGATCCGGCGAACCCACTTTGAAGGTGCTCAACGAGAACGGCGGCACCTCGTTGTCGTCTGTTCCCAACGCGTCCCCCGGAGGGTGGGACGTTGAAGAATCCCTGGACGTGGAATGGGCGCATTCCATCGCCCCCAATGCCAACATCATCCTCTTCGAGGCCAATTCGGCCTCCTATTCCGACTTGTTGCAGGCCGTCAAGACCGCCGGCAGCACCGCGGGCGTCTCCGTCGTCTCGATGAGTTGGAGCGGCAGCGAATTCTCGGGCGAGACCGCTTACGACTCCGATTTCCAAGCGACCGGGGTCACCTACCTGGCGGCCACCGGCGACAGTGGCACGCCGTCGGGTTATCCGGCCTTTTCGCCCAACGTGGTCGCGGTGGGTGGCACGTCACTCGATATCAACAGCAGCGGCACCTACGTCTCGGAGAGCGCTTGGGACGATCAGTACGGCGCCGGCGGAGGCGGCATCAGCCAGGTCGAGGCGCAGCCCAGCTACCAGGTCGGCAAGGTCAACGGGACCAGCTCCACGCAGCGCACCGTGCCCGACGTCTCGATGGATGCCGACCCTGCCACCGGGGTCTACGTGTTGGATACGGATTACACGAGTGGCTACCTCGAAGTCGGCGGGACCAGCCTGGCAACCCCGATGTGGGCCGGACTGGTTTCGATCGCCAATCAGGGCCGCGCGATCGATGGCGCATCGCCCCTGACCGGATACGACCAGACGTTGCCCGCCCTTTACAGTCTGCCCAGCTCTGACTTCCACGACATCACGACCGGCTCCAATGGCACGTACTCGGCCACCGCGGGCTACGATCTGGCCACCGGCATCGGCACGCCCGTCGCCAACCTCCTGGTGCCGGCACTGGCAGACTATGGCGTGTCCACGGCTCCGACCGCCCCAAGCGTGAGCACACCATCGGCCGAGTCGCTCGGCGAGAATTCGACCGTTGTCTTCTCGACGGCCAACGGCGACGCCATCACGCTCACCGATGCCGAGGCCGGCAGCAATTCCGACACGCTGACTCTCACCGTGGGCGACGGCGCCCTCACGCTCGGCTCGACAAGCGGTCTGACCGTGAGCGGCAACGGGACCTCGTCGATCACGGTCAGCGGCACGTTGGCCAATCTGAATTCGGGTCTCAATGGTCTCGTTTACACGCCGACGTCGGGTTTCCACGGGTCCGATTCGCTGCACCTCTCGCTGACCGATCCGGGCGACAGCCTGACCGGAACGGGAACGGTCGCTTTGACGGTGAACGCTCCCACGGCTCCCACGATCGCCGCGCCCACGACGACCATCATCGTCACCGAGAATTCGAACGCGGTCTTCTCGTCCGCAAAGGGCGACGCGATCACGTTCACCGATTCCTTTGCGGGCAGCAATGCCGACACGCTCACCCTCATCGTGTCCAATGGCACGCTGACCTTGGGTTCGACGACCAGTGTGACGGTGACAGGAAACGGCTCCTCGTCGCTGACGGTCAGCGGCACCGTGGCCAATTTGAACTCGGCCGTCAACGGCCTCACGTACACGCCCTCCGCCAATTTCATCGGCACAGATTCGCTCAAGATCTCGCTTGCCGATGTGGGCGACAGCCTGACCGGCTCGACGTCCGTGAGCCTGTCGGTGAACTCGCCGACGCAACCGCCGACGGTGACCGATCCCGGCACCGCAACCGTGAATGAGAACTCGACGCTGACGTTCTCCACGTCGAAGGGTGACGCGATCGACGTCTCCGATCCGGATGCGACCAGCACTTCCGACAGCCTGACGCTCACGTCCACGCATGGAACGCTGCGGCTGGCCACCACGAGCGGGCTCAAGGTCACTTCGGGTTCAAACCGATCGTCCTCGATGACGGTCACCGGCACGCTGGCGAACTTGAACTCCGCTCTCAACGGCCTCATCTTCACGCCGACTTCGCGCTACACGGGCACGGCAACCATTACCATCGGCGTCAAGGACTCGGGTGACGGTCAGAGCGGTTCAGGGTCGGTGACCGTCACCGTCGCTCGCGTCGGTCGAGGCGTTGAGATCGGCGGACCACGCCGAAATGCCGACGTCGTCAACATTCAAGCGCCGCCAGTCGTCGAACACGAGGCCGGTGAAGTGACCCTGAGCGCGGTCGCAACCGACGACGGCATCACGATTCGTGTTGTTTCACCCGATGCCACAACGAGCAGTGGTCAAACGACGCTCTCGCCGGCGCTTCCTCTCAAGCCAGCCTCCGCCGGAAACGACAAGTTCGACTTCGGCGCCGCGACCCCGAGTTCAAGCACTGCGGCCGATTCAGCCGCCGGATTCCACGAAGCGTCGTTGGCTGACGACATCGTACAGTGGCTGGGGCTCAAGGCCGCACTCGAGTTCCTCGGCGGCTGATTTGATTCCGCGGTAATTGGCCGCACCGTGCCTCGTGGCACTTAGAGACGGCAAAAACTTACCGCGGCGGCGAGCACAATTCGACGACGTGCCCATCCGGATCGGTGGCAAACACCTGCACGGCGCCGTCCGGCCGCTCTTTGGGCCCGCTGACGATCGGCACGTTCTTCCGCCGGAGAAAATCGGCCGCCGCGTAGGTATCGGGCACTTCAAACGCGAAGTGATGGGTGCGGCTCAAGTGCAACAGGTGCCGCGGCACCTCGACGCCGGCGGGCCCGGATTCGGGGTGCTCGAGAATCAGGTGGATCTGCGTCTTTCCCGCCTTGAACCAGCTGCCGTCGAACGAAAACCGCGGCCTCTCCATCGGCTCCATACCCAAGACGTCGACGTAGAATTCGTGGCTGCGTTTGAGGTCTTTGACCACCAGCGTCACGTGATCGAGCGTGCGGACTCGGAGTGCCTGTTCGACGGTTGCCATGAGGAGCGCCCCTTCATTTGGCGTGAGATGTCGCGGTCGCTTGGGCCGTCCGCGCCTTGAGCATGAGCTCGACCGCTTCGCGTCCCGAGATCCCGGTGTGAATGCCCATCGCTTCGGCCTTGGGCGTCGCGCCGACGATCTTCGACTCGAAGAAGATCCTCGGGATCGACCAGCGGCTTGGCGGGCGTTCCCTTGCAGATGGCGATCGCCAGATCGAATTCGGCCGCCACCTTGAGGTCATAAATTCCGCAGCCGACGATGCCCCCCTCGGTGAGTATCGAGCAGTACTGACCCTTGTTCCAGCGGTTGCTCGTGCCGATGGCCGTGCCGTTTTTGAATTTCAATTCGCGCGTGATCTGTTTGGGAAGCGGAGCAGACATGCTTTGGCTCCTGTTTGACGACGACATCGAGGATCACTCCCGATAGTATCGCCTTGGCGCGTATTTTCCACTCCGTCCCTTCCAGCGGCCGCGGCATGCCCGGATTCGAACCCGAAGATCTGTTGCCGTCGCAGCCGCTTGCGCGAAGCCTCACGCTTTCGCAGGCGATCTCGCTCAACGTCGCCAACATGGTGGGGATCGGGCCGTTCATCACGATCCCCATGTTCATTGCGTCGATGGGCGGACCGCACGCCGCGATTGCTTGGGTCGTGGCCGCAATCGTCGTGATGTGCGACGGCCTCGTCTGGAGCGAATTGGGGGCGGCCCTGCCCGGCAGCGGCGGATCGTACCACTATTTGAAAGTGATCTACGGCGGTCTCTTCCCCCGTTGGGGCCAGTTGATTCCCTTCCTCTTTATCTGGCAATTCCTGATCAGCGGCACGCTCGAAATGGCCTCGGGCTATGCGGGAACGATGCCCTACGTGGCTTATATCTTTCCGAATCTCGATTCGTCGCTCGCGCGTTGGGGAATTCCCGGCGGACTCAATACGATCGCCGCGCTTGCCGTCTTGGTGGTGACGCTGCTTTTGTGCCGGCGGATTCAGACGCTGGGCTGGATGAGCATCGCCCTGTGCGTTGGAACATTCGCGGCCCTCTTCGCCGTGATCTTCGCGGGGCTCACCCATTTCAATTGGCAGCTCTACACGATGCCCAAGGATCAATTTCGCTGGGACAACGCCGGTCCGCTTGCGAAGGGGCTGGGGGCGGCGATGACGCTCGCCGTGTACGACTATTTGGGCTACTACAACATCTGCCATCTGGGCGACGAGGTTCGCGACCCGGCCCGCACGATTCCGCGCGCCGTCAACCGATCGATCTGGATCGTCGCCATCCTGTATCTCACGATGAATCTCTCCATCCTCGGCGTCATTCCGTGGAAAGAGGCGATGGAATCGAAAAACATCGCGGCCGCCGTGATGGAGCGCGTTTACGGCCGGCCGATCGCCGTGGCGTTCACGTGGCTGGTCGTGTGGGCCGTCGTGGCCTGCATGTTCTCGATCACGCTCGGTTATTCCCGGATTCCGTATGCCGCCGCGCGACAGGGCGATTTCTTTTCCATTTTCGCCTGGTTGCATCCTCGCGGCCGTTACCCGGTCGTTTCGCTTGTCACTTTGGGCTTGCTGACGGCCGTTTGCTGTTACTTTCCGCTGCAGGACGTGATCGACGCTGCCGTGGCGGTGCGGATTCTGATCATGTTCATCGGGCAGACAATCGGGCTGCACCTGTTGCGGAAATATCGGCCCGATGTGCCCCTCCCCTTTCGGATGCGGCTCTATCCGCTGCCCAGCCTCATCGCGCTTTTGGGCTGGCTCTTTTTGCTGGGAACGTCGAATGGCAAAGTCCTGGCGACCGCATTGGCGGTGACCGCCTCGGGCGTGCCTGTCTTTTTCCTATGGCGGGCCTTCAAGGCGAAGGGTTGAACCAGTTCTTTCTCCCCTCGCCCCTCGCGGGAGGGGGCCGGGGGTGGGGGGGTGCCGTTCCGCCTTTGCGTCATTTCTTCTCAGCAGGATCGGCCCAAGGGGTCACCGTGTCCGTGATCACATGGTATGCCTGGAAGCCGTTGAGCGTCGGAAAAATGAGCGTTTGATTGCCGTCCCGCTCGCGCAAGTACTTGTCGACGGCGAGCCCCCGGCCGTCACGCTCAAAGTGGCGCTCGCGCACAAGGCCCTCGTCGTCGAAGATGAGCAGATTCAGGTCGAGCGGTTTCCAATTCGCGTCGTATTTGTGCTCTTCCTCGACGACCCAGAGCCGGCTGTTCACAACACCCAGAGGCGTGCTGTAAAACGTCGACTGGCGGTGCTTGCGAAAGAACGGGATTTCGCGCCCGGCATCTCCGCCCCCTTTTGGGCGAATAGCTTATGGCCAACGTCGAAGCTGACCATTGAAATGCCGTGGGGACCGGGAAGCGGGCCTCGCCGCGCCCAAGTCGTTTCGGTGATCAATTGTTCGACGACTTTCCCGCTTGCATCTTTGCGTTCGCCGACGGACTGCCGCTGGACCCACACTTCGTGGTTGTAAAACAGCGTGAAGTAAACACAGCCGCCGATGAGCACGACGGGAAACACGAGACAACCGAAAAGGAAAGCGCGGCCTTTGCTCATCTTGGGGATTCCGGAGTTAAGCGCTATCGCAGGTCTGTTCGTTCGCCCAGCCTCTCTGACCGGGTTCGCATACTGCAGTAGGCTCCGATTCAGGCCGTTTATAACGACGGACCTCGTTCCGCCCGGCAGATTTCACGTTGCGGCACCACGATGCCGCCCTCGGGTTTCTGTCGCCCCATCACGGGCTAAATCACCGACCGCGATTCTGCGGCGCGGCCGGTGGGCGAATTTGTGGTGCAGGCGTCCCGCCTGCAGATGCAGCCGGGACGGCCGCACCACAAACAGGGCGTCCGTCCCCGAATCGCGGTCGGTGATTTAGTCATTCATTCAGCTCTAAAGTCCCCAATAATGAGTCATTGGGCGATCGTCCGTCGTCCGAAGAGACTCGAAAAAAAGCGAGCTCGATGCCGCCCTATTTCCTGTTCGTCTCGAACGTGATTTCGGGATATTTGGGCGAGGGACCATTCAGCAAAGTCGACTTTCTGCCCTCCAAATATTCGCCAAAGAAAGCTTCGACATAGGCTTTCGTGATGGTCAGGGCCCGCGCAGGATCAATCGTTCCTTTTTTTGCGCTCGTCGGGACAAAGGGCAGCAACCCGAAATCCCCGGAAAAGGAATGTTCCGAGCCCGCGAGAATTAGCCGATAGCCGGGCTGCGCATCGCGAAAGACAACGCCATCTCGATGATAATTCGTCTCGCCGGGATGAGGATGATCAAACATCAGAAAAGGTTTCGAGAGGCCGCTCTCGACCACGTCGCCCGTTAGTGTGCCGTCCAGATCGAGGGCAGCGCGGACACGAGCGTCGTCCTTGGCCACCTGAACCGCAGCGGCTCCGCCGAAGGAGTGTCCAAACGCGGCGACGCGCGTGAAATCAAACCGGCCGTGAAATTGGCTCTTGGTGTCTGAGTTTAATCTCTCCAACTGATTGAGCGTAAAAATCATGTCGCCGGTCCAGATGGGGAGCGAGGCATTGGCGTGGGTTGATTTAAACGTGTCGGTGACGCGGCCGTTGGCGAATACGTTGTAATGCGTGTAATAGGTGGGAATGGTTCCCGCCACGAGGTAGCCGTGACTCGCCAGGTCCTCGATCAGGGTTGAATAAATAAAGGGAAGCGCGCCAAAACCGGGCTCAAACAGCAGCACGGGAAATTTCGCTTGTTGACCGTGGGAAACGGAAGCATCCGGATAAGCATGCATGCGAATCGTACGGACGGGGTACTTCTTGAGCCCTGCCTCAATTTCGGAAAGCGTAGTTCCTGACCATCTGCGCTTGCTGAGATCATAGGGCAGGAGAAACTCACCCCATTTTCCCGGCATCCATTCGGCCGCCTCGGCTCCCTTTTTGGGTAGAGCGGGATACCAAAGCCAAACAGCGATCTCGCGATGCCCGCTAGGGCTATCGGCGTCCGGCGCGAGGGATCCGCCCAGTCAAATTCCGTTCGCCCAACCTGATAGGGACCGGTCGGCGCGGGCAGCGGGCTTGGCGCACTCGCGTCCGCGGTGACCGCCTTGCCGAGAGATCGGCCTTCATCTGCCTGCGCCGTGCACGGCAATGCCAGTGCTCGCAAGAGCACGAGCGCCATGCAAACGGCCGGAAGGATCCACCGTGTGTTGCGAAAGGTCGGTTTCATCGAGGGCTCGGGACAAAGCTATTCATCGCGGATTTCCGGCCCCAGCTTCGCCTTCGTCCTTCCACTGTCGGGCACGCTCGCAGGGGACAGCGAATCCTCTCGAATCGTCGGACGTTCTGATGACGAGCATACACGTGGATCGCGCAGCCCGCGACCGTTTCCGAATTGCATTCTCCCCTCGCCCCTCGAGGGAGAGGGGCCGGGGGTGAGGGGGCGAACCGCAGACTGGCGTGGGAATCAAGCGGAGTCTTTGACTGCCTTCCAAATCGCTTCGGCGATCGCCTCCCATTCCTCAAACACCTCGTTGTTCCAATACCGCAAAATCCGAAAGCCCTGCGATCGCAGCCACACGTCGCGCGCCGCATCGTACTTCCGCTGCGCGTCCTCATTGTGTCCGCCGCCGTCCAACTCGATGATCAACAGGTGTTCGAGACAGACGAAGTCGACGATGTAGTTCCCGACGGCGAACTGGCGGCGGGATTTCAGCTCTTTGAACGCACGGCCGCGCAGCTGCTGCCAGAGAAACGTCTCGGCTTCGGTCGATTCGTGCCGCAGTTGTCGGGCGCGCTCTCGATTGCGGGTCACCGCTCGGCCCCCTCACCCCGGGGCACCCTCTGGGTCCCTCTCCCTCGAGGGGCGAGGGGGACAGGAATTTTCTCGGATCGTCGGACGTTATGACGAGGATACTCTCGCATCGCGAAGCCTGCGACCCTTCCGAATTGCGTTCTCCGCCGCTTGCTGGAGCAGACTCGCTCCGCCCTTTCTCCCCTCGGCCCTCGAATGAGATCGCCCTTCCTCCATTCTCCCCTCGCCCCTTGAGGGAGAGGGGCCGGGGGTGAGGGGTGCCTTTCACGACGCCGACGCGCGCACCCAGCGGCTGACCGATTCGAGCAGTCGCAGATGCTCGCCCGCGTCGTCGATCGGCGAAAGCAAAACACAAACGCGCCTGATTGGTTGACCATCCGGTGCGCCAAAGTCCACTCCCGCCGGGAAAGTGGTCAGAGCGCCGATGGCGCGATCAATGTCGGCAGACTTCACGTGCGGCACCGCGACGCCACCGCCGATCGCCGTCGAGCCCAGTTCTTCCCGCCTGAGGAGTGCAGCGAGCAAGCCTGGCTTGGCATCACTCGGCAATGCATGCCTCTCGACGAGCCGGTCGAGGATGGCCGTTAGCGCCTGAGTCTTTGTGCAGAGGGAACGTTCCGCGACCGAGAGCTGGTGGAAACCGTAGAGCTGCGACTGCCCCGGCGACTCGAGGAACCACAGCAAACAGCCGCAAAACGGGCACGGAGCATCCCCAATCGGAGACGACGGCTCGATGTAGACCCTCTTGCCGCAGACCGGGCATTTGTTCGGCCCGCCTTCAGGAGTGCTTGTCGCTGGGCTCAAACTGAATATCCCTAGGAAGCTGTGATGACAGCCATCATTAAATTGAAACGATGCCGCGCTCTGCGGCTGTCTCCGGACACCATTTCACGAGACCGCGCCGAAACTCCTGCCGAACATCGATCACACGCTCGTGCCGATCTTGGAAGAATCCGCGCTCGACCCATTTGGGCGGATAGGCCTTGCGAACTCCGTCGTCGACTGACGAAATCCAGTGCGAGGGTTCCGCAGGGTCGATCACTTTGAAGCATTGCGGATCGAATAGGTACGGCTCGTCGCAATCGTCCAGAAGTCGATAGTCATCACCCTCGATGCCGAGCACTTCATAGATTCGCCCAACAGTCAGCGACCAATAATTGCTGCCATCGGGAGCGTCTCGCGACTCAAGCATGACTTTCATGGATTCTTTTTGGCCCCAACGGGAACAGATTCTATAGCCAGGGTCGGGTCCTTCGGACCGATTATCGGTCAAACCGATCGCCTGTCTGATTTCACCTCCCGACTTCGCCTGCGCCGAGCCGTACTCGTAAGGCGTCGAGGTTCTTGTCTGTTTTTGGAAGGGTTTGGACATCGCAACCCCCTGGTCGAACCGTGACGACGGCGATTCGATCAAAAGGCATGGCGGTGGTGGTTCCATTAATGACGAGTTGCTGCGTTCGCGTCGAATAACTCCAGTCGACTTTTGTTGATTGAGAGGTTTTCGTGTCGACGGCAGTTTCTCGTTCTCTCCAACTCGTATTGTCTTTTCCGTTGCCGCTCGATTCGGGTTCGATCCGCACCGGGGTGCCAAACACCACGGCGACGGCGACATCCGGCTTCTCGACAATGTGCATAATCGAGAGTGATCCGTGCGGATAATACTCCGAGCTTCCCCCGCCGATTTGAATCGCATTGAAATCAACCGGCCTCTTCACCGAGGTCGGAACCACGGTCAGGCGCTTTGCCGGAGCGGCGGCGGAGCGCCCGCGAAACATCACGCCACGATACTTGTCAAAATCAGGGACGGCTTGATTTTTCAGCTTGATGTCAATGACGGCGAAATCACCTTTTGCCCGATAAAGTTTTCGCCACTCGTCGACACCGAAGTGGTGCGCCCCCTTTGGGTCAAACCTGGCGCCGAATCCATCATTGGTGATCGCAGACACTTCGTGGAGATCAAATTGAGGCGTTGTCAAAACAGCGTCTATTTTTTCCGAAGCTCTCGGGGAGGCGCACCGAAGCCGTCATGAGCAATTCGTAGCGGTCAGCGACAAACAGATTGTTTGCCACTGGGCCGTCCTCTTCTTCTCGTCAAGATTGCGGATTTGATGGAGTGCACTGCCGAAGAGCGATTCCATCTGCCGCGCTTCGGGAATCATTAGAAGTCCCGATGGAACGGGCTTTTCAAAATCATACTGTCGGATGCGAACAAACCCCTCCTCACTCCATGAAAGGGGCCCCAGGCAAACGGAAAGGATGAGGAACGATTTTGGCCACCACACTTGTCGCATTTGCGAGCCTAACGAAACGGCGGTCAGGAAAACTGAACGGAACGATCAGGATGCCGCGACCGAAAGCGAGTCGAGCACTCTATTACAACCGCCTTTGGGTCTCGCCGTTAACTGCAACAATTCGGGACCGGTAGTGGGTGCGAGTTGTGTTGCTTGGGTGGTCGATCACCTGCCCCCAAACCGCCGGATCGGTTTTTCCGAAAGGCACAGCTTCACTTCTTCTCCTCAAACGGAAAGTCCGAGACCGATGTTGGAGTCCAAGAAATCGGGAACGGCTTTCCTTGGATTTTACGCCACGACGCGAGCTGGTCCGGTGTTAGCCCCACAAGCAAGTCGGCGTCCCTTTCTTTCTCTATCGCATGGATGACGACAAACAACGCCTCAACTTCCTTCTGCCTATCTTCCAATGTCTCGTTCACATGCAGGCCACTAATTTGTTGTCTTCCATAGCGCGCCCGGAGCCATCCCAATCCCGCCTCGTAATGCTTGACCGTGTCCTGCATTTCCGCCCTTTGTCGTCTCTCGCTGAGTGGCAACTTTGACGAGATTGCGGGGTTCTCCAAGATCGCAATCGGACCGCGCATTTGCGTCAGAAGTTCATCCAGGCGTTGCCTGTGATTCGCGGACAATGTGGCCGACAATTCCTTGCGTTGATACGCCTCAATGCGATTCTTCATGTCAGAGTTTACAGCCTTTCCCCACTTCACTCTATCCGAGGCCGAAAGCGTTGTGTCCAACTGCCGCTTCCGAGAGTTTGCCAGCAGTTCCGTCATACCGGGGATCTCCCGCGCCGTTGCGTTGTACGCTTGTTTGACTATCGCAACCTGTTGTGAAGTCATCTTCAACTCGTGCTGAACATCGCCTCTCTCCAGGAGGGAAAACGTCAAGAACAGTTCATCATTTCCCAGCAACTCGGCATAACGTCGGGCCGAGCCATCGTCGCCAAGGCATGGGCAGGATGCCACGAGTTGCGCAAGCACCAACAAACTGAACAAGTGAGTCGGCTTCATCAGCAGCCTTCTCCGAAATGATCGCGGTTCAACGCGACAAATCAGCCGTCGATCGCAGTCCGCGCCGATTCTTGCAACAACCATTCTAACGTCCACGCTTTACTCGCCAGTCCAACCGCAACCGCAGGCGTCGTCTTGCGCGTCATGTGCTGGCTGCAGAAATTGTACCACGCGACGAAGAGCGAACATCATTTGGTGATTCTCAACAGGCTCAGAAATCATTTTGGCCACAATCCCGGACGTGTCACCCTGACTGAGTCCAGAGTCGCTGCAATCTGCGAACCGCTTAGGCACGAATTGAAGGCATATCTGCACCGTGCCGAGCGGTTATTGTCGCACCCACTACCTCGGGACCGATTCATCGACGTGGCGTTCAATTGTCAGAACCCCCGAACGTCTGGCGGGACTAACACGCCGGCTCGGAACCAACGTTATTCGTCGCGGATTTCCGGCCCCAGCTTCGCCTTCACATCCTTCCACTTGTACGGCAACACATCCGGCACGACGCTGACTTCCGTCGTGAACTTGAACGGGAACTTGCCGCCGCTGTCGTAGACGAGTTCGACGAAGAAGGCGGTGTAGCTCGTCGACGGGGCGGAGACGTGGGCGTAGTAGTGGCCCGGCTTGTCGGTTGCCAGCGGCGTTGAGTGCCAGGCTTTACCGATCACGTCGAGGCGGAAGTCGCGGGCTTTGGGGTTGGTCGCTTGCCAGACGTTGACTTCGCGCGGGGCGTCTTCGGTGGTGACGGCGAGGTCGCCGTTGGGCTCCTTTTTCCACGAGTAGCGCGGGCGGGGATGGTTGTCGAGGATCGCCTGGTAAAACGCCTGCAGGCTTTCAAGGGCGTCGCTGCCTTTGAGATTGTGTTTGGCGTTGGGCGTGTAGCGGAGGTGTTTTTCGGGCGGCATGTCCGCGAAGTAGAACTGCGAGCCGTCGGGGAGGAAGAACTGGTCGCCGGCGGCGTTGATCAGGAATTTGGGAATAGTGAGCCGCTCGCGGTGGCGGTAGCTGTAGGGGTCCTCGATCGCGAGGACTTTGTGGTAGGCGGGCGTGCCGATGAGGTACGGGAAAATGCCGTGGTGCACGTAGTCTTTGAGGGAGGGCGAGAAAAATCCGTAGGCCTCGAAATGGTGCTGCGTGATCTTTTCGGAGTTGAGGGCGTCGATCACCAGCGGAATGATGGCGATCACCCGCGGATCGACCGTGCCGACGAGCCAGGTCGTCCAGCCGCGCTTCGAACCGCCGGCGACCACGAAGTGATCGATCTTGAGGTGTCCGCCGTCGGGCCCAAAAAAGGGGACAGACCCCTGACCCGTTGCTGCGTGGGAGCTGGCTTGAACGTTTGGTAGGGGGTCAGTCCCCTTTTTGGGGCCCTCCTCTTCTCCAGTGGCGAGGAATTCCTGCAGGCAGTCCATGGCGCGGACGCCGCTTTTGACCATCGCCAGGCGGACGAGCCATTCTTCGTCGCCCGTGATGATGTATTTCACGCGGCTGTAGGCCACAAGGTCGTCTTCCTCTCGCGGATGTTTTTTCGAGTCGGCGAAGGAGAGTGGTTGATTGGGCACCAGGCTGAGTTCGGCGACGACCGTGTTGGTTCCTTCGGCCAGGGCCGTCACGCGGTCGGGGGCCTTCTTGGGCTGCGGATCTTTCAGACTGCCGCCGCCGATGAACAGGAAGGCCGTGCCGGGTTTGGCCGCATTCGAAAGGACCTTGTCGGGCCGCACGACCGTGAGCCAGTGCGTCCAGACGGGCTTGTTGACTTCGTCGGCACTCCGCCAGGTTTGGCTGGTGAGCGCGATCACGAACGTTGTTTGGCCCTTGCCGGGATATGTGGCGGCGAGCTTCCAGTGGTAGCTCGGATCGGGCTTGGCGATGTAGCGGTCGAGGGCCGTTTCGTCGGCACGAGTGCGAATCGCAAAGGCGGCGATGCCGAGAGCGATTGAGAGCACAATCAGTCGCGAGAATCGAGAGCGGTGCAAGCGCATGGTGGTGACTTTCGATTGCGGCGTACGCGGAGCGGACCGTCCGACGACCATCGACAGCGGCTGGCTCGATGGCAGTCGGTTTGGCGGCGGCAATTCGGCTGGTCGGCCGTCTAGTTTCCATTATGCCGCCGTGGGGCGAGTTGTTCACGAGCGAAATACTAACGGTTGGTACAAAAGTGGGGGCGAGGGTCGAGGGGCGAGGGGAGCAAGAATTTCACGGTCGGACGTGTATCAGCCTGACTCGAACTTACCCGCGATTGTCGACTGACTTCACGGTCAATTGAACAGCCAATTGAACAGCCCTCGTTAAACAACGGCCTTCAACCTGATTTTACTCCCGGAGCGACCGGTGACCCCAGGGTGAAACAACAACGGTTGTAGCATTCGGGAAAAATCGACGGAGTCGCGCGAGAGCACTTCGCTGACAAATTGGCAGTGCGGGCGACGACTGCCGTTTTGGCGTTTTTTGGGGTGCGGCCCAAAAAAGTCGGGCTCTTTTGCGTCCGCGCTCGACGCGGAGTGGACTTTTCTTGCGTCGACCCAAAAAAAGTCCCCCTTTTTAGCGCCCCAAAAAAGCCAAAAAAGTCCCCCGCGCGAGGTCGGCCGCTCCCCGGCGAAGTGCTCGGCGGATGATCAGTGGGGCGGGTGGCACGATCAAACGGCTCGCGATAGGATCGGCCATTGGCGATGGTCGAGAATTTCGAGCTTCTTTTGCCAAAGGCGACTGCAACGATGGGCGACAATTCGGCGAAAAAAGGTTGGCGGCGATCGGCACTCGTGCTGGCAACGACGTGTGTGGCACTCGGTTCGGCAGGCATCCTCTTGGTGGCCAAAGAATACGAAAGCGGCATCAAGTGGCAGGAACCGCGGGTGATCGACCCGGGTGCGGTCGGCGGAGTTCCCTCCGATGCGACTGTGCTGTTTGACGGGAAGGATCTGTCGCAGTGGAAGGGGGGAGACGCTTGGGAGATTCGCGACGGGTACGCGATCACCCGCAAGCACGACATCAGCACGAAAGAGGCCTTTGGCGATTGTCAGCTGCACATTGAGTGGGCCACGCCGGAAAAAATTACGGGATCAGGCCAGGGCCGGGGGAACAGCGGCGTGTACTTGATGGGGCTTTATGAAGTTCAGGTTCTGGACTCGTACGGAAACAAGACTTATTTCGACGGTCAGGCAGGGTCGATTTACAAGCAGAGTCCGCCGATGGTCAACGCGTGCCGCAAACCGGGCGAATGGCAGTCGTATGACATCATCTTCAATGGGCCCCGGTTCGACGCGTCCGGCAAACTGAAACGGCCGGGATATGTGACGGTTTTGCAGAACGGTGTTGTCGTGCAGAACCACACGAAGCTTCTGGGGGCGACCTATTACGATCAGCCGCCCAAATATGAGGCGCACCCCGAAAAATTGCCGCTCACTCTGCAGTTCCACCACAACGACACGCGGTTTCGCAACATCTGGATCCGCGAGATTCACAAGCCGCCCGTCGACAAAGGGTGAGGGGGCGGGGGCGGACATCAGTCGAAATGTTCGCCGGGCTCTTGGCCGGGCAGATCGCGGATGCCGGGAGTCCGCGGCATCCAAGCGCTGGTCTGCCAATTGTCGGCGGTCATGCGCTCTGGAAAAAATCCCGGGAGTTTGAACAAAAAACTCTGCGCCAGGCCGTTCACGAAGGGTTCGTACATGGCCCGCAACTGTGCGAGCCGGGCCTCGACAGCCGGTCCTTCGGGAAAGGTGATGCCATCGGCGTTGAATTTGGTCCGCAACCGTTCGAGCTCTCCGCTTGGCAGGCGGTCCGTTTCGAGCGGAGCCGGGTCGATTTTGAACACGAGGCTCAAATCAACGGCGGCATGCCGGGCAATGGCAAAGGTCAACCGGGCCTGATAGCGGTCGGTGTCGGAGTGGCCGCAGATTTCGAGGGCACAGGTGTCGAGAATTGCGGTCAGGGCGGCGAGCCACGATTGGTTGTCGTGCTGGGAACGATAAAAGGCGAGCATCGGAAAGGACAGGCAATTCTCCAACAGCTCGGCGCTCCAGCGCTCCCATTCGGCCAGGAAGGAATTCAGCACGGCGTCGCGATTCGACCTGGGACAACGCGTCAGAATTTGGGTGGCCGTTGGCGGCGATCCGCCGCGGGCGTCGAGCAGAGAAATTGTGGTTTCTCGTCGTGAGAAGGCCTGCGTCAGGACGGGATGGTAGCTGATAATGATTGCGAGAAAGCCGAAACCGAGGCCGGCCTCGGCAATGGCCAGCAGACGGCCAAGCGGCTTTTGCGGAGTCATATCTCCGTATCCGAGCGTAAAAAATGTGTCGCCGCTGAAATACCCGTAAGAAAGGGGCGTCTCTTCGGCCGCCGGAATCGCCAACGGCGTCTGCAGCGACCAGTGGACGAGGGCGAAACCGATCACAAGTCCAAACGCCCAAAGCCCGAATAAGACGAGCAACGAGAGGGGACCAAACAGACTCAAAAAGGATTCGCGACGGCGCGGATTCGCGATTACCCCTGCTGACGAACGCCAGATTCGCCACGTGACGCGATAAAATAGCCGGATCAGCCGATACCCGTGCGACACTCGCCGCGGAAGCAGGACGGACTCGAACGCGTCGACGAGAATCAGCAGAATCAGGACAAGTCCGCCGAGCCCGACAACGAGATGCATTCCAATCTCCTCGGTTAACTTACTTTCTTGCCCGCGGGGGCATTCACAGGCAAGACCATGGACGACGCGCAAACCACACGGATATTGACCATCAACAGCGGGTCATCCAGCGTGAAGTTCGCCCTGTTTCAAATGGGACGGGCCGAGACGCTGGTTTTGTCCGGGCGGATGGAAAGGATCGGTTTGGCAGCCGGCGTTTTCAAGGCCAAAGGCGCCGACGGTGCCAAGTTGGTCGAAAAGCCCATGCATTTGCCGAACCACGCGACGGCGTTCGAGGCGCTCTTTGCCTGGCTCAAAGACCAGCCGGACGCGAACAATCTCCAGGCGGTCGGTCACCGGATCGTGCACGGCGGCCCGAATTACACCCAGCCGGCAATGATCGATCAGCAACTCATCGAGTCGCTGAAAAAGTTGGTTCCGCTGGCTCCCGATCATTTGCCGCACGAGATCGAGGCGATCGAGATTGTGGCACGGTCGAATCCATCTCTCGCGCAAGTCGCCTGTTTCGATACGGCCTTTCATGCCAATATGCCGCGTTTGGCGAAAATGTACGCTCTTCCCCGGGAATACGAGGCCGCGGGCGTGCGGCGTTACGGATTCCACGGACTTTCGTACGAATACATCATGGGCGAGTTGAAGAGCGAGTCGGGTGCGGAGACGGCAAATGGCCGCGTCGTAGTCGCCCATTTGGGAAATGGGTCCAGCATGGCTGCCGTACGCCAGGGAACATGCATCGACACGACGATGGGATTCACGCCGACGGCCGGCCTCGTCATGAGCACCCGGACGGGAGATCTTGACCCGGGCATCCTTGTCTACCTGCTGAGGGAAAAGGGCCTCACAGCGGACCAGGTGAACGAGCTGGTGACTCAGCGTGCCGGGCTATTGGCAGTTTCGGGAACGAGTTCGGACATGGCCGACTTGCTCGAAAGCGAAAAGCATGACGCGGCGGCGTCCGACGCCGTCGAACTTTATTGCCGGCAGGCCAAAAAATTCCTGGCGGCGTTCGCCGGCATGCTGGGAGGTTTGGACACATTAATCTTTACCGCGGGGATCGGCGAAAACTGCCCGTCGATTCGCTGGCGGATCTGCGACGAACTGGGGTTTCTCGGTCTCCAGATTGATCCTCGTCGCAACGACGCGAATGCCCGAAACATTTCCGCGGACGCAAGTCGAGTCCGTGTCGGCGTTATCAAGACAAACGAAGAGCTGATGATCGCCAGACATTGTTTTGCACGCATCCGGAACCCATCGCCAGCCGCTTAGCAACTGCGTGCCACATCGGATCGTGCGCGTTTTCATGCAACAGGTGCGCATTGCGCTTCCGTTGCCACTTTCGGCAGGAAGCGAAAAAACTGCGATCGACCGTGCCTGTTCGGAGAGACTGGCTCGCCATTTGCAGCATGTACCTCTCACCATTAACAAGGCAACGGAACATCGAAATGGAACCCGAAGAAGACGATCTCGAGGCTCTGCTGAATCTTTTGCGCGGCGACTCGACGCGTGGCGAGGGCGATCTCTATCGGCGCGCTTTGGAGCATTTCGACCGCCTGATCGTTGGCCATGTCATGGATCAAGCGGGCGGCAATCTCACCAAGGCGGCTGAAAGACTAGGGCTGTCGCGGGTGACCCTGCGCTCGAAACTGCGCGATGCGGCGTGGGAACGAGAAAGTCGTTACGGCGCCGCCCGAAGAGCAACGCTGCTGAAGCCGTGTTCCTACGGGACATGGCTTCTAGCCGACCGGCGCGGACACTGGGTGACCTCCTGGTGGATCCTGGCCGTTCGATGCCAAGACGAACCTCCTCGTTTGCTACGAGCAAGGTCTTATCGAGACTCGCCTTAAGGGCGCTGCGCTTTGGCGGTGGACTGAGAGGCACGCCAGTTGCGTGCTTAATGCCGCCAGACGGCAATTGATGATTGTCAGCGCATAGAGCCTGTGAACCGGTTGAGTTGTGTCGAAGGATCCCACATTCCCGTGGCCGCGATGGCACTCCACAGTGAAATTAATCGAAAGGTCAACAATGACGGAGCCCTTTGCAGTTTTTGATTGCAGCCTGGCGCGGCTTCCCATCGGCCGAAGCTGCTCCAATTTGCGAGAGCTGCTCGACGCGATTCGTACGGTCCCTGACATGGTGATCGAGCACCACATGACGCGCTGTGTCCTGGCGGACCATTTCGATCTCTACGAATTCCCCAACGAGCTGGCCCGTTGGTGCTGGGAGATGCTCGGCGACCATATGTTGGCAGAGCAGTTGGGATTGATCGACCCGTATCAGCACGAGTCGATTGACTCGCTTCGGGCCGAATTAGTCAATGTGATTGAGGAACGAGTTTGGGGCATCGACCGTGTTCCATCGTGTCCCCCCGGACTCGAGTTGCACCTCGTCGGATCGCGGATGATTGCCTACGACACGGGCGAGCGCTTATCGACGCCGACGGCATTGGCCGAGGCACTGCCTCTCTTTTCGCTGCGGTCGTTCTTCTACCACGTCCATATTGCTCGCCGGAGGACGGCTCGCGGGTCGGATGACTTTTCCAATTGGCTCGAGGCGTATGGGGCCGATCCGGCGTTGATTGCCCGATTGCGGAAGATCGATGCTCAATTTTTGAATCTCGGCCAGGTACGTGACCAGGTGATTGAGGCGTTTCGCGAATGCCTGCCGGTGCCGCAGCCTGTTTTGAAGGTCAGCGCCTGAAAATAATCTCGACACGAAGGAAACCCGATGCAACTGCTGGATCGCTACGAAGAGGTGGTCGGACATCACGAAGTCGAACGCCTGCGTCACTTGGCGGCGAAACTGGCCGGCCGGCGTTTGGTGCACGTCAATTCCACCCGCGTCGGTGGCGGCGTCGCGGAAATTCTCGGATGGATGGTCCCTCTCATGCGCGAGCTGGGACTGGATGTCCAGTGGGAAGTGATCGGCGGGCCGCCTGACTTCTACCGCGTCACCAAGGCCATTCATAACGGGTTGCAAGGCCTGCCCGTGGTGCTCAAACCCAGCGACTTCGACTTGCATCACGAAGTCAACAAGCAGAACGCACAGAAGCTGAACCTCGCCGGCGACGTCGTGGTCGTCCATGATCCACAACCCATTTTCCTGCCTGCGTATACTCCGCGCGGCCAGGTGAAGCGATGGGTGTGGCGTTGTCACGTGGATGCATCGCGACCAGACCGTGTGGTTTGGAAGCACCTCGCCGGAGCCATTCGGCCTTACGACGCCACGATTTTTTCGATGGCCGCCTTCGCCCGGCCCCTGCCCTGTCCGATCTTCATGATCCCTCCGTCGATCGATCCGTTTTCCGACAAGAATTCACCGATGCCGGAATCGGAACGATTGGAAACGTTGAACAGGCTCAATATCGATCCCGAGCGGCCTCTTTTGCTGCAAGTGTCCCGATTCGATCGCTTCAAGGATCCATTGGGCGTCATCGCCGCGTACCGCATGGTGAAGCCGTATCACCCGGAATTGCAACTTGTATTGGTTGGCGGACCGGCGGACGACGATCCGGAGGGGGCCGAGGTTCTCCGTGAAGTCATGGAGTTCGCCGGCGAGGATCAGGATCTCAAAATCCTGATGCTTCCGCCCGATTCGCATCGCGCGATCAACGCGCTGCAGCGATCAGCCATCATCGTGTTGCAGAAGTCGCTCAAGGAGGGCTTTGGGCTGACCGTCACGGAGGCACTCTGGAAGGGAAAACCCGTGATCGGAGGAGCGTGCGGCGGAATCACGCTGCAGGTGCACGACTATCACACCGGTTTCCTCGTACACTCTCCGGCTGGGGCCGCGTACCGCATCCGCTATTTGTTGCGCTATGCGGATAAGCGGGAACGCATGGGTCGCACCGGATTCGAATTTGTCCGCGAGCACTTTTTGCTGCTGCGGCACTTGCGCGACTATTTCACGACGCTGTTGTGTCTGGACCATCCGGGAGAGGCGGATCTGGTGGCATGAAGCTCCGCATGGAAACGCCCGCCCCAGCGAACGAATTCCAAGTCGGGACGCCCGTTTGCGGGGCGCTGATGCGCGCCGACGAATCCGTCTGTTGGCGGGTGTGGTCTCCGTACGCTCGATCGATGAGCCTTGCTCTTTACCCAGAGCCGGGCGAATGCCGTGTCATCGAGATGCAGCCTGAGCCGGGCGGGTATTTCGTTCACAGCGAGCCCGACGTCGAAGAGGCTCAGCGATACGCTTTTCGTATCGACCAGAGACCCGAGCGGCCCGACCCGATGTCGCGCTGGCAGCCTGACGGTGTGCACCATCCCTCGGCCGTTTTCGCGCCCGAGCGGTTCGAGTGGTCTGAGGGCGACTGGGCTGGCGTGTCACGAAAAGAATTCGTGATTTACGAGCTGCATGTCGGCACTTTCACGCCTGAAGGCACTTTCGACGCCATCATTGAGCGCCTCGAAGAGCTGCGGCAGCTTGGTGTGACGGCGCTCGAATTAATGCCGGTGGCACAATTTCCCGGCACGCGCGGTTGGGGATACGAGGGGGTATATCCCTTCGCAGTCCAAGAAAGTTACGGCGGGCCGCGTGGTCTGCAACAGTTCGTGAACGCGTGCCACCGGACCGGCTTGGCTGTCATTTTGGACGTTGTCTACAACCATCTCGGGCCTGAGGGAAATTATTTGGCTGAGTTCGGCCCCTACTTCACGGACCGATACCGAACGCCTTGGGGTCGAGCGATGAATTTCGACTCGCGGGGCTGCGACGCGGTACGCGCGATGGTGCTCGACAATGTGCGATATTGGATTCGCGACTTTCACTTCGACGGTTTGCGCGTCGACGCCGTCCATGCTGTTTTCGACTCGAGCCCGCGACACATCCTTCGCGAAATCAAGGAAGCGGCCGAGGAGGAGGGCCGCAAACTTGGTCGTTCGATCCATATTATTGCGGAGAGCGATCTGAACGACGTGCGGCTTCTCGATCCGCCCGAATCGGGAGGATACGGGCTCGACGCCCAGTGGAGCGATGATTTTCATCATTCGCTCCATGCCCTGTTGACGGGCGAGCAATTCAGCTACTACGCCGATTTCGGCCGGCCCGAGCACTTGGTCAAAGCGATCAATTCCACCTTCGTGTATGACGGCGCCTATAGCGAGTTCCGCGGGCGCAGACACGGGCGACCGGTCGGGTCGCATTCAGGCGATCGTTTCGTGATCTCGGTGCAAAATCACGACCAGATCGGCAATCGGCCGGCGGGCGAGCGGCTCAGCGCGCTGTTAGAACCGAACCAATTGCGTCTGGCAGCCGGGCTGCTCCTTTTGTCACCGCAGATTCCGCTCATCTTTATGGGAGAGGAATACGGCGAGACGCGGCCCTTCCCGTACTTCTGCTCCTTCGAGCAACAAGAAATCATCGATGCGACTCGACGCGGCCGCCGCGAAGAGTTTGTCGGGCTCGGCGAGGAAGATAAAGTCCCGGACCCGCTGGCGCTGGCGACATTCGAATCGGCCAAACTCCGTTGGGACTGGCCGGAGGGATCGCGATACGCCGGGATGCGGCGATTGTATTATGATCTGCTGGCCATTCGCCGGTTCTGGCTCCCGCTCGATGAGTCAAAGGTATTGGCTTCGGGCCTGATCGAGGAATGGCACGACGCATTACCCGTCCTGCGGCTTGTGCGTAACATGGCGGTCGAGGGCCCTGCGACCGAACTGGCAGCGTTCTTCAACCTGTCGCGACAACCCCAAGCTATCCCGAAAGACGCGCTTCTCGAAAAAGGACTTGGGAACGCCAAACTACTGCTCGGCTCGGAGGAATCCCGATTCGGCGGCAACCGCGGGTCACAGAATCCGCTCGACGTTCTCTTGCCGTTTGAATTCTGGGTGTTGGGACCGGCCTCATGGAGCCAAAGATGAGCGCGTCAGCGACCGAAACGGGCGAGCAGACCGGTGAAGTCACCGAAGACAGCCACCCAGCCGTCGATGCGATTCTCGATGCGGTCATCCGAAGACTCGCGGAGCGCCGCCTTCCCGAGGCCACCTACCGGCTCCAAGTCAATCACACGTTCACGTTTCGGGATGCGGAAAATCTCGTCGATTATTTGGCATCGCTCGGAATCAGCGATTGTTACTTGTCCCCCTGTGTCAAAGCCCGCGCGGGCACGATGCATGGGTATGACATCGTCGATCACAATACGCTGAATCCGGAAATCGGCAGCGAAGCGGACTACGACGCACTCGCACAAGAGCTGCGAACACACGGTATGGGCCAAATCCTGGACCTGGTGCCCAACCATATGGGCGTCGCCAGTGATGAGAATGCCTGGTGGATGGACGTCCTCGAAAACGGACCTGGCTCCCCTTACGCATCGTTCTTCGATATTGACTGGATGCCCCTCAAGCCGGACCTGGCATACAAGGTCTTGCTTCCCATTTTGGGCGATCAATTCGGCAAAGTCCTCGAAGAGCAGCAACTGATCCTCGCCTTCGAGGACGGCGTCTTTTGCATCCACTATTTCGACCGTCGCCTCCCGATCGAACCACGGTCTTGGGGAAAGGTCCTCAGTCATCGGAAGGACGAATTGACCGGCCGGTTGGGAGCCGACAATCCGGCCACGCTCGAATACGAGAGCATTCTCACGGCAATCAGCCATCTGCCGCCAAGAAATGAGACGAGTCCCGAAAAAGTCGCCGAGCGTCGTCGCGAGAAAGAGGTGATTAAACGACGCCTAGCCGAGCTGTCAGGAGCCTCACCCGAGGTTCTCGGTTTTTTGCGAGAGAACGTGGCGATTTTTAACGGCACCAAAGGTGACCCGCGCAGCTTCGATCTCTTGGATCAACTCCTGCAAGATCAGCCTTATCGCCTGGCCTATTGGAGAGTCGCCGCGGACGAAATCAATTACCGCCGGTTCTTTGACGTCAACGAGCTTGCCGCCATCTGCATGGAGCGACCAGACGTCTTCGAGAAGACGCACGGCTTGATCCTGCGGCTGTTGGCCGAGGGAAAGGCAACCGGAATTCGGATCGATCATCCGGACGGGCTTTATGATCCGGCAGAATACCTCTGGAGGCTGCAGCGCGCACGATTTCTTCAAGTTTGCCGTGACGTCTTCGAACAACGGAAAGACCTGGAACCGGCCGCGGGCGACGCGGACGCGGAGATTTGTTGGGAGGACCTGGCTGACGAGCTTGGTCGACGTTTCGATCGCATCGCGCAGCAGGGAAAGGAAGAAACGTTTCTCGAGCCGCTGTATCTGGTCGTGGAGAAGATCTTGGAGCCCGGGGAACGCCTTCCCGAGAATTGGCCCGTGTTCGGCACGACGGGCTACGACTTCTTGAACGTCGCTAATGGGATCTTTGTGGATCGCGATCACGCCAAGGCGTTCGACGCGGTTTACTCCCGATTCATTCGCCATCCGCTCGAATACAAAGAGCTGGTGTACGCGTGCAAGAAGCTCACGATGCAGGTATCGATGGCCGCGGAAATCAACGTGCTGGGCCATCATCTCGACAGGATTTCCGAGCTGAACCGACGCAGCCGCGACTTCACGCTCAATAGTCTGACCGAAGCGTTACGCGAAGTGATCGCCTGCTTTCCCGTGTATCGGACTTACGTAACTCCGGCCGGTGTTCTGGATCGCGACCGTCGTTACATCGAGCTCGCCGTCGCGCGGGCCAAACGCAGAAATCCCGCGACAAGCGCCTCCATCTTTGATCTCGTCCGCAACATTCTGGTTCTCTCCGATGCGTATTACTCCGATGAGACAAGCCAGGCGGAGCTGCAACATTTCGTCGGCCGGTTCCAGCAGGTGACCGGCCCCGTCATGGCCAAATCGGTCGAGGACACGGCATTTTACCGCTACAACCGGCTTGTCTCGCTGAATGAGGTCGGTGGCGATCCCGAGCGTTTCGGCACCACGTTGGCGGCCTTTCATCAACACAATCTCGAACGGCAGGCCCATTGGCCCCGCTCTCTGCTGGCGACAGCCACGCATGATACGAAGCGCGGCGAGGACGTTCGGGCTCGAATCAACGTGCTGTCCGAGATTCCGAACGAATTCCGCATCCACATCTTCAAGTGGGCCCGCATGAACCGCGGCAAGAAGACGCTGGTGGACGACGAGCCCGCGCCCAACCGCAACGACGAATTCTTGCTGTATCAGACGCTGCTCGGCTCATGGCCGAACGGCCCGATGGACGAAACGCAACGCGCCGACTTTCTCGAACGCATTCAACAGTACATGTTGAAGGCGACGCACGAGGCAAAGTCCAACACGAGTTGGGTCAGTCCCAACGAAGCTTATGAGAAAGCGATCTGCGAATTCGTATCGGCCTTGCTCGAACCATCACCGCGGAATCTCTTCCTGGCCGATTTTGAGCCGTTTGCGCACCGCGTCGCCGCATTCGGAATCTGGAATTCCCTGTCGCAGACGGTTCTTAAGCTAACTTGTCCGGGCGTTCCCGATATTTACCAGGGAACGGAACTGTGGGATCTCAGCCTCGTCGATCCGGATAACCGTCGTCCGGTCGATTACGCCGTACGACGTCAGCATTTAAGGGCGTTTCAGCAGCGCGCGACCCAGAATGACACCGCTGCGTTGATCGCCGAATTGATCGACAACCGCGCTGACGGTGCGATTAAACTCTACGCCATCTGGCAGACGCTTCGCTTACGTCATGAACGCGCCGGCGTTTTCGCCAACGGACGATACGTTCCGATCGAAACGCGCGGAGCGGCAAAGGATCACGTTTTTGCCTTTGGCCGCAAGACCCAACAGGACGCCGTGATCGTTGTCGTCCCGCGACTTGTTGCCGGGTTGCTTGGCGAATCCGCCCGTCCGCCGATTGGGACAGAGGTGTGGACCGATACCGAGATCCTGCTTCCACAACCAGCGCAGGGCGCTCGGTTCCGAAATATCTTCACGGAAGAGACACTGGAATGCGGTTCCAGTCTCTCCGATGAAGACGCCCCTTGTCGATTGCCCGTCTCGACGATCCTGGGCACTTTTCCCGTCGCGATCCTGGTTCGATTGAACGAGAGCGCGACCGATTTGTCCAGTTGCTGACCGGCTCCGACGATTCACTCTGACTCAGTCCCAAGCCGACGCGTCCTGCGTCGGCCTTGGGCAGGTCAGGGATCGCAATCAGTTCAGGATCTTTCCCGTATCGTGCATGATGGATTCGACCGACTGCGGATCGACCTTGCCGGCGAAGGCATAGTTCACCTTTACGTCGCTCTTCACCCACATCAACACGGTCGTCTCGGCCGCGGTCGAGAGCTTGTAGTCCGGCGGCCCGTGCACTCCGTCGAAGATCGTCAACGGAACATTCTTGATATTGTTCTTTTCGGCAATTTCCTTGAGCTTCACTTCGGCCTTATCCGGATCGTCGGTCAAAAGCACGACGAAGGCCTTCATTCTCTTGTCTTTGTTCTTCTCGACTTGGGCATCGACCTGCTTGATCAGGCTGGTGACGCTGCTGTCGAGCTTGTGGGTGAAGACGGCGACGACCGGATTACCGGCGTAACGGCAGCGATAGCAAAGCTTGCCCGAGCCGGCCGCCGGACCCGTGGCGTCCTGCACCAAAAACGCCGGGGCGCTTCGCCCGGCTTCAGCCCCGATTTCACTTCGTCGGCGCGAATGCTCGAACCCGTTGCAACCAGGCCCAATCCAAGGAACGCGGCGGCAGTCGCTACCGTCGGCAGCCCAAAGTGCACCTTCATCATGCTCTCCGTAATTTCAGATCAATGAGTCCGACGAGCCCAAATGAACTCGTCCCTTGCGGCAATAGAAAATGGTAGACGAAGGCCAACGCGCGGCCAAGGAACCAGCACTCGGATCGCGGCTGCGAGGCGATTGACGCGGTTCAAAAGTTCAGTGGCGAAGCGTTCATACCGACTTTTTCGATTCGACCGCCTTCAGCACGTCCTTCGGGTCGCTGGTGGGTTTGGCCTTCTTGTTCTTCGAGATGATTTTGCCCTCTTTGTCGATCACGAAGGTCCACCGCGCTTCCGTCACACCGCGCTTCAAGTCGGCCACCTTGCCTCCGAACTCGGAGTGATAAACGCCGCCCGCCTTGGTCGGCACGCCGAATGCCTTTGCGATTTCGCCGTTCTCGTCGGAGAGCAGCGCGAAGTTGAGCTCATGCGCGTCCTTGAAGAATTTCAAATTCGCGACCTCATCGCCGCTCACGCCGACGACCTCAATGCCTTTGTCCTGCAGCACTTTCATGTCGTCGCGAAAGGCACACGCCTGTTTGGTGCAGCCGCCCGTCATCGCCGCCGGATAAAAGTAGACGACGAGCACACCTTTGCCGATGTGGTCTGACGACTTCCAAACCTTGCCCTGATCGTCCTTGGCTTCAAATGCAGGTGCTTTATCGCCGACGTCGATTGCGCGGGCAGCGTTCATCCCAAACCCCAAAACAAAAAGGGCGATCGCAAAGGTCAACGGTTTCATGGCGGCCTCTCGAAGGAAGGAGGACTGGCAGGCGAGACAACGGCCTTCATTCTGCCGCTGCTTGAAGCGTTCCGTCAACGATGCGGACCGTGATCGCCTGCGTGCTCGGGCTCTAATTTTGGCGGATCGCGTCGAGGTTTTCAGCCGGCACGTAGTGGGTCAATTCGGCGATCATGTCTCGCGTCGCTTGCTCGACCGCCTGTTCCCAGTGCTCGTCTGGGAACTTGCTGCGGTACGGCTCGCGGGAATGGGCGAAATTGATGCCGCGGGCGTTGTTGACGAGTCCGCCCAATCCGCTTTCATCGAACGCGGCGGCGACGTCCGCGGCCGTTCCTCCCTGCACGCCGAAGCCGGGCAGAAGCAGCGGCACGTGCGGCATGATCGTGCGCAGTTCGCGCAACTCGCGGGGATACGTGGCGCCCACGACGGCTCCGACGCAACCGTATTCGTTCGTGCCCGTCGTCGACGCGGACAATTCCTCGACAACGCCCGCCACGTGCTGATAAAGCGGACGATTCTCAGAGATGCGATCCTGAAACGCGCCGGCGCCCGGATTGCTCGTGCGAACGAGCACATAGACTCCCGCTCCGCGTTGTTGCGCCAACTGCACGAACGGATCGAGCGTGTCGGTGCCGAGGTACGGGTTGACGGTGACGGCGTCGGCCGCGAACGCAGCCGCATCCGGGTCTTCGCCGGCCAAATAAGCGGCCGCGTAGGCCTCGGCCGTCGGGCCGATGTCCGCCCGCTTCGCGTCGCAGATCACGATGAGCCCTTTTTCACGAGCCCGTCGAATGACGCGTGCGAGTGTCTGCACGCCCTCGGGTCCGCACTGTTCAAAAAAGGCAGACTGTGGCTTGACCGCCGGCACGAGAGGAGCCACCACGTCGATGATGCGAAAGCAAAACTCCTCGTAAGCGGACGCCATCAGAGCGTACCGGTCGCGAACCGCACGTTTTTCGGCCGCTCGCACGATCGGCGCCGGCAAGTCGTGGTAGCGAGGGTCGAGTCCCACGCAGGCGGCCGTCTTTTTCAGGCGGACGGCTTGATGGAGTCGCATTGAGTAAGCGGTCATTTGGCTCGAATCTAACCGGCAAAAGCATCGAGCGAAAGTCGAGAAGAAGATCGCCAAACTCGAGCGTCCAGGCCCGTCAACACTCATGAAACAAAGCAGGTTCGCCAGTCGCGCCGTCAGGGGCCATGCTGGCATCGCGCGGCACTACACGATAATTTTTGTGAACAACCGGAATCGGAGAGATTTTCATGCAGTACAAGGCCCTTGGGTTTTCCATCGCATTCGCAGCATTGCTCGGCAACTCGCTGCTGGCACAGGCCGCCCCGCATGTTCCCGAGAACGTCATCTGGCAAACCGACATCGAATACTCGAACCCCGACGATCAACATTTGCAGCTGAATTTAGCCCGGCCCAAGACGGGCGAAGGGCCGTTTCCGGCCGTGTTGTGCATCCACGGCGGTGGATTCCGCGCCGGCACGCGCGACGGCTACGACGGGCTGTGCATGCAGCTCGCGAAGCGGGGCTACGTTGCCGTGACCATCACCTATCGTCTTTCTCCCAAGTACAAGTTCCCCGCCGCCGTGCACGACACCAAGGCGGCCGTCCGCTGGTTGCGGGCGAACGCGGCGACTTACAAGATCAATCCGGACAAGATCGGCGTGACCGGAGGTTCCGCCGGCGGTCACCTCGCCCAATTCTTGGCGGTCACGGCGCACGTCCCCGAGTTCGAGGGGACCGGTGGGAACTCCGAGCAATCCAGCAGCGTGGCCTGCGTCGTCAACTTTTTCGGACCGAGCGACTTCACCAAGTCTTACGGCAAAAGCGTCGACGCCGCCGTCGTGCTACCGATGTGGCTCGGCGGAAATCTCGACACCTCGCGGGAACTGCACATCAGAGCCAGCCCCCTTTACTGGGTGACTCCCGACGCGGCCCCCACACTTTGCGTCCACGGCACCCTGGACAACTATGTCGCCTACGAGCAGGCAGCCTGGCTCGTTGACCGGCTGAAAGCCGCCGGCGTCGAAGCCAGCCTCCTCACGTTGAAAGGAGCCGGCCATGGATTCCGAGGGGACGACGCCAAAACGGCCGACAGCGCTCTGTTCGAGTTCTTCGACAAGAAATTGAAAAACTGAGCCAGCCGATTAAGCCCGTCCCGATCGAAACGCAGTTCCGAGACGCAGACAGCCGGGAGAGAACTGGCTGTCATCGCGAGACGGAAGTGCTCGCAGCACTATGTCGTCGTTGAGGAACTGCCGCTCGACGAGCGGCCCGGCGACGTGCGGGACGACTTTTTCGGTTTGCATTTGCCCGAACTGCGCTTCCCCCGTGGCGATTTTTTTGGCTTGCCGCCGGTGCGACCTTTGGGCGTCGCCTGTTTCTTGTGCCATTGATCGGACGACCCGCTGTCGGCCAGCAAGAGCGCCCCCGGGTTGCGAGCGGCTGCAGCGGACGTGGGAAACTCACCCGGTGAATCGGCCGCAGGGGAGACTGCGGTGAGACCGACACTCAGACTCAACGAAAGTAGGGAACCCAGCGACCGTGCAATGCGGTGCGAAACCATGACCAAGGCCTTTAGTTAGAGTCGAGCGACGGGTGCTCGATCGATCGATTTGAGAACGGCGGCACGTTCTTGCGACGGGCGGAAGACGTCGGCAGCACATCTTCCCTATTGAAGGTCTACCCTTGGAACAACCAGCCTCGTCGCGCATAGTTCAGCGACCGGTCCAAGTGGCCGGAAGAGGGGCCGCTGAGGTGCGAATAAACGGTTCGCGACGGTTGTGACGGAACAGGCGGCACGGATTTGCGGTCAAACGCTAGACGCAAGCAACGCGAAGCAAGCCCCCCGTCTACGCCTCTCCCCGCTTCCCTCTCTCGTTATATCGATGCAAAAAATCCGCCTACAAATCGGCCGCAGATAGTATCCCGCTTGGACTTCACAACAGCATGAAAACGCTCGGTGGCTGGCAGTTTTGGTCTGATGTGCGGTTCTTTTGCGAGTGGCGCATTCAGCGGCACGTGTACACCGGCCACTTTCGCCTCATTGATCCGAAGAATCATCGCTTTGCCTTCGGATCGCTGGAGACGTGTCTCGCGAAGCTGGCGGAAATCAAACTGGACCGAAACCTCACGCCCATGTCCGGCAAAGCCATAATCGTGGTGCACGGTATCCTCCGCACGTCTGGGACGTTTGCCAAGATGTGTCCGGCCCTCCGGAAGGCGGGATACACCGTCGTCGAGTTCGAATATCCCAGCACGCGAATCGGCATCGTCGACGCGGCGGGCGACCTCCGGCAGATCATCGAGTCTCTGGAGGGGATCGAAGAAATCAATTTCGTCGTCCACAGCATGGGCGGCCTGGTCGTGCGGGCCTATCTCAAGGAGCACCGCGACCCGCGGATCAAGCGGATGGTCATGTTGGCTGTTCCCAACCAAGGTGCCGAAATGGCCGACCTCCTGCGGAAGAGCCATGCCGTTCGCCTGTTGTTGGGTCCGGCCGTCCGCCAGCTTGTCACCGATCGAAACGGCCTGATTCCAACCCTGCCGATTCCCGATTTCGAGTTCGCCATCATCGCCGGCGCGCGCGGTCACAAGTCGGGCTTCAATCCACTCATTCCCGGCGACGACGATATCCTGGTCACCGTCGCCAGCGCCCAGCTTCCCGGAGCGGCCGATTCGATGACGGTCCGCTCGTTCCACCGCTTCATTCCCGGCAACGCCGAAGCGATCGGCGCGACCATCCGCTTCCTGCAAACGGGCTCTCTTCGTCAAGACGGCACCTGCCACCCAATCCCGCGCAAACCGCAACGCTCCAGCCGCATGTTGAGAAGCAGCCAGCGAGCGCGAGCGAGTGCCAATGACAGGGCTCGCAACTCCCGGCCGAAGCACCGTGTTTGCTCCGATCAATCTCGCCCTGCCAGCGGCTTTTTGCGGACGATTGTGACCAGACTGAACAGGTCGTCTTCCAACTTCATGCCGTCGGGGGGCTTGTCCCAGCCGAGGGCGGCTCCGAGTGCGCGGGCGGCCCGGTCATCCACGCCGTCGCGGATGAGTGTCTCGAAGCCGGCGGCCGCCAGGTCATCGGCCGAGAAGGGGCAGCGGCCATCCGACCACGGAAGATATGGCTTGCCTGCGGCATTCGGAGCGGGGCAAAGGTTGTAAATCACGAACCATCCGCCCGGCTTGAGAATCGATGCAACGGATTTCAGGAAGGCCCGGTCGTCGACCCCCAGGTTCACCAGCATCCGCGGGTCGACCTTCTCTGCCGGGTGGATGTAGCCGCGCTTGAGCGTGTTCTTCGAGAGAAACAGGTCGTACCCCCCGCCGACTTCCTTCACAACCCGAGGGTCGGCCGGGAACCGCCCGTGAACCAGCTTCACCGATCCGCCCGCCTTGCCGCACGGCCCCTGGTCGCCGGGCGCGGAGTAGAGGACAGGCTGCAGAGGATCGACATCGATGCCAACGGCCTTGGCCCCAAGTTCGGCGAACAGCCGTAGTTGCCCGATGCCGCCGTGGCCAAAGTCGGCCACGCGCTTCTCGCGCAGCGTGCCGAATCCGGCCCCGCCGAGCCGCTCCAGCGGCAAGAGGTAGGCCAACGGAGATCCGTAGAAGAGCCCCTGATAAGTGTCCTCATCAATGGTCATCGGAACCCAGGCGGCGCGGTCGGCGGCCGTCAGTTTTGCGAAACCGGCGGCATCCAGCCACTCGCGGGCTTTGCCGCGACGGTAAACCGTTCGCGGAGTGTGCGGCGGGACGCCCTCGGTCGCCTTGAGGAACGCCCGGCCCAGGGAGCTGTGAGCCAGTGGCTCAAGCTTACGGGCCTCGGCAGGCAGGGCCGATGGTTGAGACATAGCGGCGCGGTCGGACGCGGCAACGGTCGCGAACAACAGGACAATGGTCGGGGTCATCCCAAAGCACCTCTGAACGGCTTCTTGCTGGAGCGACGCCAGTTCTAGGCCAACGCCACGTGCGCGTCCACCGACTTCGATTACATTGACCGGAAGCTGCAATCAATCACTCGTCGAAGCCGCGAAGCGGCCGTTTGATGGCATTTCCGAAAACGGTTTGGAATGATGGTCGGATCGCTCTCATTACCGGGACAAGAAGGAATCGACCGTGCAGAGAAAGTCGGCGCCAAGAAAGTCGTTACGGATCCGCCCCTTGCGAGTTGCATTCTTGATCGGCCTGATGGCGAGCGTCAGTCTGCAATTGGCTCTCGCTGCACAGCGGACACCGACTCGCCGGGCGCGTCCCGCGCTGCCGGCCCGCGATCCGCATACGACGGGATTTGTCGAGGCCCAAGAGTTGCCCGACGGCACCATTCCGCGGCCCAATGCCGATGGAAACTTCATCATCGGTCCCACGCACGAGCGCGCCCCGGAAATGACGGCGCAGGAAGGGGTGCCGAAAGGGATCGTGCATTACCTCACCATGAAGTCGGCCGACAGCAAGATCTATCCCGGCATCGCCCGCGAGCCGAAGACCTCGGGAACGGTCGATCCCAACGATCCCGCCAACCTCATCGTGACCACGAGCCACCCTGCCCCTTACACGCGCCGAGTCGGCGTTTATGTCCCCAAACAGTACGTTGCCGGCACTGCCGCACCCTTCATCGTCGGAGCGGACGGGCCCGACGGATGGCTCTTCACCGCTCTGGATAATCTCATTGCCCAGCACCGCGTGCCGGCGTTGATCGCCATCTCCATCGGCAACGGCAGCGGAGACGCCCAAGGCAGCCAGCGCGGACTGGAATATGACACGATGTCCGGCCGGTACGCGGAATTTGTCGAGACCGAGGTGCTGCCGCTCGTGGAGCGAGAATGCCAGGTGAAACTGACGAAGGATCCCGACGGCCGGGCGACCACGGGATGCAGTTCGGGCGGTTCGTGCGCCATGATCATGGCGTGGTATCACCCCGAACTCTACCACCGCGTGCTGACCTACTCGGGAACGTTCGTGAACCAGCAATGGCCCCACAATCCCGAGACGCCCCACGGCGCCTGGGGATTGCACGAATCTTTGTTTCGTAACAACCCGCCCAAGCCGCTGCGAATCTGGATGGAAGTCGGCGACAGAGACCTCTTCAACCCGAATGTCATGCGCGACAACATGCACGATTGGGTGCTCGCCAACGAGAAGATGGCCGAGGTGCTCGCCATGAACCGCTATCACTACCAATTCGTCTTCGCCCGCAACGCCAGGCACTGCGACGGCGGAGTGAAACAACAAACGCTGCCGGAAGCTCTGGAATACGTGTGGCAGGGCTACCCGATTGCGAAAGCAAAGTGATTCCGCCGTCGATCGCACACGCGATTCGCGCGAATGCCGCCTTCACTTTGGTGGCTTGAAACGCAGTAGAATTCAATAGGACGGGAGTCAACTCAGGATGCGAGTTGACTCCTGTCCTCTTTGGTTCAGTCCGCGTAGGGAGCCATGCTGGCCGAGGGCTTCGCTTTGGCTGGCCGAAGCACTTATGCAGCCAAGGTTCCTTGGCGCTTGCGCCGTGCGATTGGAATGAAGCACCCGAACGCGGCCAGACCGGCCAAAGTGAGCGTGGAGGGTTCAGGGGTCGCCTCGGGGGAGAAATTGCCAAAACGCCCATCGCCGTAGGCATCGCCGCCGGCCACGCTATATCCGAACGTCTGGCTTAACCGCAATTCGACATCGGAGGTCGCGAGCGGAAAGCCCATGCCCAGCGGATCGGTGGTGAAAAAGGAAAAAGGCACGCTGAACTCGATCGCGTATTGCGTGGGCGTCGACGTGTCGTCGAGCACAATTCCCGAACTCGCGGTGTAGTTATAGTAGCCCGACACTCCGGGAATAAATGCGCGGCTATTGTTGGCTTCGAAACCGACCGTGCTGCCGTCCGCCAGATCAGTGGAAAAATAGAGATTGGCAAAGTCGAGGTTGCCCACGTTGATGGGGCCGTTGCTTTCCAAACCAACGTAAAAGTTCGTGGAATCCGCGTTCGTGTAGATCGTGTAGGGGTTGTAGTCCGTCAAATTGCTGGGGCTACCGAAGTTGCCAATGTAGGTCCCGCCGGGGTCGCTATTGGGGTTAATTACGACCTGGCTCGTGACGGTCGAAGCAACCGCGAAGTCGGTCGCCGGATCACCAGTGAAGGTGATCGTCGACGCGGAAACGGGCGCTCCAGAAAGTGCCACCAGGCAGGCGGCGGCAAATGAGCGCAATCGTAGCGATCGAAACATCAGCGTTTCTCCAAGTAAAGAAAATGGCCGCCCACGTTCCCACTTGTGAAGCGCTTGTGTCGTTCGGGGGCGAAGTCGATCAAAACTCTAGGAAGATGAAACCCGAGCGTCAACCAAAAGTGTCGCTCGAAGTGAAAATCCCGATTTCGGGCAGGGCCCCGGCCCAGCGCAGTGTCCGCGAGTAAACGGCACCCGCAGTGGCGATTGCGGAGGACGCGCCGCCGACCGCTCCATCAGGAGCGTCAGGCGACGGTCGGTTCGACTTCGATGTTGCCGCGAGTCGCCTCCGATTACTGACAAATGCAGCGGGCTGCCACAGTTCTCGCGCGATTGAAGCCTCCGGGGCGGAGTTGAAGGCGCAGAACGGGACTGCGTTAAAAACTCCGCGGCTTCCATTCCGGCTTCGGCGCTGCCGGCGCAAAGCGGTCGCGGAGCGCCTGCAGGCTGTGGTCCTGTGGATTGTCGGCAAGATACTTCGCGACCTGTTCCAGGGTCTTGACGCCGGGCCGATCACCGGATCCGAAGGTCAAAGCGTGAAGATTCACGCGCGCCTTGTTCTTGGCCGTCTTCCTGTCTTTTTCCTCGGCAAAAGCCGCATCGATTCGCTTGTACATCAATTCGACAATCTCGGATTCGGCACTAGCCATATTTTCACTTCGAAGGGCCAGACTGGACGATTTGCAACGCTTCGTGGTTTTAACAGATTGCGACGCCCGTCGGAATGATCGCGTGCTCTACAAAAACACCGAGAGTGCCCGCAAGGCCTGCTAAAGGTGCACAAATCGAGGCGTCTCTTTGAGTTGATCTCCAAGGCCGCCGGCCGGGACAGTCGACCGTCAGTCGTGACGGCCAATCACAGCTGCTCGCGGCGGAGCCGTCTGTTACCGCGGCGGCAGCGGCCTCAGAAGTGCACGAAGAAGCTTCCGGCGGCGACAATAGCCAGACCCACGTACTTTGTGACGTCCTGAAACAGCATCCCGGCGTTCGTTTCGACGCTGACGAGATCGCCCGGCATGAGCACGATGTTTTCGCTCTCATTCCGGGTCGCTCCGCGCAGGCTGACTTGGATCAGGGCGCACTCGGTTCCGCCCTGAATCGCTCGGCAGACGACCACCGTATCGATCACTTTGTGCGAAACGCCTTGAGCGCTCGCGATCGCGTCCAACACGCGGTACTCGACTCCGACCGGCAGCTCATACCGACCCGGCTTCAGCACCATGCCCGTCACCAGCACGGCCGGCGGACTCCGGCGTTCCACCACGACGACGTCGCCGTCCCTCAGCTCTTCCTGAGCCAGTTCGCCCGCCGAGCCCGACGTGAGTTGAATCTCGCGACGCGCGCTCGCCGGGCCGGGATGTTGGGTCATCAGCGCGGGTTCCACCGGGCCGGACGCAGGTTCCAGCGGGGGAGTTCCAGCCGCCGGCTGCGCCGACATTTGCCGTGCCGCGACTTTGGATCGTGATTTTTGGTCCTGCATCGTTACTGACTCCACCCGCGGCGGCCAACGCAGAGACCAGGTCGCTGCACTGACGCGGCAGGGTATAGATTCCCGGATGCTGCACGGCTCCCGTCACGGTGATTTGATGTTGTCGAGCATGCTGCAGCGAGATCTGAACCACGGACGATTGGTGCACGCCATCCCGGTGGCACGCCTGCACAACCGCCTGACGCGCGCCCTCGCACGTGGTGCCGGCAATCGCAATGCGTCCCAAGACAGGCAGCTCGACCGTTCCGTCGTCGGCAATTGTGGTTTTGATCCGAGTGACGTCGCCCGAGCCCAAGCCGGTGGCCAAGACCACTTCCACCTCGTCGCCCGCATCGAATTTGGGTGGAGTCAGCCGCGCCACGGTGGGTGAAAGATCGACCGTGCAAGGCGCTTGCCACGCCGAGGCCTGCAATTCCCCCGGCAAGTTCTGAGCCATGTAGCGGTGTTCAGCAGACGCACATCCGGCCGCCAGCAGGGCCGTCACCGCGCAAGCGAGGCCTCCGATCTGCACAAAGGCAACGCCAAAAGACAATGAGCCTCGTCTCTTCACCGACGTTCTCCAACATCCCTGTCAAAGACGCCATCCCTGCAAAAGAGTCAGGGCGGTTCGCCATCGGTAAACTATCGACCTTTCGGATTTTGAAACTTCTACCGAGCTCTCCAGGCCCCGCACTTGTGTGCAGCTTCTCTACCCCACGAAGGCCGAATTGTCGTCGCCGCAAAGGCTCCGCAATCGGATTATCTTGACCTGATTGTGGCCTCGGCCCGCGCATCTCCAACAAGGCTGCATCGAGCGGGCATCCGCCCTTTGCATTCTGTACGCGACGCTGGACTGCATTTGCGGTCAATGACGAGCCCCTTGTTGTGCCAATTGCTTCGACCCGAATGAAATCGAACAGACAAACCGGAGGTGCCTGGCTGGCGTCAACGCGCGTCGATCGAACGGCAGCGTATGATGCGGGGCCGCCTGTATCTGGCCGCACACGGCTCGTCTCACCCGCCGTCCCGGAAAATCGCGGCGGCGGGTTTTTCTTCGAAAGCACAGCAGAGACTTCGCATCAGCAGTTTCCTCATAAGGCGTATTTTACTCATCAATTCGCAGCGGGAATCGGCCTGTTGTGCAGTCGCTTAAAATCAACTGCAAGCGACCGATCATCGAATTCCGAATTGAGTCGGAAGCGGGTCTTTTTCGTCGGGAGAAGCAATGGATCCAAGCAGCGATGCGATCGTTGGTATTAACCCGGTCGAGGTTTTCAAACAGCTCGTGCGCAACGGGTATCAGCAAACCGCGAAGGAATTCTGGGGAGAGAATTTCGCCTTCGCGATCCTTTGCGAATCGCCCGCATCCCAAGAAGCCCGACTTTCGATGTTGGGAACAATGTCGAGATGGGTCCGCGCGGCACGCACGGACGAGCAAGAGGGGGGCGCCTGCGCGGCCGTCGCAGAGCAGACGTGGCTTTCGATTGTCGCCAACGGCATCGAAGAGTATAGCGCGTTCTCTAACGATCCCGGCGATGCTCAGGGAACGGATTATCGGGCGAAACTCAGGAAGGCTTGGGACGATACGGATGCGGAGATTTTGGCGGACGCGATCGCAGCGATGAATGAGGGTCTCGTCTGGTGAGCGGTGATGGCCCGAACGGCTTGTTCGCGGGGACCCGCCAGTTCCGGACGCCCGGGCGCACCGTCAGCGTTCAGGTTTCCGCAAAATCGTTTTGCCGGCGTCCGCTGCGTTTTTGTTGGGTGGCTTAATGAAAAGGGCCGAGAGTTCGGCACGCGACCGCACCACGAAGACCTCATAAATCTTGCGAATATGAGTGTGCACGGTGTGGCGGCTGATTCCGAGCCGACCGGCAATCTTCTTTTCGGGAAGTCCGTGCAGCATCAAGTCGAAGACGCGCCGTTCCGCCTGGGAAAGCGGCGGTTGATCAGACAGATCGCCCCCGAGCGCATCACTGATGCTCGCCGTCTCCACAACGGCTTGCTCCCCGCGAAGCGTCCGGTTGAGGATTTCAACGACAAAGTGAACCGGTCCGACGCAGAGAGTCTGACCGGCCGAGATCCGCCGGAATCGACCCGCTCCGAGTCGACGAAAGTTCCGTTACGGCTTCCCAAGTCCCGCATGAGGATCGACGTGCCTTCAACCGATAGCTCCGCGTGGAACCGGGAGACGGCCGGGTCGGCGACCAAGACGCTGCACGTCGGGTCGCGGCCGACCACGGTTCTCCCCTCAGGCAGCTTGATCAACGGGGCGGAAGCAACATCCGCGTTCCGCAACATAACATGAATCTCGCTCATCTGTCGGGGCACCACGCGATTGTGCGCCATCCAATAACCGATCGACGGCGATGGATGGGCGCCACATTTGAGTCTGTTAACACGGTGTCAAACCTGCGTCTTATTGGAGTCGCATCCGTTCAACCGAGGCGGAAACCGGAAGAAACACCGAGCCAACGGAGTGAGATGGCCGCCCAATTGCCCCCATCATAACCGGCATTCACCTGTTTAGGCGATGGAATTCCCTGGCAGGCGGATTGACAATCGGCGCCTATGAACGCCGCCCGACACTCAAAACCAGCGGAAAAGACTACTTCACACCACACGGCGCCTGCGATCACTGCGGCGCCCCATTCGCCCCACAGCACGGTTTACTTACGCGCCGAGCTCCAATCGGCCTTCCAGCTCCTGCTCGCCTGCTACAACTACGCGCACGACGCAAAACGGGACGCCTGGCAGCTGGCCGTCGAAATCGACGAACTTCGCCAGCGCGGGCTCGCGCTGTCGGACCTGCGGTGGCTCGTCGCCAAAGAATTTGCCGAACATCGACGCGAGCTGACCGTGCCCGGAGACCCCGACCGCTCGTTTCGCCCGCTCTTGCCGACCGAGTTCCCGGGAACGACCGCCGTCGCATTGACCCAGAGCGGCGCGACGGCCCTTTCGATGCTCCTTTCGGAAGAGAAACGCGCGGTCCAGAAGCCGTCCGAACCTTTGCTCCCGGAGAATCCGCAAGAGCCGATGGTCGCCGCAGCCTGCAAGCCGGTCTGGGACGGCTCACGGCGGGAGTTGCGTTTTGAAGATCAGGTCGTCAAACGATTCCGAGTGCCGGCCCTCAATCAAGAGACCATCCTTCAGGCCTTCCAAGAGGACGGCTGGCCCCACTGCGTCGACGACCCGTTACCGCCCAACAAAGACTCCGATGCCAAAGGACGCCTGTTAGCCACGATCAAGTCGCTCAATCGCAACCAGCTTTCGCCCTTAATCCTCTTTCACGGCAATGGAAACGGCTTTCAGATCTACTGGGAACCCAGCAACGAACACAAGACCCTCTAGTGGACGGCCCGAGCTGAAATAACCGGCGCAATGTGGGGGTTTCGCCCGCGATTAACGCAAAACGAACATCGCATTCCAGAGTGGTCGTACCACATATTCGCCCGAATATGCGCCTGTCCTCTTTCTCAAGCCCCGCCTTAAATTCCCCAACGTCACCTCTTCCTTTTCATGTCAACCTCGGGGAAGACGAAATCAGCGCTCGCGGTGAACTCTTTGGGCCTGCCTGCGCGAACCCACTTTTCGACGATCTCTTTCCAAAAATCGAGAGTCTCAATGAAAGATTCAATCTTGACGACGACCGGAGGGAAACCGCCGCTATACCGGTTTACGAGCGCAACATGTTCGGCAAAGATCTCGACATCGTGCGCATTCCCGACAATTTCGACCGGCTTCCCGCCATGTGCGACGTCTCTTGCTTCCCCAAGATAGTAATCCGACCCGGACAACTGCACGTCGTGAAATAGAAAGGATCCGACGACCTCGTAGGGATGCTCGAATGTGGGTATGAGAAATCCGATTGCGTTGCATTTAATGTCACAATGAGCCACAGAAAGTGTTCCAGGAACTGTGGACGCCGATTGGCATCGAAACGCTCTAAATTAGGCTGCCTCAGGCAGCTGCCCGGTGCGCGTCTCGCGACGCTGGTTGGCCTGCCAGTATTGACCCGAACCGACGTCGAGACACGTGAGCCAGCCGTTGCCGTAGACCCAGGTGTCGATGCAGATCGCATGGCCGATGTTGCGGGGGATGCCCGATTTCTGCGGCGTGTGGCCGCACACCATGATCTTCCCCGACTCGTGCGGCGGAGGGTCATGAAACTGCTCCCAGTACAGCATGAGTTCCGGCTGTTCGGATAAGGGGCAGTTTGGGTAGTAGTTCGCGTGCACGAAGAAATGCGTCGGGGTCTCGTACCAGCCGCGGAGATCCTCCTCCAAAAACTGCCAATGGGCCGCGGGGATGTCCTCAAGCCGCCCTTTGTCTCCAGAAGGCGAGTAGGAAGCCAACGTCGCGTTTCCTCCGTAGCCCAGCCAGCTCCGCCGCAGGTCCTCGCCCTCGCGGGCTTGCAGCATCATGATCTCGTGATTCCCTCGCAAGGCAATAAGTTTGCCTTGCTTGTGCCGGGCGATGAGCCAGTCGAGCACCTTGCGCGAATCGGGGCCGCGGCTCGTGTAGTCCCCCAGCGTGATCAGGCAATCGCCGGCCTCGAACGGCACAAACGCGGCCAGCGTCGTGAGCGCATCAAAGCAGCCGTGGATATCGCCGATCGCCAGGGAGCGGCCGCCTTCCGGCGCGTCTGGAGTCTGGCGTCTGGGGTCCGGCGTCACTTTGGCAATCGACCTCACTCACTCACGTCCACGCCATCGTTTTTTAACGGTTTTTTCAATGGCGTTCACCGACATGATAATAACCAGAAAGATCGCGACAGGGACGGGGCAGATCCATGCCGCAATAAGTTCCAGAGTGCCCTTGAGCCTGCCCCGGATCGTCTGATACTCAGCCGTCTTGGCGACGATGAGGGCCTTTCCTGCGGCGATCGCGTCCTCTTCCGTGTCGAAGTCGCCCGTCATCCAGCCCGTAAAACCACCAGCCTCCCGATCGATCACCGCGACAAACCGTCCCGTATATCGCCTGTTCTGGATGACGGGACTCGTTTCGATCTCGAAGATCACGCCGTTGTGCTCGAAACGGGCTAATTGGCGTTTGTTCCCGCCGTTAACCCTCGTTTTCGGCTACGAAAGGGCAGAACGATCAATTTGGGCGTGCCACCCATCGGCCGAAAGGCGAGGGCACCTCCCCTCGCCGCATTGAGACGTGCGAGGGCGGGTGCCCTCGCCTTTCGAGCGGTTCGGTGCCCTCGCTCTTGTCTCAAAGGTGAACGGCGCCGAGTGCCACTCTGCGCCATTGACCGTCTTGGACTTTTTTGGGTTCCACGCTCTTCTTGAACCAGCACGTACGTATTGTTGCAGGCCGGGTCGGTTACGCGAATGGGCCGTTCTGCCGTGCCCACGACACCGCTGAACAGTTGGAGTTCCCGCAATGGACTGGTGGCGCCGACCACAATTGACTCCCGTCTGCTTAGCGGCCCGACTCTCGATTTGCCGAGAGGTGATAAAGTAGGTCCTGCTTGCCGAGCAGGACACTCCCGTTGGACGATGAGTAATCGCGCGTACGAAATGCGCACAACTCTCGAAAGGAAACTTCGGCTGACATCTGCAGCGAGACCGCGTCGGACGCATTTCGCTCACCAAACGGCCAGGTTCCCGCTCGGCAAGCGGGACCTGCTTGAAAACCCCCGGACGAGGCGACCCAGGCTAGGGCAGCGGTTCAAAGCCGTCTTCGGTAGCATGCCTTGCATCAAGCGTCGCGGCGGCAGACCGAGGCTTCGCATTCGCAATGATTTTCCGGCTCTCTCAGAAACTCGCCAAAAAGCTCAAGGTCAGGTTGGCTGGATGTCTTCCACCGCCGAGCAATCCGTTCGTCGACTGGTCGGCAAACCTCTTCACCGTCCAACGAGCCCAATACATCATTCTGACGAACACGGCGTCTCTTTATTCGGTCGTGATGCTCGGGCGGGGAATCGCAGATGAAGGACGATTCATCAGCGCGGCGCTGGATTCGATCCGGGAGGCCCTGATCGCGAACGGACAAGAGTCCCTTTACCGCCGATTCATCTCTTCCACGACGGACCCGATTGCGTTTTCGGCGGCGCTCAACCGCCAGGTCACTGGCTCGATGAACGACCTCATCTTGAACGCAAAATTGTCGATCGGCGAGCGGGGCATTGCGCCTTTCGACGCCGACGTTGAGTTGAACCTGATGCCAATGTCGGCCCTCGGCTACGGCAACCCACGAGATGCGTTCAAGGCCCTTGAGGGCAAGCAGCCGACATCTGAATCAGACAATGCAGATTCCGTGTTCTAAGAGCGGTCTGCGCTCGCGTCGAGCTTCTCGCCAAGTGAAACCTCGGACCGGGGTCAACTCCGCCTTCGATTTGATTCCCGTCCCCTTAAGTTCTCTTTCCCGTCCCCTTAAGTTCTCTTTCGTCCCCCGTCGAAACGCGTGCGATTTCTCGATGGCCCGCCTCTTCGGCTCGGGTGCCACTGGCGACAGCTTTGGGTCGCCAGTGCGATCGCCGCTTGAGACTCGAACCGTCGAGCACGCAAGTTCGCCGGACCGGCAGCACTGCAGTATCTTCATTCATCGTCGGCTTGAAGACACTGGCGGGCCAAGGCCCCTGCCGGTGGCACCAGGTGGCACCCAACGTGACTTGGCGTAAGGGAAAAGAAGGCGGCCGGCACTCGCAGAGCCTCGCTTGACCCAACCTACGGCGCTTCGTCCCGTCCCGCCGCCCCGTCGATAATCCGGGCGATCTCTTGATGGCCTGCCTTTTGAGCGATCTCGCTGAGTGTTTCGCCCTCGGGCGCGCGAAACGTCGTGACCGCGCCGCGCTCGATCAGCAGTCGGACGATCGCTTCACGGCCGCGCGTCACGGCGTAGGCCAGCGGAGTGTGCCAGGCTTGAGCGTCCCAGGGAAAGAGGCCGTAGTCGCCGAAAGGCCGGTTGAGCGCCGCGGGGTCTTCTTCCAGGACGGCTTTGACGCGCTCCGGCATGTCGTATTGGATCGCTTCGATGATGTCGATCGAACCGCGGAGAATCAGGTCGCGGGCCTCTTTGTGGCCGGAGTAGTCGGCCCAGCCGGCCGGCGTGCCGTGATACTTCTCTTCACGTACACGGACATCGGCGCCGTGCTTCATTAACACTTCAATCGCGCTTAAGTTGCCGTACCACCCGGCCGCGTGCAGCGGCGTGTAGCCGCTTGTCGAGTCGATCGAGGTTTTCGGATCGTCGTGAATGTTCACGGACGCTCCGTTCTGCATCAGCGTCTCGATCACGTCGCCCGGGCGCGTTTCGCTGGCGCGAACGATCAAATTTCTCCAGCGTCCGCCGGGCCCCAGCGTGCCGGGATCTCGACGCAGCAGTCTTTCGACGTCCGTGGTTCGATGCAGAAACACCGCGGCCGGCAGCCGCACCTGGGCACCGCGGGCAAGCAGCACGGTCGCCAGGTCGTGCTGGCTCGCGAGGGCAGCAAGATCGAGGGCGGAAAAGCCGGCTTCGTCGAGCGACTCGGCATTGGCACCCAGGTCGAGCAGCGTCGTCAGGGCCGCTGATTGATTCTTCATGATTGCCAGATGCAGCGGCATAGGGTGCATCCGCATTCCGTTCATCCGCCGCTCGAGATCGCTCGGCGTACGCGCGACCAGCTCGCGAATTATTTCCGCCTCGCCCATCGCGACGGCGGAAAAGATATTGTGTCTCGCGCCGTGGGCCAGCAGATAGGCCACGATCTCGGGATTGGGCTGGATGTAGTCCCAGGCCGTCGCCCAGCCGATCACGCCCAGCTCGTGGTAGTCCCCATCGCCGATCGTGTCGGCCCCATATTCCACCAGGAGACGAATGATAGGGAACCGGTGCTTCTCCACGGCGAAATGCAGCGGATACGCGTTGTCGCCTTCGCAGCGGACGTTGGGATCGGCCCCGCGCTCGAGCAGCAGCTTGACCGCCGTCTCGCTGTTGCCGAAGACGGCTTGGTGCAGCGGCGTTCGCACACCCTCTCCGCCGCGCTCGTCAATGAGGTTTGGATGCGCATCAAGCAGCGCGCTCAGTCGCGCGAGGTCGCCTTTTCCCGCTGCCTCGCGCAGAGCCGCGACCGCCTCCGCGGTCGAGCTGGCCGCTTCGAGCGATTTGACATGAGACTGCAGCTTGGCCCAGGACGCGAATCCATATTCGCTGGCAATCACCAACTGGGCATCAGCCAGCGCGAAAGGCGACGCGGCGACCTGTTCTTGCGAAAGCTTCCGCCACCGCGGATGGCTCTCGCGAATGCGAGCAAGCGTGCTTGCGTCCGCAGCCTGCCGAGCTTTCAACAGGGACTTGGCTTGTTTCTTGAGCTGTTCGAGACTGGGGCGCGGTGGGAGTTGGCGTGACGGCGGGAGTTGGGACATGGGAATCTCCTTTCCGTAGGTCGCCTGTGTCCGCACCGCAGGCAGAAAGAAGATTGATCAGATTGTCGAAAAGCGAAGTTCCTGCAGGGTGGGCTTGGCCCTTTCCGCGGACCGGATGCGCCCGCGCGCCGAAACCACGATAATCCTGACGAATCGGCCAAGTCAACAGCCGGTCGGATGCCGCTACTGTCCGAATCGCCGATCACGAGTCGACAATCAGGGAGGCTGAGAGGGTTGGGGCCGCTTAGCGGCGGGTTGCTTACAATGGCGGCATGAGCGACACATCGAACAGACGCTGGGGAGCCCTATTCCTCGTGGCCGTCTCCCTATTGGGGCCTACCTCACTCTGCGGTAGCGTCTCAGCCCGTCGGCCAAGTCGACGTCGGTCGGCGCATGCCTTCGAGCGAAGTGTTCTTGGGTAAGCCGGATGCGGGAAATCTGCACGTCCGGTTTGAAGAGGGGGGAGGCGGCGCTGGTTCGTTCCAATTGAATGGATCATCGCTCCTCCCCTACTCGACCGGATCTCCTTTGCCTTCCGGTTGTCGCAGGAGATGGAGAAAGTGAACGGACAGAAACCCAACGTACCGGTGCACGGCCCTGGTGTTCACCGCCTTCGAAGATGCTCACCTCCTTCGAAGATGCTCACCAGATTCCAAAAGTGAGCATCTTGGAAAATCCCGAGGATTCCTTCCGAAGATGCTCACCCTTTTTCGAAGGTGCGAACTTTTGGTGCGGATCTTCGAATCCGAGGCATGGGTCTGGCGTACCGTGCGTGCAGATCGCGGCCGGCGGGAGGGCGTCCGGGAGACAGGCTTCGTTGGGCTGCATCCTTCATCCAACCGGCTGGACGGGCTAGACTGGGGCTCGCGCTTGCTGGGCCGGACAGGTTCTTGATCGATCGACGGTTGCGACAGAGCGCGGGGATTCGAATAACCGTGTGTGGGATCGTTGGAATTCTGGTGAAGCGGCCGGCGCTTTGTGACTCGCTCGGCGAGTGGCTCACTCCGATGCTGGTCTGCATGGGTGATCGTGGTCCCGACTCGGCCGGTCTTGCCGTTTTTTCCGAACCGCTTCCCGCCAACGTGCGTCGCTATAGCCTGTACTCCGGCACGGAAACGGTCGATTGGTCTGCGCTGCGAGACGCATTGCAGCGGGAATTGGCAGTCGACGCGAAAATGAAAATCCGCGGGAACCATGCCGTTCTGACGAGCGCGGTCGAGCCGGACAAGTTTCGCCCGTGGCTTGCGGTAAACCATCCGCGGCTGCATCTGCTCTCGGTCGGGCGTTCGATCGATTTATTCAAGGACACAGGGCACCCGGGCGAGATTTCGAGCCGTTACTCTTTTCCGAAGTTGGCCGGCACCCACGCGGTCGGCCACACGCGGATGGCAACCGAATCGGCCGTCACGCCGGCACACGCCCACCCCTTCACCGCCGGCGAGGACTTCTGTCTCGTGCATAACGGCTCGCTGTCGAATCCCTACAGCATCCGTCGCAAGCTCGAGAAGCGCGGCATTCACTTCGAGACTGATAACGATACCGAGGCGGCCTGCCGCTTTCTCGAGTGGCGGATGAGCGAAGGCGACTCGCTGGAGGCCGCACTCGAGCGGGCAATTGTCGAACTGGACGGCTTTTACACCCTGTTGATGGCGACCGGCAACAAACTGGTACTCATCCGGGACGCCTTCGCATGCAAACCGGCCGTCGTCGCGGAAACCGAGGATTACGTTGCCATCGGCTCCGAGTTCCGGTCGCTGGCCCATTTGCCGGGCGTAAGCGCCGCGAAGATTTTCGAGCCCGGACCCGAGCGGATTTATTCATGGACCGTGTCGTCACCAGCCGCATGACCGACCCACACCAACCGCTGTCGTTCGACGGGGCTCAGGCACGCGAATCCGGCGCGCTCGATTGGGACCTGGCCCAAATGGGCGTGCGGGCCCTCAATCAATATCTGCATCACGAGGTGGTCGACGCGGGCATTTCCCGAGTTCGAGTCCACAATCCCGACGGCGCGCATCGCATCGGCGCGGGGCTCAACGCGCCGCTTGCCGTCGATATTCTCGGACACGCCGGCTACTTCGTCGCCGGTATGAATCAACAAGCCGACGTGACGGTCCACGGGAACGTCGGCTGGAGCGTGGCCGAGAACATGATGTCGGGCACGGTCCGCGTGCAAGGTTGGGCCTCTGAGTGCGCGGGCGCATCGGGACACGGCGGCTTGCTCGTCATCGAGAAAGACGCCTCGTCCCGCTGCGGCATCTCGCTCAAGGGGCTGGATATCGTGGTTGGCGGTAGCGTGGGCCACATGTCGGCCTTTATGGCACAGGCCGGAACGCTTGTTGTCTGCGGAGACGCGGCGCACGGTTTGGGCGACTCGCTTTACGAAGCGGTGATCTACGTCCGCGGAGCCATTGAAGGCCTGGGAACGGATGCGCGGGAAGAACCGCTGGCCGCGCCGGATATCGCCAAGCTCTCAAGTCTGCTGTCTCGCGCGGGCTTCACTTACGATCCGCACAGTTTCAAGCGTGTGGCGTCCGCTCGCACGCTGTACCATTGGCACATCGATCGCTCGCAGAATTACTGAATCGGTCCATGTCGAACGCTAATCCCCAGCCCATCGGGTCCCTCGAAGAGAGTGCCTCCTTTAATCGGCAGGTGCTCGCCTATATCCATCAGGCCGCCGAATCGGGGCTCTACGACATTCGCGGCTTCGGCGCGAAACGCCACGTGCCCACATTTGACGACCTGGTGTTCCTGACGGCGTCGGTTTCTCGTTACCCGCTCGAAGGCTATCGGGAAAAGTGCACGACAAAGACGGTTTTGGGCACCCGCTTCGCAAAAAAGCCGATCGAGTTGGAGATTCCGATCACCGTCGCCGGCATGAGCTTCGGCGCGCTCTCGGCGAATGTCAAAGAGGCGTTGGGACTGGCGGCGACGGCCGTCGGCACCTCGACGACAACCGGCGACGGCGGCATGACGCCGGAAGAGCGGCAGTCTTCCAAGACGCTGGTTTATCAGTGTCTGCCGTCGCGATACGGTTTCAACCCAGACGACCTGCGGAAGGCTGATGCGATCGAACTTGTCGTTGGCCAGGGAGCCAAGCCCGGCGGAGGCGGGATGCTGCTCGGGCAAAAGGTCAGCGCGCGGGTGGCCGCGATGCGCACATTGCCCGAAGGCATCGATCAGCGTTCCGCGTGCCGGCATCCCGATTGGGTCGGTCCCGACGATCTGACAATCAAATTGGAGGAGCTGCGCGAGATCACGGATTGGCAAGTGCCAATCTACGTCAAGATGGGGGCCACCCGCGTGCGGGACGACGTGAAGCTTGCGGTGAAGGCGGGCGCCGACGTGGTCGTCATCGACGGCATGCAGGGAGGAACCGCGGCCTCGCAGCAGGTCTTTCTCGAGCATACGGGAATTCCCACCCTGGCCGCGCTGCCGCTCGCGGTCGAAGCACTTGATGAAATGAATGTGCGGGGCGAAGTGCAGCTCATCATTTCGGGCGGCATCCGCACGGGGGCCGACGTCGCCAAAGCCCTCGCGCTCGGCGCGGACGCGGTCTCCATCGGCCAGGGCGTGTTGATGGCCCTGGGTTGCAATCGTGCCGACTATCAAACGGCGGCCGGTCCCGTCGATGCCCAAGCGGATTACGCGGCTTTGGGAACGGCGCCGGGGTACTGCCATCACTGCCACACAGGCCGCTGCCCGGTGGGAATCACAACGCAGGATCCGGTGCTCGAGCGGCGGCTCACACCGGTTGAGGGAGCGCGACGGCTGCGAAATTACTTCAACGTGCTCACGATGGAGCTGACAACTCTGGCCCGCGCCTGCGGGAAATCGAACGTGCATCATCTGGAACCGGAAGATCTGGTCGCGCTCACCATCGAGGCCTCCGCGATGGCCCGCGTGCCGCTTGCGGGAACGAATTGGATTGTAGGAAGGACGAGAGCGGAAGGATGAAGGCGGAAGGATGAAGGATGAGTCAGAGTCGCGGCCTTCGGCCGCCCTGTCTGGCTCATCCTTCCGCCTTCATCCTTCATCCTTCATTGGAGAAGTGACGATGAACGCCAGCGAAGCCATGCTGCAACTGTTGGCCGATGCCGGGGTGAAATACCTCTTCGGCAATCCGGGCACGACCGAGCTGCCCCTTTCCGACGCTCTGGTCGACTCCACCCGGATCAAATACATCTTGGGACTGCAGGAAGTCCCCGTGATGGCGATGGCGGACGGCTTTGCCCAAGCGTCGCGGTCGCCAAGTGTTGTGAATGTCCACATCAGTTGCGGTTTGGGCAACGCGATGGGCATGCTCTACAACGCCTATCGCGCCGGCACGCCGCTGATCCTCACCGCCGGCCAGCAAGACCGCCGGCTGAAATTCGCGGAGCCCATCCTCTGGTCGGACATGGTCCCCATCGCGAAGCCATGGACGAAGTGGGCCGTTGAAGTCGAACGGGCGGCCGATTTGCCTTTGGCGATTCGACGGGCCATCCAAACCGCGATGATGCCGCCAACGGGGCCGGTGTTTCTTTCGATTCCCATCGACGTGCAACGCGAAGTGGGAGACTTTGATCTGACTCCGCCGAAGCCGCTGAACTCACTTGTGCGGCCGCCAGTTGACGAATTGAAACGGGCGGCTCCCATCCTGGCAGCAGCCAAAAACCCCGCCATTCTCGCCGGCAGCCGCGTGGTCGAGGCCGACGCGATCGACGAATTGGTCAAATTCGCAGAACTCCTCGGTGCTCCCGTCCTCGCCGAAGCGGGCACGACGCACGGACGGTTGCCGTTTCCCTGCACGCACCCGCTCTCCGCGCCCGGCATGCCCGTTTACGCACCGGAGATCAGTCAGCGCCTGAATGAATACGACGTGATCTTCGCGGTTGGAATGGACGTGCTGCGGCTCTACGTTTATTTCGAGCCGGCGCGGGTCGTTCCGGAACACATTCGCCTGATCCACATGGATCAGAACGCATGGGAACTCGGGAAGAACTACCCGACGGAAGTCGGCATCTACGGCAATCCAAAGCCCGGACTGGAAGAACTGACGGCCGTCTTGCGCGAGACCATGACGCCCGCCCAACGCGACAACGCCGCCAAACGGGGTCGCGAACGGGGCGAACTCCATCGCAAAATGCGCGAGCAGTTGCAGGCCAAGGCCGCCAGCGAGTCGAAACACAGACCGCTCACGCCGCTCACGATCATGTCGGCCCTCGCCAAGGTTTTCCCGAAAAATGGCGCGGTCGTCGAGGAAGCCGTCACCACGACCGGCACGACGCTCGAGCGGCTCGGCGCGATTCAGGATCCCACGGGATATTTTGCCCATCGCGGTTGGGCGCTCGGCTGGGGACTCGGCTGCAGCATCGGCGTCAAACTCGCCTGGCCCAACAGGCCCGTGCTCGCCGTCCTGGGCGAAGGCGCCTCCCTCTACGGAATCCAGGGATTGTGGACGGCCGCCAAGTACAAGATTCCCGTCACGTTTGTGATCTGCAACAACGCCCAATACCAGATTCTAAAAGTCGGAGCGCAAGGCATGTCGTTGCCGCGGGCGAGCGAGGGACGATTCGAAGGGATGGATTTAAGCGGCCCCGAAGTCGACATGGTCAGCCTGGCTCGCTCGTTCGGAGTCGAAGCACACCGTGTCGAGGATCCCGATGAGTTGTCCGACCGCGTGAAAGAGTCTTTCGGCCGCGAAACTCCCATTCTGTTCGACGTGCCAATCCTGCGGGCGCGCCGGGCAAATGAAAACTCCACGGACAGCACAATTCGAGCAGCACAGGCTCCCAAGGTGTGCCTCGCCGCCGCAGTTCACGCGCGAATTATTTCGACGGCCCGGACGGAGTGGACTTTGGCGAATTGGATTGCCTCTGGGGAGTGGTCGTCGTGTTTGCCGTCTCGATCGGCTCGACTTTCTCGCCCGAATAGAGGTCAGCCGTCGGGTGTTTGACGACAAGGTCGCCTGCCTGCAGGCCAGAGAGAATTTGCGCCCGGATTCCGCTGTCGCTGCCCACTTTGACCTGCGTGAGTTTCAATTGTCCCTCGTGCAGCACGTAGACGGAGGTCGTCGATCCTTCGACGCTGCTCACGAGACATGTCGACGGAATGCTTAAGTCCTTCCCAGAACGGGTCAATTGGATCGTCACACGGCCGAACATGCCGTCCCGCAATTCGTTGTCTTTGTTCTCCAGATCGACCTCAACCCGCATCGTCCGGTCGTTGGGATCCAGTGAGTTGCCAATTCGTGAGACCTTGGCGTGAAATGTCTGACCGGCCAGGGCGTCCAACTCGACCGTTGCGGGGTCGCCAGGCTCGGTGTACGGCACATAGGCCTCCGGCATCTTCGATTCCACGCGCATTTTATCGGTTCGGGCCACGATCAAGAGTGGCGTTGGGCTTCCGCTTCCCTGGTCGGCGGCCCGGATGAAATCTCCCACATGGTAAGTGCGCTTTGTGACGACGCCCGTGTACGGCGAGCGGATCTCCAAGTACCCCTCAAAGACCTTGGCCTTCGCCAATTCGGCGGCGGAGACTTGAACCTTGGCCTTCGCGTTGGCCAGGTCGGCTTGGGCTTCCACGACCTTGGCCTCTTTGGCCGAGACTTCCGCCTTCGCCGTCTCGATCGCCGCCTTGGCCGCGTTTTCAGCCTCGCGCGCCGCATCCCGATCTTTCAGGTTTTGGTCGACGAGTTTCTCTTCGATGGCCTTGAGCTCGTAAAGGTGCTTGATGCGCTCGTACTGAATTTGCCGGTAGGCGAGGTAAGCCGTCTCGCGTTTCAGGTCCGCTTCCTTCTCGTTGACACTGGCCTTGGCCGCCCTCAAGTCGGCTTTCGCCCGGTCGATGCCCGCATCGGCCAGTTTCACTTGCGCTTTGGCCTGCTCGAGATGGGCCTCGGCCTGTTCGACCGCCTCCACAAGTTCCGGCGAAAAAATCTTCGCCAACAATTCCCCCTTCTTCACGGCGTCGCCGATGTCCACATTTTGGACTTCGAGGTAGCCCGACACCTTGGCGTACAGATCGGCGTACTGAAACGCCTTCACGGTGCCCGGTTCCGAAATCGAGCGGGTCAGGCCTCCGACAGTCGGCCGGACGACTTCGACGTGCAAGGAGCGGGAAGATTGATCGGAGGCGGCCGGCTGCGCGGCGGCCGGTGGACTATCGCTCGAGCCCGACGTCGCGACCGGCTCGCCACTCGACCTGGTCCACCGATACGCGAAGAACAACAGCACAGCCGCGACGACCACACTGCCGACGATCCATCGTCGGCGGGCAATCCTGTGTCCAACCGACTCGAGCCGGGCTTGTACGTTCATCGCCATCGAAAGACCTTCAGGATCAGCACGGACTGCAAATCCGGCGCCGTATCACTTTCTACTGGATTGTAACACCCTTTCAAGGGCTTCGAGTCTTTTGGGTTTGATGGCTCGTCGCGGGAAACGACCGCTAATGATTACCGTTCGTCGCGGCCCCGACTTGGAGCGGGTCGGGGAGGGCCGCATTGGGCGTTTCGCCGATGGCGACGAAGAGTTGAAATTGAGCAAGATCGTAACCGACGAGCGCCGCGATGAATTCGTCGCGGGCATCGACAAGCAGGTTCACGCTGTTGATGGCCTCCAGCGGCAGCCCCTCGCCTCCGCGGGTGCGGTTGATTTCTTCGCGAGCGCCCGCCGCTGCCGTTTCGAGGCGGCCGCGGGCCAGGTCCAGCTGTTGCCGCCGCGCCTGGAATTGGGCGTAAGCATCCGTGACTTCGCGGCCGATCTGGTTCAGCACCAGGCCCCGTTGAGCAATGGCATCGTCCCGTTCCGCGCGGCGTTCCTTTTGGATGGCAGCGTTCCCGAAGCCGAGATTCTGAATCGTCCAAAAAGCGTAGACGTCAAAGTCGGTCCGTCCGGACTCGTGAAACGGCAAACCCGCCACACTCCCCTCTCCGCCAAATCCTCCGGCGCTGTAGCCGACCGAGACGATGGGGAGCCAGGGGCGTGCATATTCCTGTTTGAGACGATAGTCGGCCGCGGCAATATCGGCGGTTCGCGCGGCCGACTCGGGCCGCGCATTGAGGGCCATTTGCACCAACTCTTCGACACGATAGCTGGGATCGACCAGTTGCACGGGCTCCAGTGCCGACCCTGCCGTTACCAGCCGGATCGATGGATCGAGGTGCAGCGTGCGGGCCAACTCGGCCGAAGCCACGGCGACCGTCTCCTGGGCCCGCTCTTCCCGCGAATGCAGCAAAAGGGCTTGCGTGCGGGCCCGGTTGTAATCGCCGACGCGGCCTTGCCCCGTTCGGGCAAATGCCGCCGTGTCGTGCACAATTTGCAGAATGTTGTCTTCGGAACGCCGGATCGCCTCGAGCGCGGCTTGCGATCCGACGAGTTCCAAGTACCTGCGGGCGACCTCGAGCAAAACGGTATTCTCAATTCCCCGCGAGTCGGCGCTGCGACTGTCGACGATTCGATGGGCGACCAGAGGCGCGAAGTACGCGTCCCCGACATTTCCGATGAGGTGCACGGCCGGAATCAAGACGGTCTGCGATCCGTACGTGAAATCGCCTCCGCCGAAATAGACGGACTGCAAATTGATTCTCTCGATCTGTCCGTCGCTGGTTTGGAGGCTGCCCTGATGATCGTGATACATGGCGCCGCCGTTGAGCGACGGGACCATCAGGGCGCGCCTGGAGCTGCAAAGCGAGCGCCTCCCGAATCGCCTCGCGTCCCAGCGCGATTGTAGGATTCTGGCCCTCCGCCAGATGCAGAACGGTCGACAGGTCGACCATGTATTCCTCGCCCGTCACCGGGACGATCGACTCGCGGGCGAGGCCAAGCATTTCGTCGCCCACCGCAGCCGGCTTTCGCAACGGTTCTGTCTCGTCCGGACCGACAGGCGGAGCCGGCAAAGGAGGCACAAGGTCGACGACAATGAACCGGCCGCCCGCGCCAGCGACCGCCGCCGTTGTTGGCGCCCGTTGGTCATCGCCGCGGATCGGTGGCAACGCAGTTTCGACAAACAGGAGGGCGAAGCAGCTTGCCGCGACAATCGCGAATCGAGACGCGCTGTGCCTCAGTCGGCGGCAGGCGGTCAGGTTCGGCGTTGGGAAAGTCACGCGCATCACTTGGTCGCTTGTCTTCTAATTTGCACGAGGCAGTTGCGGCAGTCACCTGGCGGCCGCTGGAGCGGGCGGCGGCAGGGGGGCCAATCGTGCCGCCGGGTCTTCACCGTTCTCGCCCGCGGGTCTCACCAGCACGTCCGCGGGCGGCTTGCCCAGAGCCACATACAACTCGAACTGGGCCCGGTCGTAATCAAGAATGGCGTTGGTGTAGGCCACGCGGGACCGCCCGAGGAGGCGCAGGCTGTTGACCAGTTCCAGCGGCAGCCCGATCAGCCCCAAAATGCGTCGGAGATCCTCGCGGTAGGCCTCCGTGCTCGATTCGATCGCCAGCTCGCAGGTGCGGATTTGGGCAAATCGCGCGTGGGTCCTGGCGTAGGCACCGGCAACTTCGGCTCGGATCCGGTCGAGGGTCGCGACTTGCCGCAGATCGGCACTGCGCAACCGGCTGCGCGCCGCATCGATCAGCGCCTTGTTGCCGATCCCGAAATTGAGCACGGTCCAATAGGCCATGACGTCGAAATCCTGCCTGCCGCTGAAGAGGCCGAACCGCGGGTCGCCGAGCGCGTCAGGACCGGAGCCGACCGGCTGCGCCACGAGATTACTCCCGCCGCCAAAATCCCCCACGCTGTACGCGAGATAGACCGTCGGCGAGAAGGGCAGCCAGCGTTCCCGGTCGAGAACCAGCAGGGTCTCGACGACGGCCGTCCGCCGCTCTTTCAATTCGGGCCGGTTCAACAGGGCGATGGCCAAGAGCTCGGGCAGAGGAATCGGGTCGGGCACGATCGATCGTGGCAGAACTCTCTCATCGAGCGCATGGAGCCTCATCGAGGGGTCCAGATGCAAGAGCCGGCACAGCCGTGCGGACGCGGTCCCGATTTCCCCCTCCATCTGGATTACGATCGCCTCGCGGCGTGCCAGCTCCGTCGCGGCGCGATCGGCGTCGGACTTGCGCCCTTGGCCCGCCTTCAATTGGGCCGCCGTCAACCGCGCCACCTCGCGGCGTCGTCCCGCGTGAGCAGGGCCACGGCGTGAAGTCCCTCGGCCCGAACAAGCTCGATGTAGGCCGACGCGACGTCCAGCAGCGTGTCTTGCGAAACTGCGGCGCTCTCGAACTGGCGTCGATTGATCTCTTGCCGGCTGATCAGAAAGTTGAAGATCGTGTCCGAGACGATGCCCGTCAGTACCACGCCTGGAATCGTCACCGTTCCGGTCCCGGTCGCAAAGGCGCCGGCACCGACGTACAGCGAGTCGCGACTCACGCTGATGATCTCTCCATGGGAATTCTGAAAGACGCCCGAGTGGGCGTCGAGGTGCGAACCGGCGTTGAGCGTCGGCAGGAATTGAGCTGCCGCGAGCTGACGCAGAGCGACCGCCTCGAGCACCCGCTGCTGGGCCAGGAGAATCTGGGAGTTCTGCACTCCGGCCAATCGAAGCGCGCCTGAGCAGATCGATCGGCGTGAGATTCTGATTCAAATACTGCTTCAGCAACTCGTCGTCGGCCCGGCTCGACGAAGTGTGTGACACGAGGACAGCCGTGAGAACCACGAACAGCAACATTCTTCCGGCCCAACGGCCAGCCCGCGGAAACGAATGTAGGCGCACCTCGCGGCTCATTGTCGTCTCACGGCTTCAGAATTTGGGCCGGCGGATGCAGGACTTCGTCGGGAACCGGCCGGGCCAGCGTGTCGGCCGGCGGAGCGCCGAGCGCCACATACAACTGGAACTCCGCCCGATCGAACCCGATGATCGCGTTGAGGTAATCGGTCCGGGCTTCGGCTGCCTGCCGCAGGCTATCGAGCAGTTCGATCGGCCGGCCTTCCAATCCGCGCATGCGCAGAAGATCTTCGCGCATCGCGGGTCCCCAACTGCACGGCCCGCGCTTGGAGATCGATTTCGGCAAAGCGGGCCTGCGTACGGACGTAAGCGTCGGCAACCTCCTGGCGAACGCGATCGAGCACCACCAATTCCTCGAACTGCGACGCACCCAGCCGCGCACGGGCCGCGTCGATCATCGCTTTATTTCCCAACCCCAGGTTGAGGAGCGACCAGTAAACCGCCACGTCGATGTCGCCGCGGTCGTCCAAATTTCCAAAGCGTGGCTGCCCCTGAGTGACGGCGTAGCTGCTGCCGCCGCCAAAGGCCCCATCGCTGAACCCGGCCAGCACCGTCGGCGAAAAGGGGAGCAGCTTCGCCCCGCGGAGTTCCAAGAGCGCCGCCTCAATCGCCGCTCGCCGCGCCCGAAGTTCCGGACGATTGAGGAGGGCCGTCGCCAGGAGTTCCGGCAGCGGAATCCGCGTGGGGACCACGGGCTCCGGCACCACCTGGGATTCGATCGGCCGCAAGCGCGTCGTCGCGTCGAGATTGAGAAGTTGACAGAGCCGGTTGGAGGCCTGCGTCAGCCGGGCATCCGCTTCGGCGACATCCTGCTCACGCTGCCGCAGCTCGGTGGCCGCGCGATTCGCATCGGCCTGCCGCCCTTGGCCGGCTTTTGCATGATCGGCGGTCAGCCGGGCGACTTCCGCCGTGTCGTTTCGGGTGAGCAATGCCAGGCGCACGGCTCCCGCGGCACGCAGCAATTCCGCATAGCCGACCGCCACATTAAGCAACACGTCGTTGTCGACCGCCTGACGATCGAATCGCGCTCGATTGGTGTTCTGGCGGCTGACGAGGTAGTTGAAGATCGCCGTCGAAACATTGAGGTTGTATTGCAGGCCAGGAGCCTGGGGCGGACTCGATCCGACCGCAATGGCGCCTGCCCCCACGTAGAGAGCGCTGCGATTGACCGCCAGGAGTGCGCCCGTGCTGGTGAGCAGTTCGCCTGTATGGGCGTCGAAGTTCGACCCAGCATTGAGATTCGGCAGAATTTGAGCTGCCGCCATTTGCTGGCCAGCCACTGTCGCCTCGACCCGCTGCTGGGCGACGACGATCTCAAGGTTGCGAACGCCGGCCAACCGCAAAGCCGAACTGAGGTCGATCGTCATCAGGCCGTCATCGGGCTCCGCGGGGCGAGGCGCTGTTGAGCTCGGCATCAAACGCGTCGGCTCAGCGGCCCGTGCCGAACGGTCTGGCGGACTCTCGGCGAGGGCCATTCCGAGAAGGAAAAGCAGTAGACCGATCCTGGCCCGATTCATTTGGCTGTCGACATTCATGCCGTCTTCACCCGGCGCGAGCACCGCGGGGCCGTGCGGATCTTTATTCATCGGCCGATTCAATTGCCTAATCAAATCATCGACCTGATCAACTTGCCGAATTTAACGATTCTGCCGGGATTAACGATTTGACGGGCTGTCGACGATCGCTTGAGTGACTTGCTCCTGGCCGTTCGCCGTCTGGCAAAAGAATATCCAGATCGGAAATCTTGTTTCCGCGGAGGCGCTTAGACGTGTTCGGCGCCGGCTCTTCGTCGTGCGGCTCTTCCCGCGAACCCGGCTTGTCCTTGACCATCAGGGAATAGAGGCATGGCAGCACAAAAAGTGTTGCCGGTTCGCCGGCAATCAGCCCGCCCAGAATGGCGCGTGCCAGCGGGGCGTTGGCCTCGCTTCCTCGCTCGAGAGCCAGCGCGGCCGGAATCATCGCAAAGAAGGCCGCCAACGCCGTCATCGTCACCGGCCGGACGCGGATCGCGGCGGCTTTGCGAATCGCCGCGGTCGGCGAAAGACCTTCGTGCCGGCGCAGTTCCTGGGCAAAATCGCTGAGGAGGACCGTGTTGGCCACCTTGATGCCCACGACGAAGATGATCCCCAACAGCGACTGCACATTCAGCGCCGTGCCGGTGAGATAGAGCATGGGAATCACGCCGGCCTGCGCGAGCGGCACGGTGAACATCACCGTAAACGGAACGATCCAAGATTTGTCGAGCGCCACCATCAGGAAATACATCAAAAGCGAGGCGAGGATGAGCCCGATCCCGAGATTGCGAAACGTATCCTGCATCCGCGAATACTCGCCCACGATCTCGAGCTTGCTTCCAGCCAGCACCACGTAATTTGGCGAACCAGCGGTCCCCGGATGCTGCTGATCAACGATGAGCTGGTTGAGACTGTCGACTTCGTACGGTTTCCAGACGCCCGGCGAGACCGTTTTGCCGAATTTGTCGACGACGCGGGCCACGTCGTCGGCCACGTGGCCCAGATCGCGACCGTAAACACCCATCGTCAAGTCGATCGTGGATTGCAAGGTGGTGTGGTTAATTTCGGCGGGCACTTCTCTGCGGCGGATGGCGGCGACGTTCCGCAACGGCACTGGCTCGCGCTGTGTCGGACTGGTGATGGGAATGTTCAAGAGGGTCTCGACCGACCGGATGTCGGCCTCGGGGTATTGCACGCCCACGAAGTACTGGTTGTGGCTAACCGGGTCGATCCAGAAATTCTTCTTGTTGAATTGAATGCTCGAATTGAGCGCGGCCACGACGTTTTTAATGACGTCGGCCTGCGTCAGACCCAGGTCGGCCGCCTTGGCCCGGTCGATGTCGATCATGAACTCGGGATAATCGAGTCGCTGGATGATCCGCGCATCGACGATGCCAGGTATCTTTTCGACTTGTTTTTGAATAGCGGCGGCCGTCGCCCGGGCTTTCACCATGTCTTTGGCCACCAAGCGGACGTTGATGGGTGTCGATCGTCCCTCATTCATCGCACTGCGGATCATGCCGCCGGCGTCGAAAGCGAACGTCAGATAAGGGCCAAACTCATTGTTTAATTTCTCGCGCAGAATCGCGACGTATTCCTGCGCCGAGTGCTCGCGTTCGGCTTCCAGCTGCACCTTGATCACCGCGTCCATCGGACCGGCGTTGGGCGTGTACGCCGCCGACCAGTCGGCAACCACGCCGATTTCACTGATCGTGGTGAGGAGATCTTTCTTGACGACGTTGCGGATCGTTTGCTCCACGCGGCCAATCTGCTCCTCGGTGCGCTCGATCCGTGTGCCGGTGGGGGCGCGCACCTCGATCTGAAACGCGCCCGCGTCGACTTCGGGAAAGAAGTCGCGACGCAGCACCGGACCGAGAATCAAAATCGCGGCAAGCAACAGGCTGACGCCCAAAGCGACAGTCGCCTTGCGGTGCAAGAGCACAAAATCGAGTGCCCGCACATAGGCGGCGATCCCCCGATCAATCAGGGCCTCCCAGGCGGCGAACGCCTGGCCAATCGGTCCGCGAGGCGTCTCATGCCCCTCGTGCCCGTGCGGTTTGAGGAGCAGCGCACACATCGACGGCACGAAGGATCGCGACAGGATATAGGCGACGATCATCGCAAAGGCGACGGCAAAGGCCATGGGGCGGAACAAAAAGGCGCCCGTTCCGGGCATCAACGCCAAAGGCGCCAAGACCAGGAACGTGCAGAGCGAAGAGACCAGCTCGGGCATGGCCACTTCGCTCGCCCCCAAAAGCGCCGAGTCGTACAGGTTGTCACCCAGGGACAAGTGCCGGTGCGTATTTTCCAGGCAAATGATCGCGCTATCGACCAGAGGGCCGATGGCCAATGCCAAGCCGGCCAGGGTCATGACGTTGATGGTATATCCCGTGGCATACAGCCCGATGATCGCTCCCAAGACGGAAAGCGGAATGGTACAGATGGCGATCACAGTCATCCGCAGTTGGCCCAGGAAGATCAGGATCACCAGCGAACACAGAACGGCCCCCGCGAATCCCTCCTGCACGAGCGCCTTGATCGACTGGCGGACGTAGACGGACTGATCCATGACGACTTTGAGGTTGATGTCGCCCCGCGTCAGCTTCGGTTCCATGTCGGGCGCTTCGGCCTTGAGATTGTCGACCACGCTCAGCGTGCTGGAGCCGAGTTGCCGGAAGACGGGAATATACACCTGCCGCCGCCCGTTGACGCGAACGATGTTGGTCTGGATGAAACTCGTGTCTTCGGGCGTGCCCACGTCGCCCAAATAGGTGGCGTTGCCGAGTTCCGTGCGGAGCGGAATGCCCTTCATTTCGTCGACGACGTTGTACATCGAGTTTGAATCGATGGCGAAGTCGGTATCGCCGAACTTCGCGTCGCCGGTCGGCATGAACAGGTTGTACCGGTCGAGGGCGTTCATGACGTCGGTCAAGGTGATCTGCCGGGCCTGCATTTTCTGGCGATCGAGATAGGCCAGCACCACCCGCACCTTGCCGCCAAAGACAACGGGGGCCACCGCCCCGGGAATCGCCATGATCATGTTGCGGACTTCATAGCGGCCCACGTCATACAAGGTCGATTCGGATTGCGTCTTGCTGTCGAGCGCGACAATGCATGCCGGAACTGTCGACGTGGGATCGAACGGAAGGACAACCGGGGGAAGCGTGCCCGGCGGCAGTGTGGGGAGCGTACCCGTCGCCAGCGACATCACCTGGCCCAGGGCCCCGTTGGGATCGGCGGCCGTTTGAAAGTAATTTCGCACGACGCTGGCGCCGACGATCGAGCGGGACTCCTGCCGGCTCATGTTGGCTGCCTGGCCGGTCCAGCGTTCGATACGGTTGGTGATATCCTTCTCGACAGAGTTTGCCGGCATGCCTGAGTAGAACGTGAGCACCTGAACCGCGGGGGCTTTGAAGATTGGCAGGATGTCGACGGGGATCATCGTCAGGCACAACACACCCATCACGACAATCGTCAGCATGGCGACGATCACAGCGTGCGGGTTGCCGAGCGAAGCGCGGATCAGTCCCTTCATGCGTTCCTCAACCGGCAATGAGACGCCACGAGATCGGGCACAATCTCGCCCAGCCCGAGTGGGCCAAAGAGGGTGCCGTCAGCCCCTCGGCCCGGCAGAGCATGGCTTCGCGGTTTCGCGCTGGACCGGCCATTTTAGGCTGGACGGTCCACCGAGTTCCAGCGGGCGCGACTGGCTGCGCGAGCAGTTGCCGTCGTCGCCGGGCGCGGCGGCGAGTCGCGTGCGATCCGCTGCGTCAATAGATGGCTTCTTGGCTCGGTGTGTCGTACCGTCGCAGCCATATGGCACGGTTGCTGTCCGTTAACGTGGGCCGACCCCGCGAAATCGCGTGGCGAGGAAAGACGGTCTATACGTCCGTGTGGAAGGAGCCTGTCGATGGACGGCGCCTGGTTCGGCGGCTGAATATCGATGGTGACGCGCAAGGTGATCTGGCCGGGCACGGCGGAGAGCACCGCGCGGTGTTTGTCTACCAAATGGATTCTTATCGCTACTGGCAGCGGGAGCTCAAGCGGCAGAATTTTACCCTCGGCCAATTTGGAGAAAATTTCACGGTCGAAGGCCTGGCGGACAACGAGGTCGCGATTGGCGACCGCTTCCGGATCGGCACGGCGCTATTCGAAGTCACGCAGCCGCGCGTGACGTGCTACCGTGTTGGCATGCGAATGGACGAGCCCAGGATGGCGGCCTTGCTGGTCGAACATCGCCGCCCTGGGTTCTATTTTCGTGTCCTGGAAGAGGGCGAGGTCGGGGCCGGCGACGAAATCGTCAAAGTTGCCGAGGCTCCGGAACGACTCTCGGTCGCCGCGGCCGACGCGCTGCTCTATCTTCCCGGGCCCGACAAAGAAGAGCTTGAACGGGCTCTGCGCATCCCGGCCCTGAGCCCGGGCTGGAAGTCTTCATTTGACGCTCTGCTCCGGCAAATGACGCAGCCGGATTCGCGCACAGGAAATGCCGGACTCATGTCACGCGAACAGAGCATCACGGCTGCTCCGGGATTCCGGTCTCTGAAAGTGGTCCGAATGGATCGCGAGAGCAGCAGCATCGTCTCATTGATGCTGGAGTCGGTGGATGGTCGCCCTCTGACGGTCCCACAGCCGGGGCAGTTCGTGGTGGTGCGACTTCGTCCACAAGCTGACTCGCCTCCCGTATTGCGATGCTACTCGCTGTCCGATCTGCCGAACGCTGGTCGTTATCGCATCGCCATTAAAGAGGAACCGCACGGAATCGCCAGCACTTACCTGAGCAGGCACGTTCGCGCAGGAGATGTCTTGGATGTCAGCGCCCCCGCGGCGCCTTTATACTGGAGCCGAGCGAACTGCCTGTGGTGCTGTTGAGCGCTGGGGTGGGTGTGACTCCGGTGCTGGCCATGCTCCACGCGCTGGCGGCACAGACGTCGCCGCGCCGGGTCTGGTGGATCCACGGAGCGCCCAACCGCCTGCATCACCCATTTGCCCGAGAAGTACGCGACGTGCTGGCTAAACTGCCGCATGCCCGGAGCTACGTCCAGTACAGCCGGCCCGACGCGGCTGACCAGTTGGGCGTCGACTTCGATGCTGCCGGCCGCCTGACCGCAACGGTCCTCGCGAAGCTGGGCGTACCCCGCGAATCCGAGTTTTACCTGTGCGGCCCTCCCGCCTTCCTTGAGGACTTCAAGGCCGGACTCGGTGGTTGGGGCGTCGTCCCTGATCGCATTCACACGGAGAATTTCGGTTCCGGCAAGTCCATCACACCGGGTGTGAAGGAAGCGCCGGGCGTGCGACCGCACGCGCCTGCCGGGTCGCCCAGCGAGGGTCCAAGAATTTCCTTTGCTCGCGCCGGCCTCACGGTTTCCTGGGATCCCAAGTTTCAGAATCTGCTCGAGCTCGCGGAAGCTTGCGACGTCCCGGTGCGCTGGTCTTGCCGAACCGGAGTTTGTCATACCTGTGAGTGCGGGCTGATTTCCGGGTCGGTAGACTATGATCCCAAGCCGCTTGAGCCGCCGGCGGCTGGGAACCTGTTGACTTGCTGCTCTCGCCCCAAGGAAGACCTGGTCATCGACATTTAGAGACGCTCCGCGACGTTCGCGGGGCTGAAGTCCACCTGGCTCATTTCAAGTGGTGCAACAATGGTCGAGAACGACAACCTTCGCAACACGAAGATCGCCCTCAACAATGGATCGACTGCGATTCCCGCCCTCGGCTTTGGCACACTGATTCCCGATCCCGTGGCAACCAAGACTGCGACCAAGTTGGCGCTGGAGACAGGATTTCGTGCGTTCGACGCGTCGGAACGCTACCGAAATGAAAAAGAGGTCGGCGAAGCGATGCAGGAGGTGTTCAAGGCGGGGAAGATCAAGCGGGAAGACGTGTTTATCGCGACGAAGGTCTGGAATAACAATCATCGTCCCGAACGCGTCAAGCCCGCCTTCGACGCCAGCCTCAAGAGGCTCCAAATTGACTACGCGGATCTCTATCTCATTCACACCCCCTTTGCCTTCCAACCGGGAGAGGAGCAAGACCCCAGGGACGCAAACGGCAACGTGATTTACGACAAAGGGGTGACGTTGTTGGATACCTGGAGGGCCCTCGAAGGCCTCGTGGACGGGGGCAAGTGCAAGGCCATCGGATTATCCGACGTGGGACTCGAGCAGACGAAAGCGATCTTTGAAGCGGCGAGGATCAAGCCCGCAGTTGTTCACGTCGAATCCCATCCATATCTCCCGGAATGGGAACTTTTGGACTTTTGCAAAATGAACGGCATCGTGCTGCAAGCTTTCGCGGCGCTGGGGCATGGTGCCGAGCCCAAGCTGGTCGAACATCCGGTCATCACCGCGATCGCCAAGCGCGTCAACAAGACCCCGGCGCAGGTCTTGCTCGCCTGGGCGATCCAGCGCGGAACCGCCCTCCTGACCACCGCGACGACCCCCAAATGGATCAATGAGAACTTTGATGTCTCCACGCTTCCTGAAGACGCCGTGCGGGAGATTAGCGAAAGCATCACGTCGCGGATCCGGTTCAATGCCGTCGTGCAGACCGGCGTTCCCGGGTTCATTCCGAGAGAGAAGAAAGGTTGAGCGCAATCACTCCAAGGAGTTTCGATGCGACCTGACATCGTTCCGGGGGCTGTCTTTCCTGACTACGACTTGTCCGACCACACCGCGACACGGCGGAAGCTCTCCGAACTGCAAGGACAGAATCCCATGGTTCTCGTCCTCAGCCGTGGCGGTTTTTGCCCCAAGGATCGCCGGCAGCATGAAGGACTTCTGCAACTTCACCGGGAGATCGAGGTCGGCTATTGCCGGCTCGTCACGATCAGCACAGACAACATCACCGAGACGCGGGAGCTTCGTTCGGGTATCGGCGCGCACTGGCCTTTCCTGTCCGACGCAGCGCGCAAGATTCAGAAAGATCTCGACATCGCGGAGTACACGGATCCCGTCCACAATCCGATGATTCCGCATACGCTCGTTCTCGAGCCGGGTCTTGTCGTCTACAAGATTTACAACGGCTACTGGTTCTTCGGCCGGCCGACGCTGGACGAGCTTCGCCTGGACCTTCGTGTCGTGACGAGGAAATGCCGGCCGGATTGGGACATCACAACACCGGAACTCAAAGCCGCGTGGCAGCAAGGCCGCAAGGATCTCTTCTATCCGTACGGCAAGACGTATGTTCAAACTCTTGGCGAACAGGATTAGCAGCAAGCGGCCGCGAAGCCGGGACTTGAGGCTTTGGCAGGGCCTGCGGCCCGGGAGATCCGATGGGATTGAGTCTTCTCGTTGCCACGGGCATGTTCCTCGTCAGCCTGGTCTGTTTCGCGATGACGACAACGCTCATCGTGAATTTGGCGCTGCGCTTGATCCGCCGCGCTTTCGGATTCTGGAAAAGCGTGGCGATCATGATGATCGTTTCGCTGATCACCGCGGCGGCACATTTGCTTGAGATTGCTTTGTGGGCTGTCGTCTTTCTGGTGTGCGGCGAGGTCGGGAGCTTTCATCAGGCCTTCTATTGTTCCGCCCAAAACTATACCTCGCTGGGTTACGGGGATGTTCATTTGTCTGAGCGGTGGCAACTCCTGGGCCCTCTCGAAGCGGTCAATGGCCTGCTCCTGTTCGGGCTCTCCACTGCGATCATGTTCAGCGTATTGAGTAACCTGATCGCCAAGCGGCTGCACCTCGAGCTCGATCGGCTAGCCAACGACTAGTGTAGGGTCAACTTTAATTTTTTGGGTATAGATGCTTCAGTTTTGTTCGAGCATCTTTGCTGGTGAACTGCCAATCGATCGCTGCTTGACTGCGGTTTCGTTCGTTCTTCCAGGCAGTGGTTTCAGTGATAAGCGTTTGTTTGTCGGGAATTCTCCGGGCAAGACATTGCCGTGTCAGGACGTTCAATTCGATTTCGGCCATGTTGAGCCAGCTGCCATGCTTGGGCGTGTGGACGACCTCCAGGCGCTGAATCAGCCGACGCGCCTCCTCGGGCGAAAAGGCCTCGTACAGCGAACCCAGGCTGTGGGTGTTGAGGTTGTCCATCACCAGCGTGATTCGCTTCGCCTTCGGTCGATGGATATCGACCAACTGGCGAACCGCTTCGGCCCAGTCGATCCTGGTGCGCTGATCGGTCACCACGAGATGCCGCCAGCCGATCAGCGGCTCTGTGAACGCGAACACGTTGGCCGTTCCATTGCGTTGGTACTCATAGTCGAAACACTGACGTCGGCCGGGCGCGGCGCGAAGCGGAGTCTGCGTTTCGATGGTCAGTTGCTTGCTCAGCTCATCCATGCAGATCAGCGGGTAGCGCGGATCGTACGGGCGTTGGTAGGCCTCCAGCACGTTTTCCATGTGGTAAACAAACTCCGCGTTGTGCTTCGGGGGAATGCACCACATCCTCTTCTGCCAGGGCTTCAGCTCATTTTTTTTAGGCAACGTCGCACGGTCTCGTGCGAAACCGCCTCGACGATGTGCAGTTCGACGGCGCGTTGGGCTAATAGTCGCAGAGTCCAACGCGCGTGGCCCGACGGTGCGGCACCGCAGCACAGCGCGATGACCTTGGCTTCTTTTTCGCCATCGAGGATCTTGGCACGCGATGGTCGCACTTGCCTCTTGCGGTTCAAGGCCGCTTCCAAGCCTTCCAACACCAGGCGCTTGCGGATGTTTTCGACGGTTTGCACCGTCACTTGGCAGGCATTGGCAATGGCCTCGTCCTTCCAACGCGGCCCGTGCTTGCCAGCATCCGCCAACAAGAGCACCTGGGCGTGCGTGCGTTTCTTCGCTGCGATTCTCTCTTTCTTCACCAATTGCGCGAGCTCTTTGCGTTCATCCTTGTCGAGCTTGACGACATACCGCTTGTTCATGACTCCCCTCCTTGGGTCGGAATGACTTCCGCCATTGGAGAGAAATCTCGCGAATCCGTGAACCCCAAAAACCAAAATTGACCCTAC